>NZ_JAZHFU010000017.1:0-73315 GCF_036541465.1 Bacillus sp. CFBP9009 | reverse complement strand
CTTTGCGACTATGCTCGCGCTTTCCGACCCGCTTTTTCTCATATTGAGTGTTCCAGAGCTTACGTTTACATATTTCGTCGTCGTTTTTTCAGGCGTTACGGCCGTTGATGGTTTCGTTGTCGATAGATATTTGGCACTGACATGCCCGTCTTTTCCATTTGCTCTGATTTTGGCCCAACCTTTGGATTCCGAATAGACCGTTACTTTCGTTCCTTTTGAAAGCTTCGCGACTATGCTCGCGCTTTCCGATCCGCTTTTTCTCATATTGAGCGTTCCAAAGCTTACGTTTACATATTTCGTCGTCGTTTTTTCAGGCGTTACGGCCGAGGATCCCGATCCTGGCTTTGAAGCAGATAGATATTTGGTGCTGACATATCCGTCCTTTCCATTGGCTTTGACTTTCGCCCATCCATTGGATTCCGAATACACCGTCACTTTCGTTCCTTTTGAAAGTATGGCGACTATACTTGCGGTAGCTTTTCCACTTTTTCGCATATTGAGTGAACCCGTGCTCACATTCACATATTTCGTCGTCGTTTTTGCAGGTGTGGTTGCCGTTGATCCCGATCCTGGCTTTGAAACAGACAGATATTTTGTGCTCACATATCCGTCCTTTCCATTGGCTTTGATTTTCGCCCATCCATTGGATTCCGAATACACCGTCACTTTCGTCCCTTTTGAAAGTATGGCGACTATACTTGCGGTAGCTTTTCCACTTTTTCGCATATTGAGTGAACCCGTACTCACATTCACATATTTTGTTGTCGTTTTAACCGTTGCCGCAGCTTTGGTTACCGTTCCAGGCTTCGTTGCCGAGAGATATTTGGTACTGACGTATCCTTCTTTTCCATTGGCTTTGATTTTCGCCCAGCCTTTGGATTCCGAATACACCGTTACCTGTGTGCCTCTTGTCAGCTTCGCGACTAAGCTGGCACTATCTGTCCCACTTTTCCGCATATTTAGTGAACCTGTGCTCACATTCACATATTTTAATGTCGTTTTAACGGTCGCCGCAGCTTTTTTTACCGCTTCAGGCTTCGTTGTCGAGAGATACTTGATACTGACATATCCTTCTTTTCCAGTAGCTTTGATCTTCGCCCAGCCTTTGGATTCCGAATATACTGTCACCTGTGTGCCCCTTGTCAGCTTCGTGACTATGCTGGCACTATCACTGCCGCTTTTTCGCATATTAAGTGAACCTGTACTGACATTCACATATTTCGTTGTGGTTTTAATGGTTACTGCAGTTTTCGTTAAAGTCCCTGGCTTTTTTGCCGATAAATACTTGGTACTGACATATCCTTCTTTCCCATTGGCTTTGATCTTCGCCCAGCCTTTGGATTCCGAATACACCGTTACCTGTGTGCCATTTGCCAGCTTTGCAACTATGCTTGCACCTTCCGCCCCGGTTTTTCTCATATTGAGCGATCCGGAATTTACCTGTACAAACATGACGTCTTCAATATTGGCCTGTTCCGCATGTAGTGGAGCTGCAGATATTTTTTCTTCGAAAGCAACTGTCGACAACACTGCAAAACAGAAAGTTGGTATAATTAATTTCTTCATCTCATTCTCCCTACTAAAGAATTATATTTTTAACATTTATTTAAATATCGGTTAAAATTAGTATGATAATATAGGTAAATATGCTTATTCGTTTAAAATATATCATATTCCTTTAGATCTATAGGGAGATAAAACGAATTGTAACATAATAGTAAACTAATAGACATTTAAGTAATTAAATAGAAATATTCGCAATGAAGCTTGCGCGACAAGCAAATGATGAATATAAAGTATATTGATATAATTACTTATCACTCAAATTATTAAGGATGAGACGAGCATCTTTCTGCCTAAATCGAATATATATATATGGTAAGCATCGATCCTTATATTTGACGGATCGATGCAATAACCTATATAATTACTGTATATAACTTATAAGAATCCTTCTGTTAAGGGGAGTAGCTATACAATAAAGTCGTCAGTACAGGATTCAATCCTCGGCTTTATTGGCAACTGATTTTAGTTGTTTGCAAGACCTTGCCGATTATTTGGTGAGGTCTTTTAATTTTTAAAAGACGGTATAACCACTAATCGGTTATACCGTCTTTTTTGATTCGAAAAATTGCACAAAAGAGGTGAAAAGTATGCAGAACTATAATGAATTAGCTCAAAGCGTTAAGATTTCCGATGATAAAAAGCATATATTGCTTGATGCCGACCCATCTTTATCACTGATCGGAAAAGGCCGAAGCGCATATGTATTCCGAATACATTCCACCAATAAGGCACTAAAAGTGTTTTTCCCGGATCATACTCACACAGCTAAAGTTGAAGCTGAAATATACAAAACCGTCCAAACCATCGAATACTATCCAACCCTATATGATGCGGGGGTAAATTACCTGGTTATAGATCACATTGAAGGAAACACTCTTTTTGAATGTTTAACATTGGGAATCCCGATAACGGAAGAAAACATTGCGGAGATAGACCATGCCCTGCAATTGGCAAGGAAAGAGGGATTGAATCCTTCGGATATCCATTTACGAAACATCTTCATCACTTCTGAAAAAAAGGTGAAGATCATTGACGTTGCAAGGTTTAAGCAAGTGAAATCCTGCAATCAGTGGCACGACTTGAAAAGTGCTTTTCACCTTTTCTATTCGAAGTCATTTTTTCCGAAGAAGATCCCAAGCTTCATACTGAATTCCATTGCAGCGATTTATAAAAAGAGATTTCTGCCCATCTGATCCTTACTATAAAAAATCACATTGGAGGCACATATGAAAAAAATAATGACCATTGCTCTATTGTCCATCCTTACATTAAGCGGATGCTCAGCTTTAGAAGAAGTCAATTCATCATTGGAGTATGCAGATAATGCGACGGAGTATGTAAATACCGTTAAGGATTTTTCCAATGAGGTGCCCGCATTGTCACAAGACGCCGTCACGAATGACGAAGCAAGAGCAAATCTTGAAAAAGAACTGGAATTGATGAAAACGGAGATTGAAGAATTCAATGCAACTGAACCACCACAAATAGCTGAAGGCATCCATGAGAAGATCGTCAGCTCAAATCAACAGCTTTCAGATGGCATTGAATTATATCTGAATAATATTGAGAATGGCCAAATTGACCCTAAGGCATTAGAAGATTCAGAGATAATGAAATCAATCGATAATATAACAGGATTGGCAAAACAAATTGAAGAGTTGGGCAATTAAGCATCCTGCAATGAATAAAAAGGAATCGCTTGAAACAAATTATTGACATGAAACCAAAAGGTTTTATATAATCAACAAAGCAAAACCAATTGGTTTCATATTTTCACTTAAAAAAGGAGAATCAGTATGGAAAATACATTACAGGATATCAAGAAGACGATTATTCTTGAAGCACCTATCCAAAAAGTTTGGGATACAGTTTCAACTGCAGAGGGCATAGCTTCATGGTTCATGCCAAATGATTTTCAACCGAAAGTGGGACATGAGTTCCATGTTCAATCACCCTTCGGTCCATCTCCTTGTAAGGTAATGGATTTAGATGCTCCTCATCGCCTTTCATTCAGTTGGGATACGGACGGTTGGTTCATTTCCTTCATTTTAAAAGAACTGGACGGCAAAACGGAGTTCACCCTTATTCATGGCGGTTGGAAAGAGCCTGAAACGATTCTTCCGAAACCGAACGAAAAAAGCTCAGTGATTCGCGATAGAATGAATCATGGCTGGGAACAGATCGTTAATCAAAATCTTAAAAAGGTTGTTGAGGGCTAAGTGTCGGCAGCAGAAAAGCATGATGTATTTCAGGCTATCGCCGACCCGACCCGCCGAAAGGTCTTGCAATTGCTTGCTGAAGGGGATTTACCCATTTCAGAAATCACTTCTCACTTTTCCATGAGCCGTACAGCGATTGCCAAGCATCTTCATATCCTTTCTGAAGCTGAATTGGTCAGTGGCCGGAAGGTAGGAAGGGAGAAACGCTTTCGGCTTCAGCCAGAACCTTTAGCAGAATTGAAACAGTGGCTTTCTTTTTACGATCAATTCTGGGATAACAAATTATCCATCCTTAAACATGTGATTGAAAATTCAGGGGAAAATGGATTGAAAGTCATCGAAAAAGAAAAGGACAAGGATGAACCATCATAATGAAGAAAACCCCCGGCGCATTGCACCGGGGGTTTTCTTCATTTGTTTATGCATCCATCTCAATCTTGTGTACTTTGCGCTTCTTGATGACCATCGTCAGCAATAGCAGCAGATTAAAGACAATGATGCATCCAGTAAGGAACACTATACTTGTTGTCAATGCATCCGCTCCAAGACTCGTACTCATCGCCTGACGGAAGCCCATGACAGAGTATGTCATCGGTATGAACGGGTGAACATGACTGAAGAAGTTATTGGTCAGTTCCACAGGGAACATTCCTCCGCTTGCACCTAGCTGTAATACAAGGAATATCATCGCCAATAAACGACCTGGATTTCCAAACCCTACGGTCAAGAAGGTAACGATGAACATGAAGGTAAGGGAAGTCAGTATGGATACCCCAATGAATTGCCCCATATTCTCGACCTGTAAATCCATTCCCCAAATCATGATCGCATCCAACACTAATGCAGAAAGCGTCGCTTGGATAAATAGGACAGTAAATTTACTGAACCACCATGCCACTCCTGATGTAGGCCTTGTAGAAGGCAAGCCTGTCGGGAATCCCATATTGAAGGCAATAGCTCCTACAAATAACCCGAGAGACAATACATAAGGAGCCAGTGCATGACCATAATTCGGCACGTCACTGCTTTTTTGTTCTTTAACCTGTGTCGGTTCAGCAATCATGCTGTAATTATCATCGGTTGTTTTATTTTCACTTATTTCTTCTGCACCATCACTGAGTTTTCCCGAAAGCTCGACCGTTCCATCTTTAAGTGAGGAGATTCCATCACCCAATTTACCGGAACCTTCAGCAAGTGCTGATGAACCTTCATTGATCTTACCTGCGCCATCAGCAAGCTGGATGACTCCATTGCTCAAAGTAGGCAGATTGCTTGCCAATTGTTCAGTGCCTTTAACAAGTGCTGATGAGCCCTCGTTCAAGGCCGCTGAGTTGGCATTCAGTTGATTGGCCCCATTAGCAAGTTTGCTTGCCCCTTCGCCAACTTGGCTAACACCAAATGCGTACTTCTCAAGACCATTCCCAAAGGAGGATGACCCTGTTTGAAGTTGTGAAACTCCATCAACCAACTGACCAGATCCCTCAGTTAGTTTTGAAAGGCCATTATTTAACGAGGAACCGCCTTGTGCTAACTGGTTGATCCCCTTCACTAATTCTGGTGTCCGTTCATTTAAACTTTGTGTTGCCGCCGTTAATTGATTGCTTCCTTCAAGAGCTTCATTCATGCCGCCATTTAATTGGGTCGCACCAGGAATCAATTGTTCTTCCAGTGCGTTCCTTATTGCCGTATATCCGTTTAACGCTGAAACAGCGTTTGGATTGACTTTATTCACCGCATTATTTAAATTGGCCACTTGTTCCGGAAGCTGGCCTAATCCATTCAATACAGGCATTACTTTATCCGTTAATTGCGTTGATAAGTCGGATACACTTGCAGCAAGAGTCGATGCGATTTGTTTTTGTGCTTCCGCCTGGCTTTGAAGTTCATTTTGAACCGCTCCGATTAATTCGGATTGTTGTTCACTGGTCATGCTTTTGAAGGCTTCAGTGTTTTGAACGGCATTGATCGTGCTCTGACCATTATTCGCAATCGTTGATTGAAGTTCCGTTAAAGCCGATTGACTGTTATTGAGATCTTCAGTAATGCCGGAAACGGTACCGGACGTGCTGCTCCCTGCGGGAACCGCTTCTTGCAATTGATTTACACCGCTTTGAATGCTTGTCAGTCCTTGCTTAAGCTGATTCAGCTGTTCTTCTGCGGGCAATTGGCCATCCATTTTTTTCAGGCCGTCATTTAACGCCTGGCTTCCTTCTGCCAGTTTATTGATTCCCTCATTTAAACTCTGCTGACCTGCTGCCAATTTTGGAATTCCTGTCGATTGGTCCGTCAGCTGGCTTGCATTTTGTGATAATTGATTCAACCCATCATTCAAATTCGCACTGCCTGTTTGCGCTTGTGCCAATCCAGTATTTAAAGATTGCGCTCCTGGAACCACTTTGGCCAACCCAGTGGAAAGTTGGGAAGAACCTTGTATAAGTGCTTCACTATTACTAGTTAATTCCCCTGTGCCTGATGCGAGTTCATCCGCGCCCTTTTGCAACTGACCGACACCGGAAGTATATTGTGAAATTCCCTTATTTAGATCCGATGCGCCACTTTCAAGCTTGTTGGCTCCTTCCAAAAACTCGCCAACGCCAATTTGAAGTTTATTCGCTCCATCTTTAAAAGTTAATGTGCTCGAAGCTAACTTATTCAGATTTTCTGTCACTTCTTTGTTTCCATCATGCAGTTTTTTTGCACCGTCATCCAATTTTGATGCCCCATCTGCCGCATCGCCGAATCCTTCTCCGATTTCATCCAGTTGGGAGAAGATCGCTTCAGCATATTCTTTTGTGACACTTTCAGCAATTTCGGTTTTCAAATTATTCGTTGCCTGTTTCCCGACCGTTTCAGAAACGAAACTGCGTCCAGGATTCACATCATACGTCAGATTCATTTTTTTGGGCTTATCATCCATGACGGTAGAAGCATTTTTTGAAAAGTCCTCCGGAATGGTAACGACCATATAATATGTACCATCATCGAACCCTTTTTTCGCCGCTTTTTCCGTTACGAAATGCCATTCCAAATCATCATTGTCCTTTAATTGCTCGACTAGCTCATTACCGACTGTTAAGGTTTTTCCCTCATATTCCGCCTTCACATCCTTATTCACGACTGCAACAGGCAATTTGCCTGTATTTCCGTATGGATTCCAAGCAGAACTAAGGAATAACCCCCCATAAATAATCGGGACGAACAGTAAAACGATTGCGACACCGACCAGTTTTGGATTTGTAAGGAAAAGCTTCCATTCTTGTTTAAGCATGTTCACTTCTTTTCACCTTTCTTTTCACGCAGTACATCACTCAATGACGCGGTATTCCAATTAAGAGTCGGTATGTCCGTGGTGCCAAAGCTTTCTTTAAGCAAATCCGCCACTGTTTGACTGGAAAAGAACTCTATTAAAAGTTGATCCGCCCGAGAAAACATCCGACGAAGGACGTCCATCCCTTTCTCTGCATACTCTCCATCTTTAAACGCTTTTTCTATAAGTCCTGTATCCGGAAACATCGAAATGGGCCCTTCCATCGCCTCAATAATTTCAAGGTTTTTAATCTTATCTACACTTTTGGCAAGAGTAAGGCCGCCGTTATTACCAGGAACGGAAGTGATTATCTGTTTTACGACCAATTTCCTTATGATTTTTTTCAAATAAGAAGGAGACACCTCTAATCGCCTGCTGATCTCATTAGACGAAAGCGGTACATTTTTATCCTGGGTAGAGAGTATAACAATGATGCATATAGCTTGCTCGACCCCTTTTGTTAATTGCAAATCAGTTCACCTCTTTTTGTATGTATGTATGTGGATATCTGATATCCATAATGGATATTCGGTATCTATAATTAAAACCCGTTTCACCTTAGAAATCAAGTCATTTCTAGAAAAAATTTCTAAAAAAAGATGAACCCCCTATTACAGCACAATAAGGGGTTCACCTTTTCAAGGTCTTTTATAGGTCTTTTAGAAATTCATTGACCGCTTCTGGAGTTTTAGCATTTGCACTGTGCAGGTGCGCAACCTTTTCCCCATTTTTAAATACTAATAGTGATGGAATTCCCATTACCGTTTGCTCTTCAGAAATCTCAGGGAACTCGTCACGATCGATTGTAAACCACTGTTTGTCTTGATGTTCTTGAGTGATCTCATCGATGAACATGTCTAAACGTTTGCAGTCTGGACACCATGTAGTCGTAAAAATCCCGACCGTCAGTCCCTCTTGGTTGATTTGTTCACGGTATTCTTGTTCTGTATTGATATTTTTCATGATCGTCTCCTCCGAGCTTTTCTTATCATCATACTTTAATCCATGAATTAATGTACTCAAGGATTAATATATAATTAATTCCTTCGCAGCACAAACGGTTTATCCTGAACTATCTAACGCTTGCCCGGTTATGCTTAGCGCGAAGCCGCCTTTTCTTGGAGTCCAAATCTCTCATTTATGAAAGGCCTCGAAATGAATTCCCTATTTTCATCAATGAAAAGATAGTGACAGCTTTTTTCAAAAATGGTCAATTCACTGTCAGGAATCTTTTCGGCGATGAGAATCGATGCCTCTACAGGAGTGATCCAATCGTGACGGCCTCCTGCCACTAATGTTGGACACGTTATTTGATTCAGCTGGTCCACTAAGTCAAATGTTTTCAAAAATTTGGCCCCTTCATTAGCCGCTTCCAAATTAAAATTCGATTTCTTCTCTCGCATTATCTCTTTTTTTCCGCTTCAGTTCTTACTTTTCCCCTTGATGAATAAAAATAGAGCGGTTCCATGACTATACGGAATTCAGCCATTTGCTGTTTTTCCATAGTCCCCTCAAATAGAAATTTTGCCATCCTTTTTTGATCATCCGTCCCGGTTTCCTCTATTTTAACCAACGCTTCTTCTCCGAAAATATGGCTTGGCGATGTGGCGATCAGAAGAAAGGCAGCCACACTGTCCGGATAGCGAATGGCGTACTTTTGTGCAACCATCCCCCCGTAAGAATGGCCCAATACAATAACCTTTTCCAATCCTAAATAGTTTCGTATCGCTTCTAAATCCTCCACATTATTCTCCAGAGTATATGTCGATTGCGGCCCCCGCTCAGACCGTCCACAACCGCGCTGATCAATGTAAATCAACTGCATCGATGCCGAAAGCGGCGTCAGGAACGGTTTAAACCCAATGGCTCGCCCTCAGGTCCGCCATGGATGACCAAACAGACTGGCTTCTTTCTCCATGAATCCCCTTCAGGCACTAATTCTGCCCCTTCCACATCGAAATATATTTTTGTTCCGTTAACCTTTGCAAACATCAAGACCCTCCTCTTTTTATTAAAATCCAAATATTCAAGCAGCCTCCAATTCACCTTTTTTGTCCTTGGAAAATTTCCTTGCAATAAGGCTGACTCCAATCATTACAATCACATTTACGAGGAGAGCGACAAGGCCAATGTTCAAATCTTTAATGGCTTGCGGCAATGCAGGGAAAAGCGCCCCAATTGCAGCGCTTGTTATGGTTGTATATCCAACAGTAGCTAAACCGGCAATGATGCCCGCTGACGCACCCTCTTTCGTCACGAAGTTCTTTTTCAGGAGACTGGCAATGAAAGATGGGAATAATTGAGTCACCATATTGTATCCCATCAATAAAAGGGCCACGATCGTATTTCCTCCAGTCAAAGTGAAATACACGGCAATAAGAGCAAGAACAGGGACGAGCAACTTGGCAATCGTCGTGATTTGTTTATCCGAGGCGGACGGAGAAAAATGCTGATACACGTTTTTGGCCAGCAGCGTCGCTGAACTCATTAAAATCATCGAGCCAGGAACAAGGGCGGTCAATAGACCAGCTGCCCCGATGACGCCCACAAACCAAGGATCAAATGTACTGATCGAAAGCTTCAATAGCGCAAGATCCATATCCGACCCTTGCAGCCCAGGAACTTTTATGATGGCAGCATAGCCGACAAAGATTGCACCGACCGATAATGCTCCGTAAAGCGGAAGGATGAACGCATTCTTACGGAATGTCTTTGCACTTTTTGCTGTATATGCAGAACCGAATGTTTGCGGCCACATATAAAAACCTAATGTCGTCAAAATGATCGTGGATATAAACCATGAAGCGCTCATCCCCGTATCCGGGAGTGTCAGGAAATCAGGCTTGACGGCATTGACTGCTTCGAACATCGGCTGGATTCCGCCAAAATAATGAAGCGGAATGTAAATCCCTAAAAATAGCGCAACCAAAGCGATCATGATGTCCTTTAGAACAGCTGTCCAAACCGATCCATGGATACCTGAAATCATCACATATACGGTAACTGAAACAGCCCCGATCCAAACGGCAACCGTGGGGGAAATCGAACCATAGGAAGTTGTCGAAACGATGATTCCCAGACCCTTTAATTGCAGCACCAAAAATGGTACCAGGGCCAAAACACCAACGAGTGAAACGAGTACCCCCAATAATGGACTTTTGTACTTTTTAACATAAAAATCTGCTTGTGAAATGAGCTTATGTTTATTTCCATAGCTCCAAATAGCAGGATAAATCCAGTAAGAAAACAGGTAGCCCAATGCTGCGAACGCCGTTCCGTACAATGCCGGACCGCCTATCCCATATGCCCACCCGCTGGAGCCCAAGAAAGTGGAGGTGGAATAAATCTCTCCCGCCAGTAAAATCATGATGATGAAAGGACCGAACCCGCGTCCGCCTACCGTCCACTGTTCAAGGTCCATATCCTTGCCTTTTCTAGCCCTAATCCCTAAATAAAGTGATAGCAACAGGAAACTGAAAATAATGATGATCGCAATATTCATTTCTCTTCCCTCTCTTTATTCTTGGGATCTAGCATATAAATAATAAAAACGACTAAAGCGGTAAAGATCAGCCACGAAAAGTTCCAGAAAAAGAATAGCGGCATGCCAAGAATATACGGTTCGATACTATTAGCCCAAAAAGGCCCGCCAAGTATGGCGATTACAGGAATTAAAGAAAGAAAATAAATTGGTTTCATGAAATTCTCCTCTTATCTAATGATATTGACTAAATCTAAAAAGGCAGTAACACGAACATTGATTTCTTTATATCGTTGATTCATCACCTGCGAAGCATTCGTGATAAAGTGCAGAGCCGCCGCAGTTTCATGCTCCCCCTTTCTGCCGTTCCCAGCAATGTGATATTACTTTTAATCTAGCAATCCGCATGCCAATATTGGAATTTTTATAAACATTAAGAGTGAATGGGGTATATATCAAGGAATTTAGTTAGGCAAAACTTATTATCGAGGATAAATCGGCGTGCTGTTGAGGGGGGATCCTTATTAATCAGTAAAAATTTTTTAAAAAGTAAAAATTTTTTTATCCCTCATAAGGAACTAGGGCCTCTACAGTCTGAAAAAATATTCAGTTGATTTCAGAAATCCGCTCCCTTTCCGCCGACTGTCTGCCAAGCCTCCTCACCGCAAGCGGCTGTGGGGTCTTGGCTAGCCAGTTATTCGGCAGGAGTGTCGCAAATTTCTTCAATCTAGTGGGTGGATTCATAAAACAGTAAAAAAACATAATCAAGGTTCAGGATGAGGCCAGCCTACAGTTTTTTCTAAAAAAAACATTCCAGTTGATTGGAACGGAAGGTGCGAGACTCCTGCGGGAAAAACGTGTCCAAGGGAGACCCCGCAGGCGCAAAGAGCGCCGAGGAGGCTCCCGGACCGCCCGCGGAAAGCGAGTGCCTGGAGTGGAAATCATATAGTACAACCAGGTCTTGTTTATGTTTTTTCATTGTTAACGCACTTTTTTCGATCCGTCCGCTCCTCATGGTTCGGGGTGTCACTTACGAACCCCCTTTGGCCAACAAACTGAAAAAAGCCACTATCCAGTGGCTTTTTCATTTCATTCATATTGGTAGAGTAAGCTGCCAGGAAACACCAAACTTATCAGATACCCAGCCGAACTTCTTACTAAAGAAATAGTCACCCAATGGCATCATCACTTGTCCGCCATCAGTTAAGCTCGAATAAAGCCTGTCAATTTCCTCTTCACTATCACATGTAAGGAATATTGAAAACGATGGTGTAAATGTAAATTGATGCTTAACATTGCTATCGATGCACATAAATTCCTGATCCTTCAAGGTAAAGGTAGCCTGCATGACACTTCCCTCTGTACCTGATTCATTTGCACCATACCGAACAATGCTGGTTATTTTCGATCCTTCGATTAAAGATGTGTAATAATTCATCGCTTCCTCCGCATTCCCTTCGAACATCAAGAAAGGTGTAACCTTCATCATTCTCATCAAACTCCTTTTCATCTTTACTTAGTTTCTTCCATTGAATCATGGCGCCCACCAGTTACCTGAAACGACGATCATTGTCTGTAATTTTATCGTATTGGCAAAATAGTCATCATCATCTTGTTCCTGTATCGTCCGATTCCATAAGCGGTTAATCCAGTGCTGATTGGAGGAATCAACCATGGCACTCACCATGAATGGAGCAACGAAGCTTGTACTATTCCCTTCTTCCACGGCTTTTCCACCTAGCGTATAACCGGATTGGATATTTTCAGGGTTGCCATCCGTTTCCGCTTTAATCCAATCATTCATCTTCTTTAATTGCGGCAGCGCTCTTTCATCACCAGTCAGTAAGTAATCGAGCGTATAGCGCCAAGGGGTCCTGCTGCTGTTCCAGCTATAATTGCCGTCATTCTCCCCTTCTAAAAAGTCCGCTTCTGCCGGTTGATATTCTTCCTTGGATTGTATAATGAAGTCCGGCATGAGGCCAGTATTGGCGCTTTCCCCCTCATAAATCGAATGAATGATCGCATAAGCCTTATCCGTTACACCTTTCCATTCATCATTCCCAGTTACCGCCTCAAATGTTTTAAAATGATTGAGAAGAAGGTCGGATGAACGAGTCGATTGTCCGAATGCGTCATCTTTATCTTCTGCCCAGTCCCCAAGTTTAACCAGGGACTGCGACCGATTTATCTCATTCGACATGATCGCATCCAAGATGTCCTTTGCACTGGCAAGATAGTCGATTTCCCCGTCACTTCCCCACTGGCGATGTGCCAATAGTAACGAATAGGCGATATCCATATCGCCATCAGTTGCTGAATCGGCATCCCCTGGCGTATTGATGATTTTACCCGATTTATCCTTTACTTGCTGCCATGCCATTAATGAAGGGTCATTATCACTTCCATGCGCTTTATAAAAACGATAAAGCCCATCGAAGTACTGCTTATCCTGGCTGCCTGCCATGATTGCCGTTATCATCATCCCATAACCATGCGCTTCAGAAACGGTCACTGCGTTCTCCGGCTCTGCATATCCTTTATCATTGTAAAAAATATAATATTCATCATTTTTATCGGCAGGCTGCTTAAGATAGTCATTTTTCCAGGTTTCATAAAAATTCGCCACGGCAGCATCCATTTCCTCCTGTGACAGATTGTCAGGTTTTATCGTACCCGCTTGATAGACTGTATGCTGGGGAAATGCCTTTTTACCGGCGACCTCTTTCTTTTTGGTTTGAGAAACCAACGCTATTGTGGCAATGATCCCGAAAACGATCAAGCCCATCGCTATCAATAAACTTCTTTTTTTCATGGCTTTGCTCCTTGGGTTATGGTGCAGTATTCACTAGGATATTGCACCATAAATAGTTGTATGTAATTTTCCTGCTATCAATAGTTCCTGCCCACTTTCGCTTCCGTGCCCTTCCATATTCTCTTTATATTTTACCGATGCAAAAAGATGACGAATAAGCAAATGAATGATGAGAGTGCAATGATGAGCCTGCCTTCAAATAATAAGCTGTAAATCAATATCGAAATGCTCCCCAGAATTGAACTGAGAGATACATATTTTGAATATAGCAAACTAATGAGAAATACCATGCAAGCAATGAATGTACCTAATGGGGTTAAAAATAAAAACACTCCCGCCGATATTGCCACATCCTTTCCCCCTTTAAATCCCGCAAAACAGGAAAGGCATGCCCAATTATCGCAAGTAAGCCGCATAGTGCAGGGGAAATGTTCGTATGCAGCGCCATCGGGAGTGCGCAGGCTATGAAACCTTTCAATAAATCGCAAATGCTACAATCGTCCCTGCTGTCTTGCCCAATATCCTAAAACTATTAGTTGCGCCAAGATTTCCACTCCCATATCCGCGGATATCGGTACTGTAAAATGATTTTCCGATGACCAAAGCAAATGGGATGGAACCTATTAAGTAACTTGATAGGAGAATTATTATGTTCAGCATTAATTACCTTCTTCTTGGTATTATTGAAGATTATTCTTTTACAATTCTGATGACAAAACCATCTTAGGAGTTACATCAATGGCAGGCAGCCCTGCTTCATCGTTATTATTGAATCAGTCGAATGAAGTTTATTGCCAAAATATAAATCTACATCATTCCACCTTTTTCAATTCCATAAATCCCTCGCCATCCAATGAAATATCTAGTTGCTGATTTATGACTAGCGAAAGCGGAAAGATTTCCGACTCTTTATCCGAAAAAATCCAACGCCGTTTCCTTGGACCTAAAAGTAAAAACGAACCTGCTTCATGTTCCCCCATGAAATTCAATCCACCTTCACTTATCGCTTCACCCTTCCTTACAGGTACACCATTACTGATCAACTGATTTCCCAAAGCCCTGACTTCATCTGTCGTAATGTTTATTTCACTGATGCACAGGACGTTTTGAGCTGAAAAAGACTCTGCCTCGGATTCGGGTGATACGGAATATCTCGATATGAATTCGACAATGTTGCCTGAAGGGTCTAAAAAATAAAAAGAATGTGCGTCTGAAAAGCTGAAATAAACTTCGTCATCATCATCTTCTCTAGTCAATTCCACTTTTGATTTCGCCCATGCTTTTGCCGAAGTAAATAAATTGGTCGGTATGTTCATGGCAAAATGGTAGAAAGGCTTTTCTTTGTGATGATATTTTTTAATTTCAAGCACACTTTCCCCAGCCTTAATTTCAAAACCATCATCAGTTTGCGTTAGTAACTCAAATCCTAACACATCAACGTAAAAACTCCGCATTTCATCCCAGACATGACTATACAAAGTGACCTTATTGATAATCAACGTTCAATCCCCCTTATCTCAATCCACCTAACAAATATTGTAAAGTAATCATGGGTTTGTGCAAATATTCCGTACTTTTCAGGATTTATATAATTCTATTCACTATGCCTATTTTCACCACAAATAACTTAAAAAGGACCGCCAAAATCGGTGATCCTCGTTTCAGCCTTATTGTAAGATCTCGCAGTTTACTCTCCGTTAGCTCATTTTACATCTTAAAAAGGTTCACTCTTTAATTTTCAGTCCAAGCATGGCTGCAAAGACTATCGCTTGGTCCGGGGAAACTTCGCATCCCTTTAAATCCTCCGGGGAAACGGTAAGCCTTTGAAATGTAGAACTGCTAATATCAATTCCTTTGAGCGGTGTCCGGGAAAAGTTCACTTCATTTAATCTACATGTTTCGAACTTCACTTTAATGAATTTACACTCATAATAATCAGCACTTTCCAATGAGCAATGATCGAACTTCACTTGCTTTAAACTGGAATAACCAAAGGCACTTAAATTCAGGTTGCAATTCTCAAAGGAGACATTCCCTAAACTTGCGTCAGACAGGTTAATGCCTAAAAGTTTGGACTCTTTGAATTCCACCCGATGAATCGAGCCGCCCATGAAATCGGCATTCGTCAAATCGCAATGATCAAAAATGACATCCGTCAGCTCAATATTCCTGAATGATACATCGCTGAATGTCACATTTTTAAAAACAATCTGTGATAATACGATTTTTTCCATCTTTTCTCTATCGATCGTGCAATTGGTTATGATACAGGACTCAAGATAAGGCTCATCTTGATAATATATTTCCTGAAAGTTCGCTTGGGGTAAGTCTTGGGGGATCTTTGGCTGTTCAATTTTGATTTTGCCTGACATATTATCACCTTTTCGCTTTATTCTTCAATCACTGGATAACCCTTATTTAGGTGCTGCTTTTAACTGTATATCCAACCGATAAGGGTTCATCGCCGGTAATATAGCAACTGGTCTACTAAATTTCGACTTAACTATAAACTACATTTCAGTGAAGTTCAATCTAAGAATTTCGCGAAAATGACTATTATTTTTCGTTATTTTGTGTCATCTTTCCACAAAAAAAAGCTGCCTCATCGGCAACCTTGCTTACTTCATGAACGTATTGAATCCTCTTGGCATCCGGCAATAATATAGAGCCTCACTTAATATGGCTATAATTCCGCCTATCAGAAAAAATGCTTGAAAGATATTTCCTCCAACAGTCGGGGAATTGGATACAAAACCACTTAAAAGCAGAAAAAGGACACCCAATCCCAACAAGAATAGAGCCATTTCTTTAATCCTTCTTTTGAATAGGATATATCCCGTATGTATGATAAAGTACGATGCGGCTAAGACCATAAGAAGTGGAAATAGCGGCTTGAATTTTGCGGCATACACGAAATAATCAAACTCGAAATATCATCTGGATCCATCGCCTGATCATCATTAACTTGTGTGAAATGAGTGGAATACTTCCATTCCCAAGGTCTATCCAGAATTTCACTGCCTTCGTACCAGGTACAAAACGTAAAAACCATAAAGAAAAGTGCAGCGATAATCAGTTGTGAAAAATTGCTAAATGTCAATATCATCTCCTCCAGCTGTCATTATACCAATAAATGGGTGATAATCAACCAGAGCTTTGGGTGTTAAAGCTATATGTAAACAAACACTGTTTCCTGAATAATATAATCTAACCACTTTTAAGGAGCGTTTGAGATATGATCACTCATGGAGATGACCTCCTTATTTCAGGAGCATGGTTACTAGGCATCGGCACACTTGTAGGTGCAATCGGGCAAACCCGGCAAACTTTAACGGGGACTAACCTCGGAAAAGATCTCGTCCTCAAAGGGAATGGCATTGAAGCCATTGGAAATTCGCTGCAAGCAATCGGCCGTTCGAAAATGCTGAACCCGGATAATGAACGTTCGGAAACCTATTTCATATTCGGTGCTTGGCTTGAGGCTATTGGCAATATCGCAAATGCCGTTGGAATAGATATGCAGTTGAGTGGTTCAGAGGAAGAGGGCACCAGAACCGATGCACTCGGCAGTGGAATCCAAGGACTAGGTGCAGCATTTGAAGCATTCGGGGCATCATTGACGGAGGAGTCCATTTCACGCTCTTTTGAGATCAAGGGAAATGGACTCATTGCAGCCGGTTCTTTTTTAGAATCGGTCGGAAATATCTTCATTTTAAATGAAAAACGACGGATGGGAGAACAAATTCTTTTACTAGGCAGCTGGACCCAAGTTTTCGGTGCATTTATATTGATCGATGCCTCTTCACTTGGCCCAGAACCCGAACAACCTGAGAAAGGTAAAGATGGACATAACGGCCATTTTAGCTATGCCAACTATTACGTATGAGTATGGGGCCGCGAGTTCGACCATCACCCGATCGGGATCTTCGAAATATACCGCATAATGATCCTTCCGCCGGCGAATGGATGCTTGTCGGCTAAAGGATGGCAACTCCTCTGCCCGTTAACTTTCTGGTGATCTCATCAACATGATGCCGGGAAGTAGCAGACCCACTCGCCCCCTATGATAGGGAATGTCAAGAAACCTTGTTTCCGCTTGTACAAGAATCAATGATCCTCTTTAAATTTGAAACAAACAGCTCAATATCATGAAGTAAACCCTTGGATAACTTACCTTCCTATACTCATGATCGCTCTTTATGCCTTTACTCGTGAGGATTGGGCCTTTTACTCGTGAGTTTGGGCCTTTTACTCGTGAGTTTGGGCCTTTTACTCGTGAATTTCCGCCTTTTAATCATAAGTTTGGTGCTCTCACTACAAATCCGAGTGGACAGAATGGATTTACTTTGCTATTATAGTTACTCAGGGTAACAATTACTCACGATAACTATATATTGATAAGAGGTGTTTCTGATAAAGACTTTCCAAAAATTCTTTCAGCAATTATTACTGCTGTACCGACCGTTTGAAAATAATCTTAATATCCAGCTGAACAAGCATGATTTACACAGGGCGCAATGGTCCATTTTGTATTACTTGAACAATTATGGTTCGGCGACGCTTGTAGAGCTTGCCAATTACCAAAGCGTGGAAAAACCCACGATTACGAGGACCATTGCTCGCTTGGAAGAGCTGGGGTATGTCGAGCATGTGCCTAGCAAAGATAAACGCGAGAAAAGGATGCGGCTTACGGAGCTTGGCAAAAAGGTCTACAGCGAAGTCCGCGTGACAATCGATCAATATGAACAGGAGATCTTGAAAGGGATCACGGAAGAGGAACAACTCGCAGCCATACGCATCATGGGCGAAATTAGAAATAACATTATAAAGTAAGGAGATAATAACATGGATCAATCCAGAACCAGACTGTGGACGAAGGACTTTGTCATAGTTTCGTCCATCAATTTTTTCATAACATTAATCTTTTATTTACTGATGGTGACACTTGCCATCTATGCTGTTAATGAATTGGATGCTTCTACAAGCGAAGCCGGACTCATATCGGGGATTTTTATTATCGGGACGTTAATCGGACGTCTGTTCATCGGCCGTTTCATTGATTCGATCGGCCGCAAGAAAACATTATTCATAGGCTTGATCTTTTTCACTTTGACAACACTTCTTTATTTTGTGGATCTTGGAATTGGCTTCCTGCTTGTTAACCGCCTGATCCATGGGATGGCAATGGGGATGGCAAGTACCGCGACAGGCACGATCGTCGCCCAGATCATCCCGGCGACACGAAAGGGAGAAGGCATCGGCTATTACAGCATGAGCGCAACACTTGCGACGGCAATCGGTCCTTTCATCGGTCTGTATATGGCTCAACATACAAGCTTCCAAGTCATTTTCAGTTTCTGCCTGGCTTTAGGGGTATTCAGCCTGATTACAGCATTCTTCTTGTATGTCCCGGCAATGAAAGTGACGGGCAAAGTTACGGAAAGCAAAGGATTCAAGCTTTCCAATTTCATTGAACCTAAGGCACTGCCCATCTCAATCATCACTCTGTTATTGGCATTCTGTTATTCCAGTGTCCTTTCTTTCATCAGTTTTTATGCCATTGAAATCGATCTGGTCAATACGGCAAGCTTCTTCTTTGTAGTGTACGCAGTAGCCGTATTGTTATCACGTCCTTTCTCAGGACCGTTAATGGACCGGAAAGGATCGAACTTCATTATGTATCCGGCATTCATTATTTTTGGGATCGGCTTACTGCTTCTAAGTATAACAACCAATAGTTTCACTTTACTGGCAGCTGGTTTCCTTATTGGCCTTGGATTCGGTAATATGCAATCAAGCTCGCAGGCGATTGCCGTTAAACTGACACCGCCTCACCGAATGGGGATGGCAACGTCCACCTTCTTTATCATGCTTGATGCAGGACTTGGATTCGGCCCTTATATTCTGGGATTCATCATTCCGGTAACAGGTTACAGCACACTTTATGTTATCCTGGGCGTTTTGGTCATCGCAACCTCCGTCCTTTACTACTTCTTGCACGGCAAGAAGGAACGCTCAGCCAGAACGAACTTAGCTTCCATTTAAATGATAGTCAAAAGGGATATCCTATTGGAGGATATCCCTTTTTCATTTAAAGCTTTTTAAAACAGCTTCTAGTGATAGTAGGTCCTTATTTTACTTCCAAACCATCGATAATAAGTCCAAAACCTTTGCTGTTCTTTTTATTTATGACTGTTTCACCTTTATATAAAGTCTTTCCAGTCTTTATATCTGCAATCAGAAGTTTGGCAGGCTTGTATGTTAAAACGTCTTGATCCACTTCGTTGCCTAATAGGAAGTACACACGCCCGTTCTTAATGGCAGCGAAGTATTGTTCCTTTTTATTAGCAGCTATGTCCAGCTCCGTGTCATTCGTTAACGTTTGACTGCTGAGGTCAAACGTTTTAATGCGATATTTACCTGATTTCATTTCAACTACATAAAGGTTTTTTCCGTCTGCATATCCTGATCTAGCCATGCCCAGGCTAAGCGATCCTTTTTTAACCGTTTCTAATTTTTCCGTTTCATAATTATAAGATAAAAGCTTGCTTTCCTTTAGTTTTTCCTCAAAGCCATCCTCATGATTTACCCCTTTAATTAACGAAATGAATACCATGTTGTTTGGCTGTGAGGGAGCAACATCGATTGGCATCTGAAAATCAACTTGATTAGGGTCAGTAAAGGTTTCAGATACAAGGGTTTTATCGTTCAAGACTTTTTTATTGGCTACATCGATCGTATACAGATGAACTTCTTTCGTTTGCTTCTCATTGTTTGAATTAACATCATTCATCGTTAAAACCTGTAGTTTTGAATGGACCAACTGCACATCCCTAACATCAACATTCATGATTCTCTCTTGATTCGGAAGTTCAATTTGGAAAGAAGTTTCCTCTTCATCTTTCTTTTCCAGTAAACCTATATCAAACTTTGCTTCCATTTTCCCGTTATTCGTAATATCGCTATTCACCCAAGCGTAAGCAAGAAAATCATCGTCTTCATATAAAGAACTAATGGAATCCTTGCCACGCATAAATGAACGATGTTCTTTTATTAATCTTTCAGTTTGATAATCTTGTCTTCCAGTTAAGTTCTCTAAGTAAGACCTTTCGCTGGCATATGTCGTTGTATTGGATTCAAATGTTAATGGTTCATAAAAAGTACTGCCATTTTGAAGCGTAGCATTTATGATCACCGGATCAAGCTCTTTATCGCTGCCTTCCAGTGTCTTGAACGTATACTTTGGAAGGCTGGAAGCGGAGGAAGCTACTTTGACATAATAGGTCCCGATGCTTAAGATGACAACCATTCCAATAATGATGCTGCATAAATAACGTTTCACCTTGTTCACTCTCCTTTAAAGTTGTTATACGGTAACGCGATTTTTCAATAACCAAGCACCAAGCCAAACTGATAATCCTGTCAAAATGACCCCTATTGCGAGCAGCAGGCCAAATAATTCATTAGGATAAAAATAGAAATTCCCGATTTCCATTAAAACTGGAGCTAAAAACAACACAGCAGCGATTCCGCAATATAACAAGCCCAAAATGATTCCTTTTATGCGGAAACTTCTTTCAAACATGATCGCCGTGAATAATATAGACATGATCATAAGACCAATGCCATAGGAAAGCAGGAATTGCGTGAACGTGCTTGGGATGATCAATGACAAAATCGGACTGAGTTTCGCAATGGTAAAAGTTGACATTTCATTCAAGAGCGCTTGTGGCACATTTGAATGAAATAGGGCATTTTCCATTGGTAAAATGATGATTTGGAAAGCAATCAACCCTAATACCATCAGGAAGATGGCCGTGGCTTTTGAAAGATAGATCGATAATCTGGATGTCGGTAACATCAATAGGCGATAAATGAACGTATTCTTTCCAAACCAATCACGATACCAAATAAGGAAAATGTAAAAAATAAGGGCAACCGCACTCAGCGCTATCGGTCCTACAAACAAAAGGGTATCTGCGATATGATTAAAATCAAAGCTTCCATAATTGGTAATATAAGCGTCTTCAGATAGTCTTTCTACTTTCATGATATCCCTGGCATCATTAAGAAGACTCTTCGTTACGAAGATCACTCCAGCAAATTGCGAAACCAAGGTTATCAACAATAAGCTAAGATAGATTTTACTGAAACGGTTGATTTCAAAGTTCACTAGTTTTATATATCGCATCATGATTGATACACCTCTCTCATTACATCGACTACCGATTTTCCTTCCTCTTCCCGCATTTCTTCTGTATTGAACTCTTTAAGCACTGTACCGTTATCCAATAAAATGACTTTATCGATTAAATGTTCAATATCACCGATTTCATGGGTCGTGATGATGACTCCTCTATCTTCAATCAGGTGGCTCGCAAAGACATCGGCAATTTGCTCGCGGCTAAACATATCGATTCCCGAAAATGGTTCGTCCATCAGTACATAATCGACGTCAAGGGACAGACCAAGCATCAGGTTGAGCTTAGCTGTATTCCCTTTTGACAATTCCGAAATGCGATTCTCCTCTTTAAGCTTGAAAAACCCCATTAGTTGGTTAGCTCTTTCCGGATTCCAGGACGTATAGAAATCCGACATGAAAACCATGGCTTGTTTAATGGTCATTTGCGGAAGCATGGTCGGCGCGTCCGGAATGAAGGTGATTTTTTCATAACTTTCCTTTGTCATCTTTTGATCATCTATCAGGATTTCACCTTTATATGGCGTCAATCCCATGATCGCTTTGAGTGTAGTTGTTTTACCGACACCATTTATCCCGATCAGACAAGTAACTTCGCCTTTATTGGCTGTAAATGAAACATTATCCAAGATCTTTTTCCGGCCATAATTCTTGGAGATCCGTTTTACCTCTATCATTTTTCTTCCTCCTCCCTTATTTCTTCCGAGTATTTTTCTTTAACCACACGAAGCAGTTCATCAACTGGTACATTAATCGGACGAATCGCATCTACAAACGTATCGACGGCTGCCAAAATCAATTCCTGCCTCACAGCCTGTAAAATCGTTTCATTCGTCGTGATTTGACTAGGGAAATTTCGTTCAGTATGAATCAAGCCCTGTTCCTCCATTTCTTTATACGCTTTTTGAGCGGTATTGGGATTTATATTGAGTGAAGCTGCCAGTTCTCTTCGCGAGGGAATTTCCTGTCCAGCTACGAATTTGCCTATGGCTATTTGTTCTTTAAAATGCCTAACGACTTGCAGATATACCGGTTCCCGGGTATTTACGTTCATTAAAACCACCCCCTATTTATTTAAAAAAGTCTGATATGCGTGTATGTACTAAGTGGTTCATACACCTTATAGATGTACTATACCCGTAATACACCTAAGCTGTCAACAATGAATTCCAAAAAAATGAAAACCCCGAATGCGCAGTGCAGACGGGGTTTTTCATTAGTTGCTTTTAATGGAAATGCTAAAATCTCATTGAAATAGATGATGAAGCAGCCGATCTTTATCTTCAAAAAACTGTTTCATTAACAAATAGTGATTGGACTCCTCTAACGTAACCTCACTCATTCCCTCATCTGAAATTTGGAGGATTTTAGCATCCGGGTAGGCCATGATGATCGGGGAATGGGTGGAAATGATGAATTGGGAACCTTGTTTGGCAAGCTCATTTATCCTGGCCAGCATCGATATTTGTCTCAATGGCGACAAAGCAGCTTCAGGCTCATCGAGGATATACAATCCATTACCTTGAAATCGTTCTACAAAAGCAGAAAAAAACGATTCCCCATGAGATTGCTGGTGAAGTGATTTTCCACCGAAGGAATCAATGATTTTCGACCCAAACGATGCCTCCCTGTCCAATTCCTCTATATTCGTAGCTAAATTATAAAAGGTTTCCGCCCTAAAGAAAAAATTATCCGTCGGTTTGTACACGCCTTTTTTCAAACGGAGGTATTCGTCCAAATTGGAATGTGAATCATAATTGGAAAAATTGAAATTTAACGTTCCGCCTTCCGGATTGAAGCCATACGCAATCGCAATACCTTCAAGCAAGGTGGACTTCCCCATTCCATTTTCCCCGATAACATAGGTAACACTGGGATGAAAAGCAACTTCTTGAAGATGCCTGATAACCGGCAGATCAAGAGGGAAATGGTCATACGAAGATATTCGATCTCTATTCAGGTAGATGCCCCTGATGTACTGTGAATCATAATCTAGTTTCATTTGTAATCACCTTCTGTCATATATTTAGAGCTCTGATATGTTCTTTTAACGTTCCAATCCAAGACGCCATAGCCCCAATTGATAGATTGATAATGTTCGATTCTAAATGACCACCCACTTTGGATGCAATTCAATTAAACTTCCTGTAATGCGATGGGTTGAAACGTTCACTCCCGATTCGTTTATCAGGGCAGGCAATTCCTTATCCGCATACCTTTGATGTGAATATTCACTGTCCCATATTGAGGCGACAAGGTATCTGCCGTTTTGCCTTTTACTACCGAATGCGCCAGACAGCATGCCCTTGCTCCCTACTTCTTTTAGCACCTGCTCAAAACGGGCATGTTTATCCTTTTCAACAGAACAGTCAGCCACTCGCAGTAATTTCCCCTTGCCAAAAAAAGCTGTAATGTCTGTTGATCCTATATTGAATATACTCTCGAATATATCGACAGAAATATTTGTATAAGTACTTCCCTGGTCACTCTTGGCGAATATTGCATCATGCTGATGCTGCATGAAACTTTGATAGGCATGGAGATCTTTCCAAAAGGAGAGAACGCCTGCTTCAAAGGGTTCATATCTATTCCACCCTCCGATTTGACCCATGAAACCAGCACAATGGCGCAATTCCTCCCATCCCTCTTGCGCTTTTGAAAATGAACGCTTGTTTTCCTCAGTCACTTGGCATTTAATCCACTTCATTAACATGATGATCACCACGCTTCGCCCAATGTTTCGCTTTTTCATCAACCTTTTTGATAAAATCATTTTTCCCGTTTACATATCCTTTGATATCATCTGGGAATTCCGCTGCCAAGCGCTGCTTCAGCCTACTATACTTTTTTGCTTCATCAGGGTGTGATAGCAAATAATCCCGAAAAGCGAGGTGTCTGGCTATTTCCTCATGTCCTTTTTGAAACATGTGAATATGGTGCGTCCTCTCATCCCCGCCTTTACGAAAAAACCGTCGTCCGGCGATTCCGTTCTCGCCCCTGGCATCATACCCTATCTCTTCCATCTCTTTATTAAAATCAGCCACACATTCCACATCTTTAACCACTGTCAAAATATCTATTACTGGCTTGGCATGGATGGCCGGTATGGCCGTACTGCCAATATGGTATAAATCTATCATTTCAGGCCCGAAAATATCCTCTAATTTTTGGCATTCATCACAGAATAGCTTGGACCATTCTTTCTTATATGGTACAACCTCGACCTTTCTCATGTATGCCTCCCTTTCATGTACGTTCCTTTAGATATTTCGCTTTCTTCATGACATTTAATATAAATGGAGCTTTCGCTTTCGTGTACCCCACTATATCCCCAGGATGCTTTTGAGCTAAGGATAATTTTAATTCCTGATATTGTTTCCGTACGTCAGGATGGCTTCTTAGATAGTCCCTGAATGAAAGTTGATTCTTCCATTGTTCACTTCCGAATCTATAGATATGCAAATGATGTGTCCCCGCTCTCCATTGGCCTTTTCTAAAAAAACGCCTTTCGGGAAACTCCTTATGCGGGACAAATTCATACCCAATCGATTTCAATGGTTCAATGAACGTGTCAGCTTCATCTAAATGCTGTACACCAGCCATGATGTCCAAAATCGGTTTTGCCCCCAACCCTATGACGGAAGTACTTCCAATATGCTCAACACAAAGGGAATAGTTCTTTAAAACCTTCATTATCCTCGCTTTTTCCTGTTGAAATTCACTAACCCAATTAGGGTTATAATCCTCGATCTCCACTGTTTGTCCCATATAATCACTCAACTTTTCATGAAATGGTATTGTCAGCCATCATTTTTCATCACGTGACCATTTGACGAAAGGATCTTGCGTGCTCGGCTCATAGTAAGTTCCGACATACACCTTTTCTTTTCCCCGTTATTTTATTCGTCCGGATGACTGTATATCTTCCTTTATCATAATTTCTGGTAAGATAATATTTCCGGTATGAAAACCCTTTTTCGGGACCGGTTAATTTTTCTTTAATTTTATAATCTTGGGGCTTGTTCAAGCTCTCTTTCACTACACCTTTAATATTCAGCGGCGTTCCCTCAAGCTTAACATCACTTCGAAAATCGGCATTCCTAGTCTCGGTTTTCCCTGAAGGCACGGATGCCAGTTCGATCGTATCTTGGGCTTGTTCCGAGAATGATTTCGTGACACTGTATGAATAAAGGATATTCATGGACCTTATATTATCTTTCATTTTGCCAGCAAATTCAGGCATGGAAAAATTCAGTAGAAAAGTGAATGATATACATACGATTAATAAGGTAAGCGAAATTTTCTTCATATTTCCTCTTTCTCAACTATGTATTCTTGTAATTCAACTTGTTCATTTTCCTTTGGAATAATCCCAAATTTAGCGATTAATAGAATGGCAAGAAAACCAAAACAGCAAAAACTAGTATTATCACTTGTAATAAATGAAGCCGGTATAATACGAGATGATAGAAATGAATTCAAAATATAAGAAAAAAGAAAACCCGAATAGGATAGGCAAATCAGGTAGTTTCCAATCAATACCCTCTTGTAATGTACATACTCCGACTTATTTCCGTTCCTGATACTGACACAATGTCTAAATTGCCTAATGAGGCCGTATGTGAAACCAATAATTAACATGACTGCAATGAGAAAATCAATTATTGCTTCCTCCACTTTTACCCCTCCTTGCCCTAAGAAACTTGCAAAATATTACATTAAACTCATCATATACCATTTATGATAAAATGATAAATATTTCCTACTTTAAAATTGGAGTTGTATCATGAAAATTTATGTGAAAATTGTATTATAGTTATTTATGGTTCTTTATCTATTAATCCTTACAAAGCTCATTTTATTTAAAACCCTCTCGATAACCGAAATGAATGGTCATATTATTTTTTCCTTCAATGGCCGCTATTGGGGGTCCCATAACTTCATCCCTTTTAAAACCATTTTCCATTACCTCTTCTTAGCGGATGTAAATACATCCATCCGGATTGAAAATATAGTGGGGAATATCATCGGTTTTGTACCATTTGGCTTGATGCTTCCATTATTATCAAAAAGGTTTTCCCAACTCAGATCGATCTTGATTGCAACATTCTGTTTTAGCTTCACCTATGAGGTTCTTCAGCTTTTATTTGAATTAGGAAGTTTTGATACCGATGATGTGATTCTGAATACTCTTGGCGGGATTATAGGATACCTGCCGATTAAGCTGTTTTACACAGTTTTCAAAAAGAATGGAACCATTCACAGTCAGGCCCAAGGACAGTAATTTGCTGTCCTTCTTTTGTCACAAGTTACTTTCACGCCGCTGCCGAATTATTGAAGTGTAGGTTGAAATATCATGTCCTTATTCTTACGTTTAAAGCGTGACAAGGTTTCAATATAAAGGAAAATATACCTAATATTACTGTAGATGCATAAAAAAAAGACCACCAGATTGGTGGTTACAGTTTGTAGACAATAAGGATTTTACCTAAAATTTCAAAAAAGGTTGATTGGAACGAAAGGTGCGAGACTCCTGCGGGAAAAGCGCGTCGAGGGGAGACCCCGCAGGCGCAAGGCGCCGAGGAGGCTCCCCGACCGCCCGCGGAAAGCGAGTGCCTGTAGTGGAAATCGACGTTCGATAAACCTTCATAAAAAAAGACCACCAGATTGGTGGTTATTTCAAATTTTTAAATCCGTATTTTTCAAAGATTTTCATGGAGTCTTCCGTTTGGAGATAGTCATAGAACAGCTTGGCTTCCTTAGCATGATTCAGGTCATTGATCATTCCGACGGGATATATGATCGGATCGTGTAAATCTGCCTGGGCTGCTGCAATGATTTCCACTTTCGATGAGTTGAGCGCATCCGTTTTATAGACGAGGCCTGCGTCCACGTTTCCCGTTTCCACATATGTAAGCACTTGCCGGACATCCTTTGCATATATCAATCGATCTTCAACCTCTTTAAAGAGGTTCATGTTTTCCAAAGTTTGTTTCGCATATTGCCCTGCCGGTACAGACTCTGGAGTGCCAATCGAAATTTTTTCGGCCTTTGTGAGGTCTTCCAGCGATCCGATTTCCTTTTTGGAATCCTTTGGCACCACCAGCACCAGATCATTGCCGACTAAATCGATTCCGTTTTTCTCTTCAATAAGATCTTCCTCTACTAATTTATCAAATTTATCTTCTGCTGCTGAGAAAAACAGGTCAACAGGTGCGCCTTGGGATATCTGCTGCTGAAGAGCTCCAGAGGCTCCAAAGTTATAATGAACTTCTACATTTGCATTCTCTTTTTCAAAAGACATCTTTATATCATTTAAGGCATCTTGCAAACTTACAGCTGCGGAAACCGTCAATTCCACTTTACCTCCGGCTTGCGCCTTCATTTCCGTTTTTTCCGCTTCATCATTTGAACAACCTGCGACCGCTGCCGCAAGCAGCATGATCGAAAAAATCATAAGGTATGTTTTTTTCAAAGTCACTCTTCTTCCGACCTTTCATTTTAGGATGGCTGCTAATTCAGCAGCCTTCCGTATTCATTCTTTCATTTAGGTTCACCAGTGAGAACACCATGCATCTCAGCTATAAAGAAGTTTGGGCTGTCGGGCTAGATAGGAAGGTGTACCATTTTGATTAAGATTAAGGATCAATTTCATGACCTCCACTATTCCCTCAGGTTTCTCCAACTCTATTTCCTTATGATAAGCTTCTATGGATGTGTTCCACTTTTTCATTTTTTTCTGATCCTTCAATATACTCAGCAATTGTTTTTCAAAAGGCGTTTTCTGATTAAGTTTAAATACAAGTCCTTGTTGTTTTAAATATTGCAGATTAATTTCCTCCTGCCCAGGAAGCCTGGAATGAACAAAAATGGGAAGCCTTTTTCGCAATGCTTCGCTAATCGTGACACCGCCCGGTTTCGTAACGATTGCGTCAACTTCTTCATAAAGCTTATTCATTTCAGACCTTGATGAGATATAAGGCAATGGTTTGATATGTGGTAAGTTCCATGTTTCGATTTCTTCATAAAGCTTGTTGTTATTTCCGCAAAGGACTAAATAATCAAAGTCGCTTGAATTCTTTAACTCATCACCTAAGTTCAAAATCCCTCCAAGACCGCTATTTCCTCCGGATATCAAAATTTTGGGCCGTGCTGTGTTTCTTTGGACACGGGCATTTTTAGTGATTTCCTCGTGCACGGGGATGCCAGTGACCATCATCGTTTGTTTTGGTATTTGACGCTGACTCATCAGCTTTTCTTTTACTTCTTGACTAGGAAGAAAATGGGCATCTATCCCTTCGCTTCCCCACACATTATTAATAAAGTAGTCCGTGTACACGTTTATAACCGGTGTGCTGCACTTCCCTTTCATCTTTAGCTGACTTAAAAGATAGGAAGGGAAACCGTGTGTACACACAATTAAATCAGGCTTTTCTTCTGCTATCAATTGTTCCAATTTATTCATGAATAGTTGCTGATACCACTTAAATATCCGTTCCTTTGGCGTGTGCACATAAAACAGATTCTTATAGGCAAGATTATAGGTTTCCGGCGCATAACGGATCCATGTAAGATAACTATTTACAATGATTTTTTCTAGAGAGGTATTGGTATAACTGATTAGATCGATTTTCTTATAAATAATCCCATTTGAATGCTTTTTTAACATATCCATTAATGCCTCTGCAACTTGATGATGTCCCGACTGCATTCGAAAGAGAGGTAAAAACAAAATCTTCTTCTTCATATATGTGTCATCTCCTAAGAAATCATTCTGAAAAATACGAAATATATAGTTCATGATATTTTCCTCTTACAATAAATTTCCAAAGTTTTATAATAAGGAGCCGACTCAACTTTTGGACATTTGTTTTCTCTTTTTAATGTATTTGATAGTAACATATAGTACAAAAATAACTAAAAATACAAGCCCTAAATATGGAACATATTGGGGATTAACATTAAAAGCATCCCCGACATAATAACCGGCCACTATAAAAGGGACGGTCCAGAGTATAGTGCCTATTAGGGAAAATAGGAAGTATTTCCGAAAGGGTATAGATGAGATTCCTGCGAAATATGGACTAATTTGTCTTATTCCCGGAATATAAAATCCCAATACTAAGGTTTTTTGTGCATTATCCGTATAATTTTTCTTTGCTTTCTCCCAGCGTTCAGTCGTAATCCCAATGAATCTTCCAAATTTATTTATAAATGGATACCCCACATATTTTCCGCATGCATAAGCTGCAAGCATTCCGATAAAAGCGCCGAGAATTGCACACAGCATTGCCAAACCCATTGAGAGCTTACCTTGGACAACCAACACCCCAATTAGAAATAGAAGTGATTCTTCTGGAGCAGGCACTCCCACAATGCCGAAGAATAAAAAAAGAAAAATGATCAGGTATCCATATGATTCAATAAAATGTAAAAGCGTATCTATATTCATAGTACCCCCAGAATTAGTTATAAGTCTTTTAAAGTAATAAAGTGTGTTCCTTTTTCCTTACTCTCCTGTAGGTAAATTTTTAACATTTCAATCATATAGCCTGGTGCTTCTTTATCCGCTCCCAATGTTTCACCACAGTCATGAAGCAACAGGATGGAACCTTCTGTCGAAGTGCTTCGCAGTTGATCAAGCAAAGTATTTTTGCAATTTTCAACTTTCCAATCCCCAAAGATGCCGGACCACATCACCACTCTATATTTCTTACTGAAAAGTGGGGTGAACATATTAAAATGGCCCCATGGCGGTCTATAAAAAACAACCTTTTCATTCGTAACTTCATTTATCGCCTTTTCAGTCATTTCCAACTGTTTCCGTAGATGAATTGGTGATAGGACCCAACTTGAAACATGATGATAATGGTGGATTCCTATAGTATGTCCCTCTTCATGCATTCTTTTAATAATCTCAGGATTACTTTTCACCTTACTGCCAACAACAAAAAATGTGGCCTTTATCTCATACTCTTTTAAAAGATCAAGCAATTTCACCGTATATTCAGGGTTTGGGCCATCATCGAAAGTTAGCGCAATCCCATTATTCGAATTGATTTTTTTGGTTATTCCCAGACTGCATACACGAGTAAGCACCGTTGGGATAATAGTATAAAATATTAATAGCAATAATAAAATAATAAAACTAATCAGCCATATATGCATCACACAAAACTATCCTCTCATTATTGATATTACCAATACTAATTCTTTCCCTATATCAAATTCATTTACCACAATGCAGCAAATGTTATTTTATTCAGGTAATTCATAAAAAAAACCTCTTCTTACAATTTAGCATTTTTTTTTCATTATTTTCACTTATCTATCATTTTTTTATTTTTGTAAAATTTGACTGACCACTAGCCCCCTTACTGCAAAGTAATAAACACCCAGAAAAAAAATTTGAATTAGAGCAGTTAGCCTGCAGTTTTTTTCTTTTAAAACCGTTTGAGTTGATTTCAGAAATCCGCTCCCTTTCCGTCGACTGTCAAGCCTCCTCACCGCAAGCGGCTGTGGGGTCTTGGCTAGCCAGTTATTCGGCAGGAGTGTCGCCAATTTCTTCAATCCAATAAGGGTACAGTAAAAAAATGAGGGGTAATCTAGTCTTGTTTTTAGACAAATTCCAAGAAAAACCGAGTTTGACTGCAGTTTTTTTCTTTAAAACCGTTCGAGTTGATTTCAGAAATCCGCTCCCTTTCCGCCGACTGTCTGCCAAGCCTCCTCACTGCAAGCGGCTCTGGGGTCTTGGCTAGCCAGTTATTCGGCAGGAGTGTCGCCAATTTCTTCAATCCAATAAGGGTACAGTAAAAAAAATGAGGGGTAATCTATTCTTGTTTTTAGACAAATTCCAAAAAAAACGAGTTTGACTGCAGTTTTTTTCTTTAAAACCGTTCGAGTTGATTTCAGAAATCCGCTCCCTTTCCGCCGACTGTCTGCCAAGCCTCAACAAGGCAAGCGCCTGTTGGGTCTCGGCTAGCCAGCTATCCGGCAGGGGTGTCGCAAATTTCTTAATCTAATAAGGGTTACAGTAAAAAAACATGAAGGGTACTCTAGTCCTGTTTTTAGACAAATTCCAAGAAAAATCGAGTTTGCCTAGTTTTTTCGTTCGAGTTGATTTCAGAAATCCGCTCCCTTTCCGCCGACTGCCTGCCAAGCCTCATCAAAGCAAGCGCCTGTGGAGTCTCGGCTAGCCAGCAATCCGGCAGAGTGTCGCAAATTTCTTAATCTAATAAGGGTTACAGTAAAAAAACATGAAGGGTACTCTAGTCCTGTTTTTAGACAAATTCCAAGAAAAATCGAGTTTGCCTAGTTTTTTCGTTCGAGTTGATTTCAGAAATCCACTCCCTTTCCGCCGACTGTCTGCCAAGCCTCCTCACCGCAAGCGGCTGTGGGGTCTTGGCTAGCCAGTAATCCGGCAGGAGTATCGCCAATTTCTTCAATCCAATATGGATTAATGTAAAAAACATGATGTCGACCTTCCATACTCTTTATTCGACCGTTCTCGAATTTATTCGACCTAAAACGCACTTTTTTCGACCCTCCATGCACTTTTTTCGACCCCAATTGGATCTTCCTTTTGCCGACAAACTGAAAAAAACACCCTAAGGGTGTTTTTTTAAATCCATATTGTTTTCCTATAATCTTCTTTATCAAAGGGCACATTCTTCAATTTCGAATCCCAGGTCTTCGATGATTCCCCAATCCGCTGTTGGTTCTTGACCAGCTGTCGTTAAATAATCACCGACGAAGATGGAATTGGCTGCATAAAGTGCCATGGGCTGCATGGAACGGAGATTGACCTCACGACCGCCGGCCAGACGGATTTCTTTACTCGGATTAACGAATCTCATCATCGAAATCAATTTCAGGCATTTAGTGGGGGTCAACTCGGAAGTTCCCTCAAGCGGCGTTCCGTCAATTGCATTGAGAAAATTACAAGGAATGGAATCTGCATCAAGGCTGCGTAAGGATAGGGCGATTTCCACCGCTTCCGACTCAGATTCCCCCATACCGAAAATGGCACCAGAACATGGGGACATTCCGGCTTCTTTCACAGCTTCGACTGTATCTACCCGGTCTTCATATGTATGCGTCGATGTAATTTTACTGTAGTTTTCCTGTGATGTATTCAAATTGTGGTTGTAGCGATGAACGCCTGCTTCCGCTAGTTTGCCCGCATGTTCCTCATTCAGGAAACCTAAACAGCAGCAGATTTTAAGATCCGTCGTTTCACGGATTTCTTTTACCGCTTCAATGACATGATCGATTTCCCTGTTGGTCGGACGACGGCCAGACGCAACGATGCAATAAGTACCCGCTTTGCGACGAATTGATTCTTGCGCTCCCTCGACAATCTTTTCTTTCGTCAGCCAAGCATATTTATCGATCGGGGCTTCCGACACGATCGACTGCGAGCAGTAGCCGCAATCTTCGGGACATAATCCTGATTTCGTATTGATGATCATATTCAATTTAACTTTTTTCCCATAATGATGCTTGCGTATGAGGTAGGCCGCATTCAAAATTTCCAAAACCTCTTCGTCTGGGGCTTGTACGATGGATAATGCCTCTTCCTCCGTCACTTTATATCCTTTGATAACGTTCTCCGCTAACATCTTCCAGTCCCTTACCATTGTTTCCAAACCTATCCCTCTTTTCTTTATTGTGTGCCGAATCGCTGGTTTATGGATTCCTTGACTATGCAATTCCTAGAAAAGGAGCATAACCCGGTCTGGTAAATAAAGACCAGCTGCCTGCAATATATCCACCTGATGCTCCAACCGTGAGTGTCTCCATCTCCAATCCACTTTCCCTTCCAATCAATTGGTCACATGTGCACCATCAACCACAATGGGCAGCACTTAACATTTAGCAGTATCAATACTGCCTGGCGATTCAAATAAATTTGTTAACCTAAAATACATTAAGTTAACATATCGATAGAATAATAACATACAAACAAAATATTATTCAATGGTCTTTTTTCAATATTTTACTAGTCTGTCCATTAAAACCTGTTTACGTATGGTTTTTATTTGTTAACTAAATAATAAATTAGTTGACATATAAAATGGGAATCAGGCAAACTAATAGTGAGCATTTCGCCTATCATTTCTAAAAAAGGAGGTGAAAACCTTGAAAGCAAGGACGATTTCTTATGTTGCCCTTTTTACCGCGTTAACCGCAATTGGCGCCTTTATTAAAATACCTATCCCTTACATACCATTCACACTTCAAATTCTGGCAGTCTATTTGGCAGGCGCATTATTGGGCCCCCGTCTTGGATTGCTCAGTCAGCTATGCTACGTCTTGATCGGACTTATCGGGGTGCCCGTGTTTGCTGAAGGCGGGGGATTCGGCTATATATTCAAACCCACTTTCGGCTATTTGCTCGGATATATACTGGGAGCCTATGTAAATGGATGGCTGATCAACCGGTTTTCCCTCACCACGATTCGTTCCATATTCTTTGCTAATGCCGCCTCTTTACTGACTGTTTACTTCTTCGGCTGCATCTGGCTTTATGGTGCAATGAAGTGGATTGTGGAAACGCCGCTTTCAATCAACCAAACGATTCTTTACGGCTTCTTATTACCTGTCCCCGGTGATCTACTGCTGTGCATTCTATGTGCTGTCATCATTCAACAAGTACGTCCGCGCATTGCAAGATATATAAACGTGAAGGAGCTGAATCATCCATGGGCCAAGCCTACTTTATAACCGGAACTGGCACCGATATTGGAAAGACCATCGTCACGAGCGCACTCTATCTGTCTCTTCAAGCATTGGGAAAAAGCGTCACAATATTCAAACCATTTCAAACTGGCATCAATGAGGAAAGCAATACATACCCGGACATATCTTGGTTTGAACAGGAACTCGGTGTAAAGGAATCAGGGTTTTACACACTGGAACCTGAAACCTCCCCACATTTGGCGATTAAATTGACCGGAAAGAAAATTGATGAGAAGAAAGTCGTGGAAAGGGTTCATGAACTTGAGGAAATGTATGACATCGTATTAGTCGAGGGTGCTGGCGGATTGGCTGTCCCGCTCATTGAACGATCCGACGGTTTCTATATGACGACGGATTTCATAAGAGATTGCGGCATGCCTGTCGTATTCGTATCTACAAGTGGTTTAGGGGCGATTCATAATGTCGTAACGACGCATTCGTATGCCCAAATCCATGATATATGCGTGAAAACCATTTTGTATAACCATTACCGGTCAGAGGATCGGATTCATAAAGACAATATCGAAACCATTGAAAAGCTGACAGGGCTGAATGGCCTCGCCTGCATCCCAACAATGGCGGATGTTAGAAAAGACTTGAGGATCTGCATCCTTGATTTACTTGGTGATCAAGATTATACCCAACAACTGAAAGAGGTGTTCCAAGCATGAACAGTCAGGATTTAGAGCAATGGGATAAGGAATATGTATGGCATCCGTTCACACAAATGAAAACGTATCGGGAAAGTAAACCGCTGATCATCGAGCGCGGGGAAGGCAGCTACTTGATTGATGTGGATGGCAAACGCTATTTGGACGGCTATGCTTCATTATGGGTGAATGTGCACGGGCATAACGAGCCGGAATTAAATGGCGCCCTTATTGAACAAGTGAATAAAGTCGCGCACTCCACGCTGCTGGGATCTGCAAATGTACCATCGATCTTACTGGCAAAAAAACTTGCAGAGATCACTCCTGGTTCTTTATCGAAAGTCTTCTACTCTGACACGGGATCTGCTGCTGTGGAAATCGCCCTTAAAGTCGCTTATCAATATTGGCAGAATATCGATCCCGTCAAGCATCGGAATAAAAACAAATTCGTCTCCCTTGACGAAGCATACCATGGCGATACTGTCGGTGCCGTGAGTGTTGGCGGAATGGATCTATTCCATAGAATCTTTAAGCCACTCTTATTTCAACGGATTTCCGCCCCTTCACCATATGCCTATCACATGACTGAGTATGGAGATCAAGAAGCAGTGAAAAACCATTGCTTGAAGGAACTGGAGAAGTTACTGCAAGATCAATCAGAGGAAATTGCAGGATTGATCATCGAACCGCTTGTGCAGGGCGCGGCAGGCATCATAACCCATCCGGCAGGCTTTTTGAAAGAAGTCGAACAATTATGCAGAAAGTACAACATCCTCTTAATTTGTGATGAGGTGGCCGTTGGATTCGGTCGAACCGGAACGATGTTTGCCTGCGAACAGGAAGATGTCGTTCCTGATATCATGTGTATGGGCAAAGGGATCACTGGGGGATATATGCCACTCGCAGCAACCATCATGAACGAGCAGATCTTTCAATCCTTCTTGGGAGAACGGGAAGAACATAAAACCTTCTATCACGGCCACACCTATACAGGAAATCAGCTAGCCTGTGCACTGGCCCTGAAGAATATCGAGCTAATGGAAAGCCGCAATCTCATTAAAGACATCCAGAAAAAATCAAAATACCTATCCGAAAAACTGCAAGCACTATACGAACTTCCGATAGTCGGCGATATCCGCCAGCGCGGCTTCATGATTGGAGTGGAGATCGTTAAAGACCGCCAAACAAAAGAAACGTTCACCCTCCAAGAGAATGTCGTTTCCGGAATCATCCATACAGCAAGGGAAAATGGCCTGATCATCCGGGAACTTGGTCCTGTCATCACGATGATGCCGATCCTTTCCATGTCAGAAAAGGAACTCGATTTCATGGTCGAAACCGTCTACCGTGCCATTAAGGAAGTCTCCATTCATAAAGGATTGGTTCCAGCAGCTAACTGATACACAAAGAACCGGAAGGGCAGCGCTCATCCGGTTCTTTCTATACTTTATAAAGGACTTCGTAAGGAAAGATATCAGAAATTGTCCATATACCGAAGATATTACACAACTTTGGCTATCCAAGAAGAGAAGATGTTGAATCTGAGGAAGTTTTATATACTTATGTATTCCTTCATTAACAAAGCGTTTTTTGGATTCTAATTTTTCATAACACCGCAAGTCATTGACGGAGCTTCACAACACAGAAGCCAATATCTGAATAATTAATTTGTGCCTAGAAACTCTCTGAGGATTATTGCATGTGAGCGAGGATTCATGCCTTGAAATTTGAACCGATATTTTTGGAAATACGACAACTAGGGTGCTATGCACGAACCAGTTTAGATCGTGTCTGGCACCTTAGTCATGTATGTTCACCACTTACCATGTTTATATAATAAATCCTTGGCACTTTCAGATAAAAAATGAGCGGCTTTAATAATGGATTTTTCATCAACAGTAAAAGCTGGATGATGCCAATCTTCGTTTCCGTTTGTACCAAAAAAGGCAAAGGTACCGGGGATATGTTGAAGGTAATAAGCGAAATCTTCACCACCCATTGAAGGCTCTGGATTGATTACGTGTAATGATTGCTGCCGAGCAGACACGCGTACCATCTCTGTGACAGCTGGATGATTAAGAAGCGCGGGGGGCCCAGGAAACCAACCAATCGCAGCTTCCTGTGAAAAAGCAGCTGCAATATGATTCACAATCGAATAAAACTTTTCTTTTACTTCTTCGCGGATTTCAGCATTAAAGGTTCGAATCGTTCCTTCCAATATGACGTCACCCGGAATTACATTCCAAGTGTTTCCACCTGTTATTCTCGTAACACTCACCACAGCACAATCTAATGGGGATACATTCCGGCTGACGATAGTTTGAAGAGCGGTAATAAGCTGAGCCGCTGCCGCTATTGGATCTTTTCCGTTTTGAGGGATGGCCGCGTGGCTCCCCTTCCCTTGTAGAACAATATGAAAACGGTCCACTGCCGCCATTAACGGACCAGCTTTTATGCCAATGGTGCCGACAGGCAAATTGGGTTTATTGTGCAGCCCAATTACAGCCGCTACATCGTCAATTTGACCATCTTTTATCACATGCACCGCTCCGCCGCCTAATTCTTCTGCGGGTTGAAAAAGCAATCGCACTGTCCCGCACAACTCTGATTGATATTCTTTTAAAAGGTAGGCAGCCCCTATTGCAGCTGCCGTATGAAAATCATGGCCGCAAGCATGCATCACTCCTTTTACTTTCGAAGCAAATGGAAGCCCGGTTCGTTCCTCAATCGGAAGAGCATCGATATCCGCCCTTATGGCTACTGTCGGTCCGGGCTTGCCACCCTTTATATCTGCAAAAACACCTGTTTTTAATCTTGTATGACGGATTTCAATGCCCTCTTCCTCGAGCCACGTTTGTATCGATTTTGTCGTTTTAAATTCTTCATTCGATAACTCCGGATATTGATGTAAATAGCGCCGTATCGATATTAAGCGCTTTTCCAGCTCTCGACTCATACAGTCGCCTCCTTCTATAAATCTAAGCGATAGCATTTTACTAAAATATCATGATTTTGAAATTCTTTCGTTCGATCCCTTTTAAAGCCAAACCATTCATATAGTTTAATGGCTTTATGCATCTTATCAGTAGAATGTAGATACAAACTGGACGCACCTTGCGATTTTGCATAATTTACACTAGCTTTTAATAATTCCTGTGCGATACCGCGTCCCCTTGATTCGGGATGAACAGCCAACAACCGAATGATTGGTGAAAAAATCCCAAGTTCCGGCTTTTCATATGCTTTTTCAGATGACTGAAAAAGCTGTAATGTACCAAGGATATCCTGATTGCACTTTGCAACCAATACCTTATCAACATGTGGATTATCCACCGAGGATTCAATATTTTTTAAATATCCTTCCCAAGCTTCCGGGTTCGAATATTCATGTTCATATTGTTGATAACTTTCTACCAATAAGCGGCGAACCGTCTCTTTATCTTCTTCAATCAATTCATCGACTACGATTGTATTAATCATACGTCCTCCTTTTGCCCCTTCCTTTAATTGGCCCTTTCTTCTAAAAACGGTACGGAAAAATCTCTTGATATCCGGTTTAAAAATTGTCTTGTTCGCTCTTCCTTTGGGGCATTGAAAATCTCCAATGGTGACCCCTCTTCTACAATGACCCCTCCATCCATGAAAAGAACGCGATCCGATATCTCTTTAGCAAAACTCATTTCATGGGTTACAATCACCATCGTTATGCCTTCCTGTGCAATTGCTTTTATCACAGAAAGCACCTCCCCAACCAACTCAGGGTCGAGTGCCGATGTTGGTTCGTCAAATAGAATGACCTCCGGATTTAAAGCAAGTGCCCTGGCAATTCCAACACGTTGCTGTTGACCTCCTGACAATTGCGAAGGGAAATAGTTATGCTTATCTCCCAAACCTACTTTTTTCAATAACAGCTCGCTTTCCTGTTTCGCTTCAGCTTTCTTATGTTTTTTTGTAACAATTAATCCTTCCATTACATTCTCCAAAACAGTTTTATGAGCAAATAAATTATAATGCTGAAAAACCATTGCCGATTGTCTTCTAAGGGATAAGATTTCCCTTTTGGTCGCCTTCTTAGACTTCACCTGTATATCCCCCACTTGAACAATTCCCTCATCTGGTTTCTCCAGAAAGTTCAAGCACCTAAGCAGGGTCGTTTTCCCAGATCCACTTGGTCCAAGAATGGTAACCACTTCTCCCTTGCCTATTTTCAGATTAATTCCTTTTAAAACAGGCTGCTGGTTAAATGATTTTTTTATATCTTTTAAATAAATCATTGTACTCCTCCTCGATTATAGGCAGTGGCCTTTTTCTCAATTAAAAACGAAAGCCCCTCTGCAATGATTGTGAGGCCCCAATAAATTAAACCAGCAGCGATGAAAGACTCCAAAAATTTCAAATTGGTGGATGCAACTATGTTGGCTGCTCCTGTCATTTCTTTTTGCGATACAATGAAAGCAATGGATGACGTATGCAAGAATCCAATGAAAATATTCGTGAAATTCGGGATGGACTGAGCAATGGCCTGTGGCAAAACAATTCGCGTCATGGCTTGAAACGAATTCATACCCACGGAATAGGCTGCCTCCATTTGGCCATTAGAGACACTGATAATTCCCGATCTGAATATTTCTGATAAATAGGCACCCGCACTCAACGATAAGGCGGTTAAGACAAATAAAATGATCGGAATGGAATTAGATTGAATACCCAAATCAAACTTTTTAGAAATTTGGTCTATTAATAATGGAAAGCCGAAATAAATGAGCATTATGTGCATGATAATTGGTGTTCCTCTAAAGAAGGAAACATATCCATTTGCAACTCTACATAGAAATTTCACTTTATATATCCTAATCAAGGCAACAGCGAGACCGATAATAAAACCTGCAAGAAGAGGAAGAATCGTTAAGATAAGTGTGATCGGAAGTGCTTTAATAATCTCCTTAAAAGCAGTCCAAATGAATAGAATATCAATCGTCAAGTCCTTCTCTCCTCCTTTGTTATCCAGTAACAGACACATCAACAGTTTGATGACGATTAATGCGATTTTCATAAAGTCTGAATATTTTCTCAAACAATAGCACGACTGCATAATAGATAACAGCTAATGAGAGATAGACTTCGAGAGCATGTGCAGTTGCAGCAATTAATGTCTCTCCCCTGCCCATCATATCCATTACGCCGATGGTAAAGGCAAGTGAGGTATCCTTCAAGGATCCGATAATAGAGTTTGCGATATTCGGAAAAGCAATCCCTATTGCCTGAGGAAGCACAATTCGAAAAAAGCTTTGACTATTATTCATACCAACAGAATAGGCTGCTTCCGTTTGCCCATAATCGACAGCCTTAATCGCTCCGCGGAATATTTCTGCGAAATGCGCCCCATTACTTACTGCATAAGTAATAATGACAAAATACAGAGCATCCATTCTTGAAATATCAATATTAATGAATAAAAGGATTGCAGGCAGTCCGTAAAAAACTAGAAATAATTGTATTAAAATCGGAGTTCCCCGAATGAATGAAATATACAAAATGACTAATTGATTCAAAACAGGGATACGAAATAATCTCAGGATGGCTGCCGCTATCCCGATGACCATTCCTAATAAAACGGATGCTGCCAGAATTTGCAATGTTACTCCAAGATAATATATTAACGTCGGAATGAAATCGACGATTAATGAAGGATCAAATGCTTTCCCCATGCTTTAGCACCTCCGCGCTTACTACTATCTAATTAAAATCCTACTGAATAGTCTGCGCCCAGCCACTTTTTACTTAATTCGCTAACTACCCCATCTTTTTTCAGCTCCACAAGTGCTTCATCAATTCTCTTCTGTAAAGGCGTTTCGTCTTTTCTTAGCAAAAAGTATACTTTCGAATTAAGAAGTGGCTCACCCACCACTTTTTGCTGTGCATCTGCTTGTTTATTTAAGAAGTCGACTGCGAATGGTGTAGTAATGGTAGCATCCGCCCGACCAGTTTTGATTTGATTCTTCGTATCATCTACGCCTTGGCCAGAATAGACAATTTCAATACCGGCATTATTTTCTTTATTATACTTTTCAAGAAAAACAGCAGAATTGCTCGTAGCACTCACTATCGCTTTTTTTCCTTTAAGATCTTTAATGGAATGAATATCATTGTTGTCCTGATGAACAGTAACTTGGAGCGGAAAGACATTATATGGTTCTTTATTAAATAGAAATTTTTCTTCTCGTTCATCATTCACCTCCATTTGGTGAGCAACAAAATCTATTTTGTTCGTTTCTAAACTTAATAATAGATTAGAAAATTCCATCGTTTTAAATTCAAATTCATATTCAGGCAGCTTTTCATCGATTTGACGAACCAACTCGACATCATACCCTGTCAGCTTACCATTACTATCCAAAAAGCAAATATTAGGGAATTGTGTCCCAGTTCCGACAATGATTTTCTGAACTTTTTTATCTTTTGAATCTCCAGAACTTGACTTTGCTGTACTCGTTGTTTCTTTCGAAGAGCAAGCTCCCAAAAAAGTAAATAGCAGTGCCATAACTATTAATAATGTTTTTTTCATCTCAAATTCCCCCGACGTTTTTAATTACTAACAATTGGTTCTTTATTTTCAATAATGCGATACAACGTTTCATCTAGAATTTTACGAAGATACACAATTTTTTCTCCATCGTGATCTCGTTCAGCAAAAATCTCATAGCCTCTTCTTTCATAAATGGAAACAAGCCAAGGATGACGATCAGCTGTCGCCAAATAGACGGCCGGCGCTTTCACCTGTTTCCGAAGTGCGTTTTCTTCCACCCAGGTTAACAAAGTCGAGCCAAAACCTTTTTGTTTGTATAGGGGGTCGACTGCAAACCACCAAATGAAAGGGTACGGACTGAACTGATCAGTATCATTCCATGGATGACGAACTGTCACAGTGGAAACAATTTGGCCGCCCTGTTCTAAAACATAAGTGAGATTTCGCCTAATATTATTCGTCACTAACTGCAAATCAGCTGTCGCAGCCAGAAAGTTAATATTCAATTCTCTAATTGGTTCATAAGCCCGAAGTGTAACGTTTAGCACTTCGGGAGCATCTTTTACAGTGGCAAGACGGATTAGCTGTGTCATGATTAATTCCCCGTTTCTATAACTTATTATTTTCACAAGAATAGTCGGATTTAAATCAACAATTTTTCACTCGTTCTAGCTCTGGTTCATCATGATCATTTCCATTTAAGGATAAGTCAACTTCTTCTTAAGCCCGCTAAATTTTGTTATTGAAAGCGTTCGAGTACTTTTTCAAGATAGGGTATGCCAATTTCCATAACACTCTCATATACGTTACCTCGCCCAATTTCAATAATAGGTACATACCGAACATCATATTTGATTTCTAAAATGTCTCTCCGTTCATCATGATCGGTAACATCCACCGTTTGATAAGCAATGTCCTTTTCTTTTAAGTATTGTTTAACCTCTTCGCAATAATGACATCCTTGTTTTGACCAAACGACAACATTTAACGCTTCTCCCATGTCGTATTCCTCCTTCTTATTGGTTAATCTTTTCTTTCGCATAACGATTTTCCGGGAATGGAAGCCCCAAGTTGCCTCTTAATGTTTCGGCTTCATATTCAGTACGATATATTCCCCTTTTTTGAAGGATAGGAATCACGTAGAATACAAAGTCACTTAAAGCATTGGGAACACTTGAAGCAAAGATAAATCCGTCCGCACCCTTCTCTTCGAACCATTGCTGAATCAAATCCGCCACTTTCTCTGGAGTTCCAATAAAAGAGGTCCGGGGTGTAGTTTCTTTAAGTGCTACTTGACGGAGCGTTAACTGTTTATCCTTGGCTTCCTGTTTAATTCGATCAGTCGTACTTCGGAAACTGTTTTTTCCAATGTCTCCGAGATCGGGGAAAGGTGCATCCAGTTCATATTGGGAAAAATCATGATGATCGAAGTATCGTCCCAAATAGTCAAGCGCCTTATCTATAGAAACCAGGTTAGCGAGTTCTTGATATTTGTGCTCTGCCTCTTCCTCAGTTGCACCAATGATTGGAGCGATACCCGGCAGAATAACAATTTCATCAGGATTTCTCCCGAATGCAATAGCCCTGTTTTTTACATCTTGATAAAAAATCTTGGCATCTTCCAAAGTTGGTTGACCTGTAAAGATTGCATCCGCTTCTTTAGCCGCAAGATTTTTTCCAGCTTCTGATGAACCTGCTTGAAAAACGACAGGTCTCCCCTGTTTAGATCTAGCAATGTTTAGTGGTCCTTGCACCGAGAAAAATTCTCCTTTATGTTTTAATTGATGCATTTTAGAAGGATCAAAAAACGCACCGGAATCTTTATCCCGAGTAAACGCGTCATCCTCCCATGAATCCCAAAGTCCTTTGGTAACTTGTATATATTCTGATGCTATCCGATAGCGTTTGGCATGATCAGGGTGTTCTTCAATCGTTTTGTTATAGTTCAAGGCCGTACTCTCAAGAGGAGTAGTAACAAGGTTCCATCCGCCACGACCTTGACTAATGTGATCAAGTGAGGCAAATTGCCGAGCTACAGTAAATGGCTCACTGTATGAGGTGGAAACTGTTCCGACTAGCCCTATTCTTGATGTGAAAGCAGCGAGTGCGGATAAAATGGTAAGTGGTTCAAAGCGATTTAAAAAATGCGGAATTGACTTCTCATTGATAAACAATCCGTCAGCAATGAAAAGTAAATCGAACTTTCCCTCTTCAGCCTTCTGGGCCTGCTCCTTATAAAATTCAAGACTAACACTGGCATCTGCCTGAATATCAGGATGTCTCCAACCAGATATACTCCCTCCAACTCCGTGAATAAGCGCTCCAAATTTCAACTTTCTCTGCTCAGACATCAATACTCCTCCTTTAAATAATCGATATTTAGCTTTGCTGACATCTAGGATCTTCACTAATTGCTGAAGACTTTTTAATTTTGGCTCGTAACGTGTTTCTCATCAGATAAGGCTAATTGAAGTGGACTCAACAATCGAAAAGATCGGAACCTTTCTGCTTCCTTTAAAATCGGCGAATGTAGGATAAACTCATCTACCCCGTACTTTTCATGTAAATTTGCTAAGACTTCTTTTACATAAGAGGGAGTTCCAGCAATAATATTGGAATCCTGTTCTTCAATTTCATAAGACTCCCCAGATTGCTTCCCAAATAACTCTGCTTGCACCAGTGTTTGGACCGTAACAGAACGACCGCTTTTGAGATGTACTTTCACAATCTTCTGTTCACCTGTTAACTGTTCTGCTTCCTGTTGTGAAGAAGCAGCAATCACTGAAACCGATACCTTAAAGCTCCCAGTTGGAAAGATACTTTGGTAAATGCGTGAAGCTTCTTCGAGTACAGCCTCATTACTATTGATAAATCGAGCAAATACATAAGCTATACCAAGATCGGCTGCTAGCCTGGCACTGTCAGCACTTGCACCAAGCAGAAACATCTTTGGCTTTTTGGGAGGGAGTGGTGTCGCTTGAATGCCTGCAAGCGGGTGAGTTTCATTAACTGAATTTTCGATTATTTCTTGCAAGAAAGATAACCGCTCTTCGAAATCTTTTCCATCATTCACAGTTCCAAACTGTAGCGCCTTCGTTGATAAGGGGAGGCCACCTGGTGCCTTTCCGATGCCAAGGTCTACCCTGCCTGGCGAAAGATTTGATAACACGTGAAAGTTTTCCGCCACTTTATATGGACTATAATGCTGAAGCATAACACCTCCGGAACCTACCCGAATCGTTTTTGTTTGGGCTAATAAATAAGAAATCAATACTTCCGGGGAGGACCCCGCTAGCTGTTCGGCATGATGATGTTCCGAAACCCAGAAACGGGTATAACCCCAATCTTCTGCATGTCTAGCCAGATTAATCGTTTGCTGAAGTGCATCAAATGCAGAAGCGCCCGGAAATATCGGGCTCTGGTCTAAAATGCCAAGCTTATAACTCATATTTTCTCCTCCGTTTTAATTCAAAGTTTACTTATGCGATTAATTATATTTCGACTTATCCTATCACCTAAAACATGCTAATGGCAATGTTTTAACTAATAGAAAAAAATATTATATTGATAGAAAATATCTATCAATTCGATTGTATCTGTAATTGCTGATGGTCTTTCTCAAATTTCCGAATTGATAAAAGAATGTCATTCCATAATAAAGGAGGTTCCATCCCTTGATTTAAATGCGTTAAATAGATGTGCTGCTTTATCTTGATTAAATGTGATACATCCACTTCAACCAAATTTCCCTGTTCTAACTCTTTTTTAATACATAAGTACGGTAAAAATCCGATACAGCTTCTGCTAAGAATTAGCGACTTCGCCACTTCCAGGTGATCAACTTGAAATTCAATGCACGGCTCAACATTAGATATTTCAAAAATTTTATGAACGTGGTTCCAGTCAAACGCACCGCACTCAAAAAATACCAACGGCTCCATTGCTAACTCCTGCACTGTCAGCTCAGTATGAAGATGAAATGGATGTCCTGGATACACGACTAAACGAATCGAATTATCAAGGGTCTTGTAATTTTGCAGACCACTATGTGTAACATCCTTCATAAATGCTATATCAACCTGTTTCTGAAGCAATTTTTCCACTAATACATCATTTGTTGCTGAAATAAATTTAAAGCGTAAATTGGGGTTTTCCTTTTTCCATAGAGGAAGAGCATATGGAATAAAGTATTGCGATGTAATGATATTAGCCCCTATCGTTATTTCCTCTAGCTCACTTCCTGTTTTTAACTGCTTTTTCCCCTGGTGAAAGGTCCGAATAATTTGATCCGCAAATGGAATGAAGGCTTTCCCTTTTTCGGTTAAAATAATCCCTCTCCCTTGCCTCTCAAATAGTACTGAATCGAGTTCACTCTCAAGCGTCTTAATTCTTGCCGAAACCGTTGGCTGTGTTAAAAACATTGCCTCTGCGGCTTTATGAAAACTATTAAGGTGAACAACATACATAAAAGCCTCAATATGATCAATATTCATCTTGCCAACTCCTTTTTCCAAAATGAACGCAAAAAGCTCCTGTTCGCTTATCGCGTTCAGGAGCTTTTGGTTGTCCAATCAGCTCATATCTTATAATAATTCTTTCTCCGATTTTAATCTTATAAAACCAATAAGTAAAGTGTAATTTAATTAACTGAACAACCAACAAGTCACGATATATTTATTGCGATTTCATACAACATGATATTCAAGAAACGAAATACTATTTATGCAGATGAAATTTTAAGAATTCTAAGTAAATAAAACTAATAATTTCATTCTCGTTCTGCCTGTTTTTCAGTCCTAAGGGTGTATCTATTTTACGAATTTGTATTGTCCATAAATTTTGCATAGTTTATTTAAATTGTTTATCCCAATGGACTTGGCCCTTTCAGTGCATCCAGTCTAAGTTATATTTTTTTCTCCTTATAAAAAAGAAAAGAAAGGCCATCCTAATGGAGTAATTCTAATAATGACATAAGGAGAGAAACTACATGCCTCAACAACAAATTGATATCAATCAATTAAATCAAGCAAAAGCAAACGTTACCCTTACGCAAACCTTACTTTCACAAGCAATTGAAAAATCTTCCTCTGATCCAACTTTGGCACAAGAAGCGATTAAACAAGCGGCTCAAGAGATCGCCCAAGCCCAATCTTCCGTAAATCAGGTCTACAGTACAGTACTAGCTCAGCAAGCGGAATGATTTTCGGGAAATGAAAATAAGAGAGGCCTATCTCCCACTGGTGGAATAGGCCTTTTAATAACGAATGTTCTTCATGCATCAAAGGGGCAGTTCTAAATCTTTTTCAACCCCACTTATTTAATGGCGGTATGCTTCGAGGGAACTTAAACGTATTGTATGGATCATACTTCGCTTTCACTACTCTAAGCCGTTTGAAATTTTCCATATAGTAGGCGGAGGGCCAATCTTCAATGGTGTAACGATACGCCCGGTAAGCTTTGTTCTTTCCAAAATACAACACCTTCCTCGGGCAACATCCTATGGAAAATTCTGGAATGAAGACACATTCCTAAGCTTATTGATCCATTCCCCCTGCTGGCCCTCCCTTGTTATGGGGGCAAAATTGCTTTACTCGTGAATTCCGCTGATTTACTCGAGTATCGCAGCTTTACTCGTGAATTCCACTGATTTACTCGTGAGTTTCGCCGTTTCACTCGTGAATTCCAACAATCCCCAAAGACAAAAAAGCCCTTCTCGAATTAAGAGAAGGGCTTTCTAATAGAGTTTCTTATCCCGAAATTTCATCATCGGATTTAACATCCAATGGTGTTCGTTTATCCATTTTCAGCATGTAATAACTTGCTACGACCAAGGCTAGGAAAACGATTCCGACAACCAAGGAAATCCGGGTACTAGGATTGATCCACATACCGACCAGCACCATTAGTAAGAAGGCAATTGTCGCATAGTTACTGTAGGGGGCCAAAGGCATCTTGAACGGATGTTTCTCCATTTCAGCTGCATTTACCTTTCTGAATTTAAGCTCACTGATAAGTAAGACAAACCATGGAATCATCCCAGGTAATACACTCGCACTGTAGACATATAGGAATAGTTGCGGCGGTGCAAGGTAGTTCAGGATAACTCCGATGCCCAATCCTAAAAGTACAGCGATCGTGCAATATGCCGGCACTCCATTTTTAGATACTTTAGCAAAGATTTTCGGAGCTTGGCCATTCAATGCAAGTGTGTAAAGCATACGCCCTGCACTGAAAATACCACTGTTGCATCCAGACATTGCCGCAGTGATTACGACAAAATTGATGATTCCTGCTGCTGCTGTGATACCTATTTTAGCAAAGGTTGAAACGAATGGGCTTCCTAAGTCGTCCAGTTGATCCCAAGGGAAGACTGTCACGATGACGAATATGGCGCCAATATAGAAAATTAATATGCGCCATATGATCGACTGAATCGCTTTTGTTACGGTCTTCGTTGGATCTTTCGCTTCTCCGGCTGTAATGCCGATAAGCTCAACTCCTTGATAGGATGCCACAACAAGGGAAAGCGCAAAGAAGAATCCTGTCCAGCCTCCCGTAAAGAAGCCGCCATTTTCCCAAAGATTCGATAATCCAATCGCATCCCCGCCATTTCCTATTCCAAAGAAGATAAGGCCTAGGCCGGCAACGATCATCAATATGATCGTTATGATTTTTATAAGCGCAAACCAGAATTCAAATTCCCCGAAGGATTTAACTGAAATGAGGTTGGCCGCCCCCAAGATGATCATGGCGACCACACCTGGTATCCAGGCCGGTAAATCCGGGAACCAATATTGCATATACAACCCAACCGCAATGATTTCGGACATTCCGACGATTACCCATTGAAACCAATTGCTCCAAGCAGTCATATAACCTGCCAAAGGATGTATATAGCTGCTCGCAAAGGTTGCAAAAGAACCTGTAGTCGGTTCTAAATAAAGCATCTCACCCATGGAACGCATGATGAAAAATATAAAAATACCTGCGATGGCATAAGCAAGCATTACAGAGGGCCCGGTCCATTTGATCGTGCTCGCCGATCCCATGAATAACCCGACACCGATGGTTCCGCCCAAAGCTATCATTTGAATGTGACGTGCTTCCAGCCCTCTCTTTAATTCCTTGTTCGACATGTTTAACTCCCCCAGATGCAATATCGGTAATGCTTTTCTATCCTTACCACGAACGACTCTCTATTAATTATTGCGGTTAGAAATGCTCTATCGAAAAAATATCAATAACACTTCAATTATGTTTTCTTATCTTATAATAGTAAATATTCTGTAAAAATACAATTGTATTTTTGAAATAAACAGTTACCAAATATATCTTGGCAATTTTCCTAATCTAAAAATATCATTTTAAAAAAATGATGATCAATATTTCATAATAGTGATCATCCAAAAAATAAATTTTTCAAGTACCTTAATAAAAATTAAGACCACTATAAAACTGCAGATATTGCCTTTTTCACTTCAAAAAAACTTGTTGACCTACCGAAAAATAGATGATAGAATTCCAATATTATTTTATAAGCATAATGAATGATTCAGCAGTGGTAGATTATCACTGACGACATTTATTCACAACCGCATACAAGCAAGCGATGAATGCTATGGATGACACTATAGCAGGAGCAGCTTCTGGAGAGACTGTACAAGATGCAGCGCCGAAGGATTCACAATCTCAGGCAAAAGGACAGAAGAGTAACGAATGATAAAATTGTTATTCTGAACCCTTTAAGAGATTGGTATTATCCAATCTCTTTTTTTATTGTCCATTTTGTGGTTGGACTAAAAACAACAACTTTAAAACCAATGGGAAAGGCAAGCTGGACGAAAAAATCACGTCCCTCTCTCCAAGACCATGCAGGTAAACACATTCACTACCAAGACTATAAAAAAACGGGGGCGTAGGAATTGGCTAAACAAGAATTAAAAAGAGATTTAAAAAATAGACATGTACAACTGATTGCAATAGGAGGAACCATTGGCACCGGATTATTTTTAGGTTCCGGAAAAGCCATACAATTGGCAGGACCTTCCATTTTATTTTCCTATCTGATAATAGGGATTGCCTTGTTTTTTGTGATGAGGGCACTAGGGGAATTGCTCTTATCCAATGCAGGGTATACATCATTCACTGAATTTGCAACCGAATATGTCGGTCCATGGGCCGGCTTCGTGACAGGTTGGACATATTGGTTCTGTTGGATCATGACCGCAATGGCCGATATCATAGCTGTCGGCGTCTATATACAATATTGGTTCGATATCCCTCAATGGATTCCGGCTCTAATATGCCTAGTCATTCTTTTAGGATTGAACCTATTGACCGTTAAGTTATTTGGTGAATTGGAATTCTGGTTTGCCATCATTAAGGTAATCACGATCGTCGCCTTGATCATCGTGGGAATCATCCTTTTGATCATCGGCTTCAATACCAATACCGGAACGGTTTCCCTAACGAACCTATGGAATCATGGGGGCATGTTCCCCAATGGCATTTCCGGATTCCTATTATCTTTACAGCTGGTCGTCTTCTCATTTGTCGGTGTCGAATTGGTCGGGGTTTCCGCAGCAGAAACGGCAAACCCGAGAAAGAACATTCCATCTGCCATCAATAAAATCCCTGTCCGGATTTTACTTTTCTATGTTGGTGCACTATTCGTCATTCTCTGCGTCAACCCATGGACACAACTGGATGCCACGAGCAGCCCATTTGTAGAGGTCTTTGCGTTAATCGGCATTCCTGTCGCTGCAGGGATCATCAACTTCGTCGTTTTGACATCCGCTGCTTCTGCATGCAACAGCGGTTTATTTTCAACGAGCCGAATACTTTATACGTTAAGCAGGAATGGCGAAGCCCCTGCTAAACTGGAAAAATTAAATAAACAGGCTGTTCCGAGCAATGCCTTATTAACATCCACAATCGTTGTATCAATAGGGGCTTTATTAAGCAAGCTGATACCGGAGCAGGCATTTACCGTCGTGACGACCATCAGTGCCATCTGTTTCATATGGGTATGGAGCATTATCTTGATTTCCCATATCAAATATTCGAAAATAAGGCCTGACCTAAGAGCAAAATCGACTTTCAAGGCTCCTTTTACACCCTTTGTCAATTACGCCATTTTAGGATTATTCCTGTTCATCCTTATTGTTATGCTATTCGCTGAAGCTACACGACTATCACTGCTCTTGACCCCAATCTGGTTCATACTTTTGGTGATACTATATAATTATCGGAAAAAATATAGCTAAAGGAAATAAAGCCTTGAACTCACTATGAATTCAAGGCTTTATCTGTCTTATGAACATATCGGGGTTCGGCTGTCTGCGCACAGTTGCTCAAATATATCAGGCAACTGCATTAAATTTTATATAAAAATAGTGTAAGCTAATATATATTATCGGACCTTTTCCGTCATGTATGAATTTTTCATCCCGGTTTGGTTCACCCATCCATCAGTGGCATTGAAGAATAAACCCCATTGGTGGGCGTTTCACTTTATTAAAACGGAGGGGTTTGTTTATGAAGATTATATATATTCTTACTCTAGTTCCTTTTATAGGCATACTAGGATTTCTGCCTTTTGTTAATAAAATAGAACCATATGTATTAGGGATGCCTTTCAATATGTTCTGGATGGCTATGTGGGTGGTCCTTACCTCTGCCATACTGGGCATCATGTATAAGCTGGATCCCAGGAATCGGGAAGGTGACCAGGAATGAATATTGCTCTCTTAATCATTTTAGCATTTTTACTTCTATCGATATTTTTAGGCATACGCTCTTCAAAAGGAAAAGATATGGACTTGGAACAATGGACGGTGGGCGGACGCGGTTTTGGTGCGATATTCGTCTTTCTGCTGATGGCCGGGGAAATCTATACGACCTTCTCATTCCTTGGCGGCAGCGGCTGGGCTTATGGCAAGGGCGCACCCGCTCTATATGTTCTAATTTACATTACTTTGTCTTACGTATTATCCTATTGGCTCCTACCGGAAATTTGGAGATATGCCAAGGAAAATAAACTGATGTCTCAATCCGATTTCTTTGTAAGCAAATATAAGAGTCCCGGTTTAGGAATTTTGGCTGCGCTTGTCGGTGTGGTGTCGATGATTCCAGTGATTGTCGTGCAGCTGAAAGGATTGGGGATCATTGTCTCAGAAGCATCTTATGGTGCCATCTCTATGTCTGAGGCAGTTTGGATGGGGGCGATCAGCCTTACCATTTATGTGATGATCTCCGGTATACACGGATCAGTTTGGACAGCGGTCATTAAAGATATCATGATGGCCGCTATAATAGGATTTTTGGGGATTTATCTGCCGATTCATTACTTTGGCGGATTTCAGCCGATGTTTGAAGCGATTGATGCGGCCAAGCCTGGTTTTCTAAAGTTCCCAGATCAGGGACTTAGCGTATCATGGTTCATCTCCACGGTAATATTGCTAGTATTCGGTTTCTATATGTGGCCCCAGGTTTTCAGCGCTGTTTATTCAGCACGCAGCGGCAAGGTATTTCGAAAAAATGCCATCATCAGCCCATTATATACACTCATGCTGTTATTCGTCTTTTTCGTTGGGTTTACAGCTATATTGAAAGTGCCCGGACTCGTTGGGGCAGATGCAGACCTCTCATTGCTGCGCCTTTCGATCGAGACCTTTGATCCATGGTTTATAGGCATAATCGGCGGAGCTGGATTGCTGACAGCATTGGTGCCGGGATCCATGCTTTTGATGAGCGTCGCTACACTGCTCGCGAAAAACGTCTATAAGGAATTTGCACCTGCAGTATCCGATCGCCACGTTGTACGATTGGCAAAGTTCCTTGTTCCAGTCATCGCCCTTATAGCCGTCTACTTCACCTTAAACGGCGGCGAAACGATGTCAGCATTAATTCTTATGGGATACAGTCTCATCACACAGCTTTTCCCATCCCTTCTCTTTAGTCTGAAAAGGAATAATCCGATCAATAAATTTGGCGCAATCGCCGGCATCATTACAGGATTGGCCATCGTAATCTGCATTACACTCAGTCATTCGACAATAGGGACTTTGTTTCCATCCTTCCCGCAAGCAGCGAAAGATTTGAATGTGGGAATCATCGCATTGGCAGTCAATTTCATTGTGATGATCACGGTAAGTCTTGCTTTCAGAAAGCACGCGGTTCAGCTGGAACCTAAATCCGTTAACGATATATGAAGCAACTTTGAAACTGGTTATTTTGGATAACAAACATCGGAAGGCTCAGTCAAAAGACTGAGCCTTCCTTATTATCAACACCCAAAGCATCTCAAGATTGATTGTAGGAATTCTCATTTTAAACTATTAATCTTTTCTGTTTATAAACAAGTCCCCTATTTTAACTAATAAATACAACGAAAAAATAATCATCAAGGTTCTGGATACTACCAGGCCATCAATAGCTAAATCATATCCACCTCTTAATAAGGCTTCCGGATTCAAGCAAAAAGTAACCGATATTACGAAAGCTATTAAAATCAGGATAAAACCGAACTGAGATCTATTTGACATTAACATTCCGCCTTAAATTATGTATTTTACAAATAATAGCATCGTTTTTGGGAATAATCTACATTTATTGTTACTAGGGATATCTCAGTTGCAATAAAAATCCAAAATAAATAGCCATCCTGATAAAGAATGACTATATATCATGAAATATGAGCTTTCGCAGTTAGCAGATAAAATGCATCGTAATGCTCCGAGATAACAAAAAAATACTTTTTTTCATGAGGTTCACGCTTTTACTCGTGAGTTTGGAGCAAATACTCGTGAGTTTCATGCTTTTACTCGTAAGTTTGGCGCAAATACTCGTGAATTTCACGCTTTTACTCGTGAGTTTGGTGCAAATACTCGTGAGTTTCATGCGCGTTAAGACACATTTTCCTTTAACACCATACCTTTAATAATCGACTAAAGCCTTCCTGCCATCATTCAATGCTTTGACCATTTCCTTGTATTCCTGCAAATCTTGTTCCAGTTTTTGTTTTCTATTTACAATCATTCTCGTAACCTCTTTAGGGGAGGGCCCGCCTTGAATGCTTCTAATTTCCACAAAATATTCGGGAGAGATTATTTTTTTCCATTCATCTTCTGCTATGTTCACTGAAACAGATTCATTGATGATCTTGTTGATTTCTTTTGTGTCCCAATCATATAGCTCCTTCCCTTCACTAATCGACCGTTTTGCAATATGACTGGCTATGGAGTGGGCTTTTCTAAAGGATATGTCGTAATCTCTTGATAGGGTATCCGCTAATTCAGTAACCGTTATACTGGATTTTGCGGCCATTTTCTTTGTGTGTTCTTCATTTACTTTCAAGGTCGACATGACGGCATACATTAGTTTCATGACACGTCCTGCATTCGAAAAAGCCCGATATAAATGCGGCTGTAAATCATCTTCCGTATCGACGATATCACCAAATGGTGTATTGTGGACCATATTCATTGCAGCAAGTGCATCACCATACGCACTGCTTGCAATCGAACGGGAATGTTCAATGGAGACTGGATTTCTTTTTTGCGGCATGATACTGCTCACTTGAACATAAGGATCCGCCACATGAAATGTTCCAAACTCCCTTGTCACATGCTGCAGGAAATCTTGAATCCATCTTCCGGTATTGACCATGCACGTCATGATGGCAGTTGCGGTTTCCAATAAATAATCCGCCCCGCCAATCGAGTCATAGGAATTCTCAATCACCGAATCAAATCCAAGCAGTTCAGCCGTACGGTTCCTGCTGATTGGAAAACCGGTGGTCGTTAACGCGGCCGCGCCCAAAGGGGATTGGTTAACCGTTTCATAGGCTGCCCATAACCGGCCAATATCCCTTTGAAGCACATCATATATTGCCAAAAAGTAATGTCCTATCGTAGTCGGCTGAGCCGGTTGGGTATGCGTATAACCAGTAATATAGGTTTCTGTATGTTTTTCAGCCTGCACCAAGAATGCCTCACTCAAATGGTATGCATAGCCAATCAATTGAAGCAGATGACCTCTCAAAACAAGCCGGTACATCGCAACGCCCATATCATTACGACTGCGGCCGATATGAATCTTTCCTGCAAGCTCATGACCGATTTCCTCACCGACCTTTGCCTCCATCATGAAAAATAAGTCCTCGAATTGGGGCTGATAGGTCAACTGCGCGAGATCTGTTTGGGCCACTTTCCGAATCCCATCAAGCATGGTTTTCGCCTCTTCATCTTTAATGATCTTTTGTTCCGAGAGCATGATGACATGTGCCCGATGTATATCGAACATTGCATCAAATAAGTAATCTCTTTGATCATTAAAAACAGGCATCAGAAGCTCTCTAGCATAGGTTTTTCCGGGAAAGACACTACCTTCATTTTTGATAAATTCTTCAAGCCTGCTCATCTTTGAACCTCCGATTTATAAAGCTTTTTCCGCTTTGATTCCAAAAAACTTGTTCGAAATAAAGAGAACGATTACAATCAGCGTGATTTGAATCATCCCATAGGCAGCTGCCTGCCCCATATTGAACATCCGAAGCTGATTCATGATTTCAATGGATATAGGCCTGTTTGAAATCGTGTACAACAGGACCGAGGTCGGGAATTCCCCCACAGATTCGATAAATGCCAATAATGTCCCTGATAAAACACCAGGCATAATAATCGGAAATATGACTTTTCTGAAGGTATAAAACCACTTAGCTCCCAAGTTTCTGGCTGCTTCCTCAATCGAATCATCCAGCTGCTCCAGAACGGCATTAGTCGAACGGACAACGAGTGGAATATGCCTGATGAAATAGGCAAGCGGCAAAATCCAAAATGTTCCTACCAAGATTTGACCGAAAGAAAAAACGCTAGGTTCATTAAATGCGAATATCAAGTTCATCCCTATGACCGTTGCAGGCAACGCCCAAGGAATCATGACTAGAATATCGACAAAGCTTTTCCCGACGAATTTCCGTTTAACAAGTACATAGGACGCTATGACCCCAAACACCAGATTTGCCAAAGTCGCAATAACTGCCATCAGTAAACTATTTCGTAATGGTTTGAAGATATTAGGGTCTTCAAACAAAAGCCGGTAATTTTCCATATTAAATACTGTTGGATATGTTTGAAATGTCCAGGTTCCATCCGGTACTAGTGAAAGCAATAGAATCGTAAAGTGCGGTAAAAGCAGAATAATTACGCCGATGATACCCGTTAAGACCATCACCCATTTCATAAACGGGTTCTTCACTTCACTCCTGTGTGCGCCAATTCCTTTCGAAGCCATGCGATAATCCTTCCTATTCTGATACCAACGCATGAATAATAGAAATGAAATCGAGACGATGGATAGAATGACGGATTGAGTAGCGGCAATTTCCATATCACCATTGATTTTTGAAAAATAAATTTGCAGGCTCAACACCCTGTATCCGCCAGCTAATAAAAACGGGGCACTGAAAGAAGCCATCGATATCATGAAAACAAGTAGAGAAGCGGCAACGATGGCAGGTGTCAATAATGGAAATGTCACCTTCCAAAAAACCTTGATTTTATTTGCGCCTAAGTTATAAGCTGCTTCTTCAAGGGACGGATCTATTTTATTTATTGCAGCGGATACTGTCATATAAAAATAAACATACATCGTATAGGCATGCACGATAAGGATTCCCGATACCCCGCCAATCTTGAATGGAACCTTCTCGAGACCAAACAGGTCCTTGATGGCATTTGGAATCAATCCCGATTCTCCATATAAAAACATAAAGGCCATGACCCCTACCAATGATGGAAGGACAATCGGCAAAATCGCTGCTGATGAAAAGAAGCTTCTGCCGGGAAAATCGTAACGGTTAAAAATGAATGCGAGCGGAATGCCAATCAAGGCACTGACCAATACACTCAATAAGGATATATAAACAGAATTCCATAGAGCCTCTAAGTTCGTTTTCGATTCCTGTACGAAGAAGTCCTGATAATTTCCAAGGGATAACGTTCCGTCTTTTTGCAAACTTTCTATAAAGGTCCTCAACGATGGGTAGAGTACATAAGCTATGAGCACCAATGCAACTGGTATAAGGAGCCAAACCGTCAATCTCGTATCACGATTTTTAATCATGGCGCATCACCGCTTATGATAGGGATAAGACGCAGCTGTTTCTCAGGAAGCTGGACATACACTTCCTTTCCTTGATAAAAGTATCCAAAATCATAAGTGTTAAATACGTCGACCCTTAGTAACACGTCTTGAACATCCACCATGACATTCACAACAGATCCGAAGAATTGGACGGAATTTATTTTACCTTTAAAGATATTCTTTCCTTCCTCGATCACATCCAGAATTCTGATTGCTTCAGGACGAATCGAAACAGCAAGGTCAACATCAGTCTGTAAGATTGAATTTCCGTCCCTAGCTTGATTTTCCACATTCAATTTAATCGGTTGTTCACTATTTTTAAGGGCAACCTCTATATTATCGTGTTGAACTTTTTCGACTTGAACGGGCAATAGATTAATCTCGCCTATAAAACTCGCCACAAAATCATTGACCGGCCGATTATAAATTTCTGCCGGCGTCCCGACCTGGTGACATACACCATAATTGAACACAGCGATTCGATCACTCATGGATAATGCCTCAGCCTGATCATGCGTGACATAAATGGTGGTAATCTTATAATCACGCTGCAGCCTTAAGATTTCCACTCTCATTTCATCACGAAGCTTGGCATCCAGATTACTTAATGGTTCATCCAGCAGTAATATTTCCGGTTCAATGACCAGTGCTCTCGCAAGGGCCACCCGCTGCTGCTGCCCCCCGCTTAACTGGCTCACTTGACGATTCGAATAGCTCTCCAGCCTGACCTTTTGGAGGGCATCCAGCACTCTCCTCTTTAAGTCAGCAGAAGAAACCTTTCTCACACGCAAGCCAAACGCTACATTTTCAAAAACAGTCATGTGGGGAAAGAGGGCATAGTTTTGAAAAACCATGCCTGTATTTCTTTTCTCCGGAGGTACACGCGTCATATCTTTGTCGCCAAATCGGACGACACCTTTTGTTGGATAATAAAAACCGGCAATCATCCGAAGCGTTGTCGTTTTACCGCAGCCACTTGGACCAAGAAAGGTAAAAAACTCCCCTTCTTTGATGTCCAGATTTAAATGGTCAACAGCTATCGTTTTCCCGAAGGCTTTTTGGACATTCTCTATTTTTATTGACGCCATCCCAACGACACTTCCTTATTCTTTAATTTCTTTATCTCCACTTTTAATATTTTCATCCCAATATTTCATCCACTCGTCACCTTTTTCCTCGAATGCATTCCAATCAATATCCATCGCTTTAATTTCCGTTTCCGTGATCCATTCAGGTAAATCCTTCACATCACTTCTGGTCGGAATCCTGTAAAATTCTTCTGCCAATGTTTTTGCGGCTTCTGGTGAATTCACGAACTCATAAAAGGCTTCAGCCGCTTTTGGATGCTTGGCACCTTCAACGATGGCGATACCTTCTGTCAATACAGGTGTTCCGCTCTTCGGAATGACGAACTCAAACGGATAATTTTTATTTTCCTTCAGCATGACAACATCCGGCATTGCCCAAACGGAAAGTGAGCCCTCTCCTTTGGCTACCTTGTTATACATCATTTCCGGGTTTGCTGAATATTCCTTTGTGTTTTGGTCGAGCTTCTTTAACCAGTCATACCCTTCTTTTGGATCATTTGTATCCTTATACGTACGATAGATCATCGCAGAAAAAATTGTCCTCATCGTTCCGGAGGCTAACGGATAGCGGATGATGATTTCGTCTTTCCACTTCGGATCAAGCAGCTCATCCCAATCTTTTGGTACCTCGTCTTTCGATAGTTCTTTGCTGTTATACATGATGACTTCCGGTGTCTGGCTCGTTCCCGTCCAATACCATTCCGGATCGTGGAATCCTTCATCGAGACTATCGGAATAGCTAGGCTTATAAGTAGCCAGCAGCCCATCACCCTTTGCTTGATTGAAGTTCGTGGAAGGTGCCCCCCACCAAACGTCTGCCTGCGGATTACTTTTCTCTGATCGAACGCGGTCAAGGATTTCCTGAGACCCCATATCAAGCCACTCAACATCAATACCATACTCATCTTCGAACTGCTTTTCGAATTTTGATAAAATGTCTTTGCCATGCGGTGAATAAACAACGATCTTATCTTCCAGATCACCCTTTTTTCCCTTGGCACCGCCAGTATCCGAATTCGTTTTCGTATCTGTACCGTTACATCCCGAAATCAAAAGTGCTGCCGATAAGGCCATTACTGAAACAAGCGACTTTTTCCTATTTTTCATTAATACTCCCCCTCATCCCGAAAATTCAAAATGCCATCATGCTCCCTTAAGAATAAGGAAACCGCTCCTAGTACTCCTGCGTTTTCTCCAAGTTGTGAAGTTTTCAATTCTACTAAACTTGGAAGATATCGATCAACGATCTCCCGAATTCTAGGTAAAATGTATTCAGATGAATTTAATACACCACCTCCTAAAATGACCACTTCTGGATTTAGCAAACTAGCCGCATTGACAATTCCGCACGCTAAATGTTCGATGGCTTCATTTATAATGGCCATAGCAGTCGTGTCTCCTTTTTTTGCTGACAAAAAAGCATCCTCCCCCGATAGTTCGGAAGCTTTGGCCCGTTCGAATAAAAGATGATGAGGATCCTTGAGAACCGCCCTTGTAAAATGACTGCCTATCGACTTTCCTCCTGCGACACTTTCCAAATAGCCGTATCTATGGAAAATCGGCTTGAATTCACGCTTCATATCCTCTTTGTCCGTTACCATATATCCCATTTCCCCAGCTGCACTGGAAGCCCCTCTGTATAACTGGTTGTTCAAGATAATGCCGCTTCCTATCCCCGTGCCAACCGCAATGAACAGCAAATTCCGCTTATTTTGTGCATTACCCAGCCACTGTTCACCTAGTGCAGCCGCGTTTACATCATTGTCCAGAAAAATGGGGAAATCAAAATACCGCTTCGCTTCGGCTATGAACGGATATTGTACCCAGCCTAAACTCGGTGCCTCTATTACTAATCCGCTTGCCGTTTGCGTTATACCAGGGATCCCGACTCCCATCCCCAATATCCTGCCTTTCGCAATCTGATTCTTTGCAATTAACCGTTCCGTTTCAATCGCCATTTGTTTAAGAAGCCCTGATTTTAAATAGGTGTTGGTTGAAAAGCTAGTGTCGGCAAGGATGTTGCCGCTTAAATCACTTAAAACGATTTTCACTTTCGTCCCGCCTATATCGACCCCAATGATATAGGCTGCCTTTTCATTAAAAAAGAGCTGGATGGGCCTTCTCCCGCCTTGAGAGGAGGATTCTCCTATTCCTTTCTCAAATACCCATTTCTCCTGTATAAGTTCATCCACAGCCAGAGAAACAGTTGGTTTACTTAGCTGAAGCTTAACGGCGATTTCAGCTCTTGAAATGGGCGAACATTCCTGGATACATTGCATGATTCTTTTTTTATTGACATATTTTTGATGACTGGGTGGTCTTTTAAAACTCATCACATCACGGCCTTACATCATTTAGTTAGTAAATCTTCCTAATTAAGTAAAAATATAACTTAAAAAAATTCAGCAGACAAGTTATTTTTCTGAACATTTAAAATGTTCAACTTTTAATAGTTACTTCGAATCATTTACATTTATAACCATTAATGCTATTTATTAGATAAGTTTTTTCGTCTGGTTAGTTAGAAAATATTACTAACCTACATTTTTTTTAGGTGTCTTATAAAGTTGAAAGGGGTTAAAAGATTAATGAAAAAAGCTCTGTTATCGCTGCTTTCCCTTTTGTTGGTTCTTGCATTATTGCCGCTTGGAGGTAGCGCTGCAAATCCTGAGGAAGCCAACGTTGAGTTATGGAATGCGGTCAAGCCGCTCGAGACGACCGTGACATTCTTGAACAGCGGTGCCCATCCAGATGATGAACGCAGTGACTTTCTTGCTTATCTATCGAGAGGGTTAGGGGTGAAGACCTCCAGCCTGATTGCAAACCGTGGTGAAGGAGGACAAAATGAAATTGGGGATGAACTGGACAATGCTCTTGGAATCATCCGTTCGAGGGAAATGATTGAAGCTGCGAAAATCACCGGGGTTAAGGCCTATCATCTAAGTGAAACTACCTCAGATCCCATTTATGATTTCGGCTTCTCTAAAACACCAGAGGAAACATTAGAAAAATGGGGCGAAGAACTCACCTATGAACGGCTTATCCGCTTTATTCGGACGTATCAGCCGGATATATTGATGCCATCCTTTCAAAATGATGATACCCAGCATGGACATCATCGAACAATGACAATCTTAAGTGAACGTGCCTTTAAGGATGCGGCCGACCCAACTGTGTTTCCGCAACAATTGAAACAAGGGCTATCGGTATGGCAAGTGAAAAAGTTATATTTGCCCGTTTCCTCGGCAGATCAAGCAACCACTTCGATTGAAATCGGTAAATATGACCCAATATACAATATGACTTACCCACAGCTTGGAGAACAATCCCGCTATCTGCATAAAAGCCAAGGCATGGGTTCTGATATCCCGGCAGCACCTCGCCAGATCCATCTGGATTTGAAGCAAAGCGCCGTTGATACAAAAAACCAGTCGGACCTTTTTGCAGGTGTACCTTACAATTTTACTGAATGGGCTGAAAAACTCCCCCGCTCAGCTTCAAAATTAAAAGGTGAATTTAAATACCTGCAACGGAATTTGGATGCTGTTATTGCGGCTTATCCTAATGATAAACATGTTTTTTCAATATCCCAAAATGCTCTCTCCAATGTTCGGTCAATTACTGCGCAAGTCAAAAAGGCAAAGCTAAGCCCTGCCATTAAGAACGACTTGCTTCATAAGCTCTCATTAAAAGAAGAGCAATTGCAAAACGTCAGTTATGTCTCCTCAGGACTCGAAGTTCAAGCTAAAGCAGCTTCAAAGATCCTGACGAAAGGTCAAAAAACGTACGTAACCGTAACCGTGAAGAATAACGGGAAACAAACCTTGAAAAAAGTCGCTGCTGCATTGAACGTACCTAAAGAATGGAAGACCAAAACAAAAGCTAAAGATGTCAATCTAGCACCAAATAAATCAGCGACAATGACCTATCTGGTTGAAGTCCCTGAAGATGCAGCCTATTACCATGCCTATGATGAATCAACCATTACGACCAGCATTTCTTATAAATACGGCAGCACAAAAACTGCCATCAAGGAGGAAGTGGATGGAACGATCGCTGTCCTTCCCGACGTAGGCCTTACCCTATCTCCTGAAGATATCGTCGTAAATACAGCAGATGTAAAAGAGGAAGTCCCAGTGACGGTAACCTTGAAAAACTATACAGAAGGAAAAGCATCGGCAAAGGTCGCTTTAAAAGTCCCTGAAAATTGGGGAGTTCATCCCCAAAATGCCACTGTATCATTTAAAGAAAAATCAGAAGAAAAACAAGTGAAGTTCACCCTCAGACCACCGAAGGCAATACAAAATGGTGAATATCAGGTGAAGGCAGCTGCCACTGTCAATGGGAAAACCTTTGATTCGACCATTCAGGAAATTTCCTATGACCATATCGGAACATTCTATTACCAATACCCAGCAGCTATCAATACCGTTGCATTTGAGCTTTTGAAGCCAGCTTCATTAAAAGTGGGGTACATTGAAAGCGGATTCGATAAAGTGGCAGATTACTTAAGCAATGCAGGGCTGAACATTACGAAGTTAACTGCAGCTGATTTAGCTGAAGGTGATTTAAGTCAATATGACACGATCGTTACAGGCATCCGTGCCTATCTATCGAGGGAAGATTTAAAGGCAAATAACGCGCGCTTACTTGAATATGTGGAAAACGGCGGTCATCTCGTCGTGCAATACCATAAACCGGGTGATGGATGGGATGCCATGAAGACTGCTCCATATCCTCTTACCCTCGGGAATCCTTCCATTCGCTGGCGGGTAACCGATGAAAAAGCCACGGTAAACGTGTCGAAACCAGAATCAGCGCTTTTTAACTATCCAAATAAAATAACAAGCGATGACTGGAGCAATTGGGTCCAAGAAAGAGGATTGTATTTCCCGATGGAATGGGATGAACGGTATGAAACATTCATTTCCATGGCTGATCCAAATGAAGAACCATTTGATGGCGGAATCCTCATGGCTAAATACGGTAATGGCACCTACCTCTACACCAACCTTGTGCTATACAGGCAAATTCAAGGACAGGTTCCAGGCGGATATCGAATCATGACGAACTTGCTTAGTTACGGTGCCAAGTAAATAAAGAAGAAACCTATGCATGTGTCGAATGCATAGGTTTCTTTTTTTGATGTTTGCCAATTGAAGCCATCACCTGACCGATTCCTGCTCTAAAAACCAAAAAAGTTATGCACAAAGATGAGGGAAAGGCTCATGCGTTTGGGTTTCCCCTCATTTCCCGCATTCCTTTGTCCACACTTCATGCACAACTTCATTCATGATTTAACATGATCTCATAGGGAATCCCGTTAAAGCACTTTGCTCAAGAATGCTTTCGTTCTTTCGTGCTGAGGGTTACCGAATAATTCATTCGGCTCATTTTCTTCCACGATATACCCTCCATCCATGAATATCACCCGGTCCCCGACTTCCCGGGCAAAGCCCATTTCATGCGTAACAACGACCATTGTCATGCCTTCTTTTGCAAGTTGTTTCATTACCTCCAAAACATCGCCGACCATTTCAGGGTCAAGGGCCGAAGTCGGTTCATCAAATAACATGATCTTCGGATTCATCGCCAATGCCCTTGCGATGGCGACCCGCTGTTTTTGTCCGCCGGAAAGTTCCCCTGGATAGCTATTTGCTTTTTCCTTTAGACCAACCTTATCCAATAACTCAAGCGCTAACCTTCTCGCTTCCGCTTTATCGGTGGCACGAATTTTAATAGGACCCAAGGTTATGTTCTCCAAAACGGTTTTATGAGGAAATAGATTGAAATGTTGAAAAACCATTCCAACTTCTTGCCGGACTTTGTTTATATTGATTTTCCTTTTAGGATCGGTTATATCATGTCCGTTAATGACCACCTCACCGCCCGTAACTTCCTCAAGGAGATTCAGGCAACGCAGGAAGGTACTCTTTCCAGATCCAGAAGGGCCTATTACGCAAATTACTTCCTTTTCCTGCACTTCTGCGTTGATATCTTTTAAAACCTCGACAGTTCCAAATGATTTTCTCAGGTTTTTTACAGTAATGATGCTCATCGAACTTGTACCCTCCTTTCTATGAAATTAGCAATTAGGGTTAACAAATAGATGATGATAAAGTAAATCACACCAACTGCCAGCCAAATCTTGAATGCTTCAAAGGTTGCCGAAGCTTGAATCTGACCTTGCTGGGTTAAATCGGCTATACCAATGACCGATAATAGAGAAGTGTCTTTCAAGCTGATGATCGATTGGTTCGTAATAGTAGGGAGCATCCTTCTGAAGGCTTGCGGAAGCACGACATATCTCATTGTTTGAGTTCCAGTGAACCCGATGGATCTTGCCGCTTCCGTTTGTCCTTTATCGATGGATTGTATCCCTGCCCTTATTATTTCAGCAAAATATGCCCCTGCATTGATTGCAACGGTAATTATACCAGCTGTTGTACTGTCCAAAGAAATCAAATTCAGTGAATTCACACCAAAATAGATAAAAAATAACTGAACGATGAACGGTGTCCCTCGTATCGCATCCACATAAACCTTTGCAATCCAATTCAAGATTTTGATGGGGGCAAGTCGCAGCAATGCGACAAGTAAGCCAATCAAAAAACCTAAGATAATGGCAATCACAAAGATATAAAGTGTCACCTGAAGTCCTTTTAATAAAATAGGCAATGCCGCAACAATTATATCCATTTCTTTCACCCCTTTGAAAAAGAAAGCGCGCCATAAGCGCGCTTATTGAGCTTTAATCTATTGTTTATTCACCAAGATACGTTTTTATAATTTCATCATACGTGCCGTCTTTTTTAAGATTGGCAAGACCATCATTTATTTTCTTCAATAAATTCTCGTTTTGCCCTTTCAATACAGCAATTCCATATTGGTCACCATTCAAACGGTCACCTACGATTTTCAACCCAAGATCTTTTTGGGCGATCGCATAGGAGATAACCGGGTAATCTTCTATAAGGGCATCTGCGTTTCCGTTGGCCACTTCCTGGAACATCGCTGGACTATCATTGAATTGAACAACTTTAATTCCTAGTTTCGTAGCATTATCCTGTGCATATTTAGCACCTGTTGTTCCTTTTTTCACTGCTATGGTTTTTCCTTTAAGATCTTTAACAGTTTTAGTACTTGTATTCTCTTTTTTAACAACTATCGTTAATCCTGCATCAAAATACGGTGTTGAGAAATCCACTACCTTTTTTCTTTCCTCTGTAATGCTCATTCCCGCAATGGCCACATCAAGCTGATTGGCTTGCATAGCCGGAATGATTCCGCCGAAATCCATTGGAGACAATTTGATTTTAAAATCCTGGTCTTTTGCGATTGCATTGATCAATTCAATATCAATGCCTTTATATTCGTTCCCCTCTTTAAATTCAAAAGGAGGATAAGTCGTATCCACACCAACTTTATATACCTTTTCAGGTTTCTTTTCCTCACCTGCATTTTTTTCTTCATTGGTTCCACAAGCCGAGATAAAGATAGTTAGAATCAAAAACATACTCAGTAAACCAAGTTTCTTCATTCAAATCACTCCAATTCTTAGATTATACGTGATAATAAATAATTCTCCCTATAATATAGCATAAGAATAAAGTATTATAATATTAATTTTCAGAATAAATATTATTTTCTTCAAATAATTTTTATGGATGTTTTTCCTAATATTGTTTCAGTGATGGAAAATAAAAAAAGGATATGGAATCCTTTACTATAAAAACAGCCGATCATGCCTTTAAGGTTGTTTTTTACCAGGTCAGTTTTGAAATCCCTAATAGGAGACACCCATTTAAGATCATTGGAAGCTTGATTATCGATTTTAGGCCCTCCAATATGTTCTTCAGAAGAAATATAAACAAGCCTCGATTATCAAACTGAAATCGAGGCCTTCTAATCAATACATATAGATTCTAGACTAGGTCTAGTTAGTCCTCGTCGGAAGAGAACGAAAACGTGGATGCTCAGCAAGGATAGAGCCTTTCATCTGTTTAATGACAGGATGTTCTGAAGAAAAAAACTGATCTTTAGAGTCGTAAAGTTCGATTAATTCTCCTTTTTCCAGTACACCCAAAGTATCAGAGATTGAATAGGCCGCTTTAATATCATGTGTAATAAAAAGATAAGATAAGCCGAAGTCTTTTTTCAACTCACTTAATAATTCTAAAATTAGTGTTTGATTAACCATATCCAGACTGCTTACGGATTCGTCTAAGACGATTAGCAGTGGCTTAAGAGAGATTGCCCTAGCAATATTAATTCTTTGCAATTGTCCACCGCTAAATTGGTGTGGGTATTTTTTCAAATCCTTTTCACTTAGGCCCACTCTTTCCAATAACTCAATAACCGTTCTTTTTTGTTCGGCTACGGTTAGTTTTTCATAGTTTTCTAATGGCTCGCCTATAATACTCTCGGCTGTCATTCGTGGATTGACAGATGAATACGAATCCTGAAAGACGACTTGTAGATCTCGGCGTATCTTTTGTCGAGTAAGCTTATCAGCAGTATAAATATCATGCCCTTGAAACAGAACCTGTCCTTGCTGTGGGCGTTCTAAGCCAAGAATCACTTTTCCTAATGTACTTTTTCCAGCTCCACTCGTGCCAAGTAGTCCTAAACATGTTCCTTCGTCTATAGAGAGGGAAATGTCAGTGAGTACTTTTTTAGAATGCTCTTTCCATTTAAAAAACGTATGAGAATTATAGCTATGAGTTACTGCTTTTACTTGTAATAAACTCATTTGTTCACCCCTCAAAAGAATGCAATCTATATATCACAACATATGGGTGATAGGTTCTTCATGGTTTAGGATAAGGCGGGCATTTAGCAGTTTCTTTGTATACTCATGCTGCGGATTATCAAATAATTCAAATACATTTGCAGTTTCTACAATTCTGCCATGTTGCATAACGACTACATCATCTGCCATTTCAGAAATGACTCCTAGATCATGAGAAATGAGTAAAATGGATGTTCCATATTCAGAACGAATTTTATCCAAGTGGCGAAGTACTTGTAATTGGTTATGAACATCGAGTGCAGTTGTCGGCTCATCAGCAATAATAACGGTAGGATTTAAACATGCGGCCATCGCAATCATCACGCGTTGAAGCATACCTCCACTCAATTGAAAAGGATAGCTTTTTAATAGTTTCGCGGGATCTGGCAGGTTTACATTTTGCATCGCATCGATGGCAAGCTCTTTTGCTTGTCTTTTATTCAATGAGGTATGAGACCTAATCGTTTCGATAAATTGATTGCCAATTGTAAAAACAGGCGTAAATGCATTCATCGGATTTTGCATAATAAAGGCAATATCCTTGCCGCGAATTTCACGTATTTCTTTATCGTCTAAACCATTCAATTCTCGTCCTTGGAGGGTAATGCTACCTTCAATGGTCGATGTTCTCCGATCAAGAAGCTGTAGAATGGACATACTCGTAACGGTTTTACCACTCCCACTTTCCCCAACAAGCCCCAGTACCTTCCCTTTTTCCAGTTCAAAATTAATATCCTGAACGAGGGTGGAAGCACCTTCTTTTGTTTTTACTTGTACATGTAGACTGCTCACTTTTAATACATTCGACCGTTCTGTTCCCAATCTTCTCATTCCTTTTTATTAACGACGTTTGACTCCAAAACGTTCTGATAGCGCTTCGCCTAATAAATTGAAGGTGACGACAACGAGCATAATCATCAAACCTGGATATAGCATTAATTCTGGATTCGTCCGAATATACGATTTCCCTTCATGAATCATTGCTCCCCATTCTGGTGTAGGGGGTTGCACACCTAAACCTAGAAACGACATGGCCGATATATCCATGATGGCCCAACCCATTTCTAATGTACCCATAACAGCGAGCGGAGGAAGAACATTTGGAACGATATGTTTCTTTATTATCTTCCATTGAGAAGAACCGCTTATTTTAGCTGCAGCTATATAGTTTTGTTCTTTCAGACTAAGTACCATTCCTCGGAAAATTCTCGCATAATACACCCATTGCACAAGCATCAATGCTAAGATGACCTGTTTAAGGCCAGGTCCCAATATACCAACAAGTCCAAGAATGAGCAAAAGATTCGGAAATGCCATAACACCATCACAAAGTCTCATTAGCACCTGGTCCACCCATCCACCTTTATAACCAGCAATGGTTCCAACAATCAAACCGATGCCTAAAGATGAAATAAAGATTAATGTGGCAAATCCTAAAGAAATGCGAGCTCCATATAAGATGCGTGATAACGTGCATCTTCCTAAATGATCAGTTCCTAATGGATACTCAAAGGAAGAGGGCTGTAGTTTATTAGCTAAATTTACAGCAATAGGATCATTAGGTGCAATCCAAGGAGCCAAGATGGTGATGATAAATAGGAAGCTCAATATTATCGAACAAAGGACAATCACTTTCTGACTTTTCATCATAATACGAAGACTTGTTATCATTGACGTTGCCCTCCTTTTCTGGAGATGCGTGGGTCGATACACATTTGAATAAGGTCAACAATCAAGTTGCTAAAAATGAATAGTCCCGCTGCTAAAAGCACATAGCATTGAATGACAGGAACATCCCGATTAAAAATAGCTTCAATAAAATAACGACCAAATCCTGGCCAGGAAAATACCGCTTCGACGATAATGGTTCCAGTCAGCAGCTTTCCTAAATTCATCCCTAGACCAGTAATCATAGGAGATATGGCTATTCTCAATACATGTTTTCCCATAATGACTTTTTCATGAATCCCTCTTGTGCGAGCAAAAAGGATATAAGGTTCCTGTAAATTTTCAAGAACGCTAGCACGTAACAATCGAGTATACAAGGCTATTAATGGCAAAGCTAAAGTAACGGAAGGGAGAACCAGATGTTGCCAAGTCCCGATTCCTTCAACAGGGAACAAGTCGAGTTTAACAGAAAAGAAAAAAATCAATAAATAACCAAGCCAAAAAGAGGGGATGGATGCCCCGAAAAAAGAGAGAAGGCGACTAAAATGGTCAATAACACTGTTTTTCTTTATGCCTGCCAAAAATCCAAGAGGGACACTGACCAGGATAGCTAATATGATGCTACCTAAAGCTAACTGAATGGTCGCTGGCATTCGATATGTAACCTCTTCCCAAACAGGTTTATTCGAAAGATAAGATATGCCAAAATCAAATTGGCATATCTTAATAATAGAATTTACATATTGAACATGGAGGGGTTGATCTAAGCCAAACTCATGTCTTTTCTGAGCCAATATCTCATCTGTAGATTGGATATGTGCTGCAGATAAATATGCCTCAGCTGGGTCCACAGGTGAAAGGTGAATCATTCCAAACGTTAGAAGAGTGGCCAAAAGAAAGATGGGAATAATGGCCATAATTCGTTTCAAGATATAAGTGCCCATGAAAACCCTCCTGTAACTTACTTCTCGATGCTAATTCCTGTGAATGGATGTTCATCCCGGTTAGCAGGGAAGGTAAAATTAGATACATCTTTTTGGTAAACAGCTATTTTCTTAATATAAGAAATAGGCACAATCGCTCCTTGGTCTTGCAGTGATTCCAAAATGGTTGAGTAAAGTTCTTGACGTTCTTTTTCATCTGTTGTTCCAGGAACATCTGCAATTTGTTTTAACAACTCATCTCTGTTCGGATAAGATGAAATGGCTTCGTTAAAACCAAATCCTTCTGAACCAACGACATTTACGAAAGTATGTGGATCATATGGAGCGCCATAGTTACTAAAGAAATTCAATTCAAAATCATTAGCTTTGAATCTTTCAATTTGTACCGTAAGCTCAACTCCAACGATATTCAATTTAACACCTAGTGCCGCCCACTCAGATTGTAATGTTTCGGCCATTGCTTTTTGAATCGATTCTGCAGAGTCGTACATTAACTCGATTTCAAGCGGCTTTCCGTCTTTCTCACGAACGGTTTTTCCTTTTGGAAGCTTCCATCCTGCTTCATCTAATAAAGCTTTTGCTTTTTCGACATTATAATCAATCGCTGTTACTTCAATGTCTGAAGTATACGGGAAGTTTGTCGGTAAAATGAAATCTGCCTTCTCTTCCAACCCAGAAGTAACTCCGTCAACCATTGCTTTTTTATTAAATCCATATTGTAACGCTTGACGAACACGTAAATCTGAAAGTTGTTCTTTCTTCGTATTCATAACTAGTTGTCTTGTCGCAACCGGATCAGAAATACTAGTCTCATAGTTACCTGTTGTTTCTAATTGTTTGAAAGCATCTAGACTGATAGCACCTTCACCATAAATTAGGTCCAGGTCACCTTTTTCAAAAGCAAGAACACGGGTTTCCGCATCAGGAATGATCTTGACTTTGATTTTCTTAACTTTAGGGAGTTCACCCCAATAATTTTCATTGCGTTTGAAAATAGCATATTCATCTGCTTTATGTTCTTCCAAAATCCATGGGCCTGTACCGACTGGTTTTGTAACACCTTTAGAAGTGTCACCATCTTTAGGGAATCCAGCATCACCTAAGAATCGGACTGGACGAACAACGGCTAACTCTTGAATAGTAGGATAATATGGCTCCTTTAATGTTAGTTTAAATGTGTTTTGGTCAATTACTTCCGTTTGATCCACTTTCGGAATAAAGCCCAACCAACTATGTAAATCAACATTTTTCAATATAGTATCAAAGTTCTTTTTCACAATTTCAGCATTAAAGCTCGTACCGTCAGAAAATTTCACATCTTGACGCAGGTTGAAAGTATATTCCTTCCCATCCTTGGAAATTTCCCAAGATTCAGCTAAATGCGGTTTCAGCTCGCCTCCATCTTGGTAGCTAACCAAAGGTTCATATATCATTGATGTAGCGAATAATTGAGAAGGATTATAGACATGCGGATTCATTTCACCTATATCCCTAGGCCAAGCCAAAGTAAGCATGTCTTTACTGTCTTTATTTGAAGTTGAATTTTCTTTTGATTCATTTGTACATCCAAGTAAAAGCGTTGATAAAATTAAAACGATTGCGGATATAAATAACACTTGTTTGCTGTTTCTTCTTTTCGACATAACATTGGTGCCTCCAGTACCATATTGAGAATCATTTTCAATTCTAATGAGTATCTATATTATTGTCAATATAATGTCGAAATTCTCGAAAGATATAAATATGTTTTGCTAGAAACATATAAACTCAATTAATATCCTTTTCTGTGATGATGCTGCTCCAAATAATTTATACTATGTCCCAACAAGCCTTCAAATGCCCCGCGCACCCGTAAGTCCTACCATGCCTACTGATATAAAAGATTCTATTAAAAAAAGGTCAACCAGTAATTTTTACTGGTCGACCTTATAATACGAACGCACCCGTTCGATTTGTGATCGAATTTAGATTCGTTGATTTGTACTAAAGCAGCAATATTGCGATAGGTGCAGTAATAATTAACGTGATGAGCGTCCGTTCAAACCAGATTACAATCAACTTCGTAATGCTGATTGGGATTTCGGTTGATAGGATACAAGGGATCGTCGCTGAAAAGAACAATATGGATGATACAGATACCACGGCAATAATGAACTTAGTTACCAGAGGTGCTTCAACTACGAGAAGCGCCGGCAGGAACATTTCTGCAATTCCTATAGCTGAAGCTTTTGCAGCCAAAAATGGTTCAGGTATTTGCAATGCCCAAGTAAATGGGTAAAAAAGATAGCCAAGTAAATTAAATACTGGAGTATACTCCGCTAATACAAGGCTAATGAGACCAACCGATAAAATGGACGGCAGAATGCTCATTGTCATAAGAAAACCGTCCTTTAAGTTATCCCATAAATTTCTGCCAAGACTTACGGAATTGTTTGCTCCAACCATCGCACTATACCAGGCATTTTTGAGAAGTCCTTCTTTGATAACCTCTTCTGGATCGGCATTATCCGAATAATAATCGTCGCTCATTTTATTTAATGGCCAAATACGTACGGTAATGGCAGTGACAAGGTACGTTATCCCTAAAGAAACCCAAAAGAAAAGGGACCATATGTCCATAAGCCCGAGAGTTTTTGCTACAACGATCATGAACGTTGCTGAAACGGTTGAAAAACCAGTTGCAATAATAGCGGCTTCTTTAAGCGTGTATTTTCCTTCTTTATATAGTCGATTCGTAATAAGCATACCAATAGAGTAGCTTCCTGCTAAATCAGCGACCATATCAACTGCTGAACGCCCTGGCGTTTTAAATATCGGCCTCATGATTGGCTGCATCAGTACACCCAAAAATTCTAGAAGCCCGTATCCAATGAGAAGCGCCAAAAATAGAGCACCAAAAGGAACGACAAGCCCTACAGGTATGACAAGTTTTTCGAAAAGGAAAGGACCCATACTCGGGGCCATTAACCATTCGGGCCCAATCTTAAAATATATTAAGATCGCAACAACAGCACCTATTACTTTTAAAAAAGAAAAAACTATTGATACCTTATCCTTGCTCCAACTTTTTGAAATAAATGGATAAACAGCTCCTAATAGAATGACAATAAGAGCATAAATAGGAACGGCTGAAGGCAGTGTTACTTTGATCCATGTTACTATATGATCAATTGGTATGCTTGAAACACCATTAATGGTAATAGGAATAAAAAACATAAAACTTCCTATTAAACTGTATATTATAAACTTCAGTATATTAGTAGTTGATTGAATTTGCGGCTTCTCTTGTTTCGTATTTGTCACCACATTTGGTGATCCCATAATTATTCCCCCTATTATATAATACCCATATCCGATCCTCTCATTGCTTCTGTCTCACGATTTGGTAAGGCAACAGTACCAGGATACAACGTCGATTACGATAGGGCTTTTAGTTCTCCGCTTGCCGCCATATCGTTTAAAATTATCCAAATTCGGCACGCCCCCATAGCCTAACCAGCAAATTACGGGAGAAAGGTCTTGGAACTTAATTTATTCTTGGGCCAATCCTGTTTCACAAATGCACATTGCCCGTGGTGCATCGTTGGATTCCCCAGAGTTTTCACCCTCTTCCAGCTCTTATTGAGGATTCGAAGCAAAACACTCCCAGTTATGTGCCGCTTTCCAATTCCGCCTTACACCGCCATCTGGGTGCTCAGCTATATTCCGGTCGTTCATTAATATGGGAAGTACTGTCTTTTGTATGCAATCCTGTTCCTTCATAAAGTCGTTATTCCATTCATTGTATCCGCTTTCATTTTGATAGACCTCCTCGTTATTTAACATTCATTGTATACTGAAAATTCTAATAATAATTTTATTTTTTGATGATTATTTTATAATTTATTTACAAGAATTCATCTACTATTGTTCATTTTATAATCTATATTAAAATTAGAGCGAAATTTAATAGCAGAATGCGTGGTTTTGGTGCAAAAAACTTAAACTGATTGTGTGGTCTATTAAACTTGGGCAGATGAAACTCAATGGAATTCTCAATGATCCGCCCCTTTTTTTGCATAAGAAAAAGAGCCCTGAATGAACTGCACCCCAATTGTTAGACAACATCTAACAATTGGAGGTGCAGTTTTTTTGACTAAATATACGATAGACGAAAAATCAAATGCAGTTTTAGA
>NZ_JAZHFU010000016.1:0-103947 GCF_036541465.1 Bacillus sp. CFBP9009 | reverse complement strand
CAGCGCCGATGGTAGTTGGGGGTTTCCCCCTGTGAGAGTAGGACGCCGCCAAGCCATTTATTAAGATCAGCCATCCGGCTGGTCTTTTTTGTATTGCAATCTTTTCGGCTTTCAGGGATGAGTGACGTAAATTAACATCTAATCGACCTGCAGCCTAACTTTTTCGACCTAAAATAAAATAAATCGACCCACAGGCTAATTAATTCAACCTAAAGTGAAATAAGTCGACCTTCGTTAAATTCTCTCAAATTACAACAGCTGACTTATAAAATCGGTCTTACTTGAATTGAAATAATTCGCGAGAGCAAGATACGAATATGGAGCAGAGGTTAATTTCATGAATAAGGCTATAGTAATTCAGAGGGGAAGAAGGGTAGGATAGTGAAGAGGATGTATAATTTATGGGTGTAGGTGCTTTTACGGAAGACAGGGATATCATAATCTTAGGCATTATGGAATTTCCATTATAATGTAATCGATTTTTTTGAAATGTATTCTTGTCTTTACTTGTTCTTTTCATTATACTAGGAAGAATTTATTAATGATAATAATACAAGTTAAATGCTAAGGAAGAAGACAGACAAAATAGAATTATGGAAGGAATAGGTATTGTGAGTAAAAAGAGTAAGGAAAAGTTTGAAGTTATCGAGGGCGAGACAATCAATGCATGTTTAGATCGAATTAAAGAGGCAGGGTATTTTCCTGTAAGGAGAACGGAAGAGCCTATCTTTGCCGAGAGAATCGAGAATGGCAAGGTCCATTATGTGCCAGTTGATCGAAAAATTGTATTCGAAGCAAAATTAATTGAGTAAAACACGAACGATTAATTAATATCATGTAAAAATATTCGATTTTAACTTGACATTAAAATGCCCGGAAGGTAAGATGAAGTTACATTAATACATCTCATATAATCATGGGGATATGGCCCAAAAGTTTCTACCTGATGACCGTAAATCATCGGACTATGAGAAAAGCATCTGACTATTTCGGAAACTAGCCAAGTCTTTTTGTTTTTTCAAAAGGGCTTTCTTCTCCGGACAGGTTGCTTTCTCGATGAGGAAGCAACCTGTCCGGTTTTTTAATTTACATGTTATAGATAAATGATAAGCGTCCGTCTGCATACCCGGGACGCCATAATATGAGTGTTGGAGGGAAAGATGATATGAAACCGCAAGTTGGGGTTATTATGGGAAGTGTCTCGGATTGGGAAACGATGAAATACGCTTGTGAATCATTGGAACAGCTTGAGATTCCCTATGAAAAAAGAGTCGTTTCCGCCCACCGGACGCCGGATTTACTATTTGAATATGCAGAGAGTGCAAAAGATAGAGATATTAAAGTGATTATTGCCGGAGCAGGCGGGGCTGCACATCTTCCAGGTATGACCGCCGCTAAAACGATTGTCCCTGTGATAGGCGTGCCAATACAGTCGAAGGCATTAAATGGGATGGATTCGTTATTATCGATTGTTCAAATGCCTGGTGGCGTACCGGTTGCAACGGTTGCGATCGGAAAAGCGGGCGCAGTCAATGCCGGTTTGTTTGCGGCTCAAATATTAGCAGCTTTTGATTCTGACATTGCTGATAGGTTAGAGGCTTTACGAGACGAAACGAGAGAAAAGGTGTTACAGAGCAGTGAACAACTTAAATAATACAATCATTTTACCGGGACAGACCATTGGAATAATCGGCGGTGGACAATTGGGCAGGATGATGGCCTTATCGGCTAAGGCATCGGGCTTTAAGATAGCGGTCCTTGAGCCGACAGCAGAAGGTCCATGTGCTCAAGTGGCGGATATTGAAATCACTGGTGCTTATGATGATATCGAAGCATTGAAAAGGTTGGCTGAGGTCAGTGACGTCATAACATACGAGTTTGAAAATATCAGTTCAGAAGCACTGGATTGGTTAAAGCAACATGCATTTCTTCCACAGGACTCAGAATTATTAAAGCTGACACAGGATAGGCTGACGGAAAAAAAAGCCATATCTGATGCAGGAGCTTCCGTTGCTCCATATCAGGAAATACAGGATATTTCAGAAATTTACCTTCATATAGAGAAATTAGGGTACCCTAGTGTGTTAAAAACGACGCGGGGCGGTTATGATGGAAAAGGGCAGTTGGTCATTAAGGAAGAAGCCGACATCAAAAAGGCTGAATCCCTGCTCAAAACAGGTATATGTGTGCTGGAAGCCTGGATTCCTTTCGTAAAAGAAATATCCATTATCGTGACGCGCAAGGCAGATGGCGAGACAAGTCATTTTCCGATTGCAGAAAACATTCATGTTAAAAACATTCTTCATAAAAGCATTGTTCCCGCCCGTATTAGTCAACAAGCTGAACGGAAAGCTATTAATGAAGCTTTGCAGCTTGCAGAGAAACTTGATTTGGTGGGGACATTGGCGGTCGAGATGTTTTTAACCGCTCAGGATGATATCATCATTAATGAATTAGCTCCAAGACCTCATAACTCAGGCCATTATACAATGGAAGCATGTGAGACTTCACAGTTCGAACAGCATATAAGGGCTGTCTGCAATTGGCCGCTCGGAAATACGGAGTTATTGAAGCCTGTGGTAATGATAAACATCCTAGGTGAGCATGTCAGGCCCTTAATGGATGAAATTCCGACGCTTTCAGATTGGAAGGTTCACCTTTACGGTAAGAAAGAAGCCAAGCTTAAGCGGAAAATGGGTCATGTGAATATTTTACGTCCAACGATTGAGGAAGCTCTTTTGGAAAGTGATCGAAGCAAAATATGGAATCAACAGGTTGAAACGGAGGAAGTAAAATGATTGAACGTTATACCCGCCCAGAGATGGGAAACATTTGGACAGAAAAGAACCGCTTTAATGCGTGGTTGGAAGTTGAAATCTTAGCTTGTGAAGCATGGTCTGAGCTAGGTGTCATTCCTAAAGAAGATGTGAAGCTTCTTCGTGAAAATGCTACATTCGATGTAGACCGTATCAATGAAATCGAAAAAGATACACGCCACGATGTTGTTGCTTTTACACGTGCGGTTTCTGAAACGTTGGGTGAAGAACGGAAATGGGTCCATTACGGACTGACTTCCACTGATGTGGTGGATACAGCTCTTTCATATGTGATAAAGCAAGCGAATGAGATACTTGCCAAGGATTTAAATAACTTCGTGGAGATCCTGAAAAATAAAGCGAAAGAACATAAATACACGGTTCAAATGGGACGTACACATGGAGTTCATGCTGAACCGACCACTTTTGGGTTGAAACTGGCTCTTTGGTATCAAGAAATGAAACGCAATGTCGAACGTTTTGAAGAAGCTAGAAAGAACATAGAGGTTGGGAAAATCTCTGGAGCTGTCGGAACTTACGCAAACATCGACCCGTTCGTTGAAAAATTCGTTTGTGAAAAGCTTGGCCTTGAAGCAGCGCCAATTTCAACACAAACATTGCAGCGCGATCGTCACGCACATTATATGAGCACATTGGCTTTAATTGCGACATCAATTGAAAAATTCGCAGTTGAAATTCGCGGCTTGCAAAAAAGTGAAACACGCGAAGTGGAAGAATTCTTTGCAAAAGGACAAAAAGGATCTTCGGCAATGCCTCATAAACGGAATCCAATCGGTTCTGAAAATATGACGGGTATGGCTCGTGTAATCCGCGGTTACATGATGACAGCATATGAGAATGTGCCATTATGGCATGAACGTGACATTTCGCATTCTTCTGCTGAGCGCATCATCTTGCCGGATGCAACGATCGCATTAAACTACATGCTGAACCGTTTCAGCAACATAGTGAAGAACTTGACCGTTTATCCAGAAAATATGAAACGCAATATGGACCGTACGCTTGGATTGATTTTCTCACAACGTGTACTGCTTTCCCTTATCGATAAAGGACTTGTCCGTGAAGAAGCTTATGATACGGTTCAGCCGAAAGCGATGGAAGCATGGGAGCTTCAGGTTCCATTCAGAAGCCTGATCGAAAAGGATGATAAAATCACAAGCTTGCTTACGAAAGAAGAACTTGATGATTGTTTCGATCCTACACATCACCTGAAAAATGTTGATGTAATCTTTGATCGTTTAGGTTTATAAAAGTGAAGGCGGCAAACATGGCACCTCTAAACGGTAATATGTTTGCCAAGCCTGATCAATGGCAGGAAGATTCATAATATTCACAATGTGGGGGTCTGGACAGATGGAAAAACGAGAATTGTTGTATGAAGGAAAAGCGAAACAGATTTTTGCAACGGACAACAGTGAAATAGTTTGGGTGGAATACAAGGATTCGGCAACAGCGTTTAATGGTGAGAAGAAGTCAGAGATTGCCGGAAAAGGTAAGTTGAATAATCAAATTACTAGCTTACTATTTTCAAAGCTTGCCCAAGAGAATATCCCATCCCATTTTATTGAAATGCTTTCCGACCGGGAGCAGCTAGTCAAGAGGGTATCCATCATTCCACTTGAAGTCGTTGTCAGAAATACGGCTGCCGGCAGTTTTTCTAAAAGAACTGGCATTGAAGAAGGCCAGCCGCTCAAGAAAACGCTGATTGAGTTTTACTATAAAGATGACGAACTCGGCGATCCTCTGTTAACGGAAGACCATATTGAAGAATTGGAACTTGCAAGCAAGGAAGATGTAGCGATTTTAAAAGAAAAGGCACAAGAAATCAGTATCGTCTTAACTTCCTTCTTTAAAGAGTTAGACATTAAATTGATTGATTTTAAATTAGAGTTTGGTAAAACCTCGAATGGAGACATTCTGCTGGCGGATGAAATTTCACCTGATACCTGCCGCTTATGGGATATTAATACGAACGAAAAGTTAGACAAAGATGTATTCCGCCGTGATTTAGGAAGTTTAACAGATGCTTACGAAAAAATACTAGCAAAGTTGGAGGGCACTCAACATGTATAAGGTTAAGGTATATATCACACTACGCGAAAGTGTACTAGATCCACAGGGAGCAGCAGTGCAACAATCACTTCATAGTTTGACTTATAACGAAGTTAGTGATGTTCGAGTGGGGAAATACATTGAACTTACAATTAAGGATACGGATCGTGATTTAGATCAACTTGTGAAGGAAATGTGTGAAAAACTATTGGCCAATACGGTAATTGAAGCTTACCGTTATGATGTTGAGGAGGTTATCACCCAATGAAATTTGCTGTCATAGTTTTCCCTGGTTCCAATTGTGATGTCGATATGTACCATGCGATAAAGGATGCACTGGGGGAAGAAGTGGAGTATGTTTGGCACTCTACAGACAATCTAGATCAGTATGATGGGATTCTTCTTCCTGGAGGTTTCTCTTATGGAGACTATTTACGCTCTGGAGCAATTGCAAGATTTTCGAATGTAATGGCAGAAGTCGTAAAAGCGGCACAAGCAGGAAAGCCTGTATTGGGTGTCTGCAATGGTTTTCAGATTTTACTTGAAGCAGGACTTTTACCTGGTGCGATGCGCCGTAATGAAGGCTTGAAATTCATTTGCCGCAATGTAGGACTGAAGGTTGAAAATAATCAATCGATGTTCACGACAGGATATGAATTAAATGAAACGATTACGATCCCTGTTGCCCATGGTGAAGGGAATTACTACTGCGATAATGAGACATTGGCTGAATTAAAACAAAATAACCGCATCTTGTTCACGTATGATGGTGAAAATCCAAACGGAAGCTTGGAGCAAATAGCGGGAATTACAAATGAACAAGGAAATGTCCTCGGAATGATGCCTCATCCCGAACGTGCTGTTGATTCGCTGCTTGGCAGTAAAGACGGCTTAAAGATTTTTCAATCCATCGTAAAAAACTGGAGGGAATCACATGTTATTACAGCTTGAACCAAGTCCGGAAAAAATTAAATCGGATCGATTGTACGCAACAATGGGACTATCCGATGATGAATTTGCAATGGTGGAGAAAATCTTAGGCAGACTGCCGAATTATACGGAAACTGGATTGTTTTCGGTTATGTGGTCAGAGCATTGTTCCTACAAAAATTCAAAACCCATCTTAAGGAAATTCCCGATTACAGGGGAGAAAGTGCTACAAGGTCCTGGTGAAGGAGCAGGTATCGTTGATATCGGTGACGATCAGGCTGTCGTTTTTAAAATTGAAAGTCATAACCACCCTTCGGCAATAGAGCCTTATCAAGGTGCCGCTACTGGTGTCGGCGGAATTATCCGTGATGTTTTCTCCATGGGAGCCCGTCCGATTGCGATGTTAAACTCGCTTCGCTTCGGTGAGCTAGACAATGATCGTGTGAAATATTTATTTAAAGAAGTGGTTGCAGGGATTGCAGGATACGGGAATTGTATCGGAATTCCAACTGTCGGCGGAGAAATTCAATTTGATCCATCGTATGAAGGAAATCCTCTTGTCAATGCAATGTGTGTCGGTTTGATCGATCATAAGGACATTAAAAAAGGCCAAGCGCATGGAGTGGGCAACACAGTGATGTATGTGGGTGCCAAAACTGGACGTGATGGTATTCATGGAGCAACATTTGCATCTGAAGAGCTATCAGAGTCTTCGGAAGAGAAACGGCCTGCCGTACAAGTAGGCGATCCATTCATGGAGAAGCTGCTTTTGGAAGCATGCCTTGAATTGATTCAAAATGATGCCCTTGTTGGCATTCAGGATATGGGAGCAGCAGGTCTTACAAGCTCATCTGCCGAGATGGCGAGTAAAGCTGGCTCAGGAATAAAAATGAACCTGGATTTGGTACCGCAGCGTGAAACGGGAATGACAGCATATGAAATGATGCTATCTGAATCACAAGAGCGGATGCTGATCGTTGTCACTAAAGGACGCGAACAGGAAATCGTCGACTTGTTTACGAAATATGACCTAGAAGCGGTTGCTGTTGGTGTAGTAACGGATGATAAAAACCTAACCCTTTCCCATCAAGGTGAAATCGTTGCTGAGGTTCCGGTTGATGCATTGGCTGAAGAAGCTCCTATTTATCACAAGCCATCTGCAGAGCCGCAATATTTCCGTGACTTCCAAAGCATGACGGCAGAAGTGCCAGTCATTGAAGATTATAAAGAAACATTGGTATCACTATTGAAGCAACCGACAATTTCGAGTAAGGAATGGGTCTACGACCAGTATGATTACATGGTCCGCACGAATACAGTCGTCTCACCTGGATCGGATGCAGCGGTAGTGCGTGTACGTGGTACGAATAAAGCCCTTGCCATGACGACGGATTGTAACTCCCGCTTTATTTATTTAGATCCTGAAACAGGCGGCAAAATCGCTGTGGCTGAAGCAGCCCGTAACATCATTTGCTCGGGTGCGGAACCTTTAGCGATTACGGATTGCTTGAACTTTGGGAATCCAGAAAAACCAGAAATATTCTGGCAACTGGAAAAAGCGGCAGACGGTATGAGTGAAGCTTGCAGAAGCTTAAGTACTCCCGTAATCGGCGGAAATGTTTCCCTTTATAATGAAACGAATGGTGAAGCGATTTATCCGACGCCTGTAGTTGGAATGGTTGGTCTAGTCAATGACCTTAAGCACATCACAACACAAACATTTAAAAATGAATCCGATTTGATTTACGTGGTCGGTGAAGCGAAAGTTGAATTCGGAGGCAGTGAATTACAGAAAATGCTCGAGGGTAAAATCTTTGGACGCGCTCCAGAACTTGATTTGGACCTTGAACAAAAACGTCAGCAGCAAATTCTGACGGCAATTCAAAACGGACTTGTTGCATCAGCCCATGACCTTTCGGAAGGCGGTTTGGCAGTGGCTTTAGCTGAATCTTTATTCGGGGCTAGCAAACTAGGGGCAAAAGTGAATATATCCGGGGAACCTGTATCTGAATTATTCAGTGAAACGCAATCACGATTCTTACTGTCCATCAATCCTGATAATCAAGCGTCATTTGAAGCTCTTGTTGAAGATGCGATTTGCATAGGCTCAGTAACGGCTGATAATAAATTAGTCGTAGCAACAAGTGATAGCAAAGTGTTGGAAGCGGACGTTGAAGATTTACAAACAGCTTGGAAGGGAGCCATACCATGCTTGCTGAAATAAGAAGCCTAAACGAAGAGTGTGGTGTTGTTGGAGTCTGGGGACATCCCGATGCAGCGCAGCTTGCTTACTACGGTTTGCATAGCTTGCAACATCGTGGTCAAGAGGGAGCGGGCATCGTCGTGACGGATGGTGAGCAGATGTCCATCTCTAAGGGCGAAGGACTTGTCACAGAGATATTCACTGCGGAAAAAATGCAGGCACTTTCCGGTAGCGGTAAAGCGGCAATAGGCCATGTCCGTTATACAACGGCAGGCGGCGGCGGGTATCAAAATGTTCAGCCTTTCCTGTTCAATTCTCATACAGGAGGGCTGGCCCTTGCTCATAATGGGAATATCGTCAATGCCCATCAATTAAAAGCACAGCTTGAAGGACAAGGAAGCATTTTTCAAACGACCTCTGATACGGAAGTTCTGGCACATCTGATTAAACGCTCCGGCTACTCGGATGTAAGAGATTCTGTGAAGAACAGTTTAAGCATGCTGAAGGGAGCCTATGCCTTTGTCATCATGACCGAAACCCAAATGATCATGGCAAGAGATCCGCATGGCTTCCGTCCACTTTCCTTGGGGAAAATAGGCGATGCATATTTCGCTGCATCCGAAACATGTGCACTTGATATTGTAGGTGCAGAATTCATCCGCGATATTGAGCCGGGTGAACTCGTTGTCATTAATGATGAGGGAATCACATCCGAATACTTTTCGCTTTCCAGCCAACAGGCAATGTGCACGATGGAGTACGTGTATTTTTCCCGTCCGGATAGCAACATTGATGGTATCAATGTTCATACGGCACGGAAAAACCTTGGTAAGCAAATGGCACTCGAAACCAAAATTGAAGCAGACGTAGTTACAGGTGTACCTGATTCCAGCATCTCGGCGGCGATTGGCTATGCTGAAGCTGCAGGCATTCCTTATGAAATGGGTTTAATAAAGAACCGTTATGTTGGACGGACTTTCATTCAGCCATCACAAAGTCTGCGTGAACAAGGCGTAAAGATGAAACTATCACCTGTAAGAGGGGTAGTGGAAGGCAAGCGGGTCATAATGGTTGATGATTCAATCGTCCGTGGGACAACGAGCAGAAGGATTGTCCGCATGTTAAAAGATGCCGGAGCGAAAGAAGTGCATGTAGTAATCAGCTCACCACCGATCAAGAATCCATGTTTTTATGGCATAGACACGTCTAAAAAGGAAGAACTGATTGCGAGCTCAAAATCGGTGGAGGAAATAAGGGAAATCATTGAAGCTGATTCCTTAACTTTTTTAAGTGTCGAAGGTATGGTCGAAGCAATTGGACGACCGTTTCCTGGAGAAACGCGCGGTTCATGCCTAGCTTGTTTCACCGGAAATTATCCGACTGAAATTTTTGAATACGAACGAGAAAAAACAAAATGTTAATCAAGTCGGCAATGATGATTGATTTTCGGAGGAGGATTTCAAATGGCTAATGCATATAAACAGGCTGGTGTGGATATTGAGGCTGGTTATGAAGCGGTAAATCGAATGAAGAAACATGTAAAGCGCACATTTCGTCCAGAAGTAATGAATGGTCTGGGCGGTTTCGGCGGCATGTTTGATTTATCTTCCTTGAACCTTAAAGAACCTGTGCTCATTTCTGGTACGGATGGAGTGGGTACAAAACTTTTGTTGGCGTTCATGATGGATAAACACGATACAATTGGAGTGGATTGTGTAGCTATGTGCGTCAATGATGTTGTCGTTCAAGGTGCTGCACCTTTATACTTTTTAGATTATATTGCCTGCGGTAAAGCAGATCCTGAACGAATTGAAATGATCGTCAAAGGAATTGCAGATGGCTGTGAGCAGGCGGGCTGTGCTTTAATCGGCGGAGAAACGGCTGAAATGCCGGGCATGTATGAGACGGAAGAATACGATGTGGCAGGATTTACTGTAGGTGCCGTTGAAAAATCACGTCTGATTACTGGTGAAGCGATCTCGGCTGGTGATGTTGTTATTGGACTCGCTTCAAGCGGCATACACAGTAATGGGTATTCCCTTGTTCGTAAGATCCTTCTTGAAGACTCAGGTATGGGGCTTCATGACTTCGTACCGGAACTGGATTGCAAGTTGGGAGAGGAATTATTAAAACCGACGAAAATCTATGTGAAGTCCGTTTTATCGACGTTGGAAAAATTTGAGGTTAATGGTCTTGCCCATATCACCGGTGGAGGATTCATCGAGAATATTCCGCGTATCCTTCCTGAAGGATGCGGTGTTGAAATCGAGCTTGGAAGCTGGGAAATTCCAACTATATTTTCATTCCTTGAAGAAAAAGGAAACCTTGTAAAAGAGGAAATGTTCAATATCTTCAATATGGGTATTGGGATGACGGCTGTCGTCAAAAAAGAAGTGGCATCGGATGTGCTAGCCCACCTAAAGTCTTGCGGTGAAGAAGCCTCAATTATTGGAACGATCGTGGATGGAAATGGAGTGTCGTTCAAATAATGAAACGCCTTGCTGTTTTTGCATCAGGTAACGGTAGTAATTTTCAATCAATTGCTGAAGCAATAAAAAGTGGAAAGTTGGAGGCGGAAATCTGTCTTGTCGTTTGCGATCGTGAAGACGCATATGTGCTTGAGAGAGCAAAGCTTGAGAATATTGACTCTTTCTCCTTTTCAGCAAAGAATTACTCCAACAAGACTGAATATGAATCGGAAATCCTGGAAAAACTTCGCCAGTATGAGATAGAATTCATCATTCTTGCTGGTTATATGCGTTTGATCGGTCCGACATTATTACAAAAGTATTCACAGAGGATTATGAACATCCACCCTTCACTTCTGCCTAGTTTTCCAGGCAAGGATGCAATTGGCCAGGCTTTTGATGCCGGAGTGAAGGAAACGGGGGTAACCGTTCATTATGTTGATGATGGAATGGACACAGGACCGGTCATTGCCCAAAAAACAGTGCCAATTCTTGAAGGGGATACGAAAGACATCCTTCAGAAAAGGATTCAGGAAATGGAGCATGACTTGTATCCATCAGTTTTGCAGGAGCTATGCCACAAGAAACTTACTTAATGGAGGGACCAACATAACATGAAGAAACGCGCATTAATTAGTGTATCGGATAAAACAGGTATCGTAGAATTTGCTCAAGGTTTAATTGAAGCAGGTTTTGAAATCATTTCTACAGGCGGTACCAAAAAAACGCTTCAGGAAAATGGTATTGAGGTTATCGGAATCAGTGACGTCACCGGTTTCCCGGAAATATTGGATGGACGTGTTAAAACGCTTCACCCGAATGTCCATGGAGCAGTGTTGGCAAAACATGATGACAAAAGTCACGCAGAACAGCTAGCTGAGCATAATATTGAACCCATTCAACTTGTCTGTGTAAACCTATATCCATTCCAAGCGACTATTTCCAAACCGGAAGTCACTGTGGAAGATGCTATTGAAAACATCGATATCGGTGGACCGACAATGCTTCGTTCTTCTGCTAAAAACCACGAATATGTGACTGTTATCGTTGATTCCAATGATTATCCTACCGTATTGGCTGAGCTGAAACAAAACGGCGGGGTAGCAAAAACCACGAATCGCCGCCTGGCTGCAAAAGTTTTCCGGCATACGGCAGCATATGATGCAGTTATTTCAGAGTATATGACAGAGCTTGCCGATGAAGAAAATCCTGAATCATTGACTGTTACCTATGAATTGAAACAGTCGCTTCGTTATGGGGAAAATCCACATCAAAAAGCCGCATTCTATAAAAAACCGCTTGGTTCCGTTTTCTCAATTGCAGAAGCGAAGCAATTACATGGAAAAGAACTATCATACAACAACATCAATGATGCTGATGCAGCACTTCAAATCGTTAAAGAATTCAATGAGCCTGCTGCAGTTGCAGTCAAACATATGAATCCTTGCGGCGTCGGTGTCGGTGCGACCATTTTGGAAGCATATGAAAAAGCTTATGAGGCAGATGCCACCTCCATTTTCGGTGGGATCATCGCTTTGAACCGTGAAGTCGATAAGGCGACAGCGGAAAAGCTTCATGAAATTTTCCTTGAAATCATCATTGCCCCTGGGTTTACACAAGAGGCAGTGGAAGTATTGACAAGCAAGAAAAACCTACGTTTATTAACGATCGATTTCGACGCGGTTAAAAAGCCTGAACGTAAATTGACATCCATTGAAGGCGGATTACTTATTCAAGATCGGGATGCACATAGCTTAAAGGATGCAGAGGTAAAAGTGGCAACGAAACGTGAGCCTACCCCTGAAGAGTGGAAAGCCATGGAACTTGGCTGGAAAATCGTGAAACATGTCAAGTCGAATGCAATAGTGGTTTGTAACGATCAAATGACATTAGGTGTTGGCGCAGGTCAAATGAACCGTGTAGGAGCTGCAAAAATTGCTCTGGAACAAGCTGGGGAAAGAGCGACAGGAAGTGCATTGGCATCAGATGCTTTCTTCCCAATGGATGATACTGTAGAAGCGGCAGCAAAAGCGGGCGTCACGGCAATCATTCAGCCTGGTGGATCTGTTAAAGATGAGGATTCAATCAAGAAAGCTGATGAATATGGGATTACAATGGTGTTTACAGGAATTCGTCACTTTAAACATTAATCAAAAACGAGGTGCGATAATGAATGTACTAGTAATTGGCCGGGGCGGCAGGGAGCATGCCATAGCCCGCAAACTATTTGAAAGTAAACGGGTTGGGACTGTTTTTGCTGCACCGGGAAATCCAGGGATGACCGATGTGGCGACTCTTGTTCCAATTGATGAAAACAATCACGGGGAATTGGTTGCCTTTGCCAAAAAGAATGCAGTTTCATTAACGGTGATCGGGCCCGAAACACCTTTGTTGAATGGACTTGCCGATGATTTTGCGGAGGCAGGATTACAGGTATTTGGCCCTAATGGCCGTGCTGCTGTCATCGAGGGAAGTAAATCCTTTGCTAAAGATTTAATGAAGAACTACAGCATTCCGACAGCGGAATATGAAACATTCTCTGATTATGATTCAGCAAAGGCATATATCGAAAAAATGGGTGCACCCATCGTCATAAAAGCGGATGGTTTGGCTGCTGGAAAAGGTGTCGTAGTTGCTATGACGATGGAAGAGGCGTTAGACGCCATCCATGATATGCTTGTCGGGGCAAAGTTCGGGGAAGCATCTGCCAAAGTCGTTATTGAGGAATTCCTTGATGGCGAGGAATTTTCATTGATGGCATTCGTTAATGGGGAAAAAGTGTATCCGATGGTCATTGCTCAGGATCATAAGCGGGTTTTTGATGGAGATCAGGGTCCGAACACAGGTGGAATGGGTGCATACTCACCGGTGCCGCAAATTTCCGATGAAATGATTCAGACTGCAGTCGAAACGATTCTTAAGCCCACGGTAAATGCGATGATTTCTGAGAATCGGAGTTTTACAGGAATATTATATGCCGGATTGATCGCTACTGAAAAAGGCACAAAAGTCATTGAGTTCAATGCACGTTTTGGCGATCCGGAAACGCAAGTTGTTTTACCGCGCCTAAAAACAGATTTCGTGGATACGCTTGAAGCGGTTCTTTCTGGAGAGGATTTAGAACTTGAATGGCATGAAGAAGCCGTGCTTGGAGTGGTCGTCGCAGCTGATGGATATCCAGGGGAATATAAAAAGGGATCTATCATTAAAGGCTTGGAAAAGATTGATGAGAAAGCCCATGTTTATCATGCTGGAACGGCTCTCAATAATGAAGGGAACTTCATCTCGAATGGCGGACGTGTACTTCTGGTTGCTGCAAAAGGGAAAGATTTGGCCTCTGCGCAAGCTGAAGTATATAAAGAGTTAGGGCATATTGAGAAAGCTGGCTTATTTTGGCGAACGGATATTGGCTACCGAGCAATAAAATACAATTTTTCATCATAATATAAAGAAGCTGACTCTAAGCGGAGTCAGCTTCTTCTTTAGAAAAAACTTAATATGAATAAGATTGATTAGATTCATTTTCCTGTTTTGATTCACTTTTCATCAAGTTCTGTCCGTTTTCCATCGCATCGACGACAGGACAATAGCGGAGTATGCCTTCGCCTATTTTCATGGCAGAAAGCATCACCACGATTATGTAAGATTGGTTTTTCCATGGTTTTTTCACCATTTTAGCCATAGCCCATGTTAAAAATGTAAAACCACAGGTAATTCGCATTAATGCATTTATTATACTGATATTTTGTTTAAACTTCATTTAAAGTCCATCCCTTCACAAAAATTTAACAATATTCTGGATAACATTACTGTTCTAATGGGGCAAGTATGTTACTATGAAATAAAATTGGATTGAAAATGGTTTTTTTCATACATCTGTTTCTAATAACTTATGGGGGAATGTTTATGCTTGAACAGCGCTATAGATGGAAAAATAAACATCTAAGAGAACATATAGATGTGCTGGATGGCAATAGGGCACCACACATTCTGCTTAAAAATACGACTTATTTAAATCAGGCATTACGAAAATGGGTAAAGGCGAATATATGGATATATGAGGATCGCATCATATATGTTGGCGATAAGCTTCCTGATAATATAGACCGCTGTGAAATGGTAGACTGTACAAACCAGTACTTGGTCCCGGGTTATATTGAGCCGCATTCACACCCTTCTCAATTATATAATCCCCTTTCTTTTTCACGTTATGCATCTCATTTTGGCACAACGACATTGATCAATGATAACTTGCCGTTTCTATTGCAGTTAGATAAAAAGAAAGCGTTTTCTCTTTTGAAAGAATTACGTAACATTCCTGTAACAATGTATTGGTGGAGCCGTTTTGACGGACAAACGGAATTGATCGATGAAGATATGGTCTTTTCCCATGGGGCCGTTAAATCATGGCTGGAGCATGATGCCGTATTACAGGGCGGGGAACTGACTGGATGGCCGAAGCTTCTCGATGGGGATGACATGATGCTGCACTGGATTCAGGAAGCCAAGCGAATGAGGAAGAAAATTGAAGGACACTTTCCAGGAGCTTCAGAGAAGACTTTAGCAAAAATGACCTTGTTCGGCGCCGATTGTGATCATGAGGCAATGACAGGCGATGAGGTCATGTCGCGCTTACTGCAGGGCTATTATGTATCGTTAAGACATTCTTCGATCCGTCCGGATTTACCAAAGCTGATACGGGAAATCCATGAACTGGGCATCGATCATTATGACAAATTCTTTTATACGACAGATGGATCGCCGCCGTCCTTTTATGAAGGTGGTTTCATAGACTGCTTGATCAAAATAGCGATAGAGCATGGTGTTCCGGTCATCGATGCATACAATATGGCAACTATCAACATCGCACGGTATTATAACATTGAATACCTTCATGGCAATATTGCCACTGGAAGGGTAGCGAACATCAACTTCCTGACCGATGTAAAGGAACCCGCACCGGTTTCGGTAATGGCAAAAGGGAAATGGGTTAAAAGGGAAGGTGAAATCATTCCGGATAAACAGGAAATCGAATGGAGTGATTTCGATTTTAAACCGCTCGATCTTGATTGGGATCTTAGTTTAAAGGAAGATTTTGAATTTTCCATGCCGTTTGGAATTGAATTGGTCAATAATGTAATTACGAAACCGTACTCGCTTGCCAATGATGTTGGCCATGAAGAACTGAACTTTGAGGATGATGAATGCTTTTTCATGCTTATCGATCGGGAAGGGAAATGGCGCATCAATACGATATTAAAAGGGTTTGCGGACAAATTATGCGGCTTCGCAGGCTCTTATACAAATACAGGTGATATCATACTGATCGGTAAAAGGAAAAAGGATATGCATTTGGCATTTAACCGGCTGAAGGAAATCGGCGGTGGAATCATTTTAACGGAACAAGGCAAGGTGATCCATGAACTTCCTCTGAAATTAAAGGGAGTCATGTCCACCAAGGAGGTTCCTGAACTGATAGAAGAAGAAAATGAATTGAAACATTTGCTGCGTGAGAGAGGTTATCGCTTCGCCGATCCTGTGTACACCCTTTCATTCTTTTCGACAACCCATCTGCCATATATAAGGCTAACCCAGCGAGGAGTATATGATGTAATGAATAAAACTATACTCTTTCCTACTATAATGCGTTAAAATATAAGAGAAGAAATGGCTAATAAATCAGAGGAGTGGAAAGATGAACCTTAAGAGAGTTCTTTTCATCGTTATTGCTATTTTACTGCTGGCAGGATGTTCTACGAAAGAAGATCCTGCATCGGATGACAATAAGCCGAAAGACCAAGCTGTCATCAAAAATACAGATGTGAAAAATGAACCTTCCAATGAGTTTCCACTAACAGGTATAGCCACCGATGCAGGCAGTGAGCGCAGGGCTGCAGCAGTGATGATTAATAATCATCCGGAAGCACGCCCACAATCGGGCCTCTCAGAAGCCGATATCGTCTTTGAAATGCTCGCAGAAGGTGACATAACCAGATTTTTAGCTATCTTCCAAAGTGAAATGCCAAGCCAAATCGGTCCGATCCGGAGTGCAAGGGACTATTATATCGAATTGGCTAAAGGCCTTGATTGCATCTATGTCTGTCATGGGAACAGCCCCGAGGCAAAAACCATGCTGGACAAAGGGTATATTGATAACTTGAACGGATTATATTATGATGGTACTTTGTTTCAACGTTCGGCAGATCGAAAAGCACCGCATAATTCCTACACCTCCTTTGAGGATATCCAAAAAGGTGCGAAGGAAAAGGGATATGAGTTGAATGGTGCACCGGAGCCTTATGCTTTCCTTACCAAGGAAGAGGCAGCTGGACTTCAAGGGGAACCGGCATTGAAAACCGAGGTTTCCTACGGATCAGACGAGTATGATGTACAGTATGAATACGAAGCCACGGAAGAGAAATATAAACGTTATTCGAATGGAAAGCAAACAGTCGAGCATAAATCGAATAAACCTATTTTACTGGATAATATATTGATCATTGAGGCTGCTCATCAAGTGATCGACGATAAAGGGCGTCGTAAAATCGACTTGAAAAGTGGCGGAAATGGTTATTTACTTCAAAAAGGAAAAGCTAATGAAGTAGAATGGGTTAATAAGGATGGTCGGATTATACCAGTGAAAAACGATAAAGAAGTAGGGTTGATTCCAGGGAAAACTTGGATCAATATTATTCCGGATGAACCTGGTTTAGTAGGAGACGTCTCATTTTGATACCCATGAAATTGAGGGGGAGTAACATGCAAATTGATAAGTTAAGAGGAAAAGAAACGGATCAGCTGTTTAAGTCGATCCTTTCCTTGCGTGATTTGGACGAATGCTATCGATTTTTTGATGATTTATGCACAGTTAATGAAATTTCATCACTGGCACAGCGTCTTGAAGTAGCCCGCATGCTTGAAGAAGGAAAAACCTATCATAAAATCGAAACGGAAACGGGTGCAAGCACGGCTACGATTTCCAGGGTCAAACGCTGCTTGAATTACGGAAATGATGCTTATTCCATGGCACTTAACCGTATTAAGGATAACGTTGAGGAAACAACTGAATCCTAATTCTTTCGATCAAAATAAAAAGCCGGGGAATTCATTTCCCGGCTTTTTATTTTGCGTTCAGGACTCTCTTTGCCGGCTGTCTTTCAACCGTATCCGTGTTATATTGGATTTTAGATTCAGAGGTTCCATTTGGTAATAACATTTTATCGATACTTCTCTTTTTTAATGAAAAATCTTAATGCTATAATGGTGTAATGGGAAGTGTGAATGGAGGATTATAATGTACGATTTTCGCGAGTGGAAACATGTTTTCAAACTCGATCCAAATAAAGAAATAAGTGATGAGGCCCTAGAGAAAGTCTGTGAATCCGGTACTGATGCAATCATGGTCGGGGGAACGGATGGTATCACGCTAGAGAATGTGCTTCATTTAATGGCACGTGTCAGACGATATACCGTCCCATGTGTGATGGAAATTTCTTCTGTTGAAACGGTGACGCCAGGGTTTGATTTATATTTCATTCCGAGTGTCCTGAATAGCACCAACCCGGATTGGATGATGAAACTGCATCAGCAAGCAGTCAAGGAATACGGATACCTTTTGAATTGGGATGAAATTTTCGTTGAAGGGTACTGTATCCTGAATCCTGAGTGCAAGGCGGCCCAGATGACGAAAGCCAATACCGATTTGGATATGGATGATGTGGGTGCATACGCGATGATGGCAGAAAAGATGTTCAACCTGCCGATTTTTTATTTGGAATACAGCGGTGATTATGGCGATGTCCAGATGGTGGAAGCGGCCAAAGAGAGTTTGGAGGATACCGTACTATTCTATGGCGGTGGGATAAAATCGGTTGAACAGGCCAAAGAGATGTCCAAGATTGCGGATGTCATCGTTGTCGGCAATGTGATTTATGAAGATTTGGAAGTGGCACTTGCAACAGTTTCGGCAGTTAAATGAAAACATGTAATAAATATAGTATACTAAAACAGAAACGAATGTTCGTATAGGTGGTGTGATAATGCAATATTTAGCGGAAAAATTACTAATAGGTTTGAATGAACAGCAACAAAAAGCAGTGAAAGCAACTGATGGCCCACTTTTAATCATGGCTGGGGCAGGAAGTGGAAAGACGCGTGTGCTGACTCACCGAATAGCTTACTTGATGGTCGAGAAGGAAATAGCGCCTTGGAACATCCTTGCAATCACGTTTACCAACAAAGCGGCACGTGAAATGAAGGAGAGGATCCGTGCCATACTTGGCGGTGCGTCCGAAGATATCTGGATTTCGACTTTCCACTCGATGTGTGTCCGTATTTTACGAAGAGATATCGACCGTATCGGATTTAATAGGAACTTCTCGATATTGGATACGACGGATCAGCAATCGGTCATAAAACAAATCATGAAAGACCGCAATATGGATACAAAGAAATATGATTATCGTACCATTTTAGGTAGCATCAGTTCAGCGAAAAATGAATTGGTCGGGCCGGAAGAGTACGTGAAGACGGCGTCTGATTACTTCACTAAAGTAACTGCCGATGTATATACGGAATACCAAAAACGGCTGCGTAAAAATTCAGCGCTCGATTTCGATGATTTGATCATGATGACGATTCAATTGTTCCAGCTCGTACCTGAGGTGCTTGAATATTATCAGCGTAAATTTCAATACATTCATGTTGATGAGTATCAAGATACGAACAGGGCTCAATACATGCTAGTTAAACTGCTGGCTTCACGCTTTCGTAATCTCTGTGTTGTCGGGGATTCCGATCAATCGATCTATCGTTGGCGCGGTGCGGATATTGCGAATATCCTTTCATTTGAAAAGGATTATCCGAATGCCAACATGATTTTCCTTGAACAGAATTACCGCTCGACGAAAAAGATTCTTGCAGCGGCGAATAAGGTCATCGATAACAATCAAAACCGGAAGCCGAAAAATCTTTGGACCGAGAATGCAGATGGCAATAAGATATTCTATTACCGTGCAGACAATGAACAAGGGGAAGCGCAATTCGTAGCCGGAAAGATAAATGAGTTAGTCCAGGATGGCAGCCGGAAATATTCAGATATAGCAATACTTTACAGAACAAATGCACAATCACGTGTCATGGAGGAAGTTCTGCTTAAATCCAATATAAATTATGCAATAGTCGGGGGCACCAAGTTCTATGACCGTAAAGAGATTAAGGATTTACTTGCCTATCTTCGCCTTATTGCGAATCCTGATGATGATATCAGTCTTCGCCGTGTAATCAATGTACCAAAACGCGGAATTGGTGCAACTTCAATGGACAAAGTGGCAGATTATGCAGATCAATATGATGTTTCCATTTATAAAGCACTGGAATCTGTGGAAATGGTAGGGATAAGCGGGAAGGCTACCAAAGCGGCAAGGGAATTCCATACGCTGATCACTAACTATACAAATCAGCAGGAGTACTTATCCGTGACGGAACTTGTAGAGGAAGTCATTAAGAAAACCGGTTACCGTGAGATGCTGCAGGCAGAAAAAACGATTGAATCACAAAGCCGCCTTGAAAATATAGATGAGTTTTTATCTGTTACGAAAGCATTCGAAGATAACAGCGAGGACAAATCATTGGTGGGCTTTTTGACTGACCTTGCGTTGGTTGCCGATATAGACCAACTTGACGAGAATACTGAAGAAGCTACAAATATGGTAACGTTGATGACGCTGCATTCAGCGAAGGGACTTGAATATCCGGTGGTCTTTCTATTGGGCCTTGAAGAAGGGGTATTCCCTCACAGCCGATCGCTTATGGATGAAGAGGAGATGGAAGAAGAACGCCGTCTGGCTTATGTGGGAATTACAAGGGCTGAAAATGAACTATTCATAAGCAATGCCCAAATGCGGACATTGTATGGACGGACCAGCATGAATCCCGTTTCCCGTTTCATTAGTGAAATACCAGAGGAACTTCTTGAAGATCTAAAACCGAAGCCGGCTCCTAGAGCTAGGCAAACACCTTTCAGTTCTTCAAGAACCGGATCTCCTTCAACTGCTTCAACAAGAAAAGTGCCTGCCTTCGGAAGAGCTGTTTCTGCGCCATCCGCAACGGGTGGTGAAGAGATCGGCTGGGCTGTCGGTGACCGTGCCTCCCATAAAAAATGGGGAATAGGAACCGTGGTGAGCGTAAAAGGGGAAGGCGAAGGGAAGGAATTGGATATAGCCTTTCCAAGTCCAATCGGTATCAAACGCCTATTGGCGAAATTTGCACCAGTTGAAAAAGCTTAAGATTAATATGCCTCCACTGGTAAAGAATAGGGATATCTGACTTTAGACACCGCTCTTCTATAAGAAGTGCGGTGGAGTCTTCTTTAGAAAGGATTGAACGTATGGACTTACAAGCTGCAGAGAAGAAAGTTCTAGAACTGCAAACGTTGTTGAACCAATACAGCTATGAATATTATGTGATGGACCAGCCATCAGTACCTGATGCTGAATATGATCGTCTGCTCCGTGAACTTATTGAGTATGAGGAGAAATTTCCGGAACTGCAAACGGCGGACTCACCGACACAACGGGTCGGTGGCGCCATTTTGGATATGTTTGAAAAAGTGGAGCATACCACACCAATGCTTAGTTTAGGCAATGCCTTCAATGAAAGTGACTTAAGGGATTTTGATAGAAAGGTCAGACAATCTGTAGGTGATGATTTTTCCTATGTATGTGAATTGAAAATTGATGGACTTGCCGTCACTCTTCAATATGAGAATGGATATTTCGTAAGAGGGGCAACCCGTGGAGATGGAACGATCGGTGAAGATATTACCGCTAATTTAAAAACGATCAAGTCGATTCCATTGAAGCTGCGGGAGCCGGTTGCCATAGAAGTGCGCGGTGAGGCCTTCATGCCAAAAAAATCATTCGAATCATTAAACAAGGCTAAGGAAGAACGCGGTGAGGAACCATTTGCAAACCCAAGAAATGCAGCTGCCGGCTCGTTAAGGCAGCTTGACCCAAAACTTGCTGCGAAACGGAACTTGGATATTTTCCTTTATGCGATTGCCGGTTTGGGCGAAACAGGGGTACGTTCCCACAGTGAGGGTCTGGATTTATTGGATCGACTCGGGTTTAAGACGAATCGGGAAAGAAAAAGATGCTCGAATATAGAGGAAGTGCTGGCCTATATAGTAGAATGGACGGAACAACGTCCAAACTTAGCCTATGATATTGATGGAATTGTCGTAAAGGTGGATTCCCTTGAACAGCAGGATGAATTAGGTTTTACTGCAAAAAGTCCGCGATGGGCGATTGCTTATAAATTCCCAGCTGAAGAAGTCATTACAACCCTAAGGGATATCGAGCTGAATGTTGGCCGTACGGGTGTATTGACCCCGACCGCCGTTTTGGATCCCGTTCGGGTAGCAGGTACCACTGTACAGCGAGCTTCACTTCATAACGAAGACTTAATCCGTGAAAAGGACATCAGAATCGGAGATCAAGTGGTCGTGAAAAAAGCGGGTGACATCATTCCAGAGGTAGTCAATGTACTGACAGAGCGCCGTACAGGGGAAGAAGTCGAGTTCCAGATGCCGACTGAGTGCCCGGAATGCAGCAGTGAACTTGTCCGGCTGGACGGGGAGGTTGCTTTACGCTGCATCAACCCGAAGTGTCCTGCACAAATACGGGAAGGCCTGATTCACTTTGTTTCCCGTACAGCAATGAATATAGACAGTCTTGGTGAAAAAGTGATTAGCTTGTTATTTAAAGAAGAACTCATACAAGATGTGGCTGATATTTATAAGCTTACATACGATCAACTGATTGCTTTGGAAAGGATGGGGGATAAATCCGTCAATAAACTTCTTCAAGCAATCGAAGCTTCGAAAACCAACTCGTTGGAAAAATTACTATTCGGGCTGGGCATTCGCCATGTTGGTTCAAAAGCTGCCAAGACGCTTGCGAGGGAATTCGGGACGATGGAAGCCTTAAGCAAGGCGAGCCGTGAAGAACTAACGGCCATTAATGAAATAGGCGATAAGATGGCCGATTCCATCGTGGCTTATTTTGAATTGGAAGAAGTCCATGCATTATTGAATGAGCTGGATGCAGCCGGTGTGAATCTTACTTTCAAAGGGCAAAGAGCTGTTGCTATAGAAGATATCGACTCCATTTTTGCCGGTAAAACAGTCGTTTTAACGGGGAAACTGCATCAGTTAACACGTAACGAAGCAAAAGAGAAATTAGAGGCGCTAGGAGCTAACGTTGCTGGAAGTGTCAGCAAGAAAACCGATTTGGTCGTAGCTGGCGAAGATGCCGGTTCCAAACTGGCAAAAGCGGAAAGCCTAGGCGTCATGGTATGGGATGAAGAGAGACTGATTGAGGAACTAAATAAATAAGAGGTGTAGCTATGAGGAAACACTCTATTTTGGGGATGATTCTTATACTGCTTCTTGCTGGATGTGCGCCTAGTTTTGATGATAAGCAAGAGGTAGTTCAAGACTCCAAAGACAAAAAAGAAACGGCAATTATTCCGAAGTATAAAATTTCGGAAGAATATTATCAAACAATCCTACCGTTTGAACCATCAAAAGCACGCGGTTTGGTCGTATCCAATCTAAATACCCGATATGACATTGAAGAATTCGAAAATGGTTTGATGCGGTTGGCGCAAACCCAATTCGACCCGGAAGATTACCTGTTTCAAGAGGGGCAAGTACTGGATAGTTCCACGATATCTTCCTGGCTGAACAGAAAATATACCGATAGTCAGTTGAAAGAAAAGAAGAAGAAAGCCTCAGAGAACCTTGGCTTGAATCCGGTTGATCCAGGTAAAGGTGACATTGATATGAGGAATGAAGAAAATCCGATCTATCTTGCCCATATTTTAGAACATAATTACTTGGTAAAAACAAAAGATAATTCAGTGAGCCTTGGCGGAGTTGTAATAGGTCTTGCGTTGAATTCAGTGCATTACTATCAAAAGGAGGAATTCGGTGCCACCTATGAAAATAAAATCGATAGTAAAAAGCTAAAGCAAGAAGGGGAGAAAATTGCTGCAGAAGTCTTAAAAAGGCTGCGTAAAATGGACAAGCTGAAAAATGTTCCGATTACGATTGCCTTATTTGAGCAAAATGAAAAATCTTCAGTAGTCCCTGGGAATTTCATTTCCTATACGAATATCGATAAAAACTCAGACAATATTGGAAAATGGACGAACTTGGACGAAGAGTATTTCCTATTTCCTTCTGCTGGGGCAGAAAAAAAATACCGTGATGACGTCAATACTTTCACGAACTTTAAAGAAGATGTCGAAGAATACTTCCCTAACTTTAACGGAGTCATCGGCAGGGCGTTCTATATGGATGATCAATTGCAAAGTCTGAACATCGATATCCCCATTCAATTTTATGGGAACTCCGAAGCGATCGGCTTTACCCAATATGTTGCTGGACTTGTAATGGAACGTTTTCCGAACTATATTGCCGTACAGGTATCCATCACCTCTGTAAATGGACCTGAAGCACTCATAGTCCGTGAAGCGAATCAGGACGAACCAACCGTTCATATATATGAATGAAAAAAGATGAAGCTTAGCGGCTTCATCTTTTTTGTGTCCCGCTTTTAAATGGGAAAAATCTATCCAAAATAACCTTTAAGCAGGAAGTAAACCCTTCCATTTCAGGGAGCAACTGCTTTAAAAAGGGAACATTTGTCGAATTTTAAAGGACTTATTGTCATTTCCCCGGAAATTCCGGCAACTTCCCCATATTTCCCGGAAAATATCTCTTTTTCCTTATGAAATAATTGAATTTCGACATTGTATCTCTTGTTGCTTTACTGTGTAATAGTTTGATATGATTTAAACGATGATTATATGGAGAAAAGCGACGAAATTCAGTCGATTTGGATATTTTTTCGGAGGTGAAGAGAATGTCACGTATTTCTATGGAACAAGTTAAACACGTTGCCCATTTGGCTCGTTTGGCCATTACGGAAGAAGAAGCACAACAGTTTCAGCATCAGCTTGACCAAATGATTTCATTCGCGGAGCAGTTGAATGAGCTTGATACGGATCAAGTAAACCCGACTTCTCACGTTTTGGATATGAAGAATGTTATGCGCGAAGATGTCGCAAAACCGGGATTGCCAGTAGAAGAAGTAGTTAAAAATGCACCGGATAGCAAAGATGGATATATCCGTGTACCATCTATAATTGAATAAGGAGGGACAATGATGTCGTTGTTCGAACAAAAGGTTTCTGAGCTTCATGAACGCTTACATAAGAAAGAGATAAGTGTCACTGATCTTGTTAACGAATCGTATAAGCGAATCGGACAGGTAGAGGACAAGGTGAAGGCATTTTTGACACTTGATGAAGAAAACGCCCGCAATCAAGCAAAACGATTGGATGATCAATTGGTAAAAGGCGAGAACGAAGGCGCTTTATTTGGTATGCCGATCGGAGTGAAGGATAATATTGTCACTAAAAATTTGCGTACGACTTGTGCGAGCAAAATTTTGGAGAACTTTGATCCAATCTATGATGCAACCGTTGTTCAAAAGCTACAGAATGCAGAAACGGTTACGATCGGGAAATTGAATATGGATGAGTTTGCGATGGGTTCTTCCAATGAGAACTCCGCGTTTCAGGCAACACGCAACCCTTGGAACACGGAATATGTGCCAGGCGGTTCTTCAGGTGGTTCAGCTGCATCTGTCGCTTCCGGTGAAGTCCTATTCTCTTTAGGTTCCGATACGGGTGGATCGATCCGCCAACCAGCGGCATATTGTGGAGTTGTCGGCTTAAAACCTACTTATGGACGGGTTTCCCGATTTGGACTTGTAGCATTTGCGTCTTCACTGGACCAAATCGGTCCCGTTACAAGAACTGTTGAAGACAACGCTTATTTGCTTGAAGCGATTTCAGGTGTGGATCCAATGGATTCGACCTCTGCTAATGTTGGCGTGCCGAATTTTGTGAATTCATTAACAGGCGATGTTAGAGGATTGAAAATAGCTGTGCCTAAAGAATATCTTGGCGAAGGCGTTGGGGAAGAAGCACGTAATTCCGTACTTGAAGCGTTAAAAGTATTAGAGGGGCTTGGAGCTGAATGGGAAGAGGTATCCTTGCCGCATTCCAAATATGCTTTAGCTGCCTATTATCTGCTATCTTCATCGGAAGCTTCGGCTAACCTTTCACGTTTTGACGGTGTGCGTTACGGACACCGTACAGATAATGCAGAAACACTTATAGAAATGTATAAGCAAACCCGTGCAGAAGGATTCGGTGACGAAGTGAAACGCCGTATCATGCTTGGAACTTTCTCCTTAAGTTCAGGTTATTATGATGCTTATTATAAAAAGGCTCAAAAAGTACGTACGTTAATCAAAAAAGACTTTGAAGATGTCTTTGAAAAATACGATGTCATCGTTGGACCGACTACACCTACGCCTGCATTTAAAATTGGTGAAAAAGTCGACGATCCATTAACGATGTATGCGAATGATATCTTGACGATTCCAGTCAATCTTGCTGGTGTACCGGGTATATCCGTGCCATGTGGATTCGCAGCGAATGGGCTTCCGCTTGGACTGCAAATGATTGGGAAGCATTTTGATGAAAGCACGATTTACCGCGCCGCTCACGCATTTGAGCAAGCAACAGATTTTCATAAACAATTTCCTAAGCTGTAAGGGGTGAAAAAAATGGACTTTGAAACGGTGATTGGTCTAGAAGTACACGTAGAATTAAAAACGGATTCTAAAATTTTCTCAGCGAGCCCAAATCATTTTGGTGCCGCTCCAAATAGTAACACGACTGTAATCGACCTAGGCTACCCAGGTGTATTGCCTGTCGTCAATAAAAAGGCTGTTGATTTTGCAATGAAGGCTGCAATTGCCCTGAATTGCGAAGTGGCGGAAATTACGAAATTCGACCGGAAAAACTATTTTTACCCGGACAATCCTAAAGCATACCAAATTTCACAGTTCGATCAGCCGATCGGTGAGCATGGTTGGATTGAGATTGAAGTGGGCGGCAAGAAAAAGAAAATTGGCATTACCCGCATTCATATGGAAGAGGATGCTGGAAAGCTGACACATAAAGGGAACTATTCACTTTGTGATTATAACCGCCAAGGTACGCCTCTAGTTGAAATCGTATCCGAGCCGGATATTACTTCCCCAGAAGAAGCTTATGCATATCTGGAAAAATTGAAATCCATCATTCAATACACCGGCGTTTCCGATTGTAAAATGGAAGAAGGCTCACTTCGCTGTGATGCCAACATTTCCTTGAAACCTGTCGGCCAAAAAGAATTCGGTACGAAAACCGAATTGAAAAACTTGAACTCATTCAACTTCGTCCGCAAAGGGTTGGAGCATGAAGAAATCCGCCAAGCGGAAATCTTGAATGAAGGCGGCATAATCGAACAGGAAACACGCCGGTTCGATGAAGCTACAGGCAGAACGGTACTAATGCGAATTAAGGAAGGATCCGATGATTATCGTTACTTCCCGGAACCGGACTTATTGACAATCCATATCGATGAAGAATGGAAAGCGCGTATCGCTGCCGAGATTCCGGAACTTCCGGATGCCCGGAAAAAACGCTATGTCGAAGAATTTGGCTTACCGGAATATGATGCAGCCGTTTTAACGGTAACGAAAGAAAGTGCTGATTTCTTTGAAGCGACAGTCGCTTCAGGCGCGGATGCAAAACTGGCATCTAACTGGATCATGGGCGAGGTTTCCGCTTTCTTGAATGCAGAAGGTAAAGAGCTGCATGATGTCAAATTGACTGCTGAATCGTTGGCTGGAATGATCAAGCTGATTGAAGATGGCACGATTTCTTCTAAAATCGCTAAAAAAGTTTTCAAAGAATTGATTGAAAACGGCGGGGATGCTGAAACGATCGTCAAGGAGAAGGGACTAGTCCAAATTTCCGATGAAGGCGCATTGCTTACAGCCGTTGAAGAAGCATTGAATAATAACCCTCAATCAATTGAAGATTTTAAGGCCGGTAAACAAAAAGCAATCGGCTTCCTTGTCGGACAGATCATGAAAGCGACAAAAGGACAAGCCAATCCACAGCTTGTTAATAAAATTTTGGTGGAAGAAATCAATAAACGTTAATATTGACCGTATCACTTTTAAAGTGGTACGGTTTTCTCTTGATTAAGAAAAGAGTTTACTGTGAAAAAGCGGAAAAATATTTTTGATTTTTTTTGAGTTATCTGTAGGGGTAACTCCTTTTTGTGCGTCTATTACATGAATGATTAAAAGGAAAGGAGGAAGAGAAGTGACGGATGAGTTAGTTGAGAAGGTAAGGGCTGGGAATGATCATGCATTCCGAATGTTGATTGAAACATATAAACAGACGATTTATAGGACCGTCTATTCCGTCTTGCGGAATCAAAAGGATGCAGAAGATGTTACCCAGGAAGTCTTTATCAAAATCTACACCTCTCTTCCTCAATATAAGAACCAAGGTTTCAAAACCTGGATTACCCGAATTGCGGTCAATCATGCAATCGATCTAAAGAGAAAGAGGGAACGCCAAAAGGAAGAATTGCAGGACGAACATTCATCGGAAGCTAATTTGAGCTTAACGGATGATGTCGAGGCCGTATTCTTTCGGAATGAAAGGCGAAAGCAAGTATTACGGAAGCTGAATGACCTTCCAGAGGGATATCGGGATGTTGTATATGGCTATTACATAAAGGAAAAGACATTCAAGCAAATTGCAGAGGAACAGCATATTCAAGTGAAATCTGTCGAGGTAAAGCTATATCGGGCAAGAAATTGGATGAGAAAACATTGGAAAGAGGAGGATTTTTCATGAATCATGTTCCTGAAGCAGAATGGGTTGCATATTTGGCAGATGAAATACCAGAGGCTCTAAAAATTGAATATGAAAATCATCTATACTCCTGTGACAAGTGTTTGTCCGCCTATATGGAAGCGATGGAAAAAGAAGAAGCCACTCTGGACATCGAAGGATTTGATATTGCAGGTCCGGTCATGGACTCGATTAGCCGATTGAAAGAAGGTTCTGGTGAAGAGGCTAAGCAACACAGAAAAGAGAAATCACTTCGGACGATTACAAGACATTACCTGATTGCGGCCGGATTTACGATTTTATTGATGGTAGGCGGAGTATTTCAATCATTGACGGAATACGTGGATTCTGTGGAATCAAGCAGCGGAAAAGAAACGCAGTCCTTAACCGATGGACTTATTGATAAAACATTTAATTGGATGGAGACAATCGAAAAGAAAAATAAGGAGGGGTTTAGAAATGAATAAAAGTCCGGTATTAGCTTTTTTATTATCGTTTCTGCCAGGTTTCGGACATTTTTACCTAGGAAGGAAATATAAAGGGTTATTTTATTTTCTTGCCACGGCTGGATTGGGGCTTGGAGGTCTTTTTCTATCGTTGATCAGTCAATCGGATGCGTTTCTGGCTTTTTCCGTTATTGGAATGGTGTTTTATTTCATCAGTATATTTGATTTGGTGGTCACCTCACTGAGGAATCCTAAAAGTGAAGAGAATGTAGAGGCCGATCAGCCGGAGGCGGAAAGGTTTTATGTAATCATCCTTTCATTCGTTCCAGGATTAGGGCATTTTCAGCTGGGTCTCATGAATCGGGGACTCATTTTTCTCATCGGCTTTTTAGGCCTTGGCATCATGGTGGTATTCATCAGTGTGATGACTCAAATGGAAGGTCTGTTAATATTCATTGCATTATTGCCTGTTATCTGGATTTACAGCTTTTTTGATTCTGTTCAACAGCTGAATAAAAAGCAAAGAGGTGAGGAGCTTATCGATCGGACCGTTTTGGAAGATTTCGAGGAGAGAAGGGAATCCGGGAAGAAGAGTAAATCGGTCGCGACTTTACTCGCCATTTTTCCTGGTGCAGGTCACTTATATTTGGGGCTGCAAAAACGTGGGATTCAATTGATGGCAGGCTTTTTATTCGCCATTTACATACTGGATTTACTCCGGTTAGGTTTCTTCTTTTTCCTTATTCCGATTATCTGGTTTTATAGTTTTTTTGATGGAATGCAAAAAGCTTCGAAAATGGAAGAGGGTCCAGTAGAAGATACGCCCATCATTTCGGGTATGGTCAATCACCAAAAATGGCTAGGATTGGGGTTGGTGGGAATTGGAATCTATTTCTTGGCCAGTAATATAATCGTCCCGGCCATTGCCCCTCATTTAGATGAATGGATTGGAAGCAACTTGGAGTATTGGTTTAGAGATTATTTTCAAAAAGGACTTGTATGCATCCTTCTCATAGGCGGGGGAATCAAATTGCTGACGGGAAGTAAAAAAGGGAGAGTCGAGGAGGAGACGAAATGAGAACATGGAGAGTCGGAACGATTTCAATGGGGATCTCCCTGGTTGGTTTGGGTTTGGTTTTACTCGTTTCTCAAATTGCGGATATGAATTTGACGACGATTCTGCTATCGTGGTGGCCGTTGCTGTTCATTATCTTGGGTGCAGAGATTCTCTTTTATATTTATTTTTCAAGAAAAGAAAGTTCTTTTGTAAAGTATGATATTCTTAGCATTCTTTTCGTTGGATTGCTTGGAACGACGGGAATAGTTTTAATTCTGCTTACATCCAGCGGATTGATGGATCAAGTTAGGGCTGCCGTGAATAGTGAAGAGAAAACGGTCAATTTGCCTGGTTTCAATAAAAAGGCAGGGAAGGGCATACAGAGAGTTGTCCTGGACACTGGCTCATACCCATTGACAATTGAAAGTGGTAAGGACGAGGAAGTTTCCGTTTTTGGAACATATGGTGAGCGGGTACTGGAAGATGCTGATTCGTTGTTGAAAAAGGCGGAAGATTATTTACTTGTTGAGAGAAATGGGGATACTCTTTATATAAGCTTCAAGGATTTGCCGAGTCAAAATGGATTTTTGGACAGTGGTACAAGAAATCTTAAGGCAACTCTTATAATCCCTGCTGAGTTGGCAGTGGAGATAGACGGACAAAGTACCGATCTTGTCTTGAAGCCTAGAAAGCTCTTGAATGACTGGAGTGTGAAGGACAGCGGAAGTCTAAGTGTATTCCTTCAGGATAATAGTGATATCAAGATAGATGCTAGAGGGGTCGAGGAACTTGAAGGCCCTGAGAGTGGCTGGAAAATGACTGAAGTGAAAGAAGGAACAAGTGAAGAAGGCATTGTAAAAAAGAACGGGATATTCAATACTGGTGAAGGGAAACATACTTTAACGGTTACCGATACATTTAACGTGAACGTTCAATATCCATGATTGAAATCATTTACTAGAATAAAATTGTAAAAAGCATTATAATTTCCCTGATACGATTTCTAGTAAAATGCATATAAAGATATGGACCGAAATACGGTCCTCTTTTTTTCGAATATTGCTTTTCATGTAACGAAGGATTAAGATGTAAATTATGGAATCAATATGTATAAGGATGATGGGAAAATGAAAAGAGCAAGGTTGATTTACAACCCGACTTCGGGCCGGGAAGCCATTAAGAAGAGCCTGCCAGGTGTGCTAGCAAAACTTGAAGAAGCTGGTTATGAAGCTTCTGCACATGCGACGACCGGTGCCGGGGATGCGACGAAAGCGGCTAAGATAGCGATTGAACGCGGCTATGATGTAGTTATTGCAGCAGGGGGCGACGGTACGATTTATGAGGTTGTTAATGGACTGGCCACTGCAGAGAAACGTCCGAAACTAGGAATCATTCCGACGGGAACGACCAATGATTTCGCCCGGGCGCTGCATTTACCGAAGTCGATCGAAGGGGCGGCCGAAATTATTGCCGGTGGGCATACGATGCCGGTCGATATCGGGAAAATGAACGATAAGTATTTCATCAATATTGCTGGCGGGGGCAGATTGACCGAATTGACCTACGACGTGCCGATCAAGCTGAAAACCATGCTTGGTCAGCTAGCGTACTATATTAAAGGAATTGAAATGCTTCCTTCAATTAAGCCGACGGAAGTTTCTATTGAATATGATGGAAAGCTTTTTGAAGGAGAGATCATGCTTTTCTTGGTGGCTAACACGAATTCGGTCGGCGGCTTCGAGAAACTGGCCCCTGACGCCTCTTTGAATGATGGGATGTTCACGTTGCTTATTTTGAAAAAGGCAAACCTCGCTGATATTGTCCGTGTCGCAACATTGGCAATGCGCGGTGAACATATCCATGATAAAAACGTCATTTATGAAAAAGCCAATCGAATTAAAGTACATGCCAAAAAGGACATGATGCTTAACTTGGATGGGGAATTTGGCGGGATGGCCCCAGCTGAATTCGTAAATCAGTACCGCCATTTTGATGTATTCATCCCGCAAGGAATACTGCCGGACGATCCGGCAAATAAATAGGTTGAAGAGGCCACTGAATCTGGTGGCCTTTTCAGTTTAATGAAGCAAGGAGAATTACAAACATGTATATCAGGAAAGCGACACCGGAGGATGCGGAAAAGGCAGCCGAATTGACCCGGTTAGCGATTAAGGAAATTGCAGAGGTTTTGACAGGTGAAACGGAAGAAGAAAGGATACTTTCCGTTCTTGCCGATTTGTTCAGGAAAAGTGGGAATCGGGTCAGCTATGAAAATACGCTTGTCAGTGAACATGATGGACAAGTATCTGGATTGATCATTGCTTACCATGGCAAGGATGCCGAAAGCTTGGATGAACCGATAGTGAAACAATTAAGGATGAAGATGAAAGACCCAAGCGTTACGCTCGATAAGGAAGCGGAAATGAGAGACTTTTATTTGGATACAGTATCCGTTGACCCGGATTTTCAAGGGAAAGGTATTGGCAGTGCACTGATTCAATATGTTGAGGGATACGCTAAACATAAGGGATATCCAAGGGTTTCTTTAGTCGTTGAAAAGGAAAATGAAGCGGCGAATCGTCTCTATAGCAGATTGGGGTATGTGGAAATTAAAACCATTCCGATTAGCGGCCATGAATTTTGCTATATGGTAAAGGAAATAGAAGAACCTCCTGTTTAACAGGGGGTCCTTTTTTCTAATTTGAAATTTGGCACTGTATGCGATTACATTTGCTGTCCATTCATGGCGGCCCAATCAGCGTAAGCGCCGGTGCCATTACAGCCGGGACAGTCGTGTATATCGGAAAAATGATATTCCGTAGGTACGAAGGAGCTGTATCCACGTCCGTAACAATCCGGACAGAGGCCTTTTTCCTCCATACTTGCACGATGTTTTTCTAACCTTGTAGCATTCCAGGCCGATATAGAGTTAAATAAACCCATTTCCTCACCTCATCTGTTTTTCCTTATTTTTCTTTTTTTAGTGAACTTTTATTCTTGGAACTATGAAAAATCCGTAATTCCTTATATTTTTATGAAAACCAAGGTAAATTGGTGAGTGGTTTTGTGACAAGGCCTCTATTGTGGTAAAATACAGGCTAGCATAAAAAAGAAAAGAGAAGATGATATGAAAAAAACAGCACCAGTTGCTAAAAATGATATTATAGAGGTTTTATTTGAAGATTTAACACATGAAGGGGCTGGCGTCGCTAAAGTCGATGGGTACCCGATCTTTGTTCAGAGCGCCCTTCCAGGTGAAAAAGCAAAAATTAAAGTGATGAAAGCTAATAAGGGTTATGGCTTCGGCCGCTTGATGGAGATTATAGAAAACAGTCCATACCGTGTTGAGGTCACGACCGAAGATTACCCTAAATACGGTGGTTGTCAGCTGCAGCATATGAGCTATGAAGGACAGTTGGAATTCAAGGAAAAGCAAGTGCGTGAAGTGATGACACGCATAGGGAAACTTGAGGATGTGAAGGTTCACCCAATTATCGGGATGGAGAATCCAACCCATTATCGCAATAAAGCGCAAGTGCCTGTTGGTGAAAAGGATGGCAAGCTAATAGCAGGGTTCTTCAAACCGCGGACACATGAAATTGTTGAAACGAAAGAAAGCATTATCCAAAATGAAGTGATCAATGAAGCCGTTCAAGTTGTTAAAGAGATTTTCAGTAAACTTGGTATTCCTGCTTATAATGAAGAGGCACATAAAGGTGTTTTGCGGCACATCATGGCCCGTTATGGCAAGCAAACAGGCGAATTAATGATTGTTCTTGTTACAAGAACGAAAAGTATCCCTTTCATCGAAACCATCGTGAAGGAAATCGTTGAACGTCTTCCACAAGTGAAGTCCATTGTACAAAACGTGAATTCCAAGAAAACGAATGTTATCTTGGGCGATAAAATGACTGTACTATGGGGCGACGAAGTGATCCATGATATGATCGGTGATGTGAAATTTGCGATTTCAGCAAAATCCTTCTACCAAATCAATCCAGACCAAACGAAAGTCCTTTATGATAAAGCTCTTGAATATGCAGGACTGACGGGTGAAGAAACGGTGATAGATGCTTATTGCGGCATTGGAACCATCTCTTTATTTTTAGCTAAAAAAGCGAAAAAAGTAATCGGTGTCGAAGTCGTCGAAGATGCGATAGAAGACGCACGCCGCAACGCTGAATTGAATGATATCTCAAATACAGAATTCATGGTCGGCGACGCAGGTAACGTTATTGCTGAATGGTATCAAAAGGGCAACACTGCGGATGTCATCGTTGTGGATCCGCCTCGCAAAGGTTGTGAAGAATCCCTTCTGAATACGATCATCGAGATGAAACCTAACAAAGTCGTATACGTATCATGCAACCCAGGCACTTTAGCGCGTGATCTTCATATATTGGAAGAAGGCGGATATAAAGCAGTTGATATCCAACCTGTCGATATGTTCCCAATGACGACACATGTTGAAAATGTAGTTTTATTAGAGTTGAAATGATTGAGTGTGGGCCCGGTCTAATTGACTGGGCCTACAGTTTTTTTATGGCTTGTACAATTTGGACGTTGATTTCCGTTCAAGGCACTCGCTTTCCGCGGGTCTCCCTAGACGCGCTTTTCCCCTTTTGTTTACAAACTGTGGTCCCGGTCTAAATGACCGGGACCTTTTTACCGTAATTAGTTTGAAGGGAAGGGAGGGAGATTTTTTTTTTGCATGTTTATTCTTGACGCTTTGACTTGGACATATATTAAGAAATATATGAATTGGGAGGCAAGGTGATTTTATTAATTTTCAAAAAGCGGTGGCTGTAATTGTTGGTAGCTTTTTGGTGGGCATCGGAATCAATGGTTTTTTAGTTCCTCATCATTTAATAGATGGCGGCGTTATTGGGATTGCACTTATCCTTCATTATTTCTTTGGTTTTCAAACGGGGTTATCCATGTTGATCCTTAGTATTCCTATATTTTTATATGCCTGGTACTATGAACGGTCTTTTTTCTATAGCAGCGTTCACGGATTGCTTTTGACATCCCTTTTTATGGATTGGCTTAATCCATTGAAAAAGGTCTTTTCCATTTCGATACTAACAAGCTCTTTGATCGGCGGTGCCATCATAGGGATGGGCATAGGACTCATGCTTCGATATGAGACAAGCAGCGGGGGAACGGATATGTTAGCTAAAATCATCTCAAAATCTACCTCCATGGATATTGCTTTGGCGATTATCGTCATAGATACACTAATCATTTCAGCTGCAGCATTCACCTTAGGTATCGAAATATTTCTTTTTTCATGTGTGACGATCGTCATCATTGGACTGATCACATCGCTTATGAAAGTGAGGAAATGAAAAATATAATCAGTTCCTTAAGATATGGGCTACGTCATCTATTGCCCTTTGCAGCTTTTCGCTATTTTTGCTAAACATCTCTTTAGCTTCCTTTGATTCAGTTCCAAGGGCAAACAACTCTAGGTCCGCTTGGCATTTTTTCAAGGTCGCGAGCAAAAGAGGTTTTTCTTGAGGGGAAGGAACTTTAAGCTTATCATCATAAAGGTCCACAGTTAATTCTCCGTTAGAATTAGCTTGACCAAGAAACACATTTTCTAGGAGTACACCCAACTTATCCAGTTCAGTATGAAGCCAATTTCGGTTCAGACCAATCGTGGAAAGTGGTTCATCAAGTATGCTGCCGTCCATAATGATGGTTTGTGGCTCCTTTACTGCAGCTACAGACAAGTTAAGGTCCTTAGCTGTTATAGGTTGATTTTGCTTCTTTAACATTACGGAAAAATCCCCGTTGGCTTCCAATAAGGCAAACTCAACTTCAGAAATATCGAAGACATCCTTCTTCCGGAGCAATCCTAACAATTCATCGATGGTATATTTCTCTTTTTTTAAATTATCTTCCATGACTTTCCCATCTTTGATGAATACCGATGCTTTTCCTTCAATAAGGTCACGAAAAGTTTTACTTTTTAAGGATATTAATCCTGCAATGAAGGGTGCTATGGCAAAAACGAGAATGGACAGTACACCATGTATAATATTGCCCTCCACTTTTGTAGCTAATTCTGCCCCAACATTACCAATGGTTATGCCCGTTACATATTCAAAAAAGGAGAGCTGGGACAATTGTTTTTTTCCTAACACTTTAGTGATCAAAAAAAGAACAATTAAAAAGAATAATGAACGTAAAACAATTTCTATCCAATCCGGCATTACCAAACACCTCCTGCTTGATCATGGTTATTAAAAACCTTTATATTGCGGTTCTTCCCTTTCTAACTCGCCTACGCGCTTCTGTACATCCTTAATAACTTCATTCACCACCAGCATCGTTTCATGCAAGATGCGTTTAGATTCATCATCTTGAGTCCGGAGTGCTAAGCTGGATAAACCTGCTTCAACTCCTTTTAGGCTAGAGACACATTGTTTGACATTGGAAGCTATCGTCATGCAGCATCCTCCTTATCCTTTTAGGTCTAAAATAATGACTCGGAACAATGCGCGGCTGTTATCCCGGCACTGGTTGCTTCAAATATCAGAGGCAACAACCGATTAATCGTATGCTTTTCCACATCCGCTAAGGCTACGGAAACAATCTCCGCAGCCAAGAATGTTCATCCAGTATGAGCAGGTGTGTGTTTGAATACTTCAAACCTTATCTGTCCCGTTACACAAGTAAATCATGGTAGTGATTCACTCGAATTCAATCGATACGGCATGGGCAATGCATGGGATCGTCTCACTTTGTTGAAAGGATAGGGGAGATAACAAGGCCCCTGTAGCCACGACGAGCATTCGTTTTATTTCTCCCTTTTTCATGCGATTTAATAAATGACCATAAACGACGGTTGCGGAACAACCTGGGCCACTTGCCCCGGCCAGGACCGGTTGACCATCCCTGTATATCATTAAACCGCAATCTTTATATTGCTCTTCTTTAATCGGCGTACCATGTTTTTTTAATAATGCCAGAGAAACTTCATGTCCAATCTTTCCTAAATCCCCGGTCACTATTAAATCATAATAGGATGGGTCGAGGTTTCTTTCTCTTAAGTGGGCTTCAATCGTATCTACAGCGGCCGGGGCCATGGCACCACCCATATTGAAAGGATCAGTCAATCCCATGTCGATGACACGGCCTATCGTTGCTGAAGTGACCTTTGGGCCTTCCCCGGAACTGCTTAATAAAGCCACTCCGGCCCCCGTAACGGTCCATTGGGCTGTTGGAGGTTTTTGCCCTCCGTATTCAGTTGGGTAGCGAAATTGCTTTTCTACCGCGGCGTTATGACTTGATGCTCCTGTCAATAAGTACTCTGCCCCTTTGGTATTGACAAGGTATGCACCAAGAGCCAGTCCCTCCATTGAGGTGGAGCAAGCACCAAATAAGCCGAGATAAGGTGTTCCCAGTGTTCGACAAGCAAAACTCGTAGGGGTTATTTGATTGATAAGGTCGCCTCCAAGGAAAAATTGAATCTGTTCCTTCTGAAGACCCGCCTTTTCGATTGCTTTTGTACTCGCTTCTTCCAATAAGACTTTATGTGCCTTTTCATAGGTATCTTGATTGATCCATAAATCGGAATGGAAAAGATCGAAATCATCCGCAAGCATACCGTCTGCTTCAAATGGACCGCCAACGGTTCCTGTGGAGATGATGACAGGTTTTTGATCAAACACCCATGTCCGATGTCCCGTAAGCATTATAAACCACCCCATTGTATGAGTATTGTCAGTGCTAAGATAAAATTTTGGAATAACATAAATCCTTCAGCCGATTTGAATATATTACAGCCATCACCTAAAACGAAACCTCGCCCGGTGTTCAATTGCTGCGGATATAGCGGCATTACCGAAACCTTTAAGTGAAACAAGCGGCAGATTCGGTCATACACCTTAAATCCTTTGAGGAACATAGCAATGAATATTAATATTCCTGCCATTGGGTTTACGGCTGTCTGGTCTGTTAAGTCAAAATGGATATGAAAATTCGAGATGACTTGTCCAATCATGTAAATTGTACCGCCGGTCATAACTGACCTTTTAACTTCCAATTTCCTGTCAATCAAATTCTAAAAAACGGCCTGTTTACGATTTTTAAGCGTATGCAATTCACAGCTTTTACATCCGCGACTCGTACTGATTCATTAGCTTGATTGTCCGCAGTTCGGTCAATTCAGGTATGTAAATTCAAGCCCCGTCCCTTATTAATAGCTGGCTTGGGATTAGCTCAAAGATCCTGTTCTACATAAAAACGACGATTGGTATAGAAAAAGGAATGAAAGATATAAAAAAGGCTGGTTGCTTTAACCAACCTTTTTTATATGAATGATTATTGTTTATATTGAGGTTCCTCGTTTTGAATCTCATCTATGCGAGGGGTGATGCTGTCCACAATCGATTGTGTTTGTTGGGCAGCTTGTTGGTATAGTTGTTTGGCTTGCTCATTATCTGTGGAAAGGGCAAAGGTTTCAAAGCTCGCTTGTGCGCTTTTCAGCCCTGCTATAGTTGTTTTGACATCACTTATTACTGTCATATATGAACCTCCTTAATTTGTAACTGCCTTATTAGAGTAAGGAAAAAAATGATTATCTATACCTTCCAAATTTATCTAGGAATTGTATCGAGTGACTGGCTCTTCCATTAATCAAACGTTTGATTAATGGAAAGGGAACAGGCAGAAGTGTAGTTAAAATCGGATTTATTCGTAGTACAAATCGTTTTTAATGTTTAATTATTGACTGAATTCAGAATTATTAATATAATTATAGAAAACATAACGTGATTACGTGAGGTGATATGACATTTACATTAGGGACGATTTGTATAGTAGAGTTGTTTTTGAAATTTCATCTGAAGAAGTGATAAAAGGACTGCTATTTCATAAAAGCAAACAGGAATCGGAAATTGAAGCGATCAAAAGTAAAATACATAAATATGAGCAAAAACGAAGAGCTGAGGAAGCTTGGTATCAATCCCTATCACCATTTAAACGTTTTTTTACAGGGCGTGCTCCAAGTCATCACCAGGCCGTTGAGCATTTGGTGAATGTTAAAGATAGATATAAACAAATCGAGAAAATAAAACAGAAGGTCACTTTTTTAAATGAGGTGATCGGTTTACTTGAAGCTGAACCGGAAAAACGGGAAATGAATTTGCCATCAGACATCATTAAAGAAATAATGGCCTGGCAGAAAGCGGAGGGAACACCAAGATGACTCTAGAAACGTTAAACGCTGGCTTGGATACGGTTTGGGTGGTTCTGACAGCAGCCATGATTCTATTGATGGAGGGCGGGTTTGCCTTATTGGAGGCAGGGTTCGTCCGTACGAAGAATAATGTGAACATCATCATGAAGGTTTTTGCCGATATTACGATCGGAACGCTTTGCTATTTCATCGTTGGTTTTGGCTTAATGTATGGAACGGATGTATTTGGGACTATCGGAGCAAGCGGCTTTCTGCTGAAAGGTGATTTGTCGCACATCGACCTTACGATTTCCATGGATGCATTTTGGTTATTTCAAGGCGCATTCGTCATCGCCGTTATTTCCATCGTTTCGGGAGCAGTTGCGGAAAGGATAAATTTTCGGGCGTATCTTATTTTTGTCGTAATGATGACGGCATTCATCTATCCGATTGCCGGTCACTGGGTATGGGGAGGTGGCTGGTTAAGCGAGTTGGGTATGCAGGACTTCGCAGGGTCGGCGGTCATTCATGCGCTAGGCGGTTTTTCTGCACTTGCGGCTGCCATTGTAATCGGGCCGAGAGCAGGTAAATTCACTTCACGGGGGACTAGTTCCATTTCGCTGCCGAGTAATCTCCCATTGGCATCTGTTGGGGCATTTCTTTTATGGTTTGGCTGGTTTGGGTTTAATGCAGGAAGCACCTTGCAAGCTACTGATGGACGCATTGGCCATATTGCCATTGTCACGATGCTCTCAGCTGCATCAGGGGGAGCGGCGACCTTGCTTTATACACTTTTTAGATATGGACGCTCGGATGCACCTTCCGTCATCAATGGCTCACTTGCAGGTCTTGTCGGGATTACGGCTGGCTGTGCATTTGTTAGTGATCTGGCGGCATTGTTGATTGGAGCAGTTTCTGGAATGTTGATGTTAGCTGCGACGAATTGGCTGGAAGCCCGAAAAATCGATGATCCGGTTGGCGCCTTTCCTGTTCATGCGGCATCAGGGATGTGGGGTACGATAGCGGTAGGGCTTTTCTCCACTGAAAACGGATTGTTCGCCGGTGGGGGATGGCATTTGCTCGGAGTTCAAACATTAGGATTAGCGGTGTTATGCATCTGGGGCTTTTCATTGACATGGCTCGTTTTTAAAATAATAAATGTTTGGCTGTCTATTAGATCCACTGAAGAAGAAGAAGAACTCGGATTGGATATCAGTTATCATGGCATCATGGCCACACATACCTCGCCGGAATTCATCAAGGTAGAGGACTACTATAAGCGGGATGAAGAATTGACAAGGTAATGACTATAATACAAGATAGAATCAAGATAAGTAAGAGGTGAATTTTAAATGGGTGCATGCAATCTTAATCATTCTCAGCAAGATGTCAGGCTGAAATTTGAGAGTCAAAGAACATTTTTACCAAGCGAAATAAGTCAAACATTAGATCGATATTTGGAAAAAGGGAATTCGCAGGAAACATTGAATGAACTTTTTCATCTATTGAAGAAGTATGACTTGTCTACCCAGGAGGAACAGGAATCAAGAAACGAAAAGTTGAAACGGATAATGTTGTAAACGGGAAAAAACGGGAGTGCAAGGATGACTTCCGTTCTTTTTTTGTTTTTTTTCTTATTAAACGATTAAGGGAGGGGGCGCGGGAATCTGACTCCTATTTTCTTTTTATTCGGTGCATCAGTAATTGTAATTGCTTTTTTAAAGAAGATAGCAGGAATCACATTTAAGGCAGCGAAAACATGACTGTAAACAAAAAGGTGTTAAAGTTTAAGTAACGCGGACAAGGGTTTAGCGGACCTTTAAAGATTTAATCAATCGTTTGATTAAATTTCATGAACTGACTACCAAGCCTTCAATAAAAGCATGGAAAAATAAAAAAGCGGGAGCCCATAATGAGCTCCTGCTTTCTTTAAAAACCATCATCTGTTGCGGTGAAGGGGATGTTTAGGTTTCTTTCCACTGCCCGAAGTCTTTGATTCAGCCTGTTTAACCTATTCGTATGTCGCTGGTCCGCTTGACTTAGCCTGGTGATTTCCTGGTTAATGCGGTTCACTTCACGATTTATCCGCGTGATTTCTTGGTTCTGCCGATTGAGTTCCCTCGTTTGACGCTCGTTTTGACGCTCAAGTTCCCGGACTCTTCTTTCAAGTTGTTGAGGCTGCCTTTCAACATCGAATTGGTCGGGCACCTGGCTATATGGATTCTCTTGAACCTGCTGAAGGTCCCAATCTTGCTGTGGCACATATTCAAATCGTTCAGGCTGTTGGAAATATGGGTTATAATTAGACTGAAAGTACTGATGATTTCCATTTTGTTGTGGAAAAGGATAAAATCCGTATGAATTCATAGTCAACTCTCCTTTTTAAAATCGGGATGGATACTTAATAACTTATGTAAGTTCCGGTAAAGTGACTAGGCGTTAGCCCATAATTAGGGGAAGAAGAGGTAATTTACAGAAAAAATTTCAATAAATTTGCAGAAACCATCTGGTTCCTATATCGTTTAGGATAGGAGAAATTCTTTTATCCTTCTTGAAACCAATCTTAATGATAATCCGTATATATAGAAAAGAGTGTAAGTCAGGAGTGTAATGATAATGAATCGATTTCTTGCTGATTTTGTTCCGATATTGATTGCATTTCCAATGGTTTTGCCGGTTTGGATAATTAGCTATTTTGTATTGAATCAACCGTTTGCCCTGTCCGTTGTCATATCTTTAGCAGGAGGGGTGCTTGCATACTGGCTAAGTTCCGTATATTTTTCATCAAGATACCTCAAAAAACATGAATTGACGAGAAAAGAATATCAATATATAAAGAAAAATTTAACTGAAGCAAAACCGAAGATATGGCGGGTGCAAAAAGCACTAATCTCTGTCAGGCATATCTCTTCTTTCAAACAGAGGAAAGATATGATTAAAATGATCAGGAAAATATATAGTCTGACGAAAAAAGAACCGAAGCGGTTTTACCAGGCGGAACAATTTTATTACTCTCATCTGGATTCCGCCATGGAGCTTGCGGAGAAATATGTTTTTTTAGCACAGCAGCCAAAAAAGAATAGGGAACTCGAACTCTCCTTAACAGAGACTCGTAAAACCTTAAAGGAACTAACTAATACGATAGAAAAGGATTTATATAAAGTGATTGCGGATGATATCGATAACCTTAACTTCGAATTGGATGTTGCTAAGCAATCCATTAAAACGAGAAAAGAGTCACAAGTAATTGATGAAAGCAGGAGGTTAAAATGACTAACAATGATCCAAACCTGTTGAATAAAACGAACAATGCCAGTTTGATCGATGATCTTTTAGCCAATCCATTTGATGGGGTGCAGGAGTTGGAGAAAGCATCTTCCCAGGAAGCGAAACCGGTTAAACTGATTGATGTCATTCCTGAAGAGAACAGGGCAAAGGCTTATCAGCTTGCCGAACAAATCGACCCAACGAATCATCAGGCGATGATTTCCTATGGTACACCCGCCCAATCAAAGCTCCTGACCTTTTCTAATTCGATGCTTGAGCATGTCCAGAAAAAAGATGTGGGTGAAGTGGGCAACATTATCAGTGATTTAATGAAAAAGTTAAACGAGCTGAGCCCGGATGAGCTAAAACCGGATAAGCCCTCATTTTTTGCACGTATGTTCGGGAAGCTCTCGGGATCTGTACAGGAGGTGCTATCCAAGTATCAAAAAACAGGGGCCCAAATTGATCGTATCAGTGTGAAACTCGATCGGAGCAAGAATATCCTGTTATCGGATATCGTAATCCTTGAAAAGCTATATGAAACGAATAAGGATTACTTCCAGGCATTGAATGTCTATATTGCAGCAGGGGAAATCAAACTCGAAGAAATCCATGAGAAAACGATTCCGGAGCTAAGGAAGTCCGCTGAATCAAGCAATGATCAAATGAAGTTTCAAGAAGTCAATGATATGCTGCAATTTGCTGAACGGTTGGATAAAAGGCTTCATGATTTGAAATTGAGTCGTGAAATCACAATTCAAAGCGCACCGCAAATCAGGCTGATCCAAAACACGAATCAGGCACTAGTCGAGAAAATCCAATCTTCGATCATGACAGCCATTCCGCTTTGGAAAAATCAGGTTGCGATTGCATTGACCCTAATCAGGCAAAGGCATGCTGTAGAAGCACAAAAACAGGTTTCCAAAACTACAAATGACTTGTTATTGAAGAACTCCGAGATGCTGAAAACGAATACCATTGAAACGGCTAAAGAAAATGAGCGCGGACTTGTCGATATCGAAACATTAAAGAAAACACAAGCTAACTTGATTTCCACGCTTGAGGAAACAATGCGGATTCAAGAAGAAGGAAGGCATAAACGCCGGCAAGCCGAACAGGAATTGGCATCAATGGAAAATGAACTGAAACAGAAACTATTAGAGATAAAGGGATAAGGGGAGATAACATGGAAACTATCGAAGCTATAAAAACGAGAAGAAGCATTGGAATCGTTAAGCAAGATCCGGTACCTAAGGAAATGATCGAGCAAATCATTGAAGCTGGAACGTATGCACCCAATCATCATCGAACGGAGCCTTGGCGTTTTTTTGTATTGACTGGAGAAGGAAGAAATAAACTTGGCCAGGTATTCGAAGAAATCACAAGAATTGAAAATGCTGATGATACCCCTGAAATTTTAATCAGCAAGCTCGAACGGCAAAAAAAGAATCCATTAAGGGCTCCAGTCATCATCGCAGTGGGCATAGAGCCTAGTGATAAGAATAATGTCCTTGTGGCAGAAGAATATGCGGCAGTGAACAGTGCCATCCAAAACATGCTTCTTGCAGCACATTCTCTAGGTCTGGGAGCAGTATGGAGAACGGGGAAAATAACGTATCATGAAAAGGTCCGTGATTTTTTCAATTTATCCTCTAAGGGAGAGGTATTGGCTTTCATATACTTGGGTTATCCTGACATGGAGCCGAAACCTGCCAAGAGAACACCGATTGATGAATTGACCATATGGATCGAATGAAAGATTGAGAGGGCTGCATCAGTTTATAGACACTGATGCAGCTTTTTTTATTGCCTTCAATAAGGCTTCCTTAAATCTGCATTTAATGAAAGGGATTTGGCTTTGTCAGGCTTCGTTTCAAGTGACGATTGATGAATTAGGTTGTACAATACATAGGGAGAATAAATTTTGATGAATTAGGATGTGTCTATAGATGAGAACGATTGATCCATTTGAGATACTCGATGGAAAAGCGATAAAATATTTGGATGTATTTGGCGTTGAGGATGGCATTGCTTTAAAGAGTAAGTACGAAGATAAATCGTATTGGATATATGATTATTATTGCATGCATCAGACTTGTGATTGCCAGGAAGTATACCTTGAATTCGTTGAGGAGCTTAAAGGCAATAAACAGGCAGGACAGCATTTTGGAGTGAGGGTTTCTTTTGGGGATAATCAATTTGTCCTGGAGGATTATAATATTTCCAAGCAAAAGGCGATGGATATCGCGGAAGATACGCTGAAGTACAGTAAAGATGTAATGGAGTTATTTAAACAGCGGTATCAGCAAATGAAGGAAAAAGGCACGCAAATTATCATGGAAAGTGCAAAGGCAGCTAAAATGCCGCATGTTCACACAGAACCGGTCATTGGCAGAAATGAACCTTGTCCATGCGGAAGTGGGAAAAAATACAAAAAATGCTGCGGTGCAGCTTAACATTTTGGAAGCTGACTCAATTCGGAGTCGCTTCTTTTTTAATTGGAAAAGCGCATGCTTGGAAAAAAACTGAATAATGAATAAAAAAATGTGGCATTAAACGAACGTTTGTTCTATAATTAGAGTACCAGATAATAACACAAAAAGAAATAAAAAGTAGTTATTTAGACGGAATTTTCCGAAAACTTCTTTTTTATTTTCATAAATCTGGTATATATAAGAGAGAAGAGTTTTTTGATCTCATCTCTTTCAACGGTAGACGGCAACCAGACGGGATGAAAATCCCCACACTGATGGCAGTTTAACTTATTGAACGAAGGAAGGGGTAATCAAATGACAAGACAAAAAAGATTAATACCTTACAAAGTTCTTGAAGTAATGGAAACGGTGAAAGAGAAGATTCCTGAGGGTGTCGAGCTTGTGAAAGCACCGGCGATTTGGGAAAAAAGCAATTATGGTGAGGGCGTGGTAGTTGCCGTCATCGATACAGGCATTGACAAGGGACATCCAGACCTCAAGGAAAGAATCATTGGCGGGAAGGATTTTACCAATACCGGGGATTATCAAGATGATAACGGACATGGGACACATGTCAGCGGTACGGTTGTGGCTGCCATTAATAAAGCTGGTGTAGTGGGAGTGGCTCCGAAAGCAAGCATATTAGCGTTAAAGGCCCTAAATGGTCAAGGACAAGGCGATATAGATTGGATTAATGGGGCTCTAGAGTATGCAATCAATTGGCGGGGACCTAATGAAGAAAAGGTTTCGGTTATTTCACTTTCACTTGGCGGACCTCCGGATGAGACTGAACACAAACTCATTCAAAAGGCCCTTCAGAACGATATCCTTGTTGTTTGTGCAGCCGGAAATAGCGGTGATGGGCGTCATGAAACGGATGAATTGGATTATCCAGGAGCATATCCCGAGGTAGTGGAAGTCGGAGCTGTGGATTTAAGCAGAAATTTAGCGGATTTTTCAAATACGAATGATGAAATTGACTTGGTGGCGCCAGGGGTTGATATTCTCTCTACGTATCCAGGAAATAAATATGCCAGGTTGAGCGGAACGTCAATGGCTACGCCTCATGTAAGCGGTGCAGCAGCTCTCTTGAAAGTGATTGCTGAAAAGGAATTTGAGCGCAATTTAACTGAAGCGGAATTATATGCACAGCTGGTGAAAAGTACGGAAGATCTGGGAATAAGCAAAAAAGCACAGGGAAATGGATTGCTTAACTTAACGATAGCGGACCAAAGAGCCGAAAAATCGATTAAGATTACCATAGAATCAGAAAACCTTAAGTTACCGAGTAAATCGGTGGTCATGGAATATTAGAAGAGACAAAAGGTGCCTCAAGAAATTGGGGCACCCTTCCATAATGATTATTTTTTAGTTTTCCTTAGAGCTGCTAAAAGCGCTACAATAGAAAGAATTAGTGATATGACAGCCAGGGTGATGATCAGCGTTTGGTTGCTATCACCTTCTGTTGTTGCTGACTCCTTTGAATTGTCAGTTGTCGTGGAATCATTAGTGTCAGCTTCATCTTTGTGACCATGGTCCGCAGGTTCTGCATCAGCCTTGGGCGCAACCGTAACTTCCGTTACAGAATGCGGTAGGTCTGAGCCTTCTTCACCGCTCCATTCAACAATTTCACCATCTTCGTAATATTGAAATGCATCCCAGGCAACTTTCGTTTCTTCTTTAGGATTTTGTGCTACGAAAGAGAATTGCTGGAATTGTCCAGCTGCTATACCTTCATCAGTTGCTGCCCAAGTTACCGTTTTTACATGCCCATCTTTGTCACCTTCTGTCGTTACTTTCCATCCCGGTACAGGCTGATAGCTTTCAAAAGTAACCCCTTCAGGAACTTTTAAAGTCACCTTTGTAGTGGCAGATTCTTTTTCGACGGGTACTTTGAGTGTATAAGTTTCCCACGCCTCAGGGGCAGATGAACTAGGCTTGACTGTAACGTGAGCATACGCTGAACCGGAAAAAATGAATAGTGCAGCAAATGTAAAAATAAGAAGCTTTGAAATGTTTTTCATTAGTATTAATCCCTCCTGTTATGAATTTCCTATGAAAATTATAAAATCAGCATTGATTGAATCCAGGTTTTCAGTTAATCCGTGAACATGGATACTCCACTTTCCTGGCATGGTTAATATAGACTTTGATGTAAATGTACCTGTGTTTTTCTCCTTCATCTGCAGCTTCATTTCACCATTTGGCGTATCCAATGGCTTCATTGTGATTGTAAGCTGCTCTATTTCAGCAATTGGCTTGCCTTCATTGGAAAGTTTTACTTGAATCAGGTTATCCCCGACTTCATTGGGGGTTACCATTAATGTAACCTCATTATTTTCTTCAGTCAGTAACGTCTTTTCGATGGGCCCGGGAGAAGACATGGCAGTTTGGACATTTGTCAGCAAAGCTGCAACGAGAAGTATGACGACCCCTAAACCAAACTCCATTCCTACACTATAACCAAGTTTTTTCGTTTGCTTTTTCCCTCGGAGAAAATGAAAGCCTCCTAAAACGATCATGACTAACATGAGACCGATTTTCGCTAGTAACAATTGGCCATATGTTGTGTTAAACAATGAATGGATAGTCGGTACATGCTGTAAACTGCTATATATCCCGCTGACAATCAGTATGATTACAAACAGAAATGTCCATTTGGAAAACCTTGAAATGATCGACCAGTAAAACGTTTTCTTATCTTCTTGGACTGCCTGCCGATCGGCTAGCCCAGGCAAAATCACCAATAAGGCCATAAGGCCGCCGAGCCATAAAGCCATGGACAATAAATGAAGGAAATCCATCAAAACGGCCAGAACCTGATTAGGAACGGCTGCTGTATGTCCAGTTAAAGCCTTACAAATCATCAAGCAGGCAATTATGATGAAAGAAAGGTAAGGTAGTGATTTATTCAGGGAGTTCTCGAGCATGAAATAAATCACTAAAAATAGAAGCAGCAATATTAGAATTTCAATGATCCAGACCGATCCAAAGTTTGTAGCATTCAATACTTCTTTTATATAACTAACTTTAAATGCATCAGTCCAACCTACGCCAGCATCAATCGTAACTTTTAAAGGCAGACTGCAGAAGATGGAAAATGCTAAACCTGCATATGAAAGCCAAAGGTATAGACGAGTTCTTCTGCTAGCTTCAAAAAGTCGAGAATCCTTCATTAATGATAATCTAAAAAAAAGGATTCCGGTTAGGGCAGCGAAGCATATGTATTGAAGACTTTGCAGGATTACATTGATGGAATTCGGAAAACTTGCATTCACTTCGGAATTTTCTTGGTCTGAAAGACCAGCTGAATCTCCGAATTGAAAGGGTATTGTTCCTTCAATGGGATGGCCATCACTCGAAACCACTCTCCATTTAATGTAGTAAATCCCTTCATCGATAGTGCCCTTCCACTTAGCTTCCAGTACTTTTTCACTTTGTTCCGAGATTGCACTGTCTTGGATTTGAATTTTGTCCCCATCTTGGCTGAATACCTCAAGCGAATGGAAAGCTGGTTGTATATTCTCACTGAATTGAATGCTGATTTTTTCAGGAAGAGTATCCATTGCTTCATTCGGGCTAGGATTAGAGCTTATTATTGTAGCATGACCAAAAGCCATTGCCGGGTTTAAAAGCAAAACGAACAGGCTGACTATCAGCCAAAAATATTTTTTCATCTTGGTGTGCCATCATCCTTTCATCAGATTATGTAAGCTTATTATAAAAGGAAAATGTGAAAAAACAGTGAAAATAAATTTGTTATCTAAAGGCAGTTTAAGAGGTTCGCTAGAAAAGTGATAACAATAAGGTTAGATGACCTGCATCCCTCCCTCCATTATAACCATAGTATTGGTTGGGGATTCCGCTTTGCACCAAAGCATCAATAGGTATCCTCCGAAAAAATCCATTAAGAAATAATTAAGGTTCCTTTGGTAACCTGGCCCTATCATGTTTGCAGGAATTATAGGAGGGATAGGCTTTGCTAAAGAAGGGATTAAAAGAAAAAAGCGTTAAGGTGATCTTGGTTGGTTCTCTTGTGGGGATGGGGACATCCACTTATATGCCCGAGGCATGGGCGGCGGAAGGCACGTCTGTCATTCAGGAAGAGGCACAAACGGTAAATAGTCTTTCAAAGCTAGAAATAGAAGGGATAGAACTGGATCAAAAATTTTCAGAAGATGTACACGATTATAGTTCGGCAGTGGGGAATGATGTGGAAAAGATCACATTGCTTGCTGCAAGTCCTAACGAGAATGCAGCCATATACGTGAATGGTGTCAAAATGACAGATGGTAAAGTGAAGGATTTAACTCTTCAAACTGGTATGAATACGTTTGAAATCACCGTCAGCGATGGGGAAAATGAAACGGTTGCCTATACTCTCAAGGTCGAAAAACTTGAAAGTGATGATAACCTTTTAACATCGATTGGATTATCAAAAGGCTCATTAACATTCGATTCTAAAGTGACAGCTTATAATGCTTCAGTTGAAAATGAAGTCCAGTCCGTTACGGTAACTCCGACATTGAGTGACAGTACCGCAATTGTAAAGGTGGATGGAAAGGATGCTACCAGTGCCGGTGTAAAGGTTACCCTTCCAGTCGGTAAGACAACGGTGAAGATTGTCGTTACAGCAGAAAATGGAGACGAAAAAACCTATACGCTTACGATTACACGGGCTGCAGCCAAGGAAACCGAATCGAAAGATGCTCCTAAAGAGAGTGAAGTTCAAAAAGAGCCATCAACAGAAACAAGTAAAACTCAACCTTCCTCGGATAAGGGGAATAAATCATCTTTAACATCAGCAGAATCCTCGGATAAGGGGAGTAAATCATCTTTAACATCAGCGGAATCCTCCAATAATCTAAAACCAAGCAGTGGTGTCAGCCAAGTGCCGAAAGCACAGCAACTTGAAAGTAATTCAACACAAAAACTGAAAACCGATTCTATAGAGAAGGTAGCGTCAGCAGATTCTTTAGGTGAGGAAGGTAATAATGCACCAGTGTTGAACAGTCTGACTGTATCAACCGGAGTATGGAACAAATCTTTTGAATCTAATGAGCATACCTATCATATCGAGGTCGATAATGATATTTCTTCAGTCGAAATGGATGCAGCGACAAATGCCAGCGGAGCAACGATTGAATATGACGGTGAGAGCAGTAAACAAGTGAAGATCAAGGATAAAGCGAAGACGGCCATTTCCGTTACCGTTTCAAAGGATGGGGAGCGCCGTACTTACGTCCTTGTTTTCGAAAAGGATATGGATGTGGAGATGGATGAGGAAGAAACCGTGGATGATGTCAAAACAAAAGAGGCGGAAGTTGAGGCTACACAAATGAGTACGGCTGGCAAGAAAGTGAGCGATACATCCAAAGATACAGAAGGTCAGGTTAATGTGAAACAGCCTGTCGAGACTGTGTCATTCTTTGGGAATATAAAGGATTTCTTCACCTCCCTGTTTAAATAGGATCGTTCTGAATCCTGCAAAAAAGGACAAGGTTTAGGCTTGTCCTCGGATTCAAAATTTTATGGGCAAAATGATTTGGACCTCGGTTCCATGGTTTAGTTCGCTGTTAAAGCGGACCTTTCCCCGATGCGCCTCGATGATTCGGCAACTGACTGTCAGTCCTAATCCGGTTCCTTTTTCTTTAGAAGAATAGAAAGGTTCTCCAAGATGCTTTATCCGGTTTTTTTCAATTCCGCTTCCATTATCTTTGATGGTGATGGAAAGGTTATTGTCCATGCGTTCAAAATCAATCCAAATGTGATCGGCGGATGCCTCCATTGAATTTTTGAGCATGTTTATGAAAACTTGTTTTAATTGGTTTCCCTCACATAATAGAAGCGGTATTTCGTTTTTAACAGATATTGATATTTGGGTGGGGTACGAGTCCGCCTCTGGTTTCAACAAGGTTTTGACATCATTCATCAGGTCGATGATTTGATGTTTGCTGAATGGAAGTTCCTGTGGTTTTGCCAGAACGAGTAACTCGCTTACAATAAGATTGATCCGGTCCAACTCACTTAACATGATTGTGTAGTATTGTTCAAAGGGATGGTCGCTCTTTTTAAGCAGCTGGACGAAACCTTTTAAAGAAGTCAGCGGGTTTCGTACCTCGTGGGCTACACTTGCGGCAAGTTCGCCGACTATCGATAATTTTTCGGTTCTTCTTAAGCGTGCTTCGGTTTCCCGGATTTGAGTGACCTCTTTAGCATAAGTAATGATTCCGACTAAATCCTCGCCAACCATCATCGGGACAAACGTACAAGAAAGTAAGATGGACTTCCCGTACTTCGTCAGGAATTCTATATCTTTCCCTTTTTTGATCCCCTTATGGTTTTCCATGACATATTGGCAAGATGTACGGATCAATTCCGCGTCTTCTGCTGAAAAGTTCAAATTAATGAATGAGGCTCCATGTATTTCTTCCTGTTGAAAACCTGTTACCGTTTCAAATCTAGGATTCACGGTCGTGATCATTCCGTTTAAATCAAGCATCAGCATCGGATATGGGTTGTGTTCAAACAATGATTTATAGCGTTGTTCACTTTCGAATAATTGATTCTCCGCGACAACCCTTTCAGAAATATCCCTGCCAATGACGACTAAGCCTTTTCGTGAACCATCCTCATTGAACAGGGGAACTTTGATCGTATCAAAGGTCTTGTGATTGCCATCGGGAAGAGGGATGATTTCCTCACACCGTGTGATTTCCCCTTTTACCCACGTTTCTTCATCGGAAACTTCACAGTAGATCAACGACTCTTTATAAAATTCGGAGTATTCGGCGAGCTCACTGTCTCTTTTTCCCTTATAATCTACATGCTCCAATTGAAATAATTGCAGCCCGAAGGTATTGGATTCAAGCCATCGGCCATCACCATCCTTGAAGTTAACGAAATCAACCATTGAATTGATGAGTGTACGCCGACGTTGTTCCGCTTCTTTTAATTGTTTGAATTCTTCCCTTTTAGCTAAATAAAGATATAAGACCAAGCCTATTGATAAAAGGAAAACAAAGCCTTCCACTCTTTGCAGTTGAACGAAGACTTCCTTGTTATGGATATTTGTAGTTAAAAAATAGTCGAATACGACTAATGTAAGAATCCCGGATAGGATATATATTGCTAAGATGGAGCGTTTGGACATGGAGATTCTCCCTGATTTTAAGACATTACAAAGGTAAAATTACATACACATTTTAAGACATTACAAAGGTAAAATTACATACACATTTTAACAAACTATCGGAAAAAAATATATGCAGAATCTCTAAATAAAAAAACAGGGGCCAATGTGGTCACCTGTTTTTTCTGAAGAAGGTTAGTTTCTTCTTCTTTTTTGCACGCTTATAGATCAAGAAGAATAGTAAGAAGAGGAGTGCAAGAGCAGCTAGCGTATATTGGTTCATTTCAACAGATAGCAGTCCATAGGGAATCAGTGATAGGAAGAAAAAGTATATAAGGTTGCCAAGTGCCGTCGCCAATAAAAAGTCTTTGAAAGTGACGGTGCTGACTCCGGCTGCCAAGTTAATTAAGCTTGTTGGGATAAGCGGGAAAATCCTGCCTGTAAACACGTACATGAAGCCATGCTCCACTACAGATTCTTGCCACTTTTCACCAATCTTCTTTAAAAGAAGCTCCTGAAACCAGTTTCTTGCTGCATAAAAAATGAATCCTGAGGCAACAACACTTGTAAACCAACTCCATAGATAGCCATATATGAATCCGAATATCGTGACATTGATGGTCAGGAGCAAAATTAAGGGGATGATTGTAAAAGAATTTTGTACAAACATCAATACGAATGTCACAATAAATGTAAGCAAAAGATTTTCCTTCAATATGCCAATCACAGAATCCAAATCACTTTTCCAAACCAAAGTGAACAGTTCTGCATTAGAGTATATAAAAATTGCGATTACAAGTAGACCGATTATGGTCAGGACTTTTTTCAAAGGGCCACCACCATTCTTACTAATAGTTTATCATTTTCGAGTTCAATGGTGAAAAAAAAGAGCTGCCGCATCATGCAGACAGCTCTTTTCCATTATAGTGGCTTAACGGCGCGAAGATTCCTTTTAAAGCCACTTTTCAAACTGAATTCTTTTGTTCATTCCATAAATGATTGGCGCTCCAATCAAAAGGACAACGAACTCACCGACAGCTGTAGTCATCCAGCTTAGCCAGAATGGCAAGCCAAAGGCAAGGTTCAGTTCAATTGCAATTAAAAACATTGTGAACGTGAAAAAGATAATCGTAGCGATCATACGTCCTTTAATGCCTTTTATGAAACGAGAAACATAAATGACAAGCAATAAGGCGAGCAGGGATTGGCCCACCCCAAAAATCAAATCATATGGCACCATCGGCGAAAAGAGCAGATTCGATATGAAGACTCCGCCAACGATACCGTAGATATACTTTTTATTGAATACAATCAGATGATTCAACATTTCCGGTACACGGAATTGGAACATCTCAAAAGCTATTGGTTTAAACACCAATGAGACCACCACATACAAGGCAGCCAATAACCCGTTTATCACGAGTGTACGAACATTCATTTTACTCTCTCCCTAGTTTTTTATCGTGGGATGGTTACGAACCACGTGTAGGCGTTTATCCGATTATTAATAGTATCCCATGTAAGCTTGTTTCGTCAATTTGTAAAGAATGGTTTTAATTTATTAGTTTCCAAGCAGGAGAAGTAGCACAATAGGATTTTGATTTATTGCAATGAAGGATGATATTATTTCAATATGTACGTCAAAGGAGTGAATATAAAATGTCGATCGAGAGTGTCAAAAGCCATTTTAAACAATGGAATCGGGAAGGCGACGTAAAGGAGTTCGAAACATCGAGTGCCACGGTGATTGAGGCAGCGGAAACCATCGGTGTTATCCCAGCGCGGATTGCTAAGACTCTTTCCTTTAAAGGGGAAGGTGAACACGCGATTTTGGTAGTTGCCGCAGGGGACGCCAAAGTGGATAATAAGAAATTTCGTCAGACATTCGGTTTCAAGGCACGAATGCTTTCGCCTGAAGAAGTGCTTGCACAGACCGGCCATGCAATTGGAGGCGTTTGCCCGTTTGGTCTGGCAAACGATTTAGCTGTTTTTCTTGATGTATCGATGAAGCGCTTCGAGTCATTGTTCCCGGCTTGCGGCAGTGCGAACTCTGCAATAGAACTTACACTCGCTGAATTGTTTGAATATTCAGGTGCGAAGGATTGGGTGGATGTTTGTAAGGGTTGGGAAGAAAAGGAGAATGAGGAAACGGCGGTAAGCAATGCAGTTGATGGCATTTGATTAATGTGTCAAAAAATTAGATTCACATGAATGGGATTGAGTCCACTGCAGTGGACTTTATTTGTGGGGCCTTATGCATTTCTATGATTAAAGCGGAAAACGGGCAGAAAGTGTTCCTGAGCGGAGGTTGAAAGATGTTAAATGGAAGCGAAAGAAAAAGCAATAGCAGCTATCTTAGTCTTAAAACTCTTTATGAAGAAAATATAACGGTTAAGAGCATTGCCCAGGAGCTTGAGTTTTGCCATAAAAATGATCTGGCGCTGGATATTCAGAAAGCATTGGAAAAAAAGAATTTTGATATATTGGCAGTCCAAGATCAAGGGGAAATCATCGGGTATATCGAAAGGGAAGAACTAGGTGAAGGAAGTATTTCTGAATATATGAGAAACTTTTCACCAAGGGAAATGGTTTCGGATTCAACCCCTTTGATCCAGCTTCTCCATATTTTCAAGAATAAAACAAGGGTGTTCGTATTGGAGAATAATTCAATTAAAATGTTGATTACCCATGCCGACCTTCAAAAGCCTCCGATCAGGATGCTGATATTCGGATATATTACCTTATTGGAAATGAGGATGAGCGATATCATCCTGGATAGATTCGGCGATGGCAGCTGGTATCCAATGATCAGCGAAGACCGTTTAGAAAAGGCAACCGAATTATATAGAAGGAGAATTGATAAAAATGAGGATATCAATATAATAGAGTGCCTGCAAATCAGTGATAAATTCGATATCATACATAAAGATAAAGAATTGAGGTGCTTCTTCCAAATCCCTTCGAAAAGTAAAGGGAAGAAGGATGCGAACGCCATCCGGAAATTACGGGATAAGATTTCCCATGCTAATGAACTGGGTCTGGACATGTCATGGATGGAAATCATCGAGGTTGTCGAGTCCTGCGGCCGACTGCTCGAAATCTCTGAATCCTATCCTTACGAAAAGTAAGATCCGGCTAATCATGCTGGTTGTTTTTTAGCTCATCCAGACAGAAAAAAACTGCCCATATCAGGCAGTCTCCCCGAAAATTCAAAACTCCGGCAGTTGATCCAGGTTATTTTCCTTTATCCCATCGGGCTCACTCCGCAATATGTCACGTCCATATTTATGAAAGACGTCAACATTGGCCAGGTTGCCCGCCTTTGCTTCCGAAAGGGCTGTGGGGTAGTCGAGTTCGCGGCCGGAGTTCGTCTTGATGGCGATAATATTGTCCTCTTCATTTTTCCTTACGGCGATGATTTCTTCTTTTCCTGCTGAATCAGGTTGGTTTGCTTGCGGTGTTCCTTGCTGTTTATATGATTCATAGGCTTTTTCAAATTGGTCCATGTTTTAGACACCTCCTATTTATAGGGTGAGCTATTTTTTCTGCAATATACAAACCGGATTTCGTCCAACTTGAGCCGTTAATTCGTCCAAATGGGCCGATTTTTCGGCACTTTTTTTTGTGATTGCTGTCTTCTTGGCCTTTTTGCAGTGGCATGGCACTTGCATCTATTAATAAGTAGTAGCAGGTTTAAGTAGTGCAAGTTTAAGTAGTAGCAAGAAATAATATCCACTGGATTAAGGGAGGAAAATGAATCATGAATGTAAAACAAGGGGCAAGCACTGTAAATGCAAAACAACAGGTCAAGACAATGAAAGCGGCGGTCGTCAATGAATTTAACCAAAAACTTGAGATTAAAGAAGTACCCATCCCGGAATTGGAATATGGTGAGATATTAGTGAAAATTAAAGCCTGTGGCGTGTGTCATACCGATCTACATGCGGTACATGGTGATTGGCCGGTAAAACCCAAGCTTCCGCTTATCCCCGGACATGAGGGTGTGGGCATAATAGAAAAGGTGGCAGAGGGCGTAACTTCCTTGAAAGTGGGTGACCGTGTTGGGATCCCTTGGCTTTATTCGGCCTGTGGCGATTGTGAATATTGTCTGACTGGAAGGGAAACGCTTTGCTTGGATCAATTGAATGCAGGCTATTCCGTGGACGGCGGGTATGCGGAATATTGTAAAGCACCTGCCAAATATGTGGTGAAGGTTCCTGAAGGGCTTGACTTTGCGGAGGTATCACCGATTTTCTGTGCAGGTGTAACGACTTATAAGGCGCTTAAGGTATCAGAAGCAAAACCTGGTGATTGGGTAGCGATTTATGGAATTGGCGGATTGGGACATGTTGCCCTGCAATACGCAAAAGCGATGGGCTTTAATGTCATTGCTGTCGATATTCAAGATGATAAGCTTGATCTGGCAACGGAACTGGGGGCGGATTACACGGTTAATGGGCTTAAGACCGATCCTGTACAGGCCATAAAGGATAAGGTTGGCGGTGTGCAGGCATCCATTTCTGTAGCGGTTACGAAAAAAGCATTCGAACAGGCTTACAGTTCAGTCAAGAGGGGCGGCACACTTGTCGTAGTTGGATTGCCGAATGATGAACTTCCAATCCCGATTTTTGATACAGTGTTAAATGGGGTAACTGTAAAAGGGTCCATCGTCGGGACGAGAAAAGATTTACAGGAAGCTGTTCAATTTGCGGCTGAGGGTAAAGTCAGAACGAATATTGAAACAAGAAAGCTTGATGAAATCAATGACGTGTTTTCAATGATGGAAAAGGGGGAAATCAACGGCCGCATCGTATTGACGCTAGAATAGGAACAGAGGAGGAAGCCCTGGAACGGGGCATCCTCCTTTTTATTATGTCTGGCTCTTCTCATTTAATATATAGCGCAATTTCCTTATGGATATCTGCAAGCGTTTGGCAGCTTCATTCCGGTTGCCGTAGGTTTTTTGCAGTGCCTGCATGACGAGCTCCTTTCCAATTGTCGATTGAAGCTGTTTGATTTCCGTAAGGATTTCTTCAAGCATCAGTTCATCCTTCTCATTAAAATCAGCCACCAGCCTTTTTCGCCACTCTTCAAGAAGGTTTTCAGTTGACTGAATCTCATTAGGTGACACATTTTTGTCAGGAGTGATCTGGCTGTTGGATAGTGAGATATCATTGGCGGTTATTACCGACTTATTGTCTGCAAGAGTTAGCGTGCGCATGACCACATTAGAAAGTTCGCGTATGTTGCCTGGCCAGTTGTATTGTTGTAATTTTTCAATGGCTTCATTGGAAAAAGAAATATCTCCTTGACCATTTCTCTCAACCAAGTGACGGACAAGCAACGGAATATCCTCTTTTCGGTTCCTTAATGGCGGGATATCCAGAGTCACGACGTTCAGTCGGTAAAATAGGTCTTCCCGGAACTTATTTTTGTCCACTGCCTGCTGCAGGTTTTCATTGGAGGCCGCCACTAACCGGGCGTTCGTCCGTAATGTCCCGCTGCTGCCAACCCGCATGAATTCCCGTGTTTCTAAAACCCGAAGCAATTTGACTTGAATGGCGGGACTCGCATCCGCAATTTCATCAAGGAAAAGCGTCCCGTTCCCTGCAATTTCGAAAAAACCCTTTCGCAGCTGGGTCGCGCCTGTGAAAGCTCCCTTTTCATGACCGAATAATTCGCTTTCCAGCAGGGATTCAGAGATCGCTCCGCAATTGATGCCGATGAAAGGTTCATGGTTCCGGGGGCTGGCAATGTGGATGAAGCGGGAAAGCACTTCTTTACCGCTTCCAGTTTCTCCTTCAATTAATACATTGACGGATTTTTGGGCCACCTTGAAAGCCGTTTCAATCAAATTCTTCATTAAAGGACTTTCACCGACAATGAGTCCTGAATCCTCGGCTAGCTTATGGATGAAATGCTGATTCAAAGCTTCATTTTCATTCAATAGGTTGTCAATCTGCCTTTCCAGTACTTCAATATCCACGAAGGGTTTTTCCATGTAATCACTCGCGCCAAGTTTCATGGCATCAACGGCGGTCTTGACGGTGCTGTATCCGGTCATGATCAGTACCTTGCAACGCGGCTGCAGTTGTTTTAGATGCTGAAGGAGGGAAAGTCCATCACAATCCGGAAGCTTCAAATCTATCATTGCGACATCAAAACGCTGCTGATTCCAATCGATCTCATGAAACTCCTTGCCGCTATTCACAACTTGTACGAGGTAACCTTTCATCGTAAAAAGGCGGGATAGAAAAGTCCCAACCTCTTTCTCATCGTCTACCACAAGTAAATGAACCACTTTATCATCCCCTTTCCTCTCCTTGTAAGGGAAGCCTCAGGAAAAAAGTGCTTCCTTGTCCTGGTGTGCTCAATACGTCGATCATTCCGCCATGGTCTTTGGCGATGCCGAGGCTTACAGACAGCCCCAAACCTGTACCTTTTTCACGGTCTTTAGTCGTATGAAAGGGATGGAATATGAAGGGCAGGCGTTCTTTTTCAATCCCCGTTCCGTTATCAGTCACCTGAACCACCATGAACTTGTTTTCTGTATAGGTAGTGATCGCAATTGATTTTTCCGTTTGGACGGACTCATCTAATGCGTCCTTGGCATTCAATAGCAAGTTGATGATGATCTGTTCTATCTGCGGCTGGCTGCCCTTTATGAAAGGAAGGTCTTCCTGAAGGGTAAGATGGAGGGAGATTTGCTTCTTCCCAAGTTGGAACTTCAAAAGGTTCAGGACCTGGTTAATGGCTTCATTAATAGAATAATAGTGGAATCTATACTCATCCTGCCTTGAAAAGGTAAGCAGGCTTTTCACTATTTGCCTGCATCGGTCTCCGCAAATCTTGATATCGTCCAATAGCATATAATCCGGATTGTCCTTTGGGGTTTTCCGTAATAAAATTTGCGAGTTACCAAGAATGGCCGTTAATGGGCTATTCAATTCATGGGCAACCCCAGCTGCCATTTCACCAATCGCTCCAAGTTTCCCGGCATGCAATAGCTGGACTTCCATCTGTCTTCTTTCGGTGACGTTTTTATAATAAGCAATGACCCCATATACTTGATGCTCCTTATTTTGAATCGGGTAGGCATGCATTTCCAAGATGGTATCATGCTGAAGGAGAATTTCCTGAAACCCTGGCTTATTACATGTAAAGGTATCTTGAATCAGAGATTGGGATTTTTCAATTAAAGCAAGCAGGTCGGAAAAGTCCCTGGCTGAATCATTGGATTGATAGACCGTTCCTTTGTGATCAAAGACGATGATCATATCTTCAACTGCCTTGAATGTATCCTCCCATTCCTGTTTGGAATGAAGAACTTCCTTATAAAGCTGGGCATTCTCCAAAGTTAACGCGAGCTGATTGGATAGTTGCTCAAGAAATTCGAGTTCATCATCATGCCATGTTTTCTTTTTCTTCCTGCCGAAAGTCCAAATTCCGATTTTTTTACTTTTTCCGTATAAAGGGACTAATAGAAGTGATTCGATTTCAAGGGATAATAGACGTTCCTTTTCTGGAAATTCCGGTAACCGTTTAACTTCCACCTGAATCGGCTGTTTGTCCATCAAGGCGGAAGAGAAATCCTGAAAAGGGTGTAACAAGTTTTTGGGATCAATTTCAAGTTCGCAGTGACCATTAGGGCAGATGTGAAGCAGGGCAGGTTCTTCCTCATACAATATGACAAAATGACTGTCATCGAAGGTAATGAGCTGCTTAAGTTTTGCAATAACATTTCGGAGAATCTCTTGGATGTCGATGTCCATATTCATATTTTTAGTGATGTCATTCATGATTTCAAGCTGCATATTCTTCTTCTTCAGCTGATCCACGGTTTTCTTAAGTTCCGTGTAATACGTTTTCTTTGAAGATTTAACGCCTGTCATTAAATCTATCATTTCAAGTTTGTTCATGCTTTTCACCTCTTATAGGGCTGTAAGAAGCAGCTGATTTATCTGTTCTAATGACATATCACGAGGATTTGTGATCATGCAGGCATCCTCAAGAGCGGTCATCCCTATGGGATCTATCATTTCTTGCGTAATGCCGACATCACTTAAACTCTTGGGAGCCCCTATATCCTGGGATAATTCCCTTACGAAGCTAATGGCTGCCATTCCTGCTTGCTGCTCGGTCAATGCCCGTGTATCGATGCCCATGATGTCGGCAATCTCGCTGAATCGCCTTGGTGAGGCAATTCGATTGAAATCCATGACATGGGGAAGGAGTATCGCATTGATTTCACCATGCGGAAGGAGATACTTGCCGCCTATAGCATGTGAAATGGCATGGGCAGCTCCCAAAATGGCATTGGAAAAAGCCAGTCCAGCCTGCAGGCTCGCCATCGCCATCGCTTTTTTTGCTTCCTCATTATGCCTGGATGCAACAGAGGGGCGTAAGTGGCGGGAAACGATGAAAAGCGCGTTTTTAGCTTGTACATCTGTCAAAGGTGTCGCAGCGATTGAAACATAGGATTCAATGGCGTGGGTTAAAACATCCATTCCCGTAGCTGCGGTCAAATCCGGTCCCAAAGTGGTTAAGGTACCAGGGTCGACTATTGCAATATCGGGGACGAGTGATTTTGAAATGATTGTCATTTTTTTCTCGCGGAATGAATCGACGATCACCGAAAACTGGGATACTTCCGAACCCGATCCTGCAGTGGTCATGATCATCACCATGGGCGGGAGGGGAGAGTGGACTTTATCAACCCCTTCATAATCACTGATGATGCCGCCATTCGTTACTAAAAGGGCAACCCCTTTGGCGACATCCAAAGCACTGCCTCCACCCAACCCGATGATGGCATCACATTCTTGTTCTTTAAATGCCAAACAGCCGGCCTCGATCTCCCTGTCCTTCGGATTGGTCGTCATTTCAATGAAGGTAGCAAAAGCAAGGCCTGCATCTTGGCAGGATTTAATGACTTTATCTAACCAGCCAGCATTGGACACCCCGGAGTCACTTACTATCAGAGCCTTTTTGGCACCCAGCCGCAAGCAGGCCTCGCCAGCTTGTTCAATCGAACCTTTTCCAAAAATCACTTCCGGCATCACGAATTTAGTTATCGACATCTTTGCGCCTTCTCCCTGTAGAAATTCTATCTCTTCTGTATTATTTTCCCGAAAAAGAGCGAAAATCCTGTTTGGATTACAGTTATTTTTATATAATATGACAAAATATCGAATGATAGATAACTTTTGGCACGGGTCAAACCTCCTGTTGATTTCTTGGATTTGTAAATTCGGTACTTTAGACATGCATGAATAGGGATAAACCTACCTAGTTAGTATTTTCTATATATTGTAAAATTATGGAGAAATCTATTAAACTGGGAGGCAATCTATGAAAAAACAATTTCTGTCGGTAACATTAATCGCAGCATTGACACTCGGGACAGCCGGGACAACCACCGCTTTAGCAGCGCCACATTCATCGCCGGTGCTATCAGCGCCATCCACGGACAAGCAAGTCATTAAAAGAATCGATGCCGATAAAATCTACAAGAATATTGAATACCTCTCACAAACACCTCGGGTGGCCGGTACGGATTCTGAGTATAAAGCCGTCCAATTCATCAAAAAGCAATTTCAATCTTATGGCTATAAAGCCGATATTGAAGAGTTCAATTTTTTATCTTATACAGACCCAAATCTGGTCGAGCTGTCCGTTGCCGGATTTGATGGCGAAATCCAAGCGAACCATTTAACCTATTCAGTTAATGGGGACCTATCCGGTGAAGTGGTATATGCCGGTTTAGGAACGAAAGAAGAGCTTGAGGAAACCGATGTTGCAGGGAAGATTGCCCTTATACAAAGAGGCAGCCTCACTTTTGCAGAGAAAGTATTGAATGCAGCGGAAAAAGGGGCAGCGGGTGTCATCCTGTTCAATAATGCCGATGGGGAATTAAATGGGACACTCGGAGGGGCTAATGACAAGTATATTCCATCCGTCACGATCACCAAAAAGGATGGAGAAGCCCTTCTGGAAAAACTGAATGCTGAAGTCAAATTGACAGCATCATTAAAAATTGAAGGAGCCTATTCCGGAGAAAAAACCTCTTATAATGTAGTGGCAACGAAAAAAGCAACAAAGAACATTAAAGCAAAAAAGAACGATATCATTTATATTACTGGCCATCATGATTCCGTCGCAGGTGCACCCGGAGCGAATGATGATGCATCAGGAACATCCGTCACCCTTGAACTTGCCCGTGTTCTGAAGAATCTTCCTACAGATACCGAAATTCGCTTCGTCACCTTTGGGGCAGAGGAAAATGGATTGCTGGGTTCACAGCATTATGTGAGCAATCTCCCTGATGATGATATCAAGCGGATCATTGCCAACTTCAATCTCGATATGGTGGGAAGCAAGGATGCCGGAGATTTGGTCATTTTGACTAATGATGGAGAAATGAACCTTGTAACCGAGCTGGCCCAGGCATCAAGTACAAGACTGAATGGTGAGCCGACTCCATATGGACAAGGCGGGAGAAGTGACCATGTATCCTTTGCTGAGGCTGGGATACCCGCTGCTTTATTCATCCACAGTCCATCAGAGCCTTGGTATCATACTCCTGATGATACCATTGATAAAATCTCAAAAGAAAAGCTTCAGGATGTTGCTGAAATTGTCGGCACCGCTGTATATGACCAAGCTAAAATCGAAGCTAAAAAACCTGATCTCAATCATAAAAAAGGGAAAAAGGTGAAGGCTCCGCATTTATTTAACGAAAAGGAATTCAAATAATGCAGTAAATATTCAGAGGGTGCAGCCTGCACCCTCTCTTTATGTTTAAAAATGGAAAACGAGGGGTAAAAAGTCTAATCTGGAATTGGTGCGTGTGGGATGAATTCCCTAAACATTTAGCATAAATAGCTTATTTATCCCTATTTAACTCTAAGACTATAATCCTTATAATAAAAATTATGAAAAATATGACAGTCTACATAATGGGAATAGTATGTTTGAGGTGATTTTTTAAGTGTATGCAAATTCATTGAGTGAAATACATTCAGCCCTTTCCAGTAAAATGTCCGATGTGAATGAAAAAATCAACCGTTTGGAGCAGGCAAAAAGACAAATCAAAGAAGAACAGAATGCTTGTCTTGGGGAAATCGCTAAAATTAAAAATCCGGACTTGGCAAAAAGCTGGACGGGAAACCGTGCAGAAGACTTTCAAGATGCCCGCAGTGATGCATACAAGGCAATGTCAACGATCATTCATGATAATTATGACGACTATCAAGAGAAAATCGACGGTAAAATCACGCTGCTTAATATAGAGAAAAAGGCTCTTAGTGCAGCAGGTACGATAGCACATGAAGCGGATGTTCTTTTAGGCAAAGGAGAAGCCGTCATAGATCAATTGGAAAGCAAAATATCATATTTAAAAGGGTGGTTGTTTTAATGACGACAATCAAACTGAATCATCCTGCCGTAACGAAGCAAGTCGATCAGGTGAAGACGGCACTTGGTTCAGTCAAGCTTGGAAATTTGCCGGCAGGCGAGCTGGGCAGCAATAAATTGGAATTCACTTCGAAATGGATCGACCGGGAAACGAACCTGGAAAAGGTCTTCGAGCAATATATCAAAATCGTCCAGAAAAATGTGGAAGATACCCGTGCCAACATTGACTTATTAAAAGAACAGGATGAAGCCATCGCCCATACGTCTTCACATGGGTACCCTACGCGATGAAAATATATGAAGCCGAGACATTGACGGCCGCAACCAAGTCGCGCGCCAAGCAATATGAAGAACTAAAGAAGGAAGTCACAGCCCTGAAAAAGGAATTTCAGGGCATCGTCGGCCTGGATAACGAGTTTCAGGGAGCCGGTGCTACCGCCATCAAAAGCTTCTATGAAGCGCAAATCGAGGTGGCGGATGCCTGGATGGAACTATTTACTACCCAAATCAGTTTTTTGGAAGGCATACCGGCCACCCTGGAAGAGGCGGACCTCTCCGGAAATACGGTGGTCGAGGTTCCCTTTTTAGATGGCGAAGTCTCAAACGGAATCAACCAAGCGAAGTCGCTTGTCGATGAACAAGCGAACGATCTCCAAAGGATCCTGAACAGCATTGACGATATCCTGCCTCTTGATATGTTCGACCAAAAGGACTTTAATGAAAAAATCACGCTGGCCGGACAGAGGCTGGATGACACCGTGACAAAGGTCGAGAATGTCGACCGGCAATTGGTCGAGGAATATGATGTGTCCGTCGGGCAGGAAAACGTGGCCGTTGGCCTCTTCCGCGCCTTGCTTGATGCCACCAAACAGGACGGCCACGTTTCGCCGATGACATTCAACCAATCGGCATTCAAAAATAGTGACGTCTATCAAGTGAAGGATGAAGTCGCCGGTCAGATGAAAGACTATCAGACCTTCAAAAAGGAACAAGCAGAAGCCCGGAAAATCGAACAGGAAATGGAAGAACTCGAAAACCGCCCATGGTATGAAAAAGCCTGGGATACGACAAAAACCTTTACAGGGGAATTCACGGGATATTATGATTCAATCAGGGCCTCAACCGGAGTCGATCCAGTAACGGGCCGCAAGCTGTCCGATGCCGAAAGAATCGCCGCCGGCGCCATGGCCGCCGCTGGATTCATCCCCGTCGTCGGCTGGGCCGGCCGGGCCATCAAAGGCGGAAGCGCCCTATACAAAACGGCCAAAGGGCTCAACGCAGCGAACCATGCGCTCGATGCCTATAAAACGACAAAAGGCTTTAGCCTCCTCCAGAAAACCGAATACGGAATATACGGACTCCTCGCAGCCAACGGCCTCGGCGAAGCAGCCACCGGCAAAGACATGTTCGGCAACCAGCTAACCGAGGAACAGCGCCAGAACGGGCTGTTGATGGCACTTGGCATCGGCGGTGTGGCAGGAGCGGCCAAAGTCGCCGATAAAGTAGCGAGTGGTACAAAGTTCGTACCTTACAGTAAGGAATTTGCGCAAAAGCAGGTTCAGAAGGTTCAAGCTACAATAACAGACATAGCGAGATCAGGAAAAACCACGTTAAAAAATATAGGTGAAGCAATCGGTAAAAAAGAAATCCCTAAACGGATAAGTATGGAACAAGTTTCCCTTGCAGGAGGACCAAACCTTCCCCAAGTTCTGATGGAAAAGCAGACAATTAAGGAAGCCTATCAGAAATTTACGGTTAAGGATAGCAAAGTAGAGGGTGTTTCTGGGGAGAAAATTTCTAAGGGTACGGATGATCTTAAGTTTAAGAATGTTGGGGAGTATTTTAATAGTATCAATAATATTGGAAAACGAGATGATTTAACGAGTGAACAGAAGCTTGTAAAGATTCACGAAGCATATGCCGCATTAGAGGTAAAAGGTGATGTTACTGTTGTTAAAGGCACAAAATTCCTTCGTCCAGAAGGGTTTGGTCGAAATGGTAGAATGATTGTGGATTGGCCAGATAAAATGGGGTTTGTAGAAGAATCCATCCAGCCAATTGATAGAAATAGTCCGTTACCAGAAAGATGGGATAGAGTAGGTGGAAAAGGTGGAGAGAATTTCACCACTTTACCTCATAATGGTATTCCATACACATATGATCAACGTGCAATACCGTATATAGAAAACCCTGCTGCAAGGCACGTTGGGCATTTTAATAATGAATCTTATTTTGAATCTATTGATGCAGTCAAAAGTGGAAATCTTGAAGAGTTAAATCGAATTGTAGTGGCCAATGGAAGAACAGCAATTTCTGATTCAGAATTTGCTGATTTTAAGGCTTATTATGACGATTTCCAAGATAGAGTACAAAAATTTATTGGAAATACAGATACTACTTACGGAGTGAAAGGTACTGCTGCTTCCTGGACTAGTAGCTCTACAGGTGAGAAGTTAATGAATGGTGGAGCAGAACAAATTGTAACGCCATTAAATGGTGAGATGCTAGAGATTATAGGAATTATACCTAAATACTAGGAGGGCTAGACGTGACAAAACAAGAGTTCTTAAATAGATATGAAGCTGAAAAACTAAATATTGGTGAATATATTATGGTACTAGATACTATAACGGATGAGTCGCTAGTAATAGGATGTGCACATGATCAAGGAGTCTGGAAAGTTTATAAAACAAGAGAGAGAGGAGGTCACTATATAATTAAAGAAATTGCTAGTGAAAATGAAGCTTTTGATTTTCTTTATGAGTTAATATTAAGTAGACATAACAGAATTAATAATTAAAATTTGCATTAGATGGGAAAGTGTAAAAACACCACTTATTATTCAAGTTATATTTTGCATACAGGAATGACCGAACTTATAGCAAAACATGTAAAGGTAATTGAAAAACAAAGCATATTTGAAGTGTACAAAAAAAAGAAAAGGCCATTTTGAAGAATCGACTCTATGATGGTTGTACCATCAACAGTAGGTGCCATTACGGGAACATTGGCAGGTATGTACTATAAAATGGACGACATTCCTAAAGAATGGCTTGAGAAAATCATCAGAAAAGAAGATATTGATGAATTAATCAACCAATTCCATAGTTTTTGTGCAGATAAAGCCATTAAAGAAAAGTATGGGGCTTGATGTAAATCCCCAATATAAACAAAAAACTCCTATAAAATCCCTTTATAGGTTTTTTTTATGTCCAAAGTTCAGTTTATGCTATGTTAAACGGGAAGCGAAGCAGTTTATTATTGGTGATGGAAAATTAAATAATGGAGTGGGAAAATGATAAGAAAAGGTGAGTATACAATCTATAATGGGAGAGAGTATAGATTCATAGAATCTGATACAGTGGAAGCTATTGAATTAATTAGCAATGATAAAAAAGATATGGAGAATGGCTTTACTTATTATAAAAAAAATATTTACACGAAAATAGTAGGTGTAAATGAAGTTAAAGAATTATATTCTATTAATCCCTATGCTATATATAAGGGAGAGGTGTTTCCAGCATCACAAGAAAGAAAAAACGGAAAAGTATTGTTGGATACAACAAACACTGAACTTGCTAAAAGGATGGGATTTGAACGGACAGATAAATATATGTACTCTAAATCTGTAAAATGGGATGAAGTGGAGATAATCGAGAAGAGGAAACCTTATTCATTAGATTAATTTCTTCATTTCAAACGCGATTATATTTATTGTACTATCCCCTCTAATGAGTTTTGGAACTGTTTTGTTAAGGGTCTCCTTTATAGGCGAGTAGATAGGAAGATGAAATGGATAAGAAAAAGCAGTTAATCGATCAATTAAAAGTTGTGATAAATAATCTTGAAAAAGATTATAGTAATGAAATTACTAGCGGCGTTTTTCAACTTATATATATTAGATATAAGAATGCATTGGATGTAATGGAGAATAATGAAGATATAAGAGAAGTGAATATTATTGGCGGCGTAAGGGCTTATATGGATAGTTATAATGACTATCTAAATCCGTTATTAGGAGAATTACATAAAGCTGAAAAATTAAATAGAGAATTATTCCATGCTTGATAAAGTTTGAAAATAGAGGAACCTATGATAAGAAAAGGAAAGTATGCAATACATAATGGTAGCGAGTATAGTTTTAGTCTACTGGAAGATAAGTCTATAAGGTTAATAAGTAATAAATATGCTGATCTATCTCAAGGTTTCAAACATTAGATGAAAATATCTATATAAAAAATGTTTCTGTAGAAGAGGTAGATTTATTTAAGATAAATTCAAAGGCAATATATAAGGGAGAGGTGTTTCCAGCATCTGAAGAAAGAAGAACTGGAAAAGTATTGTTGGCTACAACAAACACTGAACTTGCTAAAAAGATGGGGTTTGAACGAACAGATAAATATATGTACTCCAAATCCGTGGAATGGGATGAAGTGGAGATAATCGAGGAGAGGAAACCCTATACATTAGATTAATTTCCTGATTTAAAGCGCTACATAAAGTAAAAGCGATTATTTCTTCAAAAAGTGGGTATTAAGAATTAAGCGGTCTTTCATTTAATATCTAGCACTAAGTTTTCTTTATGTTGAATAAGGAGAATTTGGTGGGAGGTGATTAAATGAGGAAGGCCTATGGTATAAAAAGTTTGATGATTTACCTTGAGTCGGTAAATTATCCAATTACCGAAGAGGAAATCAATGATCTAATATTGAATAAAAAGATCCCCCACCTCAGACCCATCGATAATTTGCTGATTTTTAATTTAGATCATATTGATGGCTGGCTTAGTGATCAGCAATCCAACCCTTAGTTAATTGAAGCCTTGCTTTAAGTGGGGCTTTGATTTATATGTGAACCTGTAATCTAAGTTTATTGATAAAAAGGAAAAGCTAGCCGAGGTGTTTCATGAAAACCTTGGCTGGCTTTTTGTTTATCTCTTCATTTTCAGAAAAACGAATCAGCACCAGTTGATTTGGTAACGACTGTATACTGCCGTTATGCCTGAATTATAATAGCTTAAGCAAAGCTTGTGCACCTGTTAGGATAAGCCCTATGATAAAACCACAGACCGCTCCATTCACGCGAATCCATTGTAAATCTTTTCCTACACCGTTTTCCATCATATCAATCAGCGTTTCGTTGTCTAGCTTATCTAAATTTTCTTGTACAAGATTGCCGATCTGAGTATGATTATTTTCAATGAGAACAGTAATTTGTTTCTGTATCCAATGGTCGATGTGCGTGCTATTTTCTTTTATTTTGTCCAGTACGTGATGAATCATTGGAGTCAGATAAGTATCCATGAAATGTTCTTCTTCCACGAAATCCAATGCTTCTTGTTGAATTTGTTGTAGACTTCCCCTTATTGTCGCCTCAGGCTCCCATTTTGTCAGAAGTTGATTTTTCCATTTTTCAACTCTTTCTAACAGTTCCGGGTTATGGTTAATGCCTTGTATCTCTTTCCTGATATATAAGATTAAAGCCTCTCTATTTGGTTCTTCCTCGTTTTGTAAATTATTTACGACACTTAATAACAGGTTTTGGATGATATTCCCAAGTTTTTCTTCGTTAAGTAGGCTTTGAATGGATTTAACGGCAAACTGAAGCATACCTTCCAGTTCAATCTTGCTGAGTACATCCATGGAAACAGTGCCAAGTCGGTGACTGGTTTCTTTTTTTCCTAACCAATCTTCAGCTTTTTTCAAAACATGATCCAAAGCCTTCTTATCAAACTCTTCGTTAAGTAACTCTGAACTTACTAAATGTAGAATCTTGCTCATGTCTATGCTAGAAAGTGATGCTTTAATTTTTTTTGCAACGAAAGGTGTAATCTTTTCTATATCTATATAACCAATCATTTGCTTGATTAGTTTAATCAGGACTTTTCTAAAAGTATCACTTTGAATCTCTTTTACTAAAATAGGGATCAATTTTTCAGTAAAAGGAATATGTTTTACTTTGTCCTGAATACTTTCCTTAGAAAGCCAGTCGTTTTTTAACATCGAAACAAGTGCATTTGTCATTCTTTTACGATTGTTGGGCAAAAGGGCTGTATGGGGGATTGGTAATCCAAGCGGATGGCGGAATAATGCAGTGACTGCAAACCAATCTGCCAATCCGCCGACTAAACCAGCCTCAAACCCTCCATGTAATAAATCTAAAGCCAATGAACCTTGAAATGGAGTGGTTGCAATATAACCCGCCCCCATGATAATTAGTGAATATGTAGCTATTTTTCTTGAAGATTTTATTTTTGGTGACATTATATTCCCTCATCCTTAAAATGATAGTCAATTACTATAACCCGAATCATTAGCAAATTTTATAACTTACTTTCATCTAGTAGTATAGCAGGTAGTTCAAAAAAATAACCACAACAAGGCAGTAAGTTCATTAATTTTGGGCATTGAATATTTGTTATTTTCCCTTGAATGTTCAATCTTCAGATGGTTAATGCACAAAAAAAAGCCGATTCACTCAATCGGCTCAATTTACTAATTTAATTAAGGAGTCAAAAAGCTCTCCGGATTATTTGTTTTGGTTCATCTCCAACATATTATGATGCGTCTGTTTTTATCGAACTATTTTTAACGGTCGCTACTTTTTTCTTATCTTTCATGCGACTGAAAATAAAGGCCAGAACGGAGCCTGATATATTATGCCAAACACTGAAGATGGCACTAGGAACAGCGGCCAAGGGCGAGAAGTGGGCTGTTGCTATGGCTACACCTAAACCAGAGTTCTGCATACCAACCTCCATTGCAACAGCTTTCTGTTTAGCTAAATCCATTCCGCATAAACGAGCAAAGAAAAAGCCCAGTAAAAAGCCAAGAACATTATGAAGAACGACCACTGCAAAAATCAGCAAACCTGTTTTAGCCAGCTGAGCTTGGCTGCCGGCTACTACGGCAGATACGATCAGAACGATAGAAATGACAGATACTAGAGGTAAAGCCTTTGCACCGGCCTCTGCCTGTTTGCCGAAAAACTTTTTAACAATGAAACCAAGCAACAGTGGGATAATCACCACTTGAATGATCGAAATGAATAATGACCCAATACTGATATTGACCCATTTACTTGCCAAGAGCAGAATAAGCAGGGGAGTTACGATAGGCGCTAGAATAGTGGAAACAGAAGCAATGGCAACTGCAAGCGCAACATTTCCTCTCGCAAGAAACACCATGACATTTGAAGCCGTTCCACTAGGGCAACATCCTACCAAAATAACACCAACAGCGACTTCTTTGGGCAAATCGAACCCTATTGCTAATCCGAATGCCAATAAGGGCATAATGATAAAATGACCTGCTACCCCTAGTGCGACCTCTTTCGGACGTCGGAATACTTCTTTAAAATCCGCTGCTGATAATGTAAGTCCCATGCCAAACATGACAATTCCTAGTAATGGAACAATATAGGCTCCAATCCATATAAAATGATTAGGTAAGATATACGCAATAACTGCAAATAAAATGACCCATAAAGTAAACGTTTTACCAGCAAATCCGCTGATTTTCTCTACTACTCCCATAGTGACCTCCTAGATGTTTTAAAATAAAACAATTATAATTTATATTCAGAATATTTAAAACCCTTTTAGGCGATAAAATTGTCAATACGTTTCTAACCAGCCTTTTGGGGAGTTTCATATGGGCAGTCATTAAGGTGATTGTTTGAACTGTATTTCTCAAGCTCTGAAATTTTGAATATGAAGATTAACAAAGAAAAATGCGAAAGTTTTTAGAATTCTGTTCGCTTTTAAAAAATAAGAGGGGTCTGCAAACTATTGGTAAACTAATTATATGGAAAGTAGAGCAGGAATTAGTATTTGTTGTTTTACAGGTTTAATTATTGCTATTGTATGTTTAGCCAAGGCTATAAAAGAATTGGAGATGTGGTTTCTTTGATACATATATTAATTGCGGATGATGATCGGCATATTCGGGAGTTGCTTAAATTTCACTTGGAAAAGGAAGGGTATATGGTATTCGAAGCGAAGGACGGGAATGAAGCTTCCTTGCTACTGGAGAAGGAACGGATCCATCTGGCTGTTGTCGATATTATGATGCCGTATAAAAACGGACTGGATCTTTGTAAGGAAATCCGGGATCAATATGATCTGCCCGTCATTTTATTGACAGCTAAAGATCAACTTATCGATAAGGAAAAGGGGTACTTTGCGGGTACGGATGATTACCTAATAAAGCCGTTTGAGCCAAGGGAACTCCTATTTCGGATAAAAGCGCTATTGCGAAGGTACCGTATGGTGAATTCTGAATCCATCTCATTGAATCAAACTGTGATTGACCGTAAAAGTTATGAAGTGCGAATAAAGGGGAATACGCTGCTCCTGCCGCTTAAGGAATTTGAGCTGCTGGCTCAGCTGGGGAGTTTTCCTGATCAGGTCTTTACTCGTGAGCAGCTTATTGAACTGGTGTGGGGTGCTGATTTTGAAGGGGATGATCGAACGGTTGATGTCCATATTAAACGGTTAAGGGAACGTTTTGCCGGGCGGACCGATGATTTTGTTATAACGACTGTCCGTGGCTTAGGTTATAAACTGGAGGTCAACAAGAAGTGAAAACACTCTATTTCAGGATAGTTATTCAAACCATTTTGATCATGGTGCTTGCCAGTGTCATCGCTTTTTTAATTTCCAATGTCTATTATCATCAGGTTCAAAAACCCTACAATGGTGAGAAGATAAACAAAGTCGCAAGTGAGATCGTCTCCTTATATGAGGAGAATCCTGATCAGGATATTGATGCGTATTTAAACCATATTGCAGGATTGCACTATCAAATGTATCTATTTAATGAGCAGGGTGAAGGAACTTTATATGGTGAGCCGTTTCGGGAAACGAGTTTGGATTCAGACACGATTTCAGGAGTTTTGAACGGGAAAACCTATCAAGGGATAGCTAATTATAATAATGGGCTATTTATTACGGGGTTTTTTGAGGATGTATTAATCAATAGCATTGGGGTCCCAATTAATGTGGATGGCGAGAAATATGCCTTGTTTGTAAGGCCGAATATAGAACTGCAGTTTGGAGAGTTCCGCTTTTACCTTTCTGTTTTGCTCGTACTTACGCTCCTGCTCAGTTTTTTATTTGTTATTATTAACACGCGTTTCATTGTTAAGCCAATTACGAAATTAACAGAAGCCACAAAGAGAATCGCTGATGGGGATTATAGTAGTGAATTGAATGTTACCCGCAGTGATGAAATTGGGGATTTGGCTCAACATTTCTCGAAAATGACTCAAAGCATACAGCGGTTAGATGATATGAGACAGGAATTCGTTTCAAATGTTTCTCATGAAATTCAATCTCCGCTCGCATCTATACAAGGCTTTTCTCAGACCCTTCAATCGGAGGAATTAACAAAGGAACAAAGAAATAAGTACTTGTCTATTATTGAAAAAGAGAGCCGGCGTATGTCCTTGTTGAGTAAACAGCTGCTCATGCTTGCTTCGTTGGATAAAGAAGAAGATCCGCTGCAACGGTCTAGTTTTGATTTAGCACAACAAATAAGGCAAGTGTTGTTCATGCTGGAATGGAATTGGCGGGAAAAAGATATGGTGATCGAAATGGATTTGCCGTCAACCGTCATTTCTGCAGATGAGAAACTTTTAAATCAAGTTTGGACGAATTTGATAACCAATAGCATTAAATACTCGGAAAGCGGCAGTTCGATCAATATTCGGATTAAAAGAATAGGCAGTACTGTTGAAGTGATTATCGCGGATACGGGCATGGGAATTCCAGAAGAAGACCTCCCTTATATCCTTGATCGCTTTTATAAAGTCGACAAAGTGAGGAACAGGAGTGAAACAGGCAGCGGCTTAGGACTTTCGATTATGAAGAAGACGGTTGATCTTCATGGAGGAACGATTGAGGTTCAAAGCGAACTTGGCAAGGGGACCACTTTTTATATCCGGTTGCCCCTTATGTAATCATTCGTTCATCTTCCATTCATATTGATTGATTACAATCAATTCATACCGGTTGAAGTACATCTGAATCGGTAACAAAAGGAATGGGAGATGAAATGATGTTTTTAGCAATACGTGAACTAAAGCATTCAAAGTTACGTTATCTGCTGATTGGACTGATTATGGTATTGGTCGCTTTGCTTGTCTTTATCATTTCAGGATTAGCTAATGGACTTTCTTCAGATAATGCTTCATCCATACAAAATATGAAGGCCGACTATTTCGTTATGGAGCATGACTCTAAAAATAAATTGAACCGATCGATCATATCCATGGAAAAGCTAGATGAAATCCGGGCTTCATCGGATGTTAAAGCAGCCGAAGGACTTGGGCAAATGATGATTACATTGAATAAAGTCGGCTCATCGGAGAAAACGGATGTCACGATTTTTGCGACCGATGCCAGTGGTATTTTAGCACCGAAGGTCATAGAAGGAACGAACTATGACAATAAGAAACAAGGTGAAGTAGTTGCAGATCGTTCTTTAAAAGAAGTGGGTTATAAATTAGGCGATTCACTTAAAGATGATCTATCAGGTAAGGTTTTCACCATTGTTGGTTTTACTGAAAAGCAGTCTTACAGCCATTCACCGGTAGTTTACATGAATGTTAAGGGATGGCAGGAGATTAACCCAGCATTGAAAAATCAAGGGAATGATTCAATCAGTACGATAGCCGTGCAAATGGATTCGAAGGCAGAAGAGAAAGTACGTGAATCATTGCCTGAAGGCCTAACGCTCATTTCGAAAGATGAATCACTTCAGAGTATACCAGGGTTCAAAGAGGAACAGGGTACATTGACGATGATGATTGCCTTCTTGTTTGTCATAGCAGCATTCGTTTTGGCTGTATTCTTTTATGTCATTACCTTACAGAAGACGAATCAATTTGGAGTCCTTAAGGCACTCGGAGCCAATACGGGCTACCTGGCAAAAAGTATCATTGGTCAAGTAATGCTGCTTGCCGTGACATGCATAGCCATCAGTGTTGCACTGACATATGTCGTCACTTTAATCATGCCAGAAGGAATGCCATTTGAATTGAGTACCGACTTGGTCATTAAATATTCCGTGTTACTTTTGGTTGTATCCATATTGGGTTCACTGCTATCACTATACAGAGTAGCGAAGATAGACGCGATCGAAGCAATAGGGAGGGTATCATGATGGGGGATAAACTATTATTTGAAAACGTCAGTAAGATTTATGGGGAAGGCGTTAATAAGGTGACAGCCCTTGATAATATTTCCCTGAATGTGAGAGCGGGGGAATTCGTCGCTATCATGGGTCCTTCAGGCTCAGGAAAAAGTACTTTTCTTTCAATAGCGGGAGCGTTACTATCTCCGAGCGAAGGTCGCTTGCTGCTGAATGATGAAGATATAACAACACTAACACCAAAGGAATTGACTAGAGTTCGCCTTGAAAAAATCGGATTTGTATTCCAATCATCGAATCTTGTGCCATATCTCACCGTACGAGATCAGCTTCTGCTACTTTCTGAACTGATTGGCAAGCGAGATAAAAAAACTGTGAAAAAAGCGGACGAATTGCTTAGCCACCTTGGACTTGGACATCGGGCAGATCACCTGCCAGAAGCACTGTCGGGCGGTGAGCGGCAGCGTGTAGCCATCGCCCGTTCGCTAATGAATGATCCAGAAATCATTTTAGCGGATGAACCGACCGCAAGTCTTGATTCCAAAAGAGGCAGGGATGTTGTTGAAATGCTTGCACATGAGGTGAAATCAAGAAATAAAGCGGCCATCATGGTAACCCACGATGAAAGAATGTTAGATTTATGTGATCGAGTGGTCAATATTACAGATGGCAAGGTATTTGGATGAAGTTATACGTAAAAGGCCGCCGCCTCTCCAAAGGAATTAGGAGTGGCGGCGGCCTGAATTGCTTGAAGGGGAACCTGGTTAATCGACAGTATGCGGTTGGAATACAGTCGTTACTTTATATAAACGATTTGCAATTATGTATAATATTTTGCTTGTATCCCAGATGGTTATCTTCGGATTAATCATGTTTTTTCATTTTAAAAAACAAGCAGTGATAGGTTGCTTTCACACCTGATTCATTTCGGTATTCTGTGTCGTATATGTTGATTAACTCTCGAAAAAAGGAAGGGCGCTGGCAGTAGTTTTCTTTGTTGCTGTTAGCAGCACCAATCTTTTTAATTGAAGTGAAAAATTCACGAACTGTCTGAAAGTACTCCAGTTCAAGCTTTTCTATTTTGGTTATCTCGATTGGAACTGCTGAGGAATAGGGCATTGCTGCTTCACAAACTTGTGATAATTCTTCCAGAGTGTAAAACATTTGGCCTGGTGAACTATCCATGGAAAGCTGAAGCCTTTCTTTCGCATGTTCATATGACCTATGAAGCTCTTGAAAGGTATCTATTCCGAACGTTGAAAATATCAGGCTTCCTTCGGCCGTTAATCGTGTAAACAGTTTTTCAAGGGTTGCAGGAAGAGCATTCAGCCATTGAAACGTTGCATTGGAAATAATCAAGTCGTAATTTTCATTAAGCGCCATTTCTTCAATATCCGTACATAAAAATGTAACACGGTCCTCCTTTGTCATTCCTTTCGCCACTTCAACCATTCCTTGTGCAATATCAACAGCCGTAATGGCGGCATTAGGGAATGTTTTGAGGAGTAACCTGGTTAAGTAACCGGTGCCGCAGCCGATTTCAAGAATATTGATTTTATGATTGGTGTTTTTTTGAGGAAGCAAATCCACTAATTGTTTTGCCATGTTTTTTTGAACATTAGCATACGCATCATATGTTTTCGCGTGTTCACTGAACCGCTTGCTTAACAATCGTTTATCAATCATGAACGTACTCCTTTTGAATAAATGTTTTTATATGCTCCATACATTCCTGTGGTTTTGTGAGAAATGGAATATGGCCAGCACCTTCAATAATATGAAGCTCAGCTTTCCCACCCAGATTTTCTTTAATGAAAGATGAGGCTTCAAGTGGACAAATTTTGTCTTCCCTCCCATGAAGCAATATAAAGGGGGCTTCAATCCGGTCGAGTCTTGCTCTAGCATCTTTCTGAAGTAAATAATCCAGACCAATCAGAAGCGAAAACACATCATCTCCATGAAACTCGCGTTGAATAGTCTTGATGAATTGATGATAAAAACCTGCTTCTTTTTCAGCATCGGAAAACATCGCTTCATAGAAAGAAGTCAAAGTCTTCTCTTTATTGCGCTGCAGTTGTTTCTTCATGCGCTCGACCATTCGTGGATCCCAGCCAAATGAATAATTTTCTCCTGTGGTGAACCGACTTGTTGCGCCAAAAAGGATAAAACCGTTTATTTTTTCTCGATACGAACTTGAAAGTTCAAGTGATACTAGTGATCCTAATGACCAGCTCAGTAAATAAACAGGACCATCGATGGAATCGAATGTGTCTATGACTCGTTCTTCAAAGTCATTTAGTCCTTTCATATCTCTCCAATCTATAAATGAAAGGTGAAATAGTTCTGACAGCGGTTTGATTAACGGTTGAAACGCCTCTTTTTCCATTCCCCAGCCAGGAAGCACGACTAAATTCGGCTGTTTCATTCAACAACACCCATTTCTTTTCCAATGATCGAAACTTTTTCAACTGCCCAATCAAGATCTTTTTTATCGTGGAGAGCTGTTACGGTAAACCGGATTCTCGCTTCATTTTCAGGAACGGTCGGCGGCCTGACAGCAATAGCTGCAATTCCTTCTTTCTGCAAACGTGCGGCAAATTCCATCGCTTTTTCGTTTTCCCCGATGACGATAGGAACAATTTGTGATTGGCTTCCGCAAATATTAAACCCGTAATATGTGAGTTCTTCTCTAAAGTATTCTGAATGTGTTTGGAGCAGTGAGCGGCGTTCTGGTTCTTGCTGTACAAGTTCAATCGCTGTTTTTATAGCACCGAGTATGGCCGGGGGAAGTGCAGTTGAATATATGAATCCGCGCATGCGATTTTTTAAATAGTCGATGAGCCATTTTTTCCCGACAACATAGGCCCCGAATGAACCGAGCGCTTTACTGAATGTTCCCATTTGGATATCTATTTTATTTTGAAGCTGAAGATGACTGGCATAGCCTTCACCATTTTTACCGTAGATACCGCTTCCGTGTGCTTCATCTGTCATTAACAGTGCGTTATAACGTTCCTTTAACCGAACAAGGTCTTCAAGAAAAGCGAAGTCACCATCCATACTGAAGACCGTATCCGTCACGATTAATTTACGTGCTTCAATCGGTGATTTTTTCAAAAATGCTTCTAAATGATCTAAATCATTATGACGATAGCGTATATGCTTTGCACGGCTTAAAAGAGCTCCATCGACAATGCTTGCATGATTCAATTTATCGCTATAAATAATATCGTTACGGGACAGCAGGGTGGAGATTATTCCAAGGTTCGCGTTATATCCACTGTTGATGATGAGTCCTGCTTCGGCTTTCTTCCAATTGACAAGAGCTTGTTCCGCCTGCTCGTAAAGAGGATGATTGCCAACAATTAAACGTGAAGCCGTTGCTCCTGCACCATATGTATGTACTGCATCAACCATAGCCTTTTTCAGCCGCTCATCTCCTGCATATCCTAAATAGTTATTAGAAGCTAGGTTAAGCATCCTGCACCCGTTGATCGTAAGCCAAGGCTGCTCGGCACATACGGTTGATACGAGTTCACGCTTTTGCGAAATCTCTTCTAAATGAGCCAGTTCTTTTTTTATTTTTTCTTCCCAACAAGGTAATTGTTTTTCACTGTGCATGGCCATTCTCCTTTTTATATGTCAACTAAAATTAATATAGGTTAACATATAAAACATTCTAATCATGACTCAATGAAACTGTCAAGCTTTGAAAAGGAGCATGAGAATAAATTAATAATCCATTAATCTCGGAGAAATCAAGGGTCAAAAAAAGCTGGTTGGTTATTTTAATCCAAGCCCGAACATTTAAGGAGAATCGGGCAGCGGCTTTGTTAAGCTAATGTATAAAAAAGCTTAGTGAAATTAGTGACTTTGTATGTATTAAGCTCGTTCATTGAAGATAATCTAACTTCCAAGGTAGTCTTTTTGTTAAACCTTCAAATCTTTGAAGGATTAAATGGAATTCCATGTTACTATAGAGCAGTGAAATTTAACAGAATTCACATTAACCATTACATAAAGGAAGGGTATAAATATGAAAAAGATTTCTTTGGATGTTTTCTTTATATTAATAGGAGCTTTTATTTTCGCTTTGGCAATAAATCTTTTCGTCATTCCCAATGAGCTTGGTGAGGGAGGAGTCACGGGGATAACCATCATTTTGTTTTATCTTTTTGAATGGTCACCAGGGCTGTTAAGTTTGATCATTAACGCTTTCCTGCTCATTGTCGGTTATAAATTTTTGTCGAAATTAACAACGGTATATACAATCGTAGCTGTTGCATTTAATTCACTTTTCCTTCATTTAACCGAAAGTTGGACGATATCTTCAGATGAATTGGTCATCAATGCGATATTTGGCGGGGTTTTTGCCGGTGCAGGAATTGGCATGATCATTCGTGTTGGGGGCACTACTGCCGGTACGACGATCCTGGCCCGAATTACGAATAAGTATTTGGGATGGAGCTTAAGCTATGGACTTCTGTTTTTCGATTTAATCGTTGCGTTCTCATCTTATTTCATCATTGGTGCAGAAGGTCTGATGCTCACTATCCTTATGCTTTATATTGGAACAAAAACGATGGAATTCATCATTGAGGGATTGAACCCGAAAAAAGCGATTACCATCATTTCAAAAGAAGCGGACCAGATTGCAAAGCAAGTAACCGAATTGATGGACCGGGGTGTCACTGTTTTTAGCGGCCATGGATACTATACAAAGGCATCCAAGGATATTTTATATATCGTTATAAGTAAGCAAGAGGTGCTAAAGTTAAAGAGAATAGTGCAGTCAACGGATAGCAATGCTTTTATAGCCATACATGACGTTCGGGACGTATTTGGTGAAGGATTCCTGGATATCTCGAAGTCCTGATGCTAATAAGGTATAAGCGAAATGAAAAGGCCTAATAGGCTTTTTTATTTTGCACTGCAAAAAATCTGTAAATTCCGAATAATTTGTTATATTATGTAAGTAAGAAACCACACACCCTGAGGAGTGCAGCCATTAAATGTGGAGGTGTCCAAGATGATCCTTTTAAAAGTGGATGACAGAAAGTTTGGGAAAAGCAATATCAAGTACAGTGTCGTTGATAAGGAAACGAATGAATTGATCATTAGCGGTGTGTTTAAGGAATTTGGACAAGCAAGCGATAAATATTATGAATTGAAGGATGAATACGGTCCTTCCAATGTGAAGATGATATTGAAGTGAAAAGAGGGGGACCGACGGGTTTCCCTTTTTTCGTATAATGCCAGGAATGAAAATGGCCCGTACAATAAATAATCGGATAAAGGAATAATCAAAGGTTTCTGAATCATATAATTAGATTAAGAGAGTTCTTAACATCCTTTTTTTACAATATACTACAATTTTATTGTAAAGTATGGAATTTGGTGGTAATATAAAGCGCATAAATGTAAACGTTTGCAACATTTTTTTGTGAGGAGGTGATGTAAAAGAAGTACGCTAGACTATAAATTTTATAGAATGAATGGCTTTTATTTTACTAATTTTATGCAAACGTTTTCTTAAAATTGCATGAATATTATGAGAAAAAGGGAGAGTGGGTAGGCATGAGGCGTAAAAAATGGTACGGGGGAATTCTTACTGTTTTATTAATTTTTAGTGTGATTTTGGCTGGATGCTCTTCTTCAACTGGCGGAAACAGCGACTCAAAGGATGTCGTGACGCTCGATATATTTCAATTCAAGGTAGAATTCAAGTCACAATTCGAGACATTGGCTAAACAATATGAAAAAGAAAATCCAAATGTGAAGATCAAGGTATCGACAGTCGGCGGCGGAAATGATTATAAATCTGCCATAACGGCAAAGTTCGCTTCAGGTGAGGAGCCAGCGGTTTTTAACATTGGCGGACCGGTAGATGTCGCACAATATAAAGATAGATTAACAGATTTAAAGGACACGAAGGCTGCTGCTGCAGCGCTTGACGGTACTTTGGATGGCGTGGAAGAGGACGGGCAAGTCCTTGGACTTCCATTTAACCAGGAAGGATACGGCTTGATTTATAACAAACGAATATTTAAAGAAGCCGGAATTAATCCTGATGAAATTACAAGTTATGAAGCCTTAGAGGCGGTAGTTAAGAAAATCGATTCACAAAAAGACAAATTGAAGATCGATGCAGTTTTCGCATATCCGGTAAAAGAGAAGTGGGTGACAGGAAACCATTTATCCAATGTATTCTTATCACCGGAGTTTGATGGGAATGTGTTAGAAGCAAGTAAAGCACCAACGGTTAAATTCACGGATGGTGACAAGTTTAAACAATTGGTCGATATCCAAAATGAGTATTCCGTCCAGCCGACAGCAAGTCTTGATTACTCCCAACAAGTGGAGGAGCTGTTCTCGCTTGAAAAGGTTGCGATCATTCAGCAAGGTAACTGGGTGTATAACACAGTCTATGATATGGACCCTGAGTTAGCTGAAAAGGGAATTGGCATCATCCCGATTCCAAATGGAGACAATGCAGGCATGCCGGTCGGTGTACCGAACTATTGGGCCGTGAACAAGAAATCGGATGAAAAGGTACAGGAAGCAGCGAAGAAGTTCCTCGACTGGATGTATACATCCGAAGCAGGGAAAAAAGCCGTTTTGGAAGATTTTAAATTCATTCCTGCTTATGAAGGATATGATGTAGAAAAAATTGCCGATCCAATTTCAAAAGAAATTTATAAATACTCCCAAGAAGGAAATACGATTGGGTGGGTGTTTAATGGATATCCGGTCGGTTGGAATGATGATCTTGGTGCAAGTGTCCAAAAATACGTAACTGGTAAATTGACTTGGGAGGAACTTGTCCAACAGAACATTGAAAATTGGGAGAAGATTCATAGCAAATAAGTGTTGGGAAATGCAAGTGACCAATCGGCATGAAAAATGTGTCGATTGGTTGTTCCTTATTATAGAAAAGCCGCTGAGGGAATTTACCTCAACAAGGGATTCAGCAAATAACACAGTCATGATCTAAACCCATTAACTATTAAATCATTTCAAGGAGGTCGGTTTCGTTGAGAAATCGGGATGCCGCATATTGGCTGTTTTTGACACCTGTTCTTGCTGCACTCATTTTGGTTGTGATCGTGCCGCTCATCTACGGATTTTATTATTCCTTTACGAACTGGAACGGTTTAGGGACTCCGGATTTCATTGGTCTTAAGAATTATATGGACTTGTTTACGGATAAAGGGTTCCTTGATACATTTTGGTTCACCATTAAATTTTCCGTAGCGGCAATTGTAGTTATCAATATCATCGGATTAAGTTTGGCCCTCATCGTGACTTCGAAAATTAAATCAAGCAACATATTGCGGACAGTTTTCTTTATGCCCAATTTAATTGGCGGCTTGATTCTCGGCTTTATTTGGCAGTTCATTTTTATTAAGGTCTTCGGTGCGATTGGTGATTTGACTGGGATCGAAGCATTTAATGGATGGTTATCAACGACAGATACAGGTTTTTGGGGATTGATCATTTTAACGTCTTGGCAGATGGCCGGATATATCATGATCATTTATATTGCCTATCTGCAGGCTGTTCCTGAAGACTTGATAGAAGCGGCAAAAATTGACGGAGCGAACAGCTTCCAGCGTTTTCGCCATATAACTTTTCCACTAGTGGCACCTGCTTTTACCGTCAGTTTGTTTTTGACGCTTTCCCACTCGTTCAAAATCTATGATCAAAATCTTTCTTTGACGAATGGAGCTCCCTATAATTCAACTGAAATGGTTGCGATGAACATTGTAAAATCCGCCTTCACCGAAAACGATATGGCATATGCACAGGCAAAAGCAGTTATCTTTTTCGTAATCGTGGCGGTCGTTTCGCTGACACAAGTCTATTTCAATAAAAAACGGGAGGTTGAGCTGTAATGAGGGGAAAATGGAAATTGTGGCTGATTGGATTCATCGGATTCATTTTGGCCATATTATGGCTCACTCCGTTTTATTTAATGCTTGTCAATGCTTTTAAAATGAAACGGGATATATTTGCCGATACACTGGGACTGCCTGAAACCTGGACATTCGAAAACTTCACTCAAGCTTTCGAGCAATTGGATTTCCTCCGGACTTTATTCAATTCTTTATTGATATCGGGCGTCAGTGTAGTCATCATCATCATCTTTTCTGCGATGGCAGCATACGCTCTTTCCCGAAACAAAAGTAAAATAAGTTCCCTGCTTTTCTTTGTGTTTGTAGCAGCCATGCTGATCCCGTTTCAGTCTGTGATGATACCGCTCGTTGCACAATTCGGACAGCTGGGGATGTTGAACAAGGCCGGACTGATTTTCATGTATTTAGGTTTTGGCTGCAGTCTTTCCATATTCCTTTATCATGGTACTTTAAAAGGGATTCCCCTCTCACTTGATGAGGCAGCAAAGATTGATGGTGCAAACCGCTTTCAAGTATTTTGGTATATCATATTTCCATTATTAAAACCGATGTCCATTACAGTTGGGATCTTAAATGTCATTTGGATATGGAACGACTATTTGCTGCCATCCCTTGTTATTGGCGGCGCAGGATCGGAGACCATCCCACTTAAATTATTCTTCTTTTTCGGTCAATATACGAAGCAATGGCATCTTGCCTTGGCTGGACTTACTTTATCTATCATTCCAGTCATCATTGCGTACTTTTTTGCTCAGAGGCAAATTATCAAAGGAATTGCAGATGGAGCAGTTAAATAACTATTTAAATATAGGGAATATTAAACCATGTGCGGTGAACGGGGAGTGTTGATGAATTTGTCTGTTACTATAAAAGACGTTGCCAAAAAAGCAAATGTCGCTCCATCAACGGTATCGCGTGTAATCCATAACAGCCCGACAATCAGTGAAAAGACAAAGCGTAAAGTACGCAAGGTATTAAAGGAAATGGGCTATCATATGAATGAAAATGCCCGGAACTTAGTTACGAAGTCAACTAAGGCCATTGGGATCGTCATGAAAAGTTCGGCAAGGGAATCACTTTATAATCCCTTTTTTCCAGAAGTGATCCGAGGCATCGGGGATTTCTGTAATAAAGAAGGGTACAGTCTTTCCTTGACAACCGGCGAGACGGAGGATGCGATCTTTGAGGATGTCGTGAAAATGGTTCAGGGCAGAAGAGTGGATGGCATGATTGTTTTGTACTCTAAAAAGGACGATAAAGTGGTGCCGTATTTATTAAAGCAGGGCTTCCCGTTCGTTTTGATCGGGAAGCCAAGTACGAACATGAGCGGAATCACGTTCATTGATAACGATAATGTTCAAGCGGCCAGGGAAGTATCGGAGTTTGTAATAAGTCTTGGACATGAGCGAATCGCCTTTTTAGGGGGCAGTCCCGAGTTTGAGGTGATCCAGGACCGCTTGACAGGTTTTGAACAAGCGATGGAACAGGCCGGGCTGGATGTGCGACAGGAATATATCAAATTGATTCCTTTAAATCGAACGGATGGAATAAAGGCCATTGACGAATTGCTGGAATTGAAAGAGGCACCAACCGCATTTTTGGTTATGGATCTTTTATTGGGTGTTCTCTTGCTTGGAGTGTTAGCTGAAAAGAACTTGAAAGTGCCACAGCAAATAAGCGTCGTCTGTTTTAACCACTCAGAATTCATAGAATTTTTAAGTACGCCGCTGACAACGGTTGATATCCATACGTATCAGTTAGGGTATGAGGCGGCAAAATGCGTGTTCGATCTAATTGCAAATCCGGAAATGATGGAAAAGAGTATCAGTATTCCTACCAAAATCATAAAGCGGGAGTCGCATTTTGTTGCCGAAAAGGAAATTAAATGAAAAATGTAGAAATGTTTTACCAATTAAAGCTTGATTTTTGCTAACATAAATTTACAATATAGATTATCACTATTATTTTTGAAAATTCATACTTACTGAAGTCAATAAGTATGTTCTTATATTTTGATCACACCTAACGCAAACGTTTGCGTTACGGATAAAGAGGTAATAGTTAAACATGCAAAGCAAGTTGCCGTGAAATGAATCTTGAATGGAGGAGGTTGTTCATGAGAGTCCTGGTATGGAATGAGTATCGCCACGAGAAAACAAAGCCTGAAGTAGCCGAAGTATACCCAGATGGTATCCATGGTGCAATTGCCGGCTTTTTACAAAGTGAGCAGGTCGAGGTGAGGACCGCTACTCTCGATGAAGAAGAGCATGGATTAACCGAAGAAGCACTGGAACGAACCGATGTACTTCTTTGGTGGGGGCATGTTGCACATGATGAAGTTCAGGATGAAATCATTGCAAGGGTCCACAAGCGAGTACTCGAGGGCATGGGTCTCATCGTCCTCCATTCCGGTCATTTTTCAAAAATCTTCAAACGACTTATGGGCACGACTTGCGATTTGAAATGGCGGGTCGCGGATGAAAAGGAACGGCTTTGGGTTGTCGATCCCAGTCATCCTATCGTTGATGGTATCGGAGAATATATAGAGCTTGAGAAGGAAGAGATGTACGGGGAACATTTTGATATTCCTGCACCAGATCAATTAATATTCGTCAGTTGGTTTGAAGGCGGGGAGATATTCAGAAGCGGCTGCACGTACCAGCGGGGAAAAGGGAAGATTTTCTATTTCCGTCCAGGTCATGAAACATATCCTACTTTCCATAATCCGGAGATTCAACGAGTAATTAAGAATGCTGTTGATTGGGTCAAGCCGGAATCTGGAATCGTAACGAACTATGGGAAAGCCGAACCGTTGGAATCCATCTCAGGCAAAGAGATGAAGTGAAGGAGAGAACAAAATGGGCAAAGTGAAGGTAGGAGTCATTGGATGCGGGAGTATCGCAAAAAACAGGCATTTTCCGGAGTATGATGCACATCAGGAAACGGAGATCATTGCCGTTTGTGATATTGTGCAGGACCGGGCGAATGCAGCAGCACAAAGGTATGGCGCCCAAGCATATACTGATTATATAGAACTTTTGAAGAATGAGGAGATTGAAGCGATCAGTGTATGTACACCGAATTACCTGCATGCACGCATCACGGTTGAGGCCTTGGAAGCTGGTAAGCATGTCCTTTGTGAGAAACCAATGGCTACTTCTTTGGTGGACGCTGAAAAAATGAATGCAGCAGCAGCGAAAAGCGGCAAAATACTAATGATTGGTCATAATCAGCGTTTTGTTCCTTCTCATCAAAAAGCGAAACAGCTTATTGAGAGCGGGGAGCTAGGGAAGGTCTATAGCTTCCGGACGGCTTTTGGACATTCCGGGCCGGAAACCTGGAGCGTGGACGGACTGGAAAGCTGGTTTTTTAAGAAGGATCAGGCAGTCATTGGTGCAATGGGCGATTTAGGCGTTCATAAAGCTGATTTATTACGGTATATTCTTGGAGAAGAATTTGTTGAAGTAGGAGCCTTTGTGGAAACGACTGCCAAGAAAAATACAGACGTTGATGACAGTGCGGCCTGTATCCTCCGGACGGAGAGCGGTATCATCGGAACTCTTACCGCCAGCTGGTCTTATGCAAAAGAAGACAATGCTACGGTCATTTATGCGGAAAAAGCGGTATTGCGCCTTGAAGACGATCCGAAATACTCACTGATCATCCATCATGATAATGGAAAGACAGAAACCATCCAATTAGGAAGCATCCAGACTAATGACTCAGAAGGACAGCATGATTCCGAAGTGATCAGCCACTTTGTAAAATGTGTGGTGGACAATGAGGAGCCTCTTGTCTCAGGAGTTGAAGGATTAAAATCATTAAAAGTCATTCTTGGCGCGATGGAATCAAATGCATCCCGAAAAATCATCCGCTTATAAAGGGGTTAAAAGTCATCATGTACAAATTAAAAATGGGTATTATCGGTGCTGGCGGAATTGCCCAAAAAAGGCATATCCCAGCTTTTCAAAAATTTCAAGATAAAGTGGTTTTATACGCCATTCAGGATATAGATGAAATGAAGGCGCGAGAAGTGGCGCGTGAATTTCATATCGAAAAGGTTTTCACCAATTATGAAGAAATGTTTGCTGAAGTGGATGCTGTTACGATTGCAACGCCAAACAAGTTCCATGCGGAGATTTCCATTGCTGCTCTGCAAGCGGGTGTTCATGTGTTATGCGAAAAGCCAATGGCCATTACAACCGAGGAATGTTTAGCAATAACCGAGGCTGCAAACATATCGGGTAAAGTGTTATCGACTGCCTATCATTACCGCTTCATGAAGGAAGCCCAGGCTGCAAAGAAAATGATTCAGGCCGGTGAGATCGGTGAACCTTATGTAGCGCGTGTACAGGCAATCAGACGTCGCAAAGTTCCTGGCTGGGGAGTTTTTACAAGTAAGGAATTACAAGGCGGGGGAAGCGTGATCGATTACGGCTGCCATTTGCTTGATTTGGCATTATGGCTGATGGATGACCCAGAACCGATTGAAATCGTAGGTTCGACATATAATTATGTCAGTAAGGGTGTCGATCAGGTCAATTTATGGGGGAATTTCGATGCCTCGGTATTTGAAGTGGATGACCATGCCACGGCATATATCAAATTTGCCAACGGAGCATCTCTATTATTCGAAACATCCTGGGCCGCGAATATCCGTGAAGAAGCAACTGTTTTGAGTTTATCCGGAACGCAGGGCGGACTTGATGTGTTCCCTTTAGTCTTGAATCAGGCTAAGCACGGCATGCTTTTAAACAGTGAGGCAGTATGGATGCCAGGGGAGGATACACCAGACCTGCAACAGGCAGAGAACTTTATTAATAGCTGCTTGGGGTTGGCAGAACCATTGGTAAAACCATCGGAAGCCATGAAAGTTTCAAAAATAATCGAAGCCATTTATCAAAGCTCGGCAAGTGGGAAGGTCATGAGCATAAATTAATGAAAAAGGTGAGGTGGGGCATGTGAAATTAGGGATCTTTACAGTGCTATTTGCTCAAAAATCATTCGAGGATATGCTTGATTATGTCGCGGATTCCGGATTAAAAACAGTTGAAATCGGTACAGGCGGGTATCCAGGGAATATCCATTGTCCACTCGATGAACTGCTGGAAAGTGAAGAAAAGCGCCAAGAATACCTCGAAGCCGTTCAAGCAAGAGGGTTAACGATCAGTGCATTCAGCTGCCACGGCAATCCAATCTCTCCAGATGAAGCATTCGCTAAAGAAAGTGATGAAACACTGATTAAAACAATCAAGCTTGCTTCCTTACTGAACGTCCCGGTCGTCAATACCTTTTCCGGTACAGCAGGTGATCACGAAGGAGCTAAATATCCAAACTGGCCCGTCGCCCCATGGCCGAATGAGTATACAGATGTGCTGAAATGGCAATGGGAAGAAAAATTGATCCCCTATTGGAAAAAGACGGCCGCCATTGCCGATGAACACAATATAAAAATCGGCCTTGAACTGCATGGGGGCTTTCTCGTGCACACACCCTACACCTTGTTAAAACTTCGGGAAGCTACATCTGATGCAATAGGCGCCAACCTTGATCCAAGCCATCTTTGGTGGCAGGGCATCGAACCAGTCGGGGCAATCAAAATCCTCGGGAAAGCGGGAGCAATCTACCACTTCCACGCAAAAGACACATACTTGGATCAGGATAACATCAATATGTATGGGTTAACCGACATGCAGCCATATGGAAATATCCAGAGCCGTGCCTGGAACTTTCGCTCTGTAGGATGCGGCCACAGCCTGCAAGAGTGGTCCGACATCATAAGCGCCCTTCGCACATACGGTTACGACTACGTCGTCAGCATCGAACACGAAGATCCGCTAATGTCGGTTGAAGAAGGATTCCAACGGGCCGTAACCAATCTGAAAACTGTACTCATCAATGAAAGCCCAACTGATTTATGGTGGGTATAATTTAGAGCCGATAACGAGCAGCCTAATGCAGGTTGCTTTTTATTTTTGCCCCTTACTCGTGAAAAAGTGGAATTCACGAGTAAAAGTGCAAAACTCACGAGTAAATCCGAAAAACTCACGAGTAAAAGAGTGAAACTCACGAGTAAAGTGGAATTAATAATAAATCAAAATTCTTTTTTTTACATCAATTGTGTTGAAGACAAACATATTATGACCCTTTCCACCCTTACGTTTAAACGGGTTCTTCACTGTCAATATACTGGAAATCTTTCGCCTTTCTTAACATACGTGTAATCATGAAGCATAGGAGGAAGTAAAAGCTCCATAAAAGAAATCAGCTGTATCCAATGGAGATAGCTGGTTTTAAAAAAATTTCAAATTGACAGTCACCTACTACGTGTTACAGCATACTCTATAGTAAGTAACACTGAATAGTGAAGTTGCAAAAATATTATTAAGAAAAAAAGTTGACACCTCTGCTACTCAGTGTTACAGTTTAGTTGTAATAAGTAATACTAAATAGCGTGATTTCCCAAAAGCTATTCAGTAAAAATTCCCTTCAGAACTAAGTTATAAGTCACAAAATAGAGGAGGCTCTGAACATGGAAAATTTAACTGAAATGCTGAAAGGTTCGCTGGAAGGCTGCGTGCTGGAAATCATCAGCCGCCATGAAACCTATGGCTACGAGATTACCCGCCGCCTGAACGACCTTGGGTTTACTGAAGTCGTGGAAGGGACGGTCTACACCATACTCGTGCGATTAGAAAAGAAAAAACTGGTGAACATAGAGAAGAAACCGTCAGATATGGGGCCGCCCCGCAAGTTTTACTCACTTAATGAGGCTGGCCGCCAGGAACTTGAACTGTTTTGGAAAAAATGGGATTTTGTATCATCGAAAATCAACGTCTTAAAGTCAATCTAGCTTCATAAGATATTTCGTACGATATTTTTGGACTGTCTTGTTCAGCTTTATCAATAAGGAGGAAAAATAACATGATGGAAATGTTCAAAAAAATGATTGGTGATAAAAAAGAGTATAAAATGATGATGGCACGGGTTGAAGCCCTGCCAGAGGACTATCAGTTTGTATTTAAGAAAATTCAAAGCTACATGTGGAATTTCTCAGCGGGCAGCGGGATGGATATGCTGCACATGCAGTATGAATTAATCGATTTGTTCGAAGCCGGTGCGGCGGAAGGTAGACAAGTGCTGGAAATCACTGGGGACGACGTGGCGTCCTTTGCCGACGAACTAGTGGCAAATGCTAGAACCTATTTCGCCAAGTATCGTGAAGATTTGAATGAAAGTATCATGAAGCGATTGGGAAAAAATAAATTCAATAGATAATTCCGACTGAATAGCTGGTTACAAATGTGAATTGCCACCTTCGCTATTCAGTTATATTTTTAACTCGGTAATAAGTAATACAGAATATCAGTCAGACTAAATAGTAGAGAATAGGCAATCTAGTTCCGCTAGGCGCTCGACCGGATAATTACAAACTTACAAGCGGCCTTGCCGCACTATTAAAAGGAGGAAAAAAGTATGAGCAATGCAGCGATTTCTGTAAAAGGGTTAAAAAAATCCTTTAAAGACAATGAAGTCTTGAAGGGGGTGGATTTTGAGGTACGGCGTGGCGAAATTTTCGCACTGCTGGGCTCAAATGGAGCGGGCAAGACGACGACGGTCAATATCCTCTCGACTCTGATGAAGGCCGATGGCGGCGAAGTAGGTATTTGCGGCTTTGACGTCCAGCGTCAACAGGATCATGTTCGCCAGAGCATCAGCCTGACAGGGCAGTTCGCAGCTTTAGACGGTATGCTCACCGGACGGGAAAACCTGATGATGATCGCCAAGTTGCGGGGAGTTTCCAATCCTGCTCAAGTCGCCGACAATCTGCTTGCAAGATTCAGCCTGACCGATGCGGCCAACCGTCGGGCGGACAAATATTCCGGCGGGATGAAGCGTCGGCTTGACATCGCCATGAGCCTGATCGGGACGCCAGCAGTCATTTTTCTCGACGAACCGACGACAGGGCTTGACCCTGAAGCGCGGATTGAAGTCTGGGATACCGTCAAGGAGCTTGCCGGCGGAGGCACGACCATCTTGCTGACGACCCAGTACCTGGAGGAAGCCGAACAACTGGCGGACCGTATCGCCATCCTGCATGGCGGAAAAATCATCTCGACCGGGACCCTTACCGAACTCAAGGAGATGTTCCCGCCAGCGAAAGTGGAGTACATCGAGAAGCAGCCGACACTGGAGGAAATTTTCCTCGCGATCATCGGCAAAAAGGAGAAGATGTAAATGAAAAGCAAAACAGGGGTATTACTAGGACGTTTAATGCGCAACATCATGCGCAGCCCGGATACAATTATCACGGTGGCGATTACGCCGATTATGATGCTGCTACTGTTTGTCTACGTATTTGGCGGCGCCATAGAGACAGGCACGGACAACTACGTCAATTATTTATTGCCGGGAATTTTGCTGATGGCTATCGCATCCGGCGTCGCTTACACTTCCGTGCGGCTGTTTACGGATGTAAAGAGCGGGCTGATGGCACGTTTCATTACCATGCCCATCAAGCGCTCGTCGGTATTGTGGGCACACGTGTTGACCTCGCTTGTTTCCAATGCGCTTACTGTCGTGGTGGTTATCCTTGTCGCGCTCTTGATGGGCTTCCGTTCCAGCGCTGATATCCTGGATTGGCTCGCGGTAGCTGGGATACTCGCGCTGTTTACGCTAGCGCTGACATGGCTGGCGGTCATTCCCGGATTGACAGCGGGGTCTATGGAAGGCGCGACAGCCTACTCGTACCCGCTGATTTTCCTGCCGTTTATCAGTTCGGCCTTTGTCCCCACCGAAACCATGCCTAAAATTGTCCGTGCGTTCGCTGAGAACCAGCCCGTGACTTCAATCGTGAATGCGATTCGTGCCCTCTTGTATGAAGGGTCTGTTGGCAACGATATTTGGATCGCGCTTGCCTGGTGTGTCGGCATCATGGTCATCGCTTACTTCTTCGCCAGTAAAGCATTTAAACGCCAGTTAGGGTAAGTACACCATAAAGGGATTAGCCATATCAATAGTCAGCCGATGCGATGAATGCATTTGCTATCACATGGAAGGCTTAAATGCCGGGGCAACCATCGATGAAATCATGGAAACCCTCACAATTGTTGTGATTGGTGTTGGCTCGATCACTTATCCCAACGCGAGGTTTGCCATGCATGCTCCGAGTAAAACTTCAAAACTCACGAGTAAAAGTGTGGAATTCACGAGTAAAAGCGTGAAACTCACGAGTAAAGTAGAATTCACGAGTAAAACAGCAGCATTCACGAGTAAAAGTGCAAAACTCACGAGTAAAAGTGCAAAAATCACGAGTAAAAGCGCAAAACTTACGAGTAAAAGTGCAAAAATCACGAGAAAACCGCAAAACTTACGAGTAAAAGCGTGAAACTCACGAGTAAAGTAGAATTCACGAGTAAAACAGCAGCATTCACGAGTAAAAGTGCAAAAATCACGAGTAAAAGCGCAAAACTCACGAAAATATCCGCAAAACTAAATAGCAAATGATTGCTGAAAATTCTTCTGAAAGTAAAAAAATGATGCCCCCGAATTCTGGGGGCATCTTCATTATCATCTTTGCCTTGGGGTGTAATCCAATTCCTTAAATAGTTCCGTCAATTCATCCTCGGTCAGGTCGCGCCATTGTCCGTTCGCCAGTCCGTCCAGATGGATGTTCATGATTCGGATTCGATGTAAATCACGGACTTCATAACCCAGTGCGGAGCACATACGGCGGATTTGTCTGTTCAGTCCTTGCATCAAAGTGATGTTAAATGTATATTTGGTCAACTGCTCAACTTTACAAGGAAGTGTTTTCGTATCCAAAATCTCCACTCCGGAGGACATATCTTTAATGAAGGACGCGGTAATTGGCTTATCCACGGTTACGATGTATTCTTTTTCATGCTTGTTTTCTGCACGAAGGATTTCATTTACGATGTCTCCGTCATTTGTAAGAAGGATCAGACCGCTTGAGTCTTTGTCCAGCCGACCGATATGAAAAATGCGAAGCGGATGATTTACAAAATCAACGATATTGCCTTTAATGTGTTTTTCGGTCGTACTTGTAATCCCTATCGGTTTATTCAGTGCAATATAGACATTTTGCTGCTCGACTTTTATCGGCTTGCCGTCTACACGAACATCATCGCCGGGTTCAGCTTGACTGCCGAGCTCAGCTACAGTGCCATTAATCGTCACACGGCCCTCGGCTATCCATTTGTCTGCGCCTCGTCGCGAGGTAATTCCGGATTCACTGATAAATTTATTGATCCTCAACTAAAGCACACCTTTACATTCAAATTTTCTTCTTTAAAGGATAACGTAAATCATGGTGCATAGACAAGGGGAAAAGACAAGAAAGCGTTCGTTGGTGAGAATTACAGGATGTTCTTTACATGTTCTTCGTGACAGCTGCCGGATATGCCTTTTTCTTTTTGCTTGTCAGGTAAACGCCAATAAAGACAAGGATGCCACCGAGGATTTGGATTATCGTAATCGCATGACCTAAAACCAGGCTAAGGATGGCGGTAAATACAGCAATCAGATTCAGATAAATTCCTGCCTGGCCGGCATTGATATGACGAAGGGAAATATTCCAGAAAATAAATGAGCCGACAGACGGGAAGATTCCAATATATAAGAGACCCGTGATTGCTTTACTGCTTAAATCAAGGTTCATTCCCGAGCCAATGGCAAATGGAGCGACGAGAATCAATCCGAGAAATACGGAAACGGCAGTAGCAGAGATGATTGGAATGTTTTTCAGTTTTTTACCGATTATTGAATAAAAGGTCCAAACGAGAATCGCCAGGATCATTAATAGGTCGCCTTTATTATAGGTGAGCTGGAAAATATCCAGAAGGTGTCCTTTTGTCAAGACCAATAAAACGCCGAATAAAGAAATGATAAGTCCGAGTGCATGAAGGGATGAAATTTTCTCCTTTAACAGCAAAGCGGAAAAAAGAACAATTAAGGCAGGGTTCATGGAATTGACAAGAGCGGCATTCATGGAAGTTGTATAGGTCAAAGCCCAATAAAGGAAAAAATTATAACTGATGATCCCGAGCACACCCAAGACTAATAGTAATTTCCAGGCTTTCCATACACTCTTCCAGTGTGGCTTTTCAATCCATTGCGCTAAAGGAAACAATAAGAAAACGGCAATTAGCCATCGCGTAAATGTTAGCTGGATCGGGGAAAGTTCTGTCACAACGTATTTTCCGAAAATGTAATTACCGGCCCAGAACAAATTTGCCAAGATAAGAAATAAAATAACAATAGATTTTTTCATCAGACTGCCTCTTCCTTAATTTATGGAATATTCACTAAATATAACAAAGTAGAGGTACCTAAGCAATATAGAGAGCCTACAGTCAATTTAAGTACAAGGATGAACCGCAGAGTAGGATAAAAAGGCCGTTCAGCTTAAACTGAACAGCCTTTTTCACATCTATATTAAGCGAAAATGGCACTGATTTCGGCGATTTCGTCCATGGTTAGATCGACATCCAATGCTTGTAAGTTGCGTGTGACCTGTTCTGGCTTTTTCGCTCCGGGAATCAGTACATCGATCGAGTGCCGAGTTAAATACCAAGCTAGTACGACATCGGCGACTTCGGTATGCTTCCTGTTGGCGATCGCCCGTACTTCTTCCACTTTTTGCAGGTTGCTTACAAAGGCTTGTCCTTGGAAAAGCGGACTTTTTGCCCGGCCGTCATCGAATGTTGATTCCTGATTATATTTGCCGCCGAGCAGACCGGAAGCAAGGGGGAAATAAGGAATGAAGGAAATATCATTCTCGGCTGTATATGGCAGCAGGTCTTGTTCTGCCTCACGTTTGAATAGATTGTACTCGGATTGCAGGACATCGACATAGCCGTCTTTATTCGCTTCCTTCAATTGTTCGAACGAAAAGTTCGAGACGCCGATTGATTTGATTTTGCCTGCATCCTTCAATTCCTTTAAGGTACCTACTGCTTCATCTTTAGGGGTATCGCCATCAGGGAAATGAATATAAAATAAGTCGATGTAGTCTGTTTGGAGCCTTTTTAGACTCGAGTCCACGGCATCTTTCAGAAAAGCCGGAGAGTTATCAAAGACGATGTTGCCATCGACAAATTTATGTGCCCCTTTAGTGGCAAGGACTATGTCATCGCGTCTGCGGCTATCTTTAAGGATTTCACCGATAAGTTCTTCTGAACGCTCAGGACCGTAAATGTAAGCAGTATCCCAAAAGTTGATCCCCTCTTCCAATGCCGTTCTCAAAACATCCCTTCCTGTATCCTCACTTAGATTAGGGAAAAGGTTATGCCCGCCAATTGCATTCGTGCCAAGGCCAATCGGATTTACATACAGATCTGTTTTACCAATACGGGTTTGCTTAGACATATTACTTATCATCTCCTTTGACCCCATCATAACAAAAAGTGGATGTCGATTTCCAAAATAAAGCAATGCAGTTGTGCACAAAATAAGCAGATGATCTGTAAAATCACCTGCTTACTTCATTATTATAGTGTTTCGATTTCCAACTCCTCCGCTGGAGCTGTTTGTCCGATTTGACTGAGCAGAACGCCAAGGGCTGTACCGACGAGAGCAGGGATGATCCACTCCATGCCGTAGGCGGAAAGGGGAAGGACATCACTCAAGGTTTGCACGGGTCCTAATTGTAAGCCGAAAGCATTCAGTCCATCCATCAAGGCGAAAACTCCTGTGAAAGTCATTGCACTGCGATAAACCTTCTTCGGGTTTTTGAAATGACGGCTGAAGAATGTCAGGACAATCAGGACGATCGTTAACGGATAAGCCATCACAAGGAATGGTACCGATACTTTCAGAATTTCATTCAGACCCATATTTGAAAGGATGAAACCGACGATTGTTACGATCAGAATGACGGTTTTATAGTTCAGCTTGGGGAAAAGTTTCGAGAAATACTGTCCGCAAGCAGTCGTCAACCCGACGACGGTGGTGAAGCATGCTAAAGTGAAAATGATGCCGAGAAGGACCTTACCGCCAGTTCCAAGTAAAAGGGTCGATGCGACAGTGAGGATATCCGTTCCGTTTTCGAATGAACCATCGGCTGCCATGCGTGCACCGATTACTCCTAAGGAGATATAAACTAAAGAAAGCAAAACACCAGCGATGAGACCCGCTTTTACTGTATATCTCGTCAATTGCTTTCGTTCGGAAATCCCCCTTTGCTGGATTGAAGTAAGGATGACGATCCCAAAAGCCAGGGAAGCCAGAGCATCCATCGTGTTGTAGCCTTCAATGAACCCTTTCGAAAATGCTCCTGCAGCATATGCTTCGGTTGGAGCTTGGAATGGAGCATCAAGCTTTACGAACCCAACGACACAGAGAATGACCATGGACAAAAGTAGAACGGGTGTAATCCAGCGTCCCATGAAGGTTTCCATTTTTTCTGGATTCAATGAAATGGCATAAACGATGATGAAAAATACGGTTGTGAACATGAATAGAAATAGTGATTGATTCATTGAGTCGCCAAGATACGGCTTGAAGCCCATTTCATAGGCAACATTCGCATTCCGTGGAATGGCCAGAAACGGCCCGATGCTTAAATAGATGACAACCATGAACAACGTGCTGAATAGTGGATGTACACGGGCACCGATGGTTTGTGCCCCGCCTTTAACAAGTGAGACTGCAAGAAGCACCAAAATTGGCAGGCCGACTCCGGTGGCGACAAAACCGGCAATGGCCGGCCAGAAAGAAGTTCCTGAAGATGCTCCTAAAAATGGAGGGAATATAAGATTCCCCGCTCCGAAGAACATTGAGAAAAGCATAAGGCCGATAAATAATGTGTCTGTTTTTTTCATGATGATTTCTCCTTTTTTTTAAAATGATAACTCTCGCCGACTGGCCTGAAAAAGGCTAATTAAAGTGTTTTGTGCAAATAAAAAACTCGCCCCTGAAAATCAGGGACGAGTTTATGCTCGCGATACCACCCATATTCCGCACTACAAAGAAGCTGCGGCACTCAGTCAACGTACGAATTCATACGTGATCCATTGTAACGGCGGAAACCCGTCAAAGCCTACTGCATTTTCAGCTTTGCATCTCAGAGATGATTTTCGGATAGGCCTTGGACATCGACTTCCACCACATGTCGACTCTCTGTGGAACAGGGTTCTCATCTTACTCTTTCTCTTCATAGATTTTATAATATAAAGACAATTTAGCAAATTCTGATTATGAAGTCAACATAATTTATCATTAATCCTTTAAAAGGAGCAGGAAATTAGTCCCTCGTTGGCGAAACTTCCTTTATCCAGAGGATTTTTTAAAGAAGAATAGGCTATTACTCCCTATTATCTTTCTAATCGCAACTATATTATAATAGAAGGCAGAACACTAAAGGAGACAACAGTATGTCTGAAAATAAAAAATTAAGCCTGGCGGATGCAGTCAAACAAAAACTGGCTCAAAAGCAAGCAGGATCAAGTAAAGATAAACTGGAAACAGGCGTTGTGAAGAAAACGAAACAGCTTAAAAGCCAGTTGACCAAAAAGCCGAATAACCAACGTAAGCGTACAGGGGTATAATCCTAATTTGTCAAAGGACAAGTACTGTTCGGAGCTTATCAGAGAGCAGTTACCTTTTATGAATGAGGTTACTGCTTTTTTATATGGATGAGGCAGGGTGATTTTGCTTTTTACCGTTTATAGGTAAGATGAAGGGGTGGGCTTCTGGTAATTTAGAGGGATAAAGAATGGTTCGCTCATCTCTAGAAAAAACATATTTTCTCGAATATGGAAATGACATCTCTGTATCGGTTTATTAAAAACATTACAGTTCCGGTTGTTTCTGTTTTAAAATTGTAAGAGTGGTGACATGTTGTTACCATATTGTTTTGCTAAAATAACATTTTAAGGTTTTGTAAATGATTTTTTAACTAAAGGAACCTATAGATTGAATGTTAGGTCTACTAGAAGGCTTATAGAATCAGTGATTATCCTTTAATTGAAAATATGAAATATATCGGGGGAATAAAGGTGGACGAACGTCTGATCGGAAAAAAATATTATGAAACGATGATTGAGGATACAAGGAAGCACCCCATTCAAGCTTTGGGTGAAATGTTTCTCGTGGAACAAAAAAAGGAAAGAGCGGATTTAACCGCAATTAGATTTACTCAAGGAGAAGTATATTTTCAGCATCATGACTATGAGGCAGCCATTTTTAAATGGGAAAACATAGAAGGGGAACTTGGTTCATGGGCGAAGAAAAACATCGCTGATGCTTATTTTGAACTGGAAATGTATTCAACCGCAGAGGATATCTATAAATCCGTCGATACGGATGAAGCGGTCTTGAAAACAGAGGTTCTTTTGCAACTGTTTTCCCTGTACATAGTGGAATCGAGAAATGACCTGGCTTCCAATGTCGTGAAAGAAGCAGTCGAGTTCCAACCGGACTACCCGAATGTCACGGAAATTGCACGCGCCTTTTTTGAAGAACAAAAGGATTGGAACAGTGCGGTGGTATTAGCGGCGAATGAAAGTATCCGTACAGAATCAATGGGCTGGTTCGATGTGCTGAAAACGTATATCCAGCAAGGTGTTGCCCAATCGATGGATCCGGATTATTTTTCAACTGTCCTTGGTTCGCTATACACACTCGACCAGGAACGTTTCGAAAAGGTGACGGTTGCCCTGTGGAAAAACTATAAATATACGGATTCTTATTTCGAATGGCTAAGAGTGATTAATAACTTGATAGATACCATCGAATTGAACCATGCGGATGTATGGGATGAGCTTTCCGTCTATTATAGGGATGCATATGCAGGTCTGTTAGAAGGAACGCACCTAATCAAAGAATTAAGTCCTGTCGTGCCAAGGTTGCTGGAAAACTGGCTCAAAATCGCAGACGGGGAGCTCTCGCTGTTTGCGGCGGCATCCGCGTTGTCCTGGAATGAAATCTTCCCGGATACTATCAATGCGCTGGTCATTCAGGATGCAGAGAGCCTGCTTTCGAAATCGCCTAAATTGGGTGGCGGACTGGAAGCGGGAGAGAAACTGTTCAATTCCATTATCCAGTGGGCTGAAGATAATGATTTAAAGGTCGGCAATAAGCTTAAATGGATGGTAGACGGGCTTAAGGATACCCGGAATTTCAATCTTCTTCTTGCAGGAAGTACAGGAAATGGCAAGACATCCTTTATTCAGTCAATCGTTGGTGAGAGCATTGCCGCTGAAGATCATTCGTCACTAGTCAGTGTCAAAGATGGGGATGATCTGGAAATCCTTGAAATTACCGATACAGATAGCAAAGTTGTCGAGGAGCTAACTGATTTGGATGAAACTCGCCGACAGCGCGGGACTATTGTCGATGTGACCATCATCAGTGACTACCTAAGAAATAATCAACTGCGATTATTGGATACACCGGGGTTCAATGGGGAAAAAAGCGTGGAATCCGATTTCCAGGGCTATTTACATGGCAGTGATGGATTGATGTTCGTTCTTGACGCCCGGGCGCCTTTCACCGGCAGCGAAAGGGATCTGTTATTGGAAATTCAAATGATGGCTCCGAAACTGCCGATTCATTTCTTATTAAATAAAATGGATACGATATACAGTGATCAGGTCGCAGTCCGGATGGAAGACGAAACATGGGATAAAGTGAATGCATATTTCCCGAATGCGAAAGTATTCGCTTTCTCCAAACACTATGACAGCAGGCAGCAATTGAAGGATCTTTCAGCTTTCCTTCAATCGAATTATCAAGATGATAATTGGAAGGAAAGAAGATCTGAAAAAATTCTGGCATTCATTCGTAAAACTTTATCTTATCTGTTAGAAAAACGGGCAGCCAATGAGCGGAAATGCGAGCATTCCATCTCTTGGAATGAACAGATGGAAGTCAAGCTGAATGGGGCGGTCAATCAACTGGCTGATTTGGAAAAAGAAAAAAGTGAAAATATCATAAGGTCGTATCGTCTGCTTAAGGACGAAGTGAAAAATCAGCTTTATTCAAAAATTCCTGAATTACTGAGGGATTGCTCTAAATCGTTAACGGAAAGCAGTGATTTCAGTCAGGTCCATGTACAGTTAAACCAGGAAATGAATGAGCGGATTCAAAACTTCATTTCTGACAAGATCATGCCTCAATATTACCGTTCTCTTCAAGACTGGATTGCCAGTTCCCAAATGGAGTTCACGCAAAGCCAGCAGTTTATGGATGAGATGAGTGCCGGATTCAATGAATTATACAAAGAAGAACGGATTACGCTGGCAGGCGACTTCAGGGTATTGGATGACTGGCGCCGTGATGCCGACCGGATGACAAGCAGTATCCGCATCGAAAACGTCAATATCCTTTTGCGCAGGACTCCATCTCAATTACTGCTTAAAGGGGCAGGGAAGCTGTTTGGGGCGATACCGCAAAATAAAGCCAATATGTACAATCGTTACAAGAAATATCTGGAAAGTGAAGATTACCTGGATGTTGCGGAAATGATCACGGAACGTTTCCTTACCCAATTTGGATTGTTTGAAAAATCTTTGGATCGTGACATCTCCCTTTTCTATCGCGGTTCATTTGCCTTACTTCAAAAAACGATAGAGCAAACGCAGACTGAAATAAAAGACTACCAGGCTGCATTGGAGCATATGAAAGAAAATCCGGAAGTTTACCGTGACCCGATCACTTTGTTCGAAGTGAAATTAAGGCAGTTGGAGCGGCTTGAAAAGATTGAGAAAAAGCGTCTAGCCCAGCTTCAAAGAAAATAAAAAATAACGGGAAACATTTCAAATATTCAAAAATCTATTGACTTTACGACTATATCCCTATAAAGTGATAATTACGAAAACGTAACACGATATATCTCTTATCAAGAGTGGCGGAGGGACTGGCCCTAAGATGCCCAGCAACCGTTCCATTAGGAATTGGTGCTAAATCCTGCAAAACAGAAATGTTTTGACAGATAAGAGAGGGACAAGTCTGCAAAACAGCCGATTAAACCTCTCTATATTAGAGAGGTTTTTATTTTGGGATTTACACCAACTTAACTGATAAGACTAATTAGAAAAAATGGAGGGAAACAAGATGAAAAGGTCTATTAAAGGGATATTCATTTCAGCCATCGCTTCGGCTTTGCTTTTAACGGGTTGCTCTACAGGTCAGAGTTCCACAGAGTCGAAGAAAGAAGAAAAAGTATCATTTGAAAATGTTCCGGAAAGATTTGCTGATGGAGATGGAGCCAGAATCAAAGTGATCCGTAAAATCGGCGGTGATGATCATACGGCCCAATACCTGGCGGGGGCGAAGGAAGAAGGAGAAGCACTGGGGTTTCAAGTGGATACGTATACAGCCAATGGTGATACGGCTAAATTCCATGATGCGATAGCGCAGGCTTTGGAGGAAGATTATGACGGCTATATCATTTCCCATGGTGATGATGCAGCAACTGTGAATGACGTTCAAAAGTTGGTTGATGCAGGTAAAAGCGTTGTCACATTCGATTCAATAAGCGATCTATCTAAAATAGAAGGCGTGACATTAACTTCACAAGATGATGAAGCGTTGGCAACGCTGGCTTTTGATAAACTGATAAAAGAACAGAAAGGTGAAGCGTCAATTGCATATCTTTGGGTGGATGGATTTCCTCCAATGGTAAGAAGAAATGCAGTCTATCAGGAAAAATTAAAAGAAAATCCTGGGATTAAAGAAGTTGAAAGATTCGGAGTGGCATCTGCTGATACTTCGGTTCAGACACAAAATGCTGTAGCCGCAATGCTGAATAAATACCCTAAAGGTAAATTGGATGCCATTTTCGCAACATGGGATGCCTTTGCTATCGGTGCAGCCCGGGCGATTAAAGAGGCGGGCCGCGATGAAGTGAAGATATATGGAATAGATGTTTCGAATGCAGATCTCCAGGAAATCCAATCGGCTGATAGCTCATGGTCCTACACGGCAGCAGTCGATCCCAAGTTGATCGGTGCAGTGAATATGAGGATATTGGCTAAAAAATTAGCGGGCGAAGAAACACCGCAAACCTATGACTTGGAGGCTTCACTTATTTCACAAAAGCAAATCCAAGCGTCAAAAGAAGCGGTGAACATGGCAAATCTGTCTGGTATTGTCGATGGCTGGGGTATATCGACGGAATTTGAAGAAGAATGGATGAAAGTTTTGAAAGATCATTATAAAAAGTAAAAAGAGACACTCTCTTTCCAGTGAAGGGAGTGTCTGTTCAATAAGGGGGAATGGACATGGGCACGCAACTAGAAATGAAGAAGATTTCGATTGAATTTCCGGGGGTGAAGGCGCTGAGTGATGTTGATTTTTCCGTAAAATCAGGGACAGCCCACGCATTGGTCGGTGCAAACGGAGCAGGGAAATCGACGTTAATGAAAGTTTTATCGGGAGCCCATGTTCATTATTCAGGTGACATTTTTATTGATGGGATGAAGCGGGATATCCGCTCACCAAAAGCGGCTCAAGAACAAGGCATTCAAATTGTTTATCAGGAAGTGGATACCGCCCTCATACCTTATTTAACGGTTGGGGAAAATGTAATGTTGAATGATATGGTTCAAAACATGGGAAAAAAACAGATGGTCCAATGGAAAGAGCTGCACAACCAAGCCGCATCTATTCTTAATGATATGAAAATTCGTGTCCCTTCGAAAAAGCTGGTAAGAGACCTTACCTTGGCTGAAAAACAGATGGTCCTGATAGCAAGAGCCGTTTCGACAGAATGCAAATTCCTGATTCTCGACGAGCCAACTGCTCCGTTAAGTCATACGGAGACGACAGAACTTTTTCGAATTGTAAATGAATTAAAGCAAAAAGGCGTGGGAATCATTTTCATTTCACATCGACTGCCTGAAATTTTTGAAATCTGTGAGGAAATTACGATCATGAGGAATGGGAAGCGTGTCACTTGTCGAAAGAAGGAAGACATAACCCGTACTGAAGTGGTAGAGAACACGCTTGGAAAAACCATGGATGAACAGTTTCCTGAAGTGAATGCTTCGATTGGCGACGTTATTCTGGAAGTGAACGGATTGTCAGATGCAGAGAAAGTTAAAAATGTCAGTTTGAATATTAAAGCAGGCGAGATAATCGGCTTGGCAGGGTTGGTCGGGGCTGGGAAAACGGAGCTGTGTAAAACCCTTTTCGGTCATACTTCGATCACAGCGGGTGAAGTCATTCTGAATGGTCGAAAGCTTTCCTTGAAATCACCGCACGAAGCAGTAAAAAGCGGTCTGGCACTTGTACCTGAGGAACGCAGAAAAGAAGGGGTCCTTGTTCAGGAATCAGTCTCGGCGAACTTGACGGCAGCCAGTCTTGGCAAATTCTCCAAGACATTCAGCTTCGTGAATCGCAAGGCGGAAAAGGAAAGAGCCAAGGAAATGATCGCAAGTCTCGGCATTAAAACTCCTTCAGGGGAAGTGAATGTCGAAAACCTTTCAGGTGGCAATCAGCAAAAAGTTGCCATCGGGAAATGGCTTATGGCCGATGCGGATGTATACATATTCGATGAACCAACGAAAGGGGTCGATGTTGGAGCCAAGAAGGATATATTCGAATTGATTGCAGAGCTTGCAAGGAATGGGAAAGCGATCATTTATGCATCATCCGAGCTTTCCGAAATCATTGGCATTACCAACCGGACATATGTGTTATATGACGGGAGCACTGTCATCGAATTAGAAACAAGCAAAACGAATGAAGAAGAACTACTATTCTATTCAACAGGAGGAAAATAGAATGAGCATACCCATTCCTGTTACACAGACAGCGAAAGCGAAGAAAAAAGTGGAACTATTCGACTTTTTCTATAAATACGGCACAATATTGACGATTATCATTCTGATTGGAATTTTTGCCGTGTCCAATCCATCTTTCATTCAAACTACGAATCTGGTCAACATCCTGCGTTCCATTTCAATCGTGACCATCATTGCGATCGGCATTACGATATCCCTGACCGTGGATGGCTTCGACCTTTCAGTCGGCTCCGTCGCATCATTGGCCAATGCCATCGTCATCTCGATGTTTGTCTGGTTTTCACAGGATACATTAATTGCTATATTAGCTGCGATCGGTGCCTCACTTGTCGTAGGGGCTTTGAATTCATTCATGATCGTTAAGTTGAGAATTCCCGACATGCTGATGACATTGGCTACCATGTTCATTATCCAGGGAATTGCCCTTACCTATACAAAAGGGGCCACGGTTTCACAAAATATGGTCATGCCCGACGGGACATTCGCAACAGGACTGATCAGCCCGTTTTTCGCCAAAATTGGCCAGGTACCATGGATAATCCTGATCATGGCCGTCATTGTGATAGCGACCCATATCTTTTTGACTTATACGAAGCACGGTCGTTATATGTACATTATTGGGGGAAATAAGGAAGCGGCGAGACTTTCCGGAATATCGGTTAATAAATACAAAATCCTTGCCTATCTGCTTTCGGCTCTATTTGCTGCAATCGGGGGGATTGTCCTTGCTTCAAGGGTCATGACATCGGAAATCAATTCAGGGTCACCCTATTTAATGGATGCCGTCGCGGCAGCCTTCAT
>NZ_JAZHFU010000015.1:0-105838 GCF_036541465.1 Bacillus sp. CFBP9009 | reverse complement strand
ATTCGCTCGACTTGCATGTATTAGGCACGCCGCCAGCGTTCGTCCTGAGCCAGGATCAAACTCTCCGAAGAAATGTTTGACTTGCTCATTTGCTTTTTTAATAGTGTGTGCTCACTTAAAATTTAACGTTGGCGCTTTGTTTTGTTCAGTTTTCAAAGAGCAATTTTTGTCGTTTGTTTGGAAACGACTTTAATAATATATCAACTATATTATTTTTTGTCAACAACTTTTTTTCTTTCGCTGTCGACTTAGTTATTATATCTAGTATCATGAATAAAAGCAATAGTTATTTTAAAATAAATAATATACATGAATTCATAGATTTCAAATCCTATGACTGTACCTAATCAAGAAGAAAAAGCTTACATTTTAAGAGTAAACTTTTTCTTTGAACATTAAAGTATTTCTTCTATATATAATTCCCGGTTAATCCCTAAATTGATAATTTGTTCACTATCCATCACCTTTATGACCGGTCTTGTTTGCGAGCCGGCATCAATAAAAATGATTTCAGCGATAAATCCATTGTTCAGTTTGACCATGCTTCCTATGGAAAAATTAGCGAAGCTTGATAACAAGGTTTTAACTACCCCAATATCAAATTTACCAAAATCATCATGTAAGATCATCTCTAATACCTTAAACGGTGATTGTTTCTTTCTATATGTCCTTTCGGAAGTCATAGCGTGAAATACATCTGCAACAGCAATGATTTTTGAGAATAAGTTCATGGGCTTTGTTTTCAACCTTTTGGGATATCCCGTTCCATCTAACCTTCCATGATGCTCTAGAACGGCTATCTTCACACTATCCTTTATGATGGAACTATCTTTAATCATCTTGTAGCTGAAAATAGGATGAGCATGTATCTCCTCATAATCATCCGCTGTCAGGCTTTCCGTTTTATTTAATAACCTTGGTGGCAGCTTTGCCATTCCGCAATCTGCCAGACATCCGCCAATTGCTGCTTGGTAGACATCAGCTCTATTGCATTTCATTTTATATGCAATATAACCTCCTATTAATCCAATGGAAATGGCATGATGATATACATATTCTTCTTTATTGCAATAGTGGTGCAGCATCAAAATGTTTCCTGGTTCCTCTAAAGCCTTATCCATAAGGGGAATCATGATTAAACGAATCATGGCCACCTCGACTTTACTGCCCGCCTGCCAATTTTTAAATAATCGTTTATATGTTTGTACTGACTTAAGATACAAATCCGTAAAATCCGATGACTCTTCCATTTCATCCAATTCTGGATCTATTACTTCTTTCGGCAGAAATTTCTTTCCATCAATCAAAGTTTTTTCAACGCTTACCTCTGTTATTAAAAAGGCTTGCAAAGCCTCAATCAATCGCGTGGTCAATATTGTTTTTTCATGCATTATGGGGCGGTTTGAAAGACCTTTAATTTCTTTCGAGAGGATGCAGCCTTCGATTAAATAGCGAGTTTTCACTAGCAAAACGTTTCACCTCGGTAGTATTAATGAGTATCATTTTACTTGAAAAACATGGTAAAAACTATCTTTATTATGATTAAATACCTAAAAAAAATCAATTTATTAGCAACTCTCTCCAAAATTGATAAGTCTTTTTACTCATACTCGAAACACTCTTGATATCATTTTGAAATCCAGCTAATGCGCAAAAAAAAGACCCTGCTTAATTGCTGGGTCTACAGTTTTTTTACGGTCTGTACAATTTGAGCGTTGATTTCCTCTACAGGTACTCGCTTTTCCCGCAGGAGTCTCGCACACCCGCTCCAATCAACTTTGTTTTAATTTTTGATAGAACCCTTTGCCTAAAGTCTTCATTGTTTTAAAAATTGAATTAATAAAACTTTAACTTTAGGCTAAAATTCAAAGGGAATTTCAAAAGGGGTTCGGAATTTTAATTCCGAACCCCTTTTTTAATGAAAAGATTATTCTTCCGTATCTTTTTCAGTTTCTTCATTTTCTTCAATTACAGTAGGTTCAGGATCAGAATCCGGATCTAGAGTCGTGACCGTTTCTATATCCAGGTCTTTTTCTTCTTTTTCTTCTTCTTCTTCTTCCCTTCCTACGATGGCAACCGTCGAAACATATTCATTATCTGCGGATTCGAGTCGGATGAGCTTAACACCCTGTGTATTACGGCCCGTTTTAGAAATGCCTTCGACTTCCATTCGGATCAATACACCAGCTGCTGTAATCAGCATCAAATCTTCATCTACACCCGTAACTGTTTTCACGGCTATAAGTTCACCATTTTTCTCAGTGACATTACATGTTTTTATTCCTTTTCCTCCACGGCTTTGAATACGGTATTCTTCCGCAGAGGTCCGTTTTCCATAACCGTTTTTCGTAACGATCAGAACTTCTTCATCATCTTCAAGAATTTCCATTCCGACAACTTCATCATTCGTCCCTAAGGAAATCCCTTTCACTCCCGCTGCAGTACGTCCCATTGTCCGTACATCCGTCTCTGGGAAACGGATCATCATCCCGGACTTCGTTCCGATAATGATCTGTTTCTCTCCATTCGTAAGTCGGACAGAAATCAATTCATCATCTTCACGTAAACCTAGGGCAATTAAACCGTTATTACGGATATTTGCAAAAGACGACAAAGGTGTACGCTTCGATATCCCATGTCTGGTCGTGAAGAATAAATACCAATCGTCCGCAAATTCCTTCACCGGTATGATTGCATTGACCCACTCACCTTTATCGACTTCCAACAAATTGATAAGCGGCAATCCTTTTGCCGTCCTGCCATATTCAGGTATTTCATAACCTTTGGAACGATAGACTTTACCTTTGTTGGTGAAGAATAATAGAGTGTCATGAGTCGAAGTGGTTAACAAGTGACCGACAAAGTCATCTGTATTCGTGCCCATACCCTGTATTCCGCGACCCCCTCGTTTTTGACTGCGGTATGTGGTTGCAGGCAAGCGTTTAATATAACCGTTATGCGTAAGTGTTACGATTATATTTTCCTCTGGGATTAAATCTTCATCTTCCAGGCTTTCAAAGCCGGCTAATGTGATTTCAGTTCTCCGTTTATCATCAAAACGTTCTTTAATTTCAAGAAGCTCTTCACGGATAATTTCAAGAACCTTTTCCTCATCAGCAAGAATCGCTTTATATTCTGCAATTATAGCCATTAATGCCTGATATTCATCTTCAATTTTTTCACGTTCCAGACCTGTCAAGCGCTGTAAACGCATATCCAGGATAGCTTGCGCCTGTTTTTCGGAAAGTGAGAATTGTGTCATTAAGCCTTCACGGGCAATGTCTGTCGTTTGGGAACTGCGGATTAACGAAATGACTGCGTCCAAATTATCAAGTGCAATGCGCAACCCTTCTAAAATATGAGCGCGGGCTTCCGCTTTCCGTAATTCAAATTCAGTCCTGCGCCGTATGACTACCTGCTGATGCTCCAAGTAGTAGTGCAGGCATTGTTTTAAATTCAGCACTTTAGGCTGACCGTCCACCAAAGCAAGCAAATTGATTCCGAAGGTGGTCTGCATCGCGGTATGCTTATACAGGTTGTTTAAAAGGACATTCGCGTTAACATCCTTTCGAAGCTCCATGACGATACGCATGCCATTGCGATCCGATTCATCGCGTAAGTCGGTAATGCCTTCGATTTTCTTATCTCGAGCAAGTTCTGCAATTTTTTCAATCAATCTTGCTTTATTCACTTGATAAGGGATTTCCTTAACAAGGATTACCTGTTTACCATTCGGTTTCTCTTCAATCTCGACTTTCGCCCGTTGAATGATTGATCCTTTTCCGGTTTCATAGGCCTTTCTGATTCCACTTCGTCCTAAAATCAAACCGGCTGTCGGAAAGTCCGGCCCAGGGATATATTCCATCAACTCTGGAATTGTAATTTCAGGATTCTTACTTAAAGCCAATACGCCGTCAATTACCTCACCTAATTGATGGGGCGGAATATTGGTTGCCATCCCTACCGCTATTCCTGATGAACCATTCACTAACAAGTTCGGGAAGCGGGCAGGCATAACGGCTGGTTCTCTTTCTGAACCATCGTAGTTATCCTGGAAATTGACCGTATCTTTATTTAAATCCCGGAGTAACTCCATCGAGATTTTCGACATTCTCGCTTCTGTGTACCTCATTGCGGCAGCTTGGTCGCCATCGACTGAACCGAAATTCCCATGACCATCTACAAGCATATAGCGATAGTTAAAAGGTTGCGCCATCCGTACCATCGTTTCATATACAGCCGAATCACCATGCGGGTGATATTTACCGATGACTTCCCCGACAATACGGGCTGATTTCTTAAATGGTTTATCCGAAGTCATTCCAAGATCGTTCATTGCATAAAGAATTCTTCGGTGTACCGGTTTTAAACCGTCCCTTACATCAGGCAAAGCCCTCGACACGATAACACTCATCGCATAATCCAAAAACGATGTCCGCATCTCGGTACTTATATTTATTTCTTTTACACCTGATCTTTCATTTTCTGACATGGAGCCAACCTCCTATTAAAAGCTTATACTCTCTTTTAAATTTAACTGTTCGTGCACTATGTAAAGAACAGGATGTAAAAAGCATCCTGTCAAAAAATCAGATATCAAGATTTTTTACATAAATTGCATTTTCTTCAATGAAGTTACGTCGCGGTTCGACCTTGTCGCCCATCAACATCTCGAAAGTTTCATCTGCCTCGGCAGCATCTTTCAAACTGACTTGAAGCAGCGTTCTCGTATCAGGGTTCATGGTCGTTTCCCACAATTGCTCCGGATTCATTTCCCCCAGCCCTTTATAACGCTGCAGGTTAGGCTTGGGAGTACTTGGCAAACTCGCCATGATCTCTTCAAGCTGGCGGTCATTATAAGCATAATCCACTTTTTTCCCTTGCTGAATCTTGAAAAGTGGCGGCTGAGCAATATATATATATCCATACTCGATAATTTTTCTCATATACCGGTAGAAGAATGTCAACATCAGCGTTCTGATATGGGCACCATCCACATCCGCATCTGTCATGATAACAATTTTATGATATCTAGCTTTTTCAGTATTGAATTCATCACCAATGCCTGTTCCAAGTGCTGTGATGATCGTACCTATTTCTTCATTATGCAGGATTCTGTCCAATCGCGCTTTTTCAACATTAAGGATTTTACCCCTTAGCGGCAAGATGGCTTGGAAATGACGGTCCCGCCCTTGTTTTGCCGATCCTCCCGCCGAGTTTCCTTCAACGATGTATAATTCGCTGATACTCGGGTCCTTAGAAGAACAATCTGCCAATTTACCTGGTAGATTGGATACTTCCAAAGCACTTTTCCTCCGGGTCAATTCACGTGCTTTCTTCGCTGCCAATCGGGCTCTCGCTGCCATTTGCCCTTTATCTACAATTTTTCGGGCCACGGCAGGATTTTCGTATAAGAAGGCATCAAGTCGTTCCGAAAGAATGGAATCAGTAACCGTTCTTACCTCAGAGTTTCCGAGTTTGGTTTTCGTCTGACCTTCAAATTGCGGGTCAGGATGCTTAATCGAAATGATTGCCGTTAAACCTTCCCGGACATCTTCACCTGAGAAATTGGCATCAGCTTCTTTTAAAAGACCATTTTTCCGTGCATAATCATTGATGACACGGGTCAAAGCAGTCTTGAATCCTGATTCATGTGTACCGCCTTCATAGGTATGAATATTATTGGCAAAAGAAAAGACATTACTGATATAGCTGTCATTATATTGCAAAGCCAATTCAACGGAAATTCCATCTTTCTCGCCTTCCATGAAAATCGGTTCCTCATGCAATACCTCTTTAGAACGGTTCAAATGCTCAACATAAGATTTGATACCGCCCTCATAGTGGTAATCCCTGATTTTCTCTTCTTCTTCACGTTTATCTTCAATGATCAGCTTCAAGCCTTTATTCAGGAATGCAAGCTCACGGATTCGTGTGGCTAATGTATCGAAATCATATTCCAGGGTATCTGTGAAGATTTCACCATCAGGAATGAAGTGTACAGTCGTTCCGGTATGATCGGTTTCCCCGATGATTTTCAAATCTTCTTTTGGGATACCGCGGTTAAATTGCTGATAATGGATTTTACCTTCACGATGAACGTAAACTTCCAATACCGTGGATAAGGCATTAACTACTGATGCCCCCACACCATGCAGACCTCCGGAGACCTTATAACCTCCGCCGCCAAATTTACCGCCCGCATGAAGGACCGTCATGATTACTTCTACAGCTGGGCGTCCCATTTTTTCATGGATCCCCACTGGAATTCCCCGACCATTATCGACTACTGTTATACTATTGTCTTCTTCGATCGTCACTTTGATTTCCGTACAGAAACCAGCTAGTGCCTCATCAATACTATTATCGACAATTTCCCAAACAAGATGGTGAAGTCCTTTTGCAGAGGTAGTGCCGATATACATCCCCGGACGTTTACGAACTGCTTCTAAGCCTTCTAAAACCTGTATCTGATTCTCATCGTATGCCTGAGCTTGTACTTCTTTTTGTTCCATTGTCATACGTATCACCTACACTTTTCTTTTGGCATTATCAATTTTAAGGAGTAATTATAACGTTTAGCTACAATTCAAAGAATATCTATATCATCGATTAAGAGCGATGGCTGCAGTGAACGCTTTTTCAAAGTGGACGACGCAAGCGGTGAATAATATACCTGTTTGTCCGTCACTACAATCGATTTAACCGAGTTTTTTGCTAAATGGTAAGTTACATCAGACTTTTTCTCCAAAAATTCACTCATGATTGGAGATGCCTGAAGCAGCTTCTTATCTAAAATGGCTATGACATCGTCCGTTTTCACAAGAATGTCTTCACCAATATGGAGATACATACATTCACCTCATCATTTAACCTTTTTTATACTTCCTTGACTAACATAAAAGGTGGACGCTTCTCTTAGGGTTTGATGATCGATTCCATCAACGGAGGGTGTCGTCACGAATGTTTGCACTTTCCCTTGTATTGTATTCAGTAAATGGGATTGACGGAAATCGTCAAGTTCCGATAACACATCATCCAATAATAAAATGGGATACTCGCCGATTTCTTCATGGATCAGCTCAATTTCGGCAAGTTTCAAAGACAGGGCTGTCGTGCGCTGTTGTCCTTGTGAACCGTATGTCTGGACATCACGGTCATTCACAAAAAAAACCAGGTCGTCACGATGAGGACCTACCAGTGTTACACCCCGTTCAATTTCCCTTGTTTTTATTTTATCAAATTTTTCTGTGTATACTTCTATCATTTTCGTCAAATCCATAGATTCTGATACATCAAGCGACGGTTTATATTGGATTTTCAATACTTCTAGATTTCTGGAGATCCCCGAATGAATCGGCTCTGCCCATTGCTGGAGCTTTAAAAGAAACTCGTATCTTCTTTCGACAATTTTCGCTGCATACTGAATAAATTGATCGGTCAGCACGTCAAGCATCGTCGTATCCGTTTGTTTCCGGGTCTGCAGAAGCTTTAAGTAATGATTTCTTTGTTGAAGTATTTTATGATATTGGCTCATATCATGAAGGTATACGGGAGAAACCTGGCCAATTTCCATATCTATAAAACGGCGTCTGACTAGAGGACTTCCCTTTACAAGGTTTAGATCCTCAGGCGCAAACATGACCACATTCATATTTCCGACATATTGACTCAACTTTCTTTGTTCAATATGGTTGCACTTCGCCTTTTTCCCTTTTTTTGAAATGGTCAGCTCAAGTGGTATTGAGGTATTTCTCTTTCTAACTCTTCCTTCTATTTTAGCATACTCTTCATCCCAGCGAATAAGTTCTTTATCATTTGAGGTGCGATGAGATTTTGCCATTGCTAAAACAAAAATAGATTCCATGACGTTTGTTTTTCCTTGAGCATTTTCGCCGAGGATTACATTGACTTTATTCTCAAAAGTCAGATTCAATTCGGTATAGTTGCGGTAATTTTTCAAACTTATATTTTCAATATACATATTCCGCTCTTCCCTTATGTTTTAGCTTGTAATTGTGTAGGTGCCAAATCCAGGAATTTCTATTTTATCACCTGATCTTAATTTTCTGCCTCTTCTCACGTCTAATTCGCCATTAATGTAAACCTCGTATTCACTTAAGAACCATTTCGCCATTCCCCCGCTTTGGATTAAATCGGCCAATTTCAGGAATTGTCCAAGCGTAATATATTCAGTATTGATTTTTATGGAGTCCATTTCATGCCTCACTCATTTCTAAGTAGTCTTTAATATTTCATTTTACTAAATTAATCCCATTAAGACAAAGTATAGCTTTTTCAGTTCTTATTTTTAGCGATTCAGCGTTCCGTACCGCATTTAAAAAACGCCAAAAACCCTTTGGAAATCTATGTTTAAATATAAAAAAATTAAAGACCTGCTATACAAGCCTTTAATTTTTTTGAAATATTATTTTAGCTTAGTAAGTTCTTACCGGGAGAATTAATTGCAGCATGGAATCATCATGTAGCGGACGAATGACAAACGGACGCATTGCTCCTGTGAAATTAATTTTTATATCGGAACCTTCCAATGCTTTTAGAGCATCCATTACAAATTTGGCACTGAATGAGATTTTCAGGTCTTCACCTTCAATGGCTTCTGCCTGAACTTCTTCAATTACTTTACCAATTTCAGGAGTATTGGAAGAGACTTCGATTATACGGCCTTCCAGGGTTGTCAATTTGACGACATTATTTCTTCCTTCTCTCGCCAATAAAGAAGCCCTGTCGATCGCTTGTAGAAAATCCTTGGTGTGAACGGTCACATCGGTTTTGCTATCTGATGGAATCAAGCGTGATGTATCAGGATAATTCCCTTCAAGAAGTCTTGAGAAGAATAATAAATTTTCAGCTTTGAAAAGTACTTGGTTTTCGGTAATGACGATTTCAATGAGTTCGTTTGTATCATCAAGGATTTTACTTAACTCATTCAGACTTTTACCTGGGATGACAACGCTATAGGTCCCGTTAATTTTATTTTCTATTTTGGCTGTTCTCATTGCAAGCCTATGACTATCTGTTGCAATACAGGTTAATTCGTCATCTTGAACCTTCAAGTTTACACCTGTTAAGATAGGGCGTGTTTCTGACGTGGACACTGCAAAGCCAGTTTGTCGGATAAGGGTCTTTAAAAGGTCCGTTGGAAGTTTGAAAATATTTTCTTCTTCAATGATTGGAAGATGTGGATATTCCTCAGGATCCAGTCCATTTAGATTAAATTCAGCTTTACCAGAGCGAATAATCGTTTGAAAGTTGTTCTCCACTTCAATTTCTACAGTATCCATCGGCAGCTTTTTGACAATTTCACTGAAAAAACGGGCATTCAGGACAATACCGCCGCTGCTTTTAACTTCAACAATTTCATCTCCGTCAACCTCAGCCGGAATGAATGATTGGATGGAGATATCAGAATCACTTCCTGTGAGAGTGACACCTTCACTAGTAACGCTTATTTTTATCCCCGTTAGTATCGGAATCGTCGTCCTTGATGTGACTGCTTTCATTACTTCTTGGACACTATGAACTAATCGATCTCTTTGGATTATAAATCTCATGTTTCATCCTCCAATTTTTTATTGCCGAATAGGCATATTTATTAATAATTTTTATTTAAAAAGATAGTAGTAATAGTAGTAGGGCCTGTTGATATGTGGATAAGTCCACTCAACCTAAGGAAAAACAGTCTATCCACATGTGGACAGACTGTGTGTAAGTAGTCGTCAGTTATTCACATTATCCAGAATCTATTATACCCTCAGTTGGTCCTGGATTTCTTTAACCTGACGTTGTAGCTGGGTGTCCGTTTGCATGAGTTTGGAGATTTTTTCATGCGCATGGATAACGGTCGTATGATCGCGACCTCCAAATTCATCACCTATCTTGGGCAGGGATGAGTCCGTCAACTCCCTGGAAAGATACATGGCAATCTGTCTTGGAAAGGCCACGGATTTAGTCCGTTTTTTCGCCTTGAAATCCTCAAGTTTGACACTATAATGTTCACCGACCGTCTTCTGGATTTCCAAGATGGTGATTATTTTAGGTTTTGAGCTAGGGATGATGTCTTTTAATGCTTCAGCTGCCAAATCGGCATTTATATCTTTATTAATCAATGAAGAATAAGCGACGACACGAATAAGTGCACCCTCAAGCTCACGAATATTGGAATCGATTTGGTTGGCGATATAGAGCATGACTTCGTTCGGGATATCAAGACCCTCAGCTTTTGCCTTTTTACGTAATATGGCAATCCGCGTTTCTAGATCAGGTGGCGTGATATCCGTGATCAAGCCCCACTCAAACCTTGAACGGAGGCGATCCTCTAGTGTAGGTATCTCTTTTGGCGGGCGGTCACTCGAGATGACGATTTGTTTGCTTTCTTCATGCAACGCATTGAATGTATGGAAAAACTCTTCTTGAGTTTGTTCTTTTCCCGCAAGAAATTGAATATCATCAATTAATAAAACATCCACGCTTCGATATCTATCACGGAATTCCCCAGCTTTATTGTCCCGGATCGAGTTGATGAATTCATTCGTGAACTTTTCAGAAGATAAATAAACGACCTTCGCATTCGGATTATGCTCTAGAACATAATGCCCGATTGCATGCATTAAATGAGTTTTTCCAAGGCCGACGCCCCCGTATATGAATAAGGGATTATAGGCTTTGGCCGGTGCTTCTGCGACAGCGAGAGACGCGGCATGGGCAAAACGATTGCCGGAGCCGATGACAAATGTATCGAATGTATTTTTCGCATTAAGCATATGCTGTGGAAATGCAGCATGCTCTTTATCCTGCTTTTTTATCTTTTTAGGCTGAACAGGAACGGTAAAATCATCATCTTCTTGATTGGGGGGAATGATGAATTTTGCTTCCAATTCCTCACCGGTAAGTTCAAACAATACATCGGAAATAAGATGGGAATAGCGTTCTTCAAGCCAATCCCTGGCAAATTCATTGGGAGCGGTGACTGTTAATGTATCACCTTGCAGTAAATAAGCCTTGGTTGATTTAAGCCAAGTCTCAAAGCTTGGTTTACTGATTTTTTTTTCGATTTTTCCGAGCGCCTGGTTCCAGAGGCTATCGATGTTATCCAAACTTATCCCTCCTTTGCAAAATATTTTTAATAATTGTATCTAAATGTATAGGCACAAATAAACTCATCGATTGCCGTCTTTATATTAATTTTGACAGCAAAGGTTCGGTGAGCTGTATTAAGGAATTTTTGTGTTGTGTAATGAAGTGCCTAAAAACTATATCTTGCGCTGTACAACCTTTGTACAGACTACATCTGGTGAACCAGTGTAGATTTGAATGTTTATTCATCAACAGGTATTTTAAGAAATATATAATAAAGAAGAAAAAAGGGTTTTCGACAATATCCACCATCTGTGGACAGATTAATATACACAGGTCGGATAAACTATCCACAAGTTATTCACAGTCTGTGGATAAACGTTACCTGTTGATAAAGTTATTCAGAGTGAAAACACAAATATAATATCAGAAATTCAGGCGTCTTGCAATGGGTTAGAAAACTTTATCCACAACTTACCGAGCTTGTGGGAAAAACTTTTCCACAGGCCATTGTTATGTGCAAAAGTCTATAAAATGGGATGTGGATAGAAAAAAACATGTCGAAATTTATCCACAGACCGTGATTATAGGCTCGATTAATTTGTTTTGAACGACGTTGTTCAAGCCGAAAGAGTTGCATGGGACTGATCGAAAGATGATTCACGTCCATTCTTATTATTTGTCGAATGTTGTTTCGATCAAGGGAGGATTCATTGCGAATCTCATATTTGTGCTCATGGATAAAATGATGGAAATTTGCCTTTCCCCAAAAATTTCTATATCAGTTCGGAGCAAAATCATTTACAATAGGCTAGGTAGTAAAAAAAGGCCAACTGGACATTGAGCATTAAAAAAGAAATATTTTTATGGATGAGGTTGACAAGTAGAAACCTCCATCTATATAATTGTAAAGACTGTCTTTAACTGTTATTCCTCAGGGAGGTGTCATATAATGAAAAGAACTTATCAACCGAATAACCGCAAACATAGTAAAGTTCACGGTTTCCGTGCACGTATGAGCACGAAAAACGGACGTAGAGTAATCGCTGCACGTCGCCGTAAGGGCAGAAAAGTATTATCTGCATAGACCACTGAAAAGTCTCAGTGGTCTTTTTTCGCAAAATAAGGGATTTACTGAGACTCAATTCATGTAATGAAGGTGTAAAAATGAAAAAAAAGTTAAGGATTAAGAAAGAGGACGAATTTCAGCTTGTGTTTAAAAAAGGTGAATCTTCTGCTAATCGGCAATTCGTTGTCTATGTCCTTGAAAAGCCAGGTCAGGATTATTTTCGGATCGGCCTTTCAGTCAGTAAAAAAATCGGGAACGCCGTTGTAAGGAACCAAATCAAAAGATACATACGGCAAGCGTTTTTGGAATTGAAAGAAGATATAGAAGAGGGTAAGGATTATATTGTGATTGCTCGAAAACCAGCGGCGGAGATGGACTTTTTCCAGGTGAAAAGCAGCTTGATCCATGTCCTGAAACGTTCTAAATCACTAAACTTTAAAATGAAAAAACAATAAAGTCCCCTTAATATCGAATAAGCACTCCTCGGATCATGTGGTTACTTGAGAAAGATGACATAGAAAATCCCGATTGTAACTGTGGAAAAAGTGGATTACTTTTCCTTGAAATCCTCTATCAAACAGTTCACAATTGTTTCAAAAAAGATTGATTGCAGTTAGGAGGAAATTACGGTTGAAAAAACGAATATTACTCATTATTGGACTAGCCTCGATAATGATGTTGTTAGCAGGGTGTACGGAAATTAAAGAACCTATTACTGCGGATAGTGAAGGTTTTTGGAATTCATACATTGTCTATCCATTATCAGCCCTGATCATTTGGCTTTCTGAAGCATTTGGCGAGAACTATGGTTTGGGAATCATCGGTGTTACACTAATCATTCGCTTAGCATTACTTCCATTAATGATCAAACAGGTGAAAAGCTCGAAAGCAATGCAGGCCATTCAGCCTGAAATGAAAGAACTTCAAGCAAAATACAGCTCAAAAGATGCTGCCACACAACAAAAACTACAGCAAGAAACAATGGCTCTATTTTCAAAATATAATGTGAATCCATTGGCGGGATGTTTGCCGATATTGGTGCAAATGCCAATTTTGATCGGATTTTACCATGCAATCAGCCGTACGGAAGAAATTGCTTTACATAGTTTTCTTTGGTTTGATTTAGGTTCCCCGGATCCTTATTATATTTTACCGGTCGTTGCAGGTATCACGACTTTTATCCAGCAAAAGATGTCCATGGTTGGAATGAACTCCAATCCACAAATGGCGGCACAAATGACGATGATGCTTTACATCATGCCAATCATGATTGTTGTATTTGCTATTAATTTCCCCGCTGCTCTTTCTCTTTACTGGGTAGTTGGTAACCTTTTTGGTATTGTTCAAACATATTTCATCAAAGGTCCGGATCTTAGAAAAGCAGCTGCGGAAAACGCGGGAGGGGCAAAGAAAAAGTGAAAAAAGTAACTGCTACAGGACAATCTGTCGAAGAAGCAGTAAATTTAGCTTTAGCTCAACTGAACAGCACTAAGGATCTCGTGGAGATTGAAATAGAAGATGAAGGCAAAAAAGGATTTTTTGGTTTATTTGGTGCAAGGAAGGCAATCGTCCATGTGACATTGCCTGCCGATCCCATTGAAGAGACACTAGGATTTTTGAAGAATGTCAGCGTGGAAATGGGAGTCAATGCACAAATTGATGTCACCCGTAAAGGTAAGAACGTAACATTCCATTTATCAGGTGATAAAATTGCCTTATTGATTGGAAAAAGGGGTCAAACACTAAATTCACTTCAGTATTTAGCACAGCTGGTTGCAAATCGATATTCGAAGCAGTTTTTGAATATTACTGTAGATGCAGAAGATTATCGAAATCGCCGCAATGACACTTTAATCCAATTGGCCGAAAGAATGGCAAATAAAGCCATGAAAACAGGTAAAGCTGTTTCACTTGAGCCGATGCCATCCTATGAACGAAAGGTCATCCATAATGCTCTCTTGGATTTTCCAAAAATAAAAACGACTTCAAGTGGGACGGAACCTTATCGCCACTTAGTCATTACTCCACTTAAATGAACCTTCTGCTTTTAAGCAGGGGTTCTTTTTTTTAGGCCTTGCTATCAATGTGTGTCGAATATTTTTTTGCAAAGTTGATTTCAACAATAAGTGACATATTTCTCTATATATTCTTGATCCGTAAAGGGAAGCGGACGATATTTGTTATTCACATGTGGATAAGTTAAAATGGGTGTTACAGAATATGGATTAACGGCATGTGGATAACTCTTGAGAGGAAGGAGTATCTACTTTTTTTCATCAATATACTGTGGTATTGTAGTAATTTAGGGATTCGACGATTTTATTATCAAAAAAAATAGAAACATCAATATATAAGAGGTGAAAGCATGGAATTCGATACAATCACCGCTATCTCTACTCCCTTAGGGGAAGGGGCAATCGCCATCGTTAGAATCAGCGGTGATGAGGCCATAGAAATAGCCGACAGGATCTTTAAAGGACCAGGTGGAAAAGGATTGCTTGATGTGAAATCACACACGATTCATTATGGCCACCTTATCCAGCCTAAAACAGGTGAAATCATAGAGGAAGTCATGGTTTCGGTCATGATGGGTCCAAAGACATTTACAAGGGAAGATGTAGTTGAAATAAATTGTCACGGTGGAATCGTTTCGGTCAATCGGGTATTGCAGCTCATTCTCTCACAAGGTGCTCGTTTAGCGGAACCTGGCGAATTTACGAAACGGGCTTTTTTGAATGGCAGGATCGATCTTTCTCAAGCTGAGGCCGTTATGGATTTAATCCGCGCTAAAACGGATAAAGCGATGAATGTTGCATTAGGTCAAATGGAAGGCCGGCTTTCGAAATTAATCCAAAACCTGCGTCAAGAAATTTTACAGACCCTCGCTCAAGTCGAGGTTAATATAGATTATCCGGAATATGATGATGTCGAAGAAATGACGCATCGTTTATTTTTGGAAAAGGGCAGTTATGTGAAGAATGAAATAGAGAAGCTGCTTCACACGGCCCAACAGGGTAAGATACTTAGGGATGGGCTTGCGACCGTTATCATAGGGCGCCCTAATGTCGGAAAATCTTCTTTGCTTAACAGCTTAGTTCATGAAAATAAAGCGATTGTCACTGATATTCCAGGTACAACACGTGACGTAATTGAAGAGTATGTCAATGTTCGCGGTGTACCGCTTAAACTTGTCGATACAGCAGGAATTCGCGAAACGGAAGATATCGTTGAACGAATTGGAGTTGAACGGTCTCGTGCAGTATTAAAAGAGGCCGATTTAATATTGCTTGTATTGAACTATTCGGATGATTTCACTGCCGAAGATGAGAAACTGTTTCAAGCGGTTGAGGGAATGGATGTTATCGTTATCATCAATAAAACCGACCTTCCACAAAAAATCGATATGGCAAAGGTTAAGGAAAAGGCGGCATCCCATAAAGTTGTTTCCACTTCATTACTGGAGGATCGAGGGGTCGATGAATTGGAAGAAGCCATCGCTTCTTTATTTTTTGAAGGTTCTTTAGAAACGGGAGACCTGACGTATGTTTCCAATGCCAGGCATATAGCTTTGCTGGGACAGGCATTACAGTCTATCGAAGATGCAATCGATGCTATTGAAATGTGTACGCCGGTTGATTTGGTTCAAATCGATTTCACGAAAGCCTGGGAGCTACTTGGAGAAATCATTGGCGAAAGCGTTCAGGATAATTTGATCAACCAATTGTTCTCTCAATTTTGTTTAGGAAAATAAGCGTAAAAGGAGGAAAAGGATATGCAATACGAAGCAGGTAGCTATGATGTCATTGTTATTGGTGCCGGTCATGCTGGCAGTGAGGCAGGCCTTGCAGCTGCGAGAGTAGGAGCTAAAACGTTGATGATCACCATTAACTTGGATATGGTCGCCTTTATGCCATGCAATCCCTCCGTTGGCGGGCCGGCAAAAGGGATAGTCGTTAGGGAAATTGACGCTTTAGGCGGTGAAATGGGAAGAAATATCGACAAGACCCATATTCAAATGAGGATGCTCAATACGGCAAAAGGTCCGGCTGTTCGTGCGCTGCGGGCGCAGGCAGATAAATTTCTTTATCAGCAAGAAATGAAAAAGACGATAGAAGACCAAGAAAATTTGACATTGATTCAAGGAATGGTAGAGGAATTAATTGTTGAAAACGACGTATGTACAGGTGTCATCACTAAAACAGGCGCGGTTTACCGTGCGAAAACTGTCGTAATCACGACGGGAACATATTTACGCGGTGAAATCATTTTAGGGGAACTGAAATATTCAAGCGGCCCAAATAATCAGCAGCCTTCCATCAGGCTTTCTGAGCATTTAGAGCAGTTAGGATTTGACTTGGTCCGTTTTAAAACAGGAACGCCGCCACGTGTGAATAGCTCTTCCATAGATTACAGCAAAACGGAAATTCAGCCTGGCGATGAAGTGCCACGAGCATTTTCTTATGAAACGACAAAGTTCATAACGGATCAATTGCCATGCTGGTTAACGTACACGAATGAGGGGACACATCAGCTCATTGATGAAAATCTGCACCGTTCGCCAATGTATTCCGGAATGATAAAAGGAACCGGACCGCGTTATTGTCCATCGATAGAAGATAAAGTCGTTCGTTTTAATGATAAACCACGGCATCAAATCTTCCTGGAACCTGAAGGCCGCAATACAAAGGAAGTTTATGTGCAAGGTTTATCCACCAGTCTGCCTGAAGATGTACAAGTGAAAATCCTGCAAACAATTCCAGGACTTGAAAAGGCGGAAATGATGCGTGCTGGATATGCAATTGAATATGATGCTATCGTTCCTACGCAGCTATGGCCCACACTTGAAACGAAGAAAATCAAAAATCTGTATACTGCAGGCCAAATTAACGGGACATCCGGCTACGAGGAAGCAGCAGGACAAGGGTTGATGGCCGGTATTAATGCAGGATTGAATGCAATGGGTAAAGAAGAACTGATTTTAAGCCGTTCGGATGCCTATATTGGTGTTCTCATTGATGACCTTGTGACGAAAGGTACGAATGAACCATACCGTTTGCTGACTTCACGTGCAGAATACCGTTTATTATTGCGTCATGATAATGCCGATTTACGCTTAACGGAAATTGGATTCAATATCGGGATGATCAAAGAAGAACGCTACAATCGTTTCCTTATGAAAAAAGAAGCGGTTGAAATGGAAAAGGAACGACTGAAATCAAACTTCATCAAACCGACCAAAGAGGTTCAAGAAGTCATTACTGCAAGCGGCGGCAGTGAGTTGAAGGATGGAATCCGTGCCTCCGATTTATTGAAACGGCCTGAAATGGATTATTCCCACATTCAGAAGTTGGCGCCAAGTGATGTCGAACTGAGCGATGAAGTGACGGAACAGGTCGAAATCCAGATCAAGTATGAAGGATATATCGAAAAATCCTTGCAGCAAGTCGATCGCCTGAAAAAAATGGAGAATAAAAAGATTCCAGAGAATATCGATTATGATGCAATTTCTGGTCTTGCAACGGAAGCACGTCAAAAATTAAAGCAGGTCCACCCGCTATCAGTAGCTCAGGCTTCAAGAATTTCAGGTGTGAATCCCGCTGATGTTTCCATTTTGCTTGTTTATTTGGAACAAGGTAAGATCGCCAGAGTATCTCAGTAATGGAAATACCCGAAAAGGATTGAAGCAGACATGAATATTGAACAGTTCCAACAAGCACTGCTGGAGAAAGGAATCGAGCTTTCTCCTCAACAGCTTGATCAGTTTGACACTTATTATCGATTATTGGTGGAATGGAACGAAAAGATGAACTTAACAGCCATCACTGATAAAGAAGAAGTTTATCTGAAGCATTTTTATGATTCAATCAGTGCAGCCTTCTATTTTGACTTTAATAAATCATATCGAATTTGCGATGTTGGGGCTGGAGCTGGATTTCCGAGTATTCCATTGAAGATTTGTTTCCCTGATATCCACGTCTCGATTGTGGATTCCTTGAATAAGCGAATTTCTTTTTTGAATCACCTTGCGGATTCCTTGCAATTAAAGGGAGTTTCCTTCTATCATGACCGGGCTGAAACCTTCGCCCAAAAACCGGAGCATCGCGAATCCTATGATATTGTCATGGCAAGGGCGGTAGCCAGGATGTCTGTTTTAAGTGAACTATGTTTGCCGCTTGTTAAACCGGATGGGACATTCATTGCCATGAAAGCGGCTAGTGCACAAGATGAAATGGACACTGGGAAGAAGGCCATTTTTACGTTAGGCGGAGAAATCAAAGAAATTCATCCTTTCACATTGCCAGAGGAAAATAGTGAAAGAAACATCATTACTGTAAAAAAAGTGAAGAAGACTCCTAAAAAATACCCGAGAAAACCAGGGACACCAAATAAACAGCCTATTGAATAATCTTTGCAAGAGGAGTATGTTTTCATAGTAAGCGCAGATGATTCAGATATATGGCTGGTACTTGCCCTTATTTTCTTTTACTATAAATGTATGAACTTATTATTTACACTCAATACTGCATTTGCCAACAAGAAGGCATTTAGGTACATGTTAAAACGTGTGCCCTGTGCTGGCTGATTCAGGGAAATAGTCTAGGGCATGCCGGCCGATATTTATAATAATTGGCCTTCCATTCCTCATTATTGCCTTGATGGCGCCAGTCGACATGTTTTTTACAGTGAAGGGCCATATGTATAACCATGTCGGGAAATGTATGCAGGACTTGTCCTTTAAATAGAGAATATGTTATTTGGGAGTTTTAAAAGGTGGTGTAGGAAGATGAAGCATCCTTTTTCGCGGTTCTTTGGGTTTGGCGAAAAAGAAGAAGAGCAACTAGAGATGGAGACACCTAGCAATAATAATGAAGAGATAAGAAAAATTTCCATTTCTGATATTGTGCCTAATCGATTTCAACCAAGGACCGTTTTTAATGACGATAAAATTGCTGAATTGGCTCAAACGATTCATACTCATGGGATCATTCAACCAATTGTAGTAAGGGCTTATGGTCAGGGAAAATATGAAATCATTGCAGGTGAGCGTCGTTTCCGGGCCATGCAAAAGCTTGGCTGGGAATTGGCACCTGCTATAATCAAGGATTTCACCGATACAGAAACGGCTTCCGTCGCGCTGATAGAAAACCTTCAGCGTGAAGAACTGACACCGATTGAAGAAGCTTTGGCTTACGGAAAACTATTGGAGCTGCATAGTTTAACCCAAGAAGCTCTGGCACAAAGACTGGGAATAGGTCAATCTACCGTGGCGAATAAGCTTCGGCTGCTTAAGCTGCCACAGGAGGTTCAGGATGCACTTCTTCAAAAGCAAATTACGGAACGCCATGCCCGCTCGTTGATACCGTTAAAGAGTCCTGAAAAGCAGCTTAAACTGCTTGTGGAAATCATCGAAAAAGGGTTGAACGTCAAGCAGACCGAAGAGCAGGTCGTCAAGCTCCTGACGGGTACTGTGCAGAAGCCGAAACCTAAACGAAAAGCGTTTAGTAAAGACATGAGGATTGCCGTGAATACCATACGCCAATCACTCAATATGGTTACAGACAATGGAATAAATTTGGATGCAGAGGAAGAAGAATTCGAGGAGTATTATCAGTTCACGATTAAAATACCCAAGAAAAAAACTTGATTCCCTATCCTTAGCCCGCTTGGTAGTCTTCGATTACCAAGCTTTTTTATTTTCTCTCCAAAACTGGCATTTTCCGCCTTGAAAACATTCAACTTTCCCCGGGTTATTAATGCTTTTAGGTGTATTTGAAATTTTAAGAGGAATTTCAGAAAACGATTTCTTCCAGTAACATTCATGATAAAATAGAAAGAAATAAATGGATTTACGGTACAAATCAATAGATATAGCGTGATGAAGATAGTTGAAAGCAGGTGAATTCGTGGGGAAGATTCTCGCCATTGCCAATCAAAAGGGCGGTGTTGGAAAAACGACAACTTCTGTCAGTCTAAGTGCTTGTCTTGCATATATAGGACAGAAAGTCTTAATGGTCGATATTGACCCGCAGGGAAATGCGACAAGCGGTGCAGGTATCGACAAAGCAGATGTGGAACAATGTATTTATGATGTATTGGTTGATGATGTCGAGGCCAGTACCGTTATCATGGAAACAAAGGTAGAAAACCTATATGCCATACCTGCGACAATTCAACTTGCAGGTGCAGAAATTGAACTTGTTCCAACCATCTCAAGGGAAGTCCGATTAAAAAGGGCGTTAGAAGAGGTGCAAAGCCAATATGATTACATTGTGATTGACTGCCCTCCATCATTGGGTTTGCTTACGCTTAATGCTTTAACGGCCGCTGATGCAGTTTTGATTCCGGTACAATGTGAATATTATGCATTGGAAGGTTTGAGTCAGCTGTTGAATACGGTCCGCCTCGTCCAAAAGCATTTGAACCATGATTTGAAAATCGAGGGTGTGCTCTTGACGATGTTGGATGCAAGAACAAATCTAGGTCTCCAGGTCATAGAAGAAGTAAAAAAATACTTTCAGGATAAAGTCTATCAAACCATCATTCCCCGCAATGTCCGTTTGAGTGAAGCACCGAGCCATGGAGAACCGATAATTATATATGATCCAAAGTCACGTGGGGCGGAGGTCTATCTAGAACTGGCAAAGGAAGTGGTATCAAATGGCTAAAGGACTTGGCAAAGGACTAAACGCACTTTTCAACAGTGGGGAGATCAGTAAAGATGAAATCGTGCGCGAAATCAAAGTAAGGGAATTAAGGCCAAATCCTTATCAGCCCCGAAAGAGCTTTCGGCTTGAAGCTATAGAGGAATTAAAGCAATCCATCATGGAACACGGGATATTACAGCCGATTATTGCCCGGGAAAGCATTAAGGGATATGAAATCGTGGCTGGGGAAAGGCGTTACCGTGCTGCCAAGGAAGCTGGTTTAAAGACAGTTCCGGTCGTTGTGAGGAAATTGAGCGAACAGCAGATGATGGAACTGGCGATTTTGGAAAACCTGCAACGGGAGGATTTGAATCCGATAGAGGAAGCCGTCGCTTACCAAACACTTCTGGAAAAATTGGAATTCACCCAGGAGCAGTTGGCCAATCGGCTGGGTAAAAGCCGGCCCCATATAGCAAACCATGTTAGATTACTTTCTTTGCCTGAAGGGATTAGGAGATATATCTCCGACGGGGAAATTTCCATGGGGCATGGACGGGCATTGCTAGGTTTAAAGAAAAAAGAGTTGCTTAAGCCGGTAGTGGATAAAATCCTCAAAGAAGGTATGAATGTCAGACAGCTAGAGCAATATATACATCAATTGAATGATACCGTTTCACGTGAAACCAAACCTAAGAAACAAGAGAAAAAAGATATATTCATAAAGCAACGGGAGACAAGTCTGCGTGAAAGACTAGGAACGAGCGTAACGATAAAACAAAGCAAGAAAAAAGGAAAAATAGAAATAGAATTCTTTTCAAAAGAAGATTTAGAGAGAATTTTGAACTTGATCGATCAAGAGAACCTTTCCTCTTAGATCGCCTTTATGAAAAGATCGTGACGACTTATGCAGAAAATTAGGTGGATGAGATGGTATTATTAGGGGCCTTGGTGAATGGTGCCTGCATTTTAATCGGTTCGATTTTAGGAAGGTTTTTACAACATATACCTGAAAAGATAAAAGAAACGGTCATGAACGGCATCGGTTTGGCTGTCATGGTCTTAGGTTTGCAGATGGGGTTTAAAAGCGATAATTTCCTTGTTGTCATTTTAAGTATTGTCGGAGGGGCTGTCCTTGGTGAATGGATGAATCTTGAGGCTAGGCTTAATTCTTTAGGCAATTGGCTTGAACGCAGGATGAAAGCGAAGGAAGGAACTTCGATATCTCAGGGGTTTGTTACGGCTACGCTCATATTTGGCATTGGGGCGATGGCCATTATCGGTGCCCTGGATAGCGGTATCCGGAATGATCATGACGTTTTGATAACAAAAGCGATCATCGATGGATTTACAGCATTGGTCCTTGCCAGCACGCTCGGCATAGGTGTACTTTTTTCAGCATTTCCGATCATTCTTTATGAGGGGTTAATGGCGATTTTTTCAAGGCAGATCAATACGATGATCCCAACTGCTTTAATGGATTCCTTCATATTGGAAATGACGGCAACTGGGGGAGTCATGATTTTGGCAATTGGTTTGAATATTATCGGTGTCACCAAAATAAGGGTGGCGAATTTGCTTCCAGGCATAATGATCACCGCCATTCTGGTTACTTTCATGTATTATGTATAAAAAAGAAGGAAGGGGATGACCCCTTCCTTCTTTTTTATCATAAGCAAAAATCGATCAAAGGGTTTTTTCTTGCTTGAATGACCATGTGAAAGGAGTGATGGTAGGTTTTATTGGATAATGATTTTGTGCTTCATGAATCCCCTCGGCAATGGTTTTGGCCATTTTTAGCACAAGATTAAGACGAGTGTTCTGCAAGACCATGAACTCCATGAATCCACTTACATTCACGATTCCTGTAATATGGGCATTTCCAACGGAAGGAAGATCTTTATTGACCCCAGCACCTGGCTTCACTGGTCCCTGGCCGATTTGAACTATGCCGACGCTTTTCATTTTCCCTAAGCAAGCATCGATTCCGACTATAAATGGATTGGTATGCATCTTTTTGATTTCATTTAATTTTTCCTGTAAATTCATCGCATGTATAGGATCATCCAGAGTACCATAAACATGGAATGAAGAAGAACTGTTTTCAGCTTTTTCACTAAGCAGAGTGCCGACAAGTGGTCCGAGTGAATCGCCTGTGGAACGGTCTGTGCCTATACAGACGATGACGATTGGTTGAAGCTTTCCGGTAGGTAGGAGGTTGATCAATTCCTGGGAAATTTGTTTGGATGCATCCGTATCTTCATGCAGGATGCGACTCAATCTATTTTTATTATTATTAAATAGACTAGAATTCAGATTCATCGGCTCAACTCCTTTACTTTATTTGGTATTACAGTATACGGATAAAAAGGGGAAAATATACGGTATTTAACATAATGGATGAGGGAATTTTTTGTAGAACATGCAAACAGGTGAAGGGGATATGAATCGACGTGCTTCCTCTACCAATTGCTTTCATTTATACTTTCTAGTAAATAATTACTTGAATATTTGGGAAAAAACTTCTAATTCTTTTACCTATATACCCATAATTTTTTTGTACAGAAACCATTATTTATTGATAAAATAGAGAAAATCTCTCTAATTCATGGTTATCTCCATGCATGAAGGGTAGAGGAATACGTCTATATGGGAGAAATCATATATAAGATATAATAGTTTTGCAGTTATTTGCATTAGGCAGGAGGAAAATATGGATCGCATTTATGATAGCGTTACAAAAGAGATATTGGATGAAAAGATATGGCTGCTGATGGGCGAGGGCATTATTAAAATCTTCCTTGTTCTGTTGTTATCGCGTATTATTATTACAATAGGAAAGACTATTCTGAATAAATTTTTCAAAGCTCGTTTAAGAAGTCCAATTCGGGTATCGGAGCGCAGGGAAGCGACACTCATTAAATTGCTGGAAAATATCATTACTTATGTCATCAATTTCATTGCCTTGTTGATGATTCTGGAGATTTTTGGACTTCATGTGATGCCATTACTCGCTGGTGCTGGTGTTCTCGGTTTGGCGATTGGGTTTGGTGCTCAAAGTCTGGTCAAGGATATAATTACCGGATTTTTCGTTATTTTTGAAGATCATTTCTCGGTTGGGGATTATATTAAAATCAATACTTTTGAAGGGGAAGTCATTGAAATCGGGCTTCGTACAACAAAAATCAAAAGCAGTGCAGGTGAATTGCACTTCATACCCAACGGCAGCATCATCCAGGTCACGAATTATTCCATTTTAAACAGTATGGCTGTTGTGGATGTGACCATACCTAACGATGGATCGGTCGAGCGTGCCGAGAAGGTGCTGATTGATCTTTTAAACAGTATGGAAGGCAAATATGAAGCCTTGGTCAAAGCACCAGAATTTTTGGGAATTGAAAAAATCAGTCCTGAAGAAATCGTCTTTCGGGTTAAAGCGGAAACAAAGCCGATGCATCACATCGAAATCAGCAGGATATTAAGAAATGAAATAAGTGCTGCGCTTGATTCAAGTGGGATTAAATCTACGTACAATGGCAGCGAGTCATAGGAGTTAGGGGGCTCATGGTTATGGAAGAAAAGGAATTTGCACTTAAGGATATTGTGGAAATGAAGAAACCACATCCGTGTGGAGTGAATAAGTGGAGAATTATACGGCTCGGTATGGATATCCGGATAAAATGTGAAGGGTGCGGTCATAGCGTGATGCTGCCCCGACGTGAATTCGCAAAGAAAATGAAAAAAGTTCTGCAAAAGCATGAGGAGTGATCATGCTTTTTTTTTGGGAGTGAAAGTAGTCCTGCGTTTCTCATGATTTACTTGTCTTTTTAGGAAGCGAAATCTATAATTGGGAAAGGTTTAGGTAATTGGATGGTCTTTATAGAAGATCGGTTCTTTTCCCATATGTACGAATCATCTTGAAGGAGTGAAATATAAATGGCTTTAACAGCTGGTATAGTCGGTTTGCCTAACGTAGGTAAATCCACTTTATTTAATGCAATTACTCAGGCAGGTGCGGAATCTGCCAACTATCCTTTCTGTACGATCGACCCTAATGTCGGGATCGTGGAAGTGCCAGATCACCGTCTGCAAAAATTGACTGAATTAGTTAAACCGAAAAAGACGGTTCCGACAGCATTTGAATTCACGGATATCGCCGGGATTGTAAAAGGAGCAAGTAAAGGAGAAGGATTGGGTAATAAATTCCTTTCCCACATCCGTCAAGTGGATGCCATTTGTCAAGTCGTCCGTTGCTTTGCAGACGATAACATTACCCATGTTTCCGGAAAAGTAAATCCAATCGATGATATTGAAGTCATCAACCTTGAATTGATCCTTGCCGATTTGGAATCTGTTGTCAAACGCATCGACCGTGTCGGAAAAATGGCCAAGCAAAAAGATAAAGCCGCTGTTGCAGAACATGAAATCCTTGTGGCTTTAAAAGAAGCTTTGGAAGATGAAAAGCCTGCACGTTCCGTTGAGTTTACTGAAGAGCAGCAAAAAATCGTGAAGGGCATGCATTTACTTACAGCGAAGCCGACGCTTTACGTAGCGAACGTGAGCGAAGATGAAGTGGCGAATGCTGACGATAATGAATATGTACAGCAAGTTCGTGAATATGCTGCGAAGGAAAATGCCGAAGTAATCGTGATTTGTGCCAAAATCGAAGAAGAAATTGCAGAGCTTGAAGGTGAAGAAAAGGAAATGTTCCTATCTGAACTTGGCATTGAGGAGTCAGGTCTTGATCAGTTGATCCGTGCTTCTTATAATCTGCTTGGATTGGCAACATACTTTACAGCTGGTGTACAGGAAGTGCGTGCTTGGACATTCCGCAAAGGAATGAAAGCCCCTCAATGTGCCGGCGTCATTCACACGGACTTCGAACGTGGTTTCATCCGTGCCGAAACGGTTTCTTATACCGATTTACTTGAAGCGGGCAGTCATGGTGCCGCAAAAGAAGCGGGTAAAGTCCGTTTGGAAGGAAAAGAATACATCGTTAACGATGGCGATGTTATCCATTTCCGTTTTAACGTTTAAGATTCAAAGACCCTACCGTTCCATATGTAGGGTCTTTTTTGCGACTTGAATCATTAGATTACAATTAATTGTAATAAGTCGAACCGTTCGTTGCAAAGCCTCTTTAACTATGCTATAATTTTATCTTGTGAGTAATTATAAATAATTGCTCCTTGCCCAATTGGGCCGCTTAGACCAAAAGGAGGTGACAGTGATGAGAAAATACGAAATTATGTATATCATCCGTCCAAACATTGAGGAAGAAGCTAAAAAAGCTTTAGTTGAACGTTTCAACACAATCCTTTCTGATAATGGTGCGGAAGTAGAAGCAAAAGAATGGGGTAAACGCCGTCTTGCATATGAAATCAATGATTTCCGTGATGGTTACTACATGCTTCTTAAAGTTAACGCTGAAAGTGCTGCGATTCAAGAATTCGATCGTCTTGCTAAAATCAGTGAAGACATTATTCGCCACATGGCTACTAGAGAAGAAGTTTAATTCAATATTTAATATAAATTCTAATCTTGTTTCACATGAAACAAGCTTGAAACCTAGGGGTTGATTCTGATGATGAATCGCGTAGTTTTGGTAGGACGCTTAACTAAAGATCCTGAATTACGATATACACCTAATGGGGTTCCCGTAGCTACCTTTACTTTAGCTGTGAACCGTAGTTTTACGAATCAGCAGGGTGAACGTGAAGCGGATTTCATTAACTGTGTAGTTTGGCGTAAACCTGCAGAAAATGTAGCTAACTTCTTGAAAAAGGGCAGTTTAGCTGGCGTGGATGGACGTGTCCAAACACGTAATTATGAAGGACAAGACGGCAAACGCGTATATGTGACGGAGATTCTGGCTGAGAGCGTTCAATTCCTTGAACCACGAAGCAGTTCAGCGGGTGAAAGAAATGAAGGCGGTTCTTACGGTGGAGGTCAAAGAAGTTATGGCAATAACGGAAATGACAACAATTCGTATGGACAAAATCCTAATCAGAATCAACGGAGCAATAACAACTACACTCGTGTAGATGATGATCCATTTGCTAATGACGGTAAAACAATCGACATTTCAGATGATGATCTTCCGTTTTAAACAGCCGTTTAAAATGAAAATTCAAAAAAGCAGGGAGGGAAATATATTATGGCAATGGGTGGACGTAAAGGACGCGGTAAGCGTAAAAAGGTTTGTTATTTCACATCTAACGGAATCACTAAAATTGATTACAAAGATACAGATCTTCTTAAAAAATTCGTCTCAGAACGCGGTAAAATTTTACCACGTCGTGTAACTGGCACAAGCGCTAAATATCAACGTAAATTAACGATTGCTATTAAACGCTCACGTACTATGGCATTACTACCATACGTATCTGGTGAATAATAAATTGGCACATTGAGGAGTTATCCTTAATGTGCCTTTTTTATAAGTTATCACTTATGCCTGAAAACTGCTGAATTGCGGTTTTTTTTTATTTCAGAAGGAAGTTATCCGGGCGCTTTCCTCAGGAAAAATAATCATATCCTAAAAAAGACTGAGATGTTTGAAATATCCTGGCCGTAACGGATACAATATAAAGATGGAGATAAGACATCAATAATAACAGGGGGTGAAATAAAGATGAATAGCGGGAGACGAATTGCCGAGGGCGGAGCACTTCTGGCACTATATTGCATTTTATTGTTCATCACCATTCAAATCCCACTATTGGGTATTTTCACTACTTTCTTTTTACCCATTCCATTCATACTGGTCACAATCAAACAAAAGTTATCGTGGAGCCTTGGTTACTTATTTGTAGCCTCGTTATTGTCGATCCTCATCGGGACGATATTGTCTGTTCCGCTAACCTTGCTCATGGGGGCAACGGGAATTGCTATCGGCTATTTTTTGAAAAAGGATAAACCGATGGCACCAATGTTCATAAGCGCAGTCCTTGTCTTTCTGGGGGGCATTTTATTAATGTATGCAGCTTCAGTTTTGATAACGGATGTAAATTACATAGAAGAATCGATGAACATTCTTGAGGGGTCCATTGAAAATACAATCGGCATCATGGATTCTTTTGGACAGGCACCGACGGAACAAGTCAAAAAGCAGATGTATGAATCAATCGATATGATGAACACGCTGATGCCAAGTTTGTTCGTCTTGATGTCCGTCATCATGGTTTTATTGATTTTCTTTGCGGCGCACCCCATTGTGAAGAGATTCAGTGATAAGGCGTTAAAATGGCCCCATTTTCGAGATCTGCGACTCCCGAAAAGCCTTTTATGGTATTATTTAATTACGATGCTTCTTGCTCTTTTTGTGAATACGGACAAGAACAGTTTTGTATATATGGCCATAACGAACCTATTTTTCATACTGCAGTTCTTCATATTATTACAAGGATATTCCCTGATATTCTATATCGCTCATGTTAAGTCATGGGTTAAGGCCATACCTGTTTTAATCGTGGTTTTTTCTTTGCTTCTGCCAATTCCGATTATTACGACGGCCGTCCGATTTTTAGGTATAATAGATTTAGGCTTTCCATTTAGGGAGACAATCAAGAAAAAGGAATAGAAGACTTTTTTGTAAAACAGATGCTTTTAGGAGCTGAAACTATGCCATCTTATTTGAAAGAATACTCGATTAAGTCCCCAATATATGGGGTGCTCGCCGCGGTCGTTTTACTTTTGGGCGTCCTGGCTTATTATAATTGGGTTATTGCACTTGTTGGATTATTGATTCTTGCTGGTTTATTTTATTTAACATTAAGAATGGTAGAAAAAAAGCAACGGAAGACAGAAGAGTATATAACGACTTTATCTTACCGTTTAAAGAAGGTAGGCGAAGAAGCGTTATTGGAAATGCCGATTGGGATCATGCTCTTTAATGAGGATTATTACATTGAATGGACCAATCCATTCCTGGCTTCTTGTTTTAGTGAAGATTCCTTGGCAGGAAGATCGCTATACGATGTTGCGGACTCGATAGTACCGTTAATCAAGCAAGAGATCGAGACAGAGACACTTACGCTCCACGATCGGAAATTCAAGGTGGTCCATAAGCGTGATGAAAGGCTTCTTTACTTTTTTGATGTGACGGAGCAAGTGGAAATCGAGAAATTATATGAAGATGAGCGAACGGCAATTGCGATCATTCTTCTTGATAACTATGATGATTTGACCCAGGGTATGGATGATCAGCGTAAAAGCAGCATTAATAGCTTGGTTACCTCACTTCTTGATAAATGGGCAAGGGATAATGGCGTTTTCTTTAAACGGGTTTCCTCGGAACGATTCATCGCAGTCTTTAATGAGCATATCCTTCAGCAGCTTGAAAAGGGGAAATTCTCGATTTTGGATGAAATCAGGGAAACGACGGCCAAGCAAAATGTACCATTGACCTTGAGCATCGGTGTCGGCTCGGCGGTGTCATCCTTGCCGGAACTAGGTACGCTTGCACAGTCCAGCTTGGATCTCGCTTTAGGACGTGGCGGCGATCAGGTAGCCATAAAGCAAGCGAATGGAAAAGTGAAATTCTATGGCGGCAAAACCAATCCGATGGAAAAACGCACGAGGGTCCGTGCCCGTGTTATTTCGCATGCATTGAAGGATATAGTACTTGATAGCGATAAAGTCATTGTCATGGGCCATAAAAACCCGGATATGGACGCAATCGGTTCAGCGATCGGCATCTTGAAGGTTGCCCAAATGAATGAACGTGAAGGCTATATTGTCATCAACACCCAGCAGCTCGATAGCAGCGTCCTTCGTTTAATGGAAGAGATCAAAAATAAAGAAGAGCTGTATGCCCGGTTCATAACACCTGATGATGCATTTGAAATGATTACGGATGAGACGTTGCTGGTTGTGGTTGATACGCATAAACCTTCCATGGTAATTGAAGAGCGGTTATTGAATAGGATCGATAAGGTTGTGGTCATCGATCATCATCGCCGGGGTGAGGAGTTCATCAAGAACTCATTGCTCGTCTATATGGAGCCATATGCATCTTCAACGGCAGAACTTGTGACCGAACTGCTTGAATATCAGCCGAAACGCTCAAAGATTGATATGCTGGAGTCGACGGCGCTTCTTGCGGGTATCATCGTCGATACGAAAAGCTTCACCTTGAGAACGGGTTCACGCACTTTCGATGCCGCCTCTTATCTAAGGGCGCATGGAGCTGATACGGTACTTGTCCAGAAATTCTTAAAAGAAGACGTGGACACCTATATCAAACGTTCGAAGCTCATTGAAGAAGTCATCTTTTATAAAAAGGGAATTGCCATTGCAGCGGCAAAAACCGATCAGGTTCATAATCAGGTGCTCATTGCTCAGGCTGCGGACACCCTATTGACCATGGATGGCGTTGTCGCTTCCTTTGTAATGGCTAAGCGATCTGATGATACAGTTGGCATAAGTGCGCGCTCTCTCGGTGATATCAATGTACAGGTGATCATGGAAATGTTGAATGGAGGCGGACATCTAACAAATGCAGCCACTCAGCAGGTATGCTCCATTAATGAAGCCGAAAGTCGATTGAAAGCAGCTATTGATGAATATTTAGAAGGGGGACATAAAGAATGAAAGTGATATTTCTTAAAGACGTAAAAGGTAAAGGGAAAAAAGGGGAAGTTAAAAATGTTGCAGATGGTTATGCACATAATTTCCTGCTTAAACAAGGATTGGCGGTTGAAGCAAATAATTCAAATGTAAAAACTTTGGAAGCCCAGAAAAATAAAGAAGAATCACTTGCAGCAGAAGAGCTGCAGCAAGCTGAAGAATTGAAAGTGCAGCTGGAGAAGTTAACGGTTGAACTATCAGCCAAAGCCGGTGAGGGCGGGCGTTTGTTCGGTTCAATCACGACTAAACAAATTGCCTCGGAGCTTCAGAAAAAACACGGTATCAAGATAGATAAACGTAAAATGGAGCTTGCTGACGGCATCCGTTCTTTAGGGCATACAAAGCTTCCAGTCAAGCTTCATCCTGAGGTCACTGCGACACTGACTGTGCATGTGAAAGAAATTAACTAATTTTAGCTGTTTCATATCTGTGAAAAATTGATAAAATAGAGATAGACGAAAAATGTGATTGGGCATGTTGTCCTTTCACTTTTTTCTTTTTTACTAGAAACATATAAAAGGTATCCTCTTAGATTGGGAGGTTTTAAGATATGATAGAACAATTTCAGGATAGGATTCCCCCTCAAAATATAGAAGCCGAACAGGCTGTACTGGGAGCCATTTTTCTAGAGCCCTCTTCATTGACCGTTACATCGGAAGTTTTGATTCCGGAAGACTTTTACAGAAGCTCTCATCAAAAGATTTTTAATGTGATGCTTAAATTGAATGACGAAGGAAAAGCTGTCGATTTGATTACGGTGACAGAGGAACTGGCTGCGACAAAAAACCTTGAAGAAGTTGGCGGTGTTTCTTATTTAAGTGAATTGGCCGGATCGGTACCTACCGCGGCCAATATTGAATATTATGCCCGCATCGTCGAGGAGAAGTCATTGCTGCGTCGTTTGATCAGGACAGCGACCAACATCGCTCAGGAAGGCTACAGTCGCGAGGACGAGGTCGAGGAGCTGCTCGGGGAAGCAGAAAAAACGATCATGGAAGTGGCCCAGCGTAAAAATTCCGGGTCTTTTCAAAATATTAAAGATGTATTGGTAGCGACGTACGATAACATAGAAGTTTTGACTACCCGTAAAGGGGATGTCACGGGAATACCGACAGGGTTTGCTGAACTGGATCGAATGACAGCAGGGTTCCAACGTAATGACCTCATTATAGTGGGTGCCCGTCCTTCGGTTGGTAAAACCGCTTTTGCATTGAATATCGCTCAAAACGTTGCGACCAAAACGGAGGAGAATGTAGCGATTTTCAGTCTTGAAATGGGTGCAGAGCAGCTCGTTATGCGTATGCTCTGTGCTGAAGGGAATATCAACGCTCAGAATTTACGGACAGGTTCCTTAACTGATGAGGATTGGCGTAAACTGACGATGGCGATGGGAAGCTTGTCGAATGCCGGCATTTATATCGATGATACGCCAGGTGTGAGGATTGGTGAAATCCGTTCAAAATGCCGTCGTTTGAAGCAGGAACATGGCCTTGGCATGATATTGATCGATTACCTGCAGTTAATTCAAGGCGATGGTCGTTCAGGCGACAACCGTCAGCAAGAGGTATCCGAGATTTCACGTTCACTCAAAGCGCTCGCTCGTGAACTTAAAGTGCCCGTCATCGCCCTTTCCCAGCTATCGCGGGGAGTGGAGCAGCGTCAGGATAAGCGCCCGATGATGTCTGATATCCGGGAATCCGGGAGTATCGAGCAAGATGCTGATATCGTCGCATTCTTATACCGTGATGATTATTATGATAAAGAATCCGAGAACAAAAATATCATTGAAATCATTATAGCGAAACAGCGTAATGGTCCAGTAGGCACGGTTTCGCTTGCATTCGTGAAAGAATATAATAAATTCGTTAACCTTGAACGCCGCTTCGATGATGATTCGATGTCTCCCGGCGCATAGGGAACTGCCTGCCATTCATGCAATGGCGGGCTTTCTCTGTTTCGGGGAAAAGAAAGGCCGTTATGATAATAGAAAAAGAAATCAGAGGGTACAATAATGTTTGACAATCCAAAAAAACCGGAAAGAAATTTCTCATATTTACGAACAAAGATTTTTTTGAAAAGTGTATTGTTCGGATTTTGTATTGACTTCCAGTTTGGATTATTGATAAAATAGGTTTGTTTGATAAGAACCGGTTAATGATCGGTATTACGTGAACCTTTGGAGGTGCTTTATTCAGATGTCATCAGTTGTAGTAGTCGGTACACAATGGGGAGACGAAGGTAAAGGTAAAATAACAGATTTTCTATCCCAGAATGCGGAAGCCATCGCTCGTTATCAAGGTGGGAATAATGCAGGGCATACAATAAAATTTAACGGCGTTACCTATAAACTGCATTTAATTCCGTCAGGGATTTTTTATAGTGATAAGATTTGTGTCATTGGAAATGGTATGGTGGTTGATCCAAAAGCTCTTGTAGAGGAGCTTGCTTACTTACATAGCCATGGGGTGAGTACGGATAATCTTCGTATCTCGAACCGTGCACATGTCATTCTTCCTTACCATATCAAATTGGATGAAGTCGAAGAAGACCGTAAAGGCGCCAACAAAATTGGAACGACTAAAAAGGGTATCGGCCCTGCATATATGGACAAAGCTGCTCGTAACGGAATCCGCATGGCAGACCTTTTGGACCGTGAAATTTTTGAGGAAAAATTGTCTCAAAATCTTGTCGAAAAAAACCGTATGTTCGAACGTTTCTATGAAACGGAAGGTTTCAAAATCGAAGATATCTTGGAAGAATACTATGAGTACGGACAACAAGTGCAGAAATATGTTTGTGATACATCCGTCGTATTGAATGACGCACTTGATGAAGGAAAACGCGTATTATTCGAAGGGGCACAAGGTGTTATGCTTGATATCGATCAAGGAACATACCCATTCGTTACTTCATCTAACCCGGTTGCAGGTGGGGTTACGATCGGTTCTGGTGTAGGTCCTACGAAAATCAACCATGTGGTTGGAGTATGTAAAGCATATACAAGCCGTGTGGGCGATGGTCCTTTCCCTACAGAATTACATGATGAAGTCGGTAACCAAATCCGTGAAATTGGCCGGGAATATGGTACAACTACAGGCAGACCGCGCCGTGTAGGCTGGTTTGACGCTGTTGTCGTTCGCCATGCTCGCCGTGTCAGCGGGATTACCGATTTATCATTGAACTCGATTGACGTATTATCAGGTCTTGATACGGTCAAAATTTGTGTGGCTTATGACTACAAAGGCGAGATCATTCATGAGGTTCCAGCGACTTTGAAAGCGATTGGCGAATGTAAGCCAGTCTATGAAGAGCTGCCAGGCTGGTCAGAAGACATCACAGGCTGCAAATCATTGGATGAGCTTCCAGAGAACGCTCGCCACTATGTAGAGCGCGTATCTCAATTGGTAGGCATTCCTTTGACCACTTTCTCGGTCGGTCCTGACCGTAACCAAACTAATGTCGTGAGAAGCCCTTGGCGTCTAGCGTAATTCATGAAAAAGGAGCTGGCTTTTTTTGCCGGCTCTTCTTTCATTATTAAGTTCTATGCATCATCTGTCACGTTCGGGAGGTCCGGGATACCGAATGAATGGATTAAACTGTAGGGAAAATGAAATAGATAAGAAAAAAATAATTTTATTTCAAAAAACTATTGCCTAAACTATACTAACCATGATATTATCAAAAGCGTCGTCACAATAGAACAAGCCATTAACAAGCAGCAGATGTTAAGTTCACATCATGCAAAGAAACATTTCATTAGAACGAGCCATTAGCTCAGTTGGTAGAGCATCTGACTTTTAATCAGAGGGTCGAAGGTTCGAATCCTTCATGGCTCACCATTTTTTCCGGCCCATTGGTCAAGCGGTTAAGACACCGCCCTTTCACGGCGGTAACACGGGTTCGAATCCCGTATGGGTCACTTCTTTATATAAATGCTTTACTGGTCCCGTGGTGTAGCGGTTAACATGCCTGCCTGTCACGCAGGAGATCGCGGGTTCGATTCCCGTCGGGACCGCCATTTTATTTTTATACTAAAATAGAATATTTGGCTCAGTAGCTCAGTCGGTAGAGCAAAGGACTGAAAATCCTTGTGTCGGCGGTTCGATTCCGTCCTGAGCCATCCTTTTATAAACGCCTTTCCTTTAGGGCGTTTTTTTGTTTTGCATTCAGATGTATTAAGTATGAAATACTGTTAATAGATTGTTAACGATTTGTAACATTCCAATTTAGACCAATTCGGCATATAACTCGCTTTTAGCCTTGCTGGGCTTAAGTCCACCCCTTTTTCCGCAGTTTATTGAACCTTTCCCATTACCATATTTATTGGTACATGTTGTCACCATTTATACAGTTCTATTACATTATGAAGTCTGTTTCTTGTTTTTTTTCTTAATATGGTAGAGTTATGAGTGATAAAAATCATTATAGCAATCAGTCATGAGCATGTGATATTTAAAATGGACTAATAAAACTCAAAATAAATTTGATTAGTTTCTTAATTGGTGACTGAGCCGTTAAGGAGGACAATATATGTTTAGCTCAAAAGGTAAGGGGATCATCCTGTTGATGGTTTCCGTCATTCTAGTGCTTGCAGGAAATCGGGCAACTGCTGCTGGGCTATCGGAAACTGCAACCATACAGCATGTTTATCATAACGATGAGTTCGTCGGAAGTGTCACGGATGAAACGGAAATCGAAAAGATCGTAGCAGATAAAGTAGAAAAAGCACAGGAAGATTATCCTGACTTTACATTCGATAAGGAGAAACAGCTGACTTTTGTACCTGAAGAGGTATTCGATGAAGAGGTAAAAGAGGATCAGGCTGTAAAGGAAATTCAAGATCAGTTGAATGTGAAGGCAGAGGCGTATGAAATCGACATAGATAATCAGGCGGTCGCTTATGTTGCGTCAAAGGAAGATGCCGAGGACGTTCTGGAGAAAATCACTTTATTATATGTGGATGAAGAGGAATACGCTGAATACGAATCAGGTAAAAAAGAAAGTGAAAAAGATGCGGATCCGTTAAAAGAGGCAGGAAGCAGAATTCTGGACATCGAATTTTCACTTCCGGTTACGTCTATAAAGACAATGGTATATCCAGACGAAATCAAGAGCGTCGATGAAACCCTTTCCATGATAGAAGAAGGAAAGGAAGAAACGACGATCTATGAGGCTAAGGAAGATGAAGATCTTGAAGCCATTGCCACTAGGCATGATATGGACCTGGATCAACTGCTGGAGCTGAATCCGGGACAGGATGAGAACAAAGATGTTAAAGAGGGCGAGCGTCTCTATGTGACCCAGCGTACCCCCTATGTGAACGTAATGGTAGAAAGAGAAGTATTTAAGGAAGAGAGAATTCCTTTTCAAAAGAAAGTGAAGGAGGATGACGAACTCCTTAAGGGCGAGATCATTACTGATCAAATAGGGAATGAGGGGATTCTTGCGTTCACCTATAATGTATCTGAAACAAACGGAAAGAAAATCAGTGAAACGATCGTAAAAAAAGAAGTCACGGAAAAAGCCAAAACAGAAATCACCAGAAAAGGCACCAAGGTCATTCCTTCACAGGGAAGCGGTACATATTCATGGCCTGCAGATGGCGGCTATATTTCCAGTAAGCAGGGCCAGCGCTGGGGGAAACTTCATAAAGGTATTGATATTGCCCGGCCAACCACCAGGACCATAACGGCAGCAGATCATGGAATAATCGAAACTGCCGGAAACTCCGGAGGATATGGAAATAAGATAACGATCAATCATAATAACGGGTATAAGACAGTGTATGCCCATTTGGATTCAATAGATGTAAAAGCAGGACAAAAGATTGAAAAAGGCATGAAAATCGGCATGATGGGTTCAACAGGACACTCGACTGGTGTCCACCTCCATTTTGAAATATATAAAAATGGGTCTCTCGTTAATCCGCTAAACTTTATAAGTCAGTAACCGGTGGAAGTCTTCGAAAAATATTCGAAGACTTCTTCTGCTTCATACATAGATGAGAATAATAGGAAAAAGGTGATTTAATGCCTATAAAATGATAAAGTAGAATAGAGACAATTTGCTTTCATTTCCGGTGTTCAGCCCCTTTTATTGGGTATATATATGTAAGTTTGCTGAACTAGGTTGCGAAGATTGGTGCAAGCAGAAGGAAAAGTGAATAAGGTCCCGGATAAGGACACGGTTTTTAATAGATTCAGTTCAGTTATTAAAAAGGAGATAAGTACATGGATAAAAAGATTCTGGTAGTGGATGACGAAAAGCCAATTGCTGATATATTACAATTCAATCTAAAAAAAGAAGGCTATGAAGTTTTTTGTGCTTATGATGGCAATGAAGCCCTCAAAATGGTAGAAGAACGGCAACCTGATTTGATCTTACTTGATATCATGCTGCCGCAGCGTGATGGGATGGAAGTTTGCAGGGAAGTAAGGAAGAAGTATGAAACGCCGATCATCATGTTAACGGCAAAAGATTCAGAGATAGATAAGGTCTTAGGATTGGAGCTTGGTGCAGACGACTATGTGACAAAGCCATTTAGTACCCGGGAAATAATTGCCCGCGTTAAGGCGAACTTAAGACGTCAGCAAGCTGTTCCGGTTCCCGATCAAGAAAATGAACCGAAGGAAATTACGATAGGAACGCTCACAATCCATCCGGATGCCTATGTGGTATCCAAGCGGGGCGATACGATTGAATTGACGCATCGCGAATTTGAGTTGCTTCATTACTTAGCGAAGCACATCGGTCAGGTCATGACAAGGGAGCACTTATTGCAAACCGTGTGGGGCTATGATTATTTCGGGGATGTACGGACGGTCGATGTAACGGTCAGACGTCTTCGCGAGAAGATTGAAGACAATCCTAGCCATCCTGGCTGGATTGTAACTAGAAGAGGGGTCGGTTATTACCTGCGTAACCCTGAACAGGAGTAGTTTCTATGAAAAAGGTTGGTTTTTTTCGCTCAATCCATTTTAAATTTGTTCTGATTTATGTTTTGCTCATTTTCGTAGCAATGCAAATAATCGGGGTATATTTTGTTGGGGAATTGGAAGAAAATCTTGTTGGGAACTTTACGAAATCAATAAAAGGCCACGTTAACCTGCTTACCTACAGCATTGGTGAAGAAATGGAAAAAGAGAGGGGAGAGGAAGATCCAACCCTCGAAGAAGCGATTGATACGATATTGAAAGACCGGGATAATTCATCGAATGATATTTCGGAAGTACGTGTCATCGACACCCGCAGCAGACGCGTGATCGGAACTTCAGCCCCAGGTAACCAGGATATTGTAGGGAAGAAGACAACAGAGGTCCTTATCAAGAATACGCTCATTTATGGAAAAGAAGATAATGATATATTTCGGGATAAGAAAACAGGCAGGCGGCTCTGGGTCCTTTCGACACCCGTTGAAGCAAATGGGGAGGTCATTGGCGCCGTCTATGTAATAGCTGAGATGGAAAATGTCTTTGAGCAGATGGATGAAATCAATAGCATCTTCATGACGGGTACGGCCATCGCCTTAGTCATTACGGCCATCTTGGGGATCCTGCTCGCACGAACGATCACTAGACCAATGTCTGATATGAGAAAACAGGCGCTGGTGATGGCAAAAGGGAATTTCTCCAGAAAAGTCAGGGTATATGGCGATGATGAAATTGGCCAGCTTGCCGTCACTTTCAATAATTTGACCAAAAAGCTTCAAGAGTCGCAATCAAGTACAGAAGGAGAGCGGCGTAAGCTATCATCTGTCCTTGCCAATATGACGGATGGCGTAATTTCAACGGACAGACGCGGTCGGGTGAACTTGATTAATGAACCGGCGGCACAATTATTGAATGTTTCGCGTGAAACCGTCATGAATCAACCGATCATTGAGGTTTTGGGTCTTGAAGAAGAATATAAATTTGAGGATTTACTGGAAGAGCGAGAATCCGTAATCCTCGATTACAGCAAAAAAAATCGGCCTTTCATTTTGAGGGGGAACTTTTCGGTCATTCAAAAGGAAACGGGATTCGTTAATGGTTTGATTACTGTTTTGCATGATATAACAGAGCAGGAAAAAATCGAGAGTGAACGCAGGGAATTTGTTGCCAATGTATCACATGAACTGCGAACTCCGCTAACGACGATGAGAAGTTACCTGGAGGCATTGGCTGAAGGTGCATGGAAGGACGAGGAAATCGCTCCATCCTTTTTAAGTGTGACCCAAAATGAAACGGAGCGAATGATCAGGCTTGTTAATGATCTGTTACAGCTTTCGAAAATGGACAGTAAAGATTACAGACTTAAAACAGGCTGGGTGAATTTCAATAAATTCTATGACCACATCATCGATCGTTTTGAAATGACGAAAAATGATGACATCACGTTTAAGCGTGATTTGCCGAAGGAAGCTTATTTTGTGGATATTGATGAAGATAAAATTACCCAGGTTCTCTATAATGTAATCTCCAACTCGTTAAAGTACTCACCTGAAGGGGGTCAAGTGACTTTCCGCGTCAGGGCATCTGATGGCTTTATCATTGTGAGCATTTCAGATCAAGGAGTGGGTATCCCGAAAAACGTTATTGATAAAATTTTCGACCGCTTCTACCGTGTGGATAAAGCAAGGGCCCGTAACTTAGGCGGGACAGGGCTTGGTTTAGCGATTGCAAAAGAGATGGTCGTGGCGCATGGCGGGAAAATATGGGCGGAAAGTGTGGATGGAAAAGGAACTACCGTGTTCTTTACACTTCCTTACGAACAGGAAGAAGAGGATGATTGGTCATGAATTTTGAACGTGCAAAAAGTATCATACTGATTATTTTGGTTGGGACAAGCATTTTTTTGACATGGAGCATTTGGACTTACGAGCCTGAATATGATCCATTTGAACAATCGTCGGAATTTATAAAGATTAAAAGCGATGTCCAGATTGTCAGTGATGTCATTAAACCAGTCAGTATCCTTTTCCATGGCAATGGGCAGCATTTCCAGACTTCCAATCCGGCAGAAATGAATGAAATGGAAAAACAATTTTCGCAATGGCGTTTCAGAGGCTTAAAAGAGGTATCTGTAAAAAGGCTGCAAAGGAAATTTGACGATTTTGTCCATGAAGATGGGTCTATTGAAATCGAATTTTCCGATGATATACCCATCGCTCTTTATAAAACGGTATTGAATATAACGGATAAGGAAGTGCCTGAATTTTCGTTTGATCGAATCATCATTAAACAAAAGGATATCAGCGGTAATGAATCTGCCGTTTATTTTGTTTCCTACGATCAAGAGAAGATTTATCAAGCTATGGTGGACTCTAAAAAACTAAGGAATTTCATGGATTCATTTTATAGGGGTTCCTACGATAAGCACCCTGAATACACGGCCGAAACGATAAACGGCAAAAGGACGCTGTTCGTTCCGGAAAACCCAGTGGAGATCAACAGACTTGAATATTATATTGACTATTTGGATATTGGAAACTTGAAAAATGCGTTATTTAATTATCCGAAGTTCGTACGCCAGGAATCCGTTTCGGTCGGTGAGGAATACACGGATGGAACAAGACTTATGACGGTCAATAAAGAGAATTACTTAATTTCTTATATCAATCCGGCACAAAAGAGCAAGTTATTTGGCAGTTCTAGTGACCTTCTGCAAAAAAGCATCGATTTCATCAATGATCATGCTGGTTGGGAAGATAACAATTACCGCTTTGCCTATATGTCGGAGAATGAACAACGAGTGGTATTTCGCTTATTCGTGAATGGTTATCCGGCTTTCAATGATTATGGAATGACTGAAATCGAGCAAATTTGGGGGAAAGAAGAAATTTATAGCTATGACCGCCCGTACTTTTCACTTGACTCAGTCCTCCCGTCAGAAGGATCGCCAAAGACTTTACCAAGCGGTATAGAAGTATTGAATAAGCTGAAATCGAAAGATAATATCGATTTCAAAAGCGTGGAGGACATCTCGATTGGTTATAGATTGAATAAATCCCTCGATTCCAAACTTGTGACTCTAGTTACACTCGAGCCCACTTGGTATTATCGTATCGGCGATAAATGGTTTATTGTGCCTTTTGAAGAAGGAGGCGATCAAAGTGGATTGGAATAATACAAAGTCGATATTCATCATGGTTTTCTTCATTTTGAATATTTTTCTTCTTTATCAATTCCTGGAAAAGATTAATGACTCCCAATTAGAAAGTTTTACGGAGCCCCTTACGGATGAACTTTTAAAAGAAGATGAGATTTCAATAGAAACCCCGCTTCCGAAACAAAAGTTGAAGGATCAATTCCTGATTGCCCAAAGCAAGACCTTCGAGAAGAAAGATATACAGCACCTAAAGAATCAAAAAGCAAAAATCATCGATGATAAGAACCTAGTGGGTACATTTAAGATACCGGTTGGCATGAAAGAGGAAATTAATGCTGCAGACGTGGATATATTCCTGAAGGAGTATATATTAAATGGAAGTGAGTATCATTTTTGGAGCTATGATGAAATCAGCCAGACCATAATCTGCTATCAAGTGGCAGATAAAAAGATGTTTTATAATAATAGTAAGGGGAAGGTCACTTTATATCTGAACAAGAAGGGTGAAATCGTCTCCTATGAACAGATGTATTTAGAGGGGATCGAAAAATTCAACAAACCTAAAGAATTGGTATCTGCTTTAACTGCTATTGGAGCATTGTATGATAATGGTGATATTGCTCCCAAAAGCAAAGTCACGAATGTAAAATTAGGTTTTTACAATTCGCTGCAGACGACATCTGTGTCACATTTACTTGTGCCAACATGGTGGGTGGTCATTGATGACGAAACGGATCTCTTCGTGAACGCTTTTGATGGAGAGGTCATTGAATTGAATACAGAAGAAAAAATACTGGAGTGAGTATAGATGACAATGCATTTTAGTGTTCTCGCAAGCGGGAGTACAGGAAATGCCTTTTTCGTGGAAACGGAGGATCAATCATTCCTTGTCGATGCCGGCTTAAGCGGTAAAGCCCTGGAAGCGTTGTTTCAGGATATAGGCCGTGATATGTCAAAGCTATCCGGTATCCTTGTTACCCATGAACACAGCGACCACATTAAAGGTCTTGGCGTGGTTGCCAGAAAACATAAACTCCCGATATATGCGAATGCAAAAACATGGAATGCCATGGATCGATCAATCGGTGAAATTGCAACCGAACAAAAATTCACATTTGAAATGGAACAGGTCAAAACGTTCGGCAGCCTTGCTATAGAATCTTTCGGTGTTTCACATGATGCGGCAGAGCCGATGTTTTACGTCTTTCATCATGAAGATAAGAAACTTGTGGTCATTACCGATACAGGGTACGTAAGTGATCGGATGAAAGGAATCATCTCGAATGCCGATGCATATGTATTTGAAAGTAACCATGATGTCTCCATGCTGAGGATGGGAAAATATCCATGGAGCATCAAGCGCCGAATATTAAGTGATGTTGGACATGTTTGTAATGAAGACGCCGCCCTTGCCATGAGTGAAGTGGCCGGTGATAAGACCAAGCGGATTTACTTGGCCCACTTAAGCCTTGATAACAATATGAAGGATCTAGCAAGAATGTCGGTGGAACAAACGTTAAAGACAAAGGGGATCATCGTAGGTGAACAATTTTCCTTATATGATACTGACCCGAAAAGACCAACGGAACTTGTTACATTATAAATAAAAGGAATGGATGAGGGATACCTTGTTCATTCCTTTTTATTTTTAATAATTTCCGATTCGTAAGTTACGAATCGGATTAAAAGGGGTATCGTTTGGTTAGAACTGTATAGGTAAAAGGAAAATGGCTGTATATTAGTCAATTTTTTAGTTTCCTTTAAATAAAAGCATGCATTTTTTTAGAAAAATTTCGGTAATTGAGTATAATTGAGGGAGGATACCAAACAATAGAATTGCTATAATTCATTCCTAAAATGAGAGGATGGGGCGGTCTTGGGTTATTATGATCAGAATGATGAGAACCAAAATAAACGGAAAAAGAGCCATACGAGCTATTTTCTAGCAGGCTTGGGGGGCGCCATTATTGGGGCTTTACTTATTTTATTAGCCTTTCCGGGAAGTGGACTGTTAAATAACGATGATAACGAAATTACAACCGAAAAATCAACGGGAAGTGAGTCCACGGAGCAGGCTCAGCAAAACCTTACTGTTGATGTAACAAGTGCCGTCACCAATGCCGTTGATAAAGCCAGCGACGCGGTGGTCGGCATCACTAACATTCAGGAAACGAACTTCTGGAGTCAAGGGAGCAACGCCGAGGACAGTTCTGCAGAAGCTGGCACTGGTTCTGGAGTCGTCTACAAAAAAGATGGCGGCAAGGCCTATATCGTCACGAATAATCACGTCATCGAAGGCGCTAATGAACTGGAAGTGACATTAAGTGATGGCACTAAATTGCCAGCAGAACTGCAAGGCAGTGACCCATGGACAGATTTAGCCGTCATTGTCGTGAATGGTGATAAAATCAAAACCATTGCTGAATTCGGAAAATCCGGCAAATTGAAACCTGGTGAGCCTGTAATTGCCATTGGTAATCCATTAGGACTTCAATTCTCTGGATCGATCACACAAGGGATCATCTCCGGTTTGGAACGAACGATAGAGGTGGATATCAATGAAGACGGACAAGTGGATTGGAATGCGGAGGTCATCCAGACCGATGCGGCAATTAACCCAGGTAATAGTGGGGGGGCACTCGTTAATATGTCAGGGCAGGTCATCGGAATAAATTCGATGAAGATTGCAGAAAATGCAGTGGAAGGAATAGGTCTTTCCATCCCAATCGATTCAGTTATACCGATAATTAATGATATAGAGGAATTTGGTGAAGTGAAACGTGCTTTCTTGGGTGTGAACTTGGCATCTGTAGAAGAAATTTCCCAATATCATCAACAAAATACATTAAAGCTGCCAAGAAAAGTTACTTCTGGCGTTGCAATAACAGGCGTTCAAAGCAACTCTCCAGCATCTAAAGCAGGATTGAAGGAATTTGACGTCATTGTTGGAATGGATAATGAAAAAATCCATGACGTCGTGGAATTACGAAAATACCTTTACAATGAAAAGAAAATCGGTGATAAAGTTAAAATCATTTATTACCGTGACGGAAAGAAAGGAACTACGGAAGTCACGCTTTCAAGCAGCGAAATTTAAAAGACAAAAGGACAGGGGGAAAATTGCCTCCTGTCCTTTCTATTTCCTTGCGATTTTCTTATTTTTTGTTACGATTACCTGTGGATATATACTGAAATTAAAGATCTCAAGTAACTTGTGGATAATTGGGAATGGAAGTACTGGGAATAATGAGTGGGAAAGGAGATATGGTAGATGAAATTATATTGCTGTCAGGAACACGTGGACATGGCGCTGGATGAAGTGGTATACGAATGTGAAACCTATCCTGTTTTAACGCTGGTTTCCGAAGAAAATCAGTTATCAACAACCTGTGAATATTGTCGAAACGTGGCAATATATCTAGTAGGGAACTAATATTCCCATACAAGATGTGGATAGATTTTGTGGATATGTGGATAACTTTTGTGGATAACATGTTTGTAACCTGTTCTTAACATTTTCCGAAGAATAAACTGGAGGGTTGAATTGTTTAAATTAAGCTTTTGGTTGTACGAATAATCAACCATAAATCCAACCTAAGTCCAGCCCAATTTCTTCAATATACATTAAAAAATAATGAAAGTTACCGTTGCCGCTTTCACGGGCAGCGGTTTTTATTTTTAAAAAATTGGAAAGGATATGCTTGTTTTGCTTATAGGTCACTGTAAGGTATGATAATAGGTAGGCAAATCCAACAATTGATAGTAAAAACATTAATGAAAGCTAGAGGATATATATGAAAATAACGATTATTACTGTTGGCAAGCTAAAGGAAAAATACTTAAAGCAAGGAATTGCTGAATATACAAAAAGGTTAAGCGCCTATGCTAATATAGAACTTGTCGAAGTACCGGATGAAAAGGCTCCCGAGAACCTGAGTACAGCAGACATGGACATTGTTAAGCAAAAGGAGGGTGAACGAATCCTGGCCAAAGTCAGTCCGGACACCTACGTAATAACGCTTGAGATCAATGGAAAACAGCTTACTTCAGAGCAGCTGGCCACTCATATGGATCAGCTCGCCACTTATGGAAAGAGTAAAATTGCCTTTATTATTGGCGGGTCGCTTGGACTTGGCAACGAGGTATTATCAAGAAGCGATTATGCCCTTTCCTTCTCGAAAATGACCTTTCCGCATCAATTAATGAAATTGGTTCTAGTGGAGCAAATATATCGGGCTTTTCGGATAAATAGAAATGAACCATATCATAAATGATAGAGACTGATTCCGGGGGAATTCCCCGTAAGGTAATGGGTTAACATATTAAATCTTACTGTAATGAAAAGAGGGTAACGAATGAATAAAGAGTCCATTTATGGTTTAACATTCGAACAATTGACAGCATGGCTTTTGGACCATGGCCATAAAAAATTCAGAGCTTCCCAAGTCTGGGAGTGGCTTTATAGAACACGTGTGACGAGTTTCTCTGAAATGACGGATGTTAATAAAGAGTGCATAAAATTACTTGAAGAGCACTTTGTCATCCAGACTTTGACTGAGCACGTCAAGCAAGAAGCAGCGGATGGTACAATCAAGTTTCTGTTTAAATTACAGGATGACAACCTTATCGAAACTGTTATGATGAGACATAAATACGGAATTTCGGTTTGTGTCACCACCCAAGTGGGCTGCAATATTGGCTGCAGTTTCTGTGCCAGTGGATTATTGGCCAAAAGCCGTGATTTATCCAGCGGGGAAATAGTGGAACAAATCATGAACGTTCAACTGCATCTGGATAAATTGGAACAAGGTGATGTTGTAAGCCATGTTGTTGTAATGGGTATTGGCGAACCGTTCGATAACTTTGAAAATATGTTAGACTTTTTGAAGGTGCTCATGGACCATAAGGGTCTTGCTATCGCGGGCAGGCGCATTACTGTTTCGACAAGCGGTCTTGCCCATAAGATCTATGAATTCACCGATACTCAATTACAGGTGAATCTGGCCATCTCATTGCATGCGCCGAATAATGAGCTCAGGACACAAATCATGAAGATAAACCGAGGTATTCCGATAGAAAAATTGATGAAATCTCTTGATTATTATTTAGAGAAAACAAATAGGAGAATTACAATCGAATATATCCTTTTGAAAGATGTCAATGACCATCAAGAAGAAGCCGAGCAACTTGCCGATCTTCTTGATGACAAAAAACATCGTCTCTATGTCAACCTGATCCCATATAATCCTGTAGATGAGCATAGCCAATACCAAAGAAGTGAAAAAGAGTCCGTTCTTTCGTTTTATGATACGCTGAAAAAGAGAGGCATCAATTGTAAAATCCGCCAAGAACATGGGACGGATATTGATGCGGCTTGCGGTCAGCTTAGAAGCAAACAAATCAAGAAGGCTGAAGCTAAGTAAATTCATTAAGATAAAACAAAAAGAGGCCGCATATTTTGCGGCCTCTTTTGGCGTGAATTCATTATTTAGCTATTTCCTTAACCGAGGCGACTTCATACGTTGTAAGCTCGCTGCCTAGAATTGGGGATTCTTTTTTTGCTTCACCGGAACCTGGTTCAGGCCGTTTATGTGCAGCTTTGAATGCATCGCTATTTCTCCAAGCAGTAAAGTTATCAAGGTTTTCCCAGTACATATTAACGCTCAGTTCATCGTAATCCGACAAATTCTGTGTTAATAATACTTCAACTTTTACGAAGCCTTCCATAGTATCAAGTGGACCTGGTGCAGTAAATCCTGGGGCCATGGCTGCACCCATCCCTTTTTTGACTCTGATTCTATTCGTTACGATTATCATAAATCAGCTCTCCTTTTGGACTTCGGTTTAGAATCTACACCCTATTTTCCACAATTTCATACATATTTTAGCATATTGAAAGAAGCAGGGTCCATTTTGATTAACTCGGATCATGAGATTCTGATTACCCTTGTTTTAATGAAGACGGACGTTTCAATATATTCAAATAAGGCAATTGAATTTGGATATTACAAGGTTTATCGATGCATATCGCGTATAATAGAAATCTGTATAAGGAAATTATGATTATGGAAACAATAAGGCAACATACTAAACAACAAAAGAGGCTGTTATATGAATGAATTAAGTTTTACTGATTATACATTAAGCGATGAAATTGTAAGGGCATTAGAAAGCTTGGGATATCAACGTCCAACCGAGGTACAGCGTGAAGTGATTCCAGTGGCGCTGAAAAAGCGTGATCTTGTCGTTAAATCGCAAACGGGAAGCGGCAAGACCGCTTCATTCGGCATACCGATCTGCGAAATGGTCGATTGGGAGGAGAATAAGCCTCAGGCGCTTATTTTAACACCGACACGTGAGCTTGCCGTGCAGGTTAAAGAGGATATTACGAATATTGGCAGATTTAAGAGGATAAAGGCTACTGCAGTTTATGGAAAACATCCATTCGCACTCCAAAAAGCGGAATTGAAACAAAAAAGCCATGTAGTCGTTGGAACTCCGGGGCGTGTTCTGGATCATATCGAGAAAGGGACATTCGCCTTGGAACGCTTAACTCATTTAGTTATTGATGAAGCGGATGAAATGCTGAATATGGGCTTCATTGAACAAGTGGAAGCCATTATTAAAGAGCTTCCGAAAGATAGAGTAACCATGCTGTTCTCTGCTACGTTACCTGAGAGTATAAAAAAACTATGCAAGCAATATATGAAAGATCCTTTGGATATTGAAATCAAAGCAAAGGGATTAACGACGGAGAAAATTGAACATGCTCTTATTGAAGTGAAGGAAGATGATAAGTTTTCCCTGCTTAGAGACGTCACCATCACGGAAAACCCCGATAGCTGTATCATTTTCTGCCGGACAAAAGATAGGGTGGACCAAGTATGTGAACAGCTGCTGGAGCTGGAATATCCGTGTGATATGATTCACGGCGGCATGCTCCAGGAAGATCGCCTTGCAGTGATGAATGAATTCAGAAGAGGTGAATTCCGCTATTTGGTTGCGACAGATGTTGCTGCACGTGGAATTGACATCGATAATATAACCCATGTGATTAACTATGACCTGCCATTGGAAAAGGAAAGTTACGTACATCGGACTGGAAGAACGGGCCGTGCCGGCAAAAAAGGAAAAGCCATTACTTTTGTGACGCCGTACGAAGATAAATTCCTTGCTGAGATCCAAGGATATATCGGTTTTGAAATCCCTAAGATGACTGTTCCTTCAAAAGAGGAAGTCTCCAATAAAAAAATGGAATTCGAAGCGAAACTGGAAGCTCGTCCAAAGATCAAAAAAGATAAAAGTGAACAATTGAATAAACAAATCATGAAGCTGTATTTTAATGGCGGCAAGAAAAAGAAACTCAGGGCTGTGGATTTTGTCGGAACCATCGCTAAGATCGATGGAGTGAATGCAGAGGACATCGGGATCATTACGATTCAGGACAATGTTTCTTATGTGGATATATTGAATGAAAAGGGACCGCTTGTCTTGAAAGTGATGAAAAATACAAAAGTTAAAGGCAAACTTCTGAAGGTTTCAGAGGCCTTTAAGAACTAAAAGGTGTTGAATGAAAGAAGCGGGAAGACCGAAAATCGGTCTTCCCGCTTCTTTTTATTCAAAACTGGGGACGGGAAGAATTCGACCTACCTCCAGAATAATCCGACCCACGCCAAAATGATCCGTCCAGGAATAATCATTTTTTTGTTTTATGAGGATGTGGGATTCTTTTTCTGAATTCTGTTTATCCGTCAAAACAGAGTGGTATATGAGGAAGGATAACGCAATTATTTCGAATAAATACATACAACACGATTTAATCTGAATTCTTAGACATGGAGGGGAATGAGTGGGATGACGAAAGCAAATGAAAGCGGAAGAATCGATGAGCAAAGTAAGCAGCGGCAGTTGGATCAATATCGAGTGGACGATAATGGGAAAAAGATGACGACTAACCAAGGTTTGCGTGTTTCTGAGGATGAGCATTCTTTGAAAGCGGGAACCCGTGGTCCAACTTTGATGGAGGATTTTCATTTTCGTGAAAAAATGACTCATTTTGACCATGAGCGTATTCCTGAGCGGATTGTCCATGCGCGTGGATCTGGAGCACATGGATATTTTCAGGTATATGAACCGATGACCGAATATACAAAAGCTAAGTTTCTTCAAGACCCTTCAGTCAAGACACCAGTATTCGTTCGTTACTCCACTGTGGCAGGTTCCCGAGGTTCGGCAGACTCGGTCCGTGATGTAAGGGGATTCTCTACAAAGTTTTATACGGAGGAAGGAAACTATGATTTGGTCGGAAATAATATTCCGGTATTTTTTATCCAGGATGCCATTAAGTTCCCGGATTTAATTCATGCGGTTAAACCGGAGCCTCATAATGAAATACCTCAGGCCGCGTCTGCCCATGATACTTTTTGGGATTTCGTCGCCAACAATGAAGAAACGGCACATATGGTCATGTGGCATCTATCTGATAGGGCCATACCGAGAAGTTTCCGGATGATGGAAGGGTTTGGTGTCCACACATTCCGTTTTGTAAATGAGCAGGGCGTGGCCCATTTCGTTAAATTCCATTGGAAGCCTGTACTGGGAGTTAAATCCCTTGTCTGGGATGAGGCACAGAAAATTGCAGGGAAGAATCCTGATTTTCATCGCCAAGATCTGTGGGAAGCGATAGATACCGGAAATTATCCTGAATTTGAATTTGGCGTCCAAATGATTAAGGAAGAAGATGAATTCAATTTCGACTTTGATATCCTTGATCCTACTAAACTATGGCCGGAAGAACAAATCCCGGTTAAAATAATCGGAAAAATGGTTTTGAACCAAAATACGGATAACTTTTTTGCAGAGACGGAACAGATAGCTTTCCATCCGGGGCATGTTGTACCTGGTATTGATTTTTCAAATGATCCGCTGCTTCAGGGACGTTTATTCTCATACACCGATACCCAGCTATCCCGATTGGGAGGACCGAACTTCCATGAGCTTCCGATTAATAGGTCGGTTGCCCCCGTCCATAATAATCAGCGCGATGGCATGCACAGAATGTCAATAAATCCAGGCCCGGTCAGCTACCACAAAAATTCCCTTGCAGGCAACTCTCCTGAACCTGCTTCGGAAGAGGAAGGCGGCTATGCACATTACCAGGAAAAAGTCGATGGCAGGAAGGTCCGGCAGCGCAGTGAAAGCTTCAAGGATCATTACAGCCAAGCTAAACTATTTTGGAATAGCATGACGGAAGTGGAGAAGGAGCATATTATTCAGGCTTTCCACTTTGAAGTGGGGAAAGTGAAAAGTAAGGACGTTCAGCAGCAAATTGTCGAGATGTTCAGCAATGTAGATGTTGAACTGGCCAAAACAATCGCTATTGGAGTGGGCGTGAATCCTCCAGCCAACAAAAGTGAGGTTAAAATGGAATTGGCATCTCCGGCTTTAAGCCAGGAGCAAATGAAAGTGAACACGGCGGCAACAAGAAAAGTGGCAATCTTGGCCGCAGATGGTTTCAACGGGCCGGAGGTTAATCAAGTCTTGGAATCATTTAAATCTGCAGGTATAACGGCGGAAATCATCAGCATTAATCGTGGAGTGATTACAAGTTCTGAAGGACAGCAGGTCGAGGTGAATCAGACATTCCTGACAGCCGATTCGGTACTTTTCGATGCTGTATATGTGGCAGGAGGCCAGGAGAGTGTCGATGCCTTAAAGGCGTCCAAGGAACCCATTTACTTTGTTGATGAAGCCTACAATCATTTTAAAGCGATTGGTGCAGGAAAAGAAGGAGCCGAGATATTATCGAAGGCAGGCATCGTTTCCAATGATCCAGCCGCAGGCATTGTAGCTGTTACGGATAAAAATAGTGGTTCTGCCTTTATTGACGCAATTGCTAAGCACCGTCACTGGACACGCGCTTAATATTGAATAAAAACCCCCAGACTTGAAGTCTGGGGGTTTTTCAATAAACAGGTATCATGCTACTTTGCTTTTTCTTCAAAAAGCGATGCAATGCCAACAATCACCTTAGTGGCCAGTATCATATTATCGACGGAAATAAATTCATATTTACCATGAAAGTTCTCCCCGCCCGTAAAGATATTGGGTGTTGGCAGGCCCATATACGATAATTGAGAACCGTCCGTACCACCGCGTATTGGTGAGATTTTCGGTCTTATATCGAGTTTCTCCATTGCTTCATGGGCAATATCCACGATTTCCTTCACGGGCTCAATTTTTTCCTTCATGTTGAAGTATTGGTCGTGTAATTCAAGCTGGATCCGGTTTTGCCCATATTTTTCTTTTAAATCCACGATTACTTTTGTTATATATTCCTTGCGGTCATTGAATTTTTTGCGGTCGAAATCCCTGATGATGTAAGAAAGCTTGGTCTCTTCCACGTCACCGTGAAATGAAAGCAGATGATAAAATCCTTCGTAATCCTCCGTAAATTCCGGTGCTTCTGCCACTGGAAGCTTATTATGGAATTCCATTGCGATTTTGGCTGAGTTGACCATTTTTCCTTTAGCCGTACCAGGGTGAATATTCGTCCCTTTGATCAGGATTTTGGCCGATGCTGCATTGAAGCTCTCATATTCAAGTTCTCCAAGTGGGCCACCGTCCACGGTGTAGGCAAATTGGGCACCAAAAGCATCTACATCAAACTTATGGGGTCCCCTTCCGATTTCCTCATCGGGAGTAAAAGCAACACGGATTTTTCCATGCTTGATTTCCGGATGCTGGATCAAATAATCCATGGCAGTCATGATTTCGGCAATCCCAGCCTTATTATCTGCTCCCAACAGGGTTGTCCCATCCGTTGTAATCAAGGTATGCCCTTTATAGTTCTTAAGCGAAGGAAAATCATCAGGTGAAAGAATGACATCCAATTTTTCATGTAAAGTAAGATCTTTGCCATCATAGTTGTCAACGATTCGCGGTTTTACATCTTTTCCAGTGAAATCCGTTGCTGTATCGACATGAGCCAAGAAACCGATTGTCGGGACATCCTTATTTGAATTGGCTGGCAAGGTTGCCATGACATAGCCGTTCCCATCAATTGTCACATCCTTCATCCCAATGGATTGAAGTTCCTTGACCAATGCATTTGCCAAGGTCAGCTGTCCGGGTGTAGAGGGGCATGAGGGATTTTCCTCATTCGATTGGGTATCCACTTTCACATAAGAAGTGAATCTTTCAATGATTTCATTTTTCACTTTTCCTTCAACTCCTTTTTCCCTTATCTTACCATGATTGACTGTAATGGAAAAATTATCTTTTTCCAAATCTTCTAGGGTGGTGTCATCAGCAAAGAACAGCATATCTGCAAAAGACATGCCGTTCCTTGCTATCTCTTTTTAGAGTGGATTATTCAAGGCCCATACGGATACGCTTTTCCCATGAACGGGGAATGTCGCGAACCCATCTTCTTCAATGGTAATGTGGTCATCTCTATGACAAGTTAAATCACTCCAAATTTCACCAGCCCGATGTTCACCGACGAACATCCTTTTTTCACTGTTGTGATCTCCATTAGAGATAATGACCGCACACCCCGAGCCTTCTAGCTCTTCAACTCCGTGCCGGACCCAGCCTATCGTATTTGGATCATCAAAGTAATCGGTCTGTTCTCCGTAAGCTTTTTCATACCTAGCATATAATAGTCGATCCAGGATATCCTTTTTCCCAGGCACCGGAGAAGGTCCGCCGATTCCATAATAGTCCCCGTAAAAGACACACGGATAACCGCAAAGTCTAAGCAAGGTAAGTGCATATGCCGATGGCTTGAACCAGTCCTTTACCCAAGACTCCAGTGATTCATGAGGCTGGGAGTCATGGTTATCGACAAAAGTGACAGCCTCTGCTGGATTGGTTTGGACGAGGGTATCATCAAAGATGGTTGAGAGGTCGAAGTCTGTTCCTGCGTTTGAGGCCTCATGAAATTTATAATGCAGGGAAACATCGAACAAGTTGAGGTCATGATTGGTTTGCTCTAAGTAAGTTTGACAGGCTTTAACATCCGCCTTCCAAAATTCGCCGACCATGAAAAAATGTTCCTTTGTATAAGGAATGAGTTCTTGGAGAAATTCATTGATGAATTCATAATCGATATGTTTAACGGCGTCCAAACGAAAACCATCACACTTTAACGTATCAACCATCCATTTTCCCCAGCTAATCATTTCCTGACGAACTTCCGGCAGGCTGTAATCGATGTTGGCAAACATTAAATAATCGTAGTTTCCGAATTCATCGATGACATGCTTATTCCAGTGCTTATTTTCGCCTGTGATGCGATATACGCCCATTTTGTCGTTTTCGGCATCATAGTCTGTACCATTGAAATGAGTATGGTTCCACTTAAAGTCAGAGTATTTATTTTTACGTCCCGGAAAATCGAATTTTGTCCAGCCTTCCATTTCGAATGGTTCTGAGATATCTTCCATACGGTTGTCTGGATTGACTTCAATCACCTCAAATTTTTCGGTTCCGTCAGCTCCTGCCTTATGGTTCATGACTAAATCGATATAAACGCAAAGTCCGTAGTTATGACAGGTGGCTATTGCTTGCAGCAATTCATCTTTCGTCCCGTATTTGGTACGAACGGTTCCTTTTTGGTCAAATTCCCCCAAATCGTAACCGTCATATATTCCATATCCATTATCCCCAACGGATTGCCCTTTGGTGACTGGCGGAAGCCAAACGCAGTCAATTCCTATATCCTTCAACTTGGAGGCTGCATATTTCAATCTTTCCCAATGAGAACCATCTGCCTCAAGATGCCACTCAAAAAATTGCATCATCGTATGATTTCTTTTCATCCGTTCCCCCCCTGACACCGACCTGTTTTTAACAAAAGTGAAACTAATGCGATCGGATAAAGTAATAATGGAAATCTTTACCCACTAAAATCAAATGATAAACAAGTGAACAATCCTCAGGTTAGAGGTTCATTTACCTCTCTATTTTACTATTTTATACCAAATAAGGGTATTTTATATTGATTAGCAGCTAAAAATAATTCAAATGTGGAGGAATAACCCGGAGAATGCCTATACGCCATTCAAAAAAGGTATCCCTAATTTTAGGGATACCTCAGTTTTTCATAAATCTATTATCCCTTTTTACCTCTTCGTTTAAAGAAGTGGGCGAAAGCAATTGCACCTAATAATAAGATTAGAAGCACGGAAGATAGAATGATCGTATCTTTTGAGGAGCTGCTGTTACCTGCCCCCTTTTGGCCCATGTTCCCGTTTATAACAGGAGGTGCCCCATTCCCGCCCCGGTCCATGTCAGGAGGCTGCATCGCAGCCCAATTCTCGCCGTCCATGTTTGGTGGTTGCTGACCTGCATTTGCGTCATCGCCGATATTAGGAGCTCCGCCGCCCATACTGCTTTCTGTCTCGGCTTCCACGACCAGGTCTCCTGAAAGCTGTGCCAAGATTGATTCAGCACGTTTGACAGCGAAGTCAACCAGGGTTTCCTCGCCTGACGTTGCTTCTGTATACTCGTCCATTGTATAAAACTTGGTCGGGTCCTTTTTCACATATGGTGTGATCAATGTAGAAATTTCAGTGGTCATTGCTGTCATATTTTCTTCAGAGAAAAAATCTGTGGCAATGTCATTTAGATAATCATAATATTTTTCACGGTACTCGTCGTTGGAAAGCAGGGCATTCAATAAAGGGCGCTCTTCAAGGGTCGTACCTGAAACAGGCTCGGTAATGCTGAAGTTGATATTACTTTCATTCATGAAATTTGAACTCATATCCATCATTCCGCCACCGTTCATATTCGGTGCCCCTCCAAGGAGTTCCTTGTCATCCTGCTTAGTGTCATCGGCGTTACCCTCAGCAGCCGTTCCATCTTTTTGGTCAGCGGTTTCTTGATCAGAGTTGCCCGCCAGTCGCCCGCCGCCTCCGGAATAACCGCCAAATGACATATTATAGTCCCAAGGCAATATCGAAAAGACCCCGTTCTCTTCATACAGGTAGTAATTGTGCTTTTTATCTCCTTGATAGTGATCGAGGTTGACAAGGGCAGTATTGGCTGCGAAATAGCGCAGCATCTCATCGACATCCAGGACTTCCTCCAGATTTCCACCATTATTGATGGCATCAAGCATTTTGATCATGGCGGATTGGTCCGAATTATCGTTTGTTTTCAAGTTTATTCCTGTGTAGTCATCAATGTCTTCGCTGATCCACTTTAAATCGCTTCCCGTACCATCCGGATAATAGAGATCGCCTGTGCCATCAGTGAAGTTGGTGTTTAGAAAGGTTTCTTCTATAGCTTCCACCCCTAGATAAAGGCCCCATTCCTTTCCGTTGATGGTCACGTACATATAGGAATGTCCAGGAGTCGCTATGCCCATCTTGTCCATTAATTCATAGGAAAGGTATTCTCTCATATAGGTTGGGTCACTGTAATTATTGTTTAGCGCCAACTTTTTCAGGCCGTGTAAATCTTGATCTTCCTGATAATAATCAAAGTCTATCTTCCAGCTGTAACGATCGGAATCTCCCATTTGAACAACGGAATTCAAGGAAAGGTTTCCCTTGGTGCGAAATCCCACGTTTTTAACCGTCTCCCCATCTATCGTTACATCGGCATTTACGATCTCCTTTTCAGTGGGGTTTTCCAGGATGGAATCCAAATCCTCATCAGCCAATGTTATATCAACGGTTGTCACCTTACTTTGATCAAATACAGATTCTGTATAAGTATTTCCTTTAGTGGCTTTTTCAACTTGAAGATTGGGAAGGAAAAATAGCACTGCTATAAAAATCATTATCAATAATCCAATGGTCGCTACTACATATCTTGTTTTTAACATGCCTTGGCTCCTTCCTCCTGTAGTCTTATATAGAGGGGTGGGCATGGATTTTTATGTCCGCCATCTATCTTAAGCTGTGAAGTTGCCATCATAACTTAACATGATGGCAGAGTGAACGCTGTTCATGTCCTTGACTTGATTAATGAATTCGGCATTATTATCTTTTAATCGAATTTCATATGTCACTTCGAGGTTATTATCCGCCATGACGGATTTCGATTTGACGGAATGCTTTTTCACCTTGTTGGATATCATTTCTTCCAACGTTTTTTCAATTGACGCATCTGAATATTTAACGATTAATAAAAATGGATTTTCAACAGTGATCCGATTGGCAAATATGAGCATGACGATACCTATTAAGATTGCACCGATGATAACTAGCGGAATTAGTCCTGCCCCGCATAAAATCCCGGAGGCCGCTGCCCAGAATAGAAAGACCAAGTCCATGGGATCTTTGATAGGCGTTCTGAATCGTACGATGGAGAGTGCACCGACCATACCAAGGGAGATAACGATATTCGTGGATATTCCCATGATGATCAAAGCCGTGGCCATTGTCATGATGATGAGGGATATATTGAAATTGTGTGAGTACATCACACCGGAAAAGGTCTTCTTATAAATGACGTAAATGAACAATCCGATGGCAAATGCCAACAGTAATCCAATTAGGGAGTCAATGATTGAAAAGCTCTCGGTCTTGTCCAAAAAGCTTGATTTGAAAATATCATTAAAAGTGGTGCTAGTTGTCGTCGTATCCATTTGCTATTCCTCCAAATATTAAGTGTTTGCTGCAATCAGCCGTATCTTCTGCTTAGTTGGTATTTTGAAAAAGCTGTTTTTCTAGTATCGATGATGGATAACAATTGTTTGATGATATCCGGAAGAAATTCGTCAAACTTTATTTCCAGGATGACACAATTTGGGGCTAAAGCATCAACCACGATTAATTCGGGATTTAGGAAGTCCGTATCCCGATAGCTCGTTTTCACATTACTGTCAAAGGTGACCCGCACATTTCCGTACTCATAGATGAATACCTCCCTTTCATAGTCAACGACGGTTGTCGGCTTGATTTGAAAAAGGGTCATTTGAACGTATAAGTCACTGAGTATATCCCTTGAATCCTCGGTCATCCAATCTATATCCCCTGAACGAATCCGTTCGTATTCCTCGGCAGAAAGCCTGCACTTCTGTTTATAGGTAAGGTTATTCCGCTTACTCTTTTTTTCTAGATTGATGAAATCGGTATTATGATCATAAAGTCTAGCCCTGAACTTATCCCTGTGATAGAATCCCTCTGTTTTTTGCCGCAGGATTTTATTGTCAAAGTTATCGAAATAGACACTTCGAATTAAATATTTCCCATCCAGCCCATGCGGATCAAGGCTCATGAAGTTTTGCAGATTTTTTCTTAATAAGTGACAATCCGCTTTGGTGATTGCATGTTTGAGCTCCCGCCTTCCCTTTAAACCATTCATTGTTGGTTCCTCCTTTTCTTTGATTTTTTGACTGCATTCAGCTTATAAACAGAATCTTAATAAAACCTTAACAACATTTTTATATTCAATAGATAAATAGAGAATAGGCCCCAGTTTTAACCTTTTCTTAATTTTATTGGAATTTACTAGAAGAAAAATGAGTGTATTTACTTATTGAGAATAATTATCATTATCAGTAGAATAAGGTCCATGATAATGATAATTATTCTCAATTAATTCAATACATGGAGGTTCACTATGGTAACGAATACGCTTACAAAAAATGATCAACTACTGGAACAACAAAATACAAGGGAATCAAATGCCCGATCTTATCCTAGGAGATTACCCATGGCGATCGATCAAGCGGAGGGAATTTACCTAACAGACATGGATGGAAAACGATATATTGATTTTCTTGCCGGGGCTGGAACATTAGCGCTTGGGCACAATCATCCGGCTGTGCTTGAAGCAATGGAAAAAGTTCTTAAGGATAAACGTCCTTTACATACATTGGACTTTACGACGCCGATCAAAGAGCAGTTCGTCGATGAAATTTTTGAATCCCTGCCTGAGGAATTCAGGAAAAATGCAAAAATTCAATTCTGTGGTCCTACTGGCGGAGATGCCATTGAGGCAGCACTTAAACTGGTTAAAACAGCGACAGGCAATAGAAGTATATTATCCTTCCAAGGAGCTTACCACGGGGCAACGCATGCAACGATGTCAATCAGCGGCAATACAAAACCAAAGGAAAAAATACAAGGGTTGATGCCGGATGTACAATTCCTGCCGTATCCCTATCAATATCGCTGTCCCTTTGGAATAGGCGGTGAAGAAAGCCATAAAATCAGCAGCCAGTATATCGAAAATCTATTGAACGATCCCGAATCAGGATTATTGGCGCCTGCAGGAATGATTTTGGAGGCAGTACAAGGCGAGGGAGGTTCCATTCCAGCTCCAATTCCATGGCTTAAGGAAATCAGGAGAATAACGAAAGAGAAGGGCATTCCGCTAATCATCGATGAAGTTCAATCAGGTATCGGCCGTACAGGGAAAATGTTTGCGTTTGAACATGCAGGTATCGTTCCGGATGTTCTTGTACTATCCAAAGCAATAGGCGGAAGTTTTCCATTATCGGTGGTGATTTATAACAAAGAGCTGGATCTATGGTCTCCAGGTGCACATATCGGTACGTTCCGCGGAAATCAAATGGCGATGGCAGCGGGAACAGCAACTTTAAAATACATGAAAGAGACGAATCTTGTGGAGCATGCCGCTAAAATGGGAGAAATCTTAAAGGATATTCTTAAAGATTTGCAAAAAGATATTCCGCAGATCGGGGATGTCAGGGGCCGGGGATTAATGATCGGTGTGGAAATGATCAATCATGAAGAACCGCAAAATGCGAATGGGAGCCATCCTGCTGATTCGCAACTTGCCAGTGCCATTCAACAGGAATGTTTTCAAAGAGGGTTGATTCTAGAAGTTGGCGGCAGACATGGAAGTGTAGTGAGGTTCTTGCCTCCATTGATCGTTACGGAATCCCAGCTTCGCGAGGCCACTGCAATTTTTGAACAAGCTGTTCGTGCAGCTGTTGCAAGAGGGTGAATGATCAATGATCGAAATGATAAATAAAACGGATTTTGCTTATTCTCGATTTTTCCTGAATAACGAAGAAGGCTTCAATAACTACAGCCAGTCATTAAACATCATTGAAAAAAAGCTGACCAGCTTTTTAAAAGGGAATAATTCACCATACTCTGGGAAAAAACCGTATGAAATCGAAGCAAGATTAAACGAGCTGACCCTCGCTTCTCCAAAAGGGAAGACAATGGAAGCGGTAGCGGATGAGCTGGCAGAGTTTGTTATTAATGACAGCATCAATGTACAAAGCCCTGCTTGTATCGGACATTTGCATTGCCCGACATTAATACCTGCCGTGGCTGCCGAAATGATTATCGGTACGTTGAATCAATCCATGGATTCATGGGACCAAAGCTCGGCGGCAACCTTCGTTGAAGAGCGTTTAATAGATTGGCTGTGCAGAAAGGTAGGGTTGCCGGAACAAGCGGATGGGATTTTCACAAGCGGTGGAACCCAATCTAATTATATGGGCCTGCTATTGGCTAGGGACGCTTATTGTAAGCGTGTCTGGGGTGTTGACGTTCAACAGCATGGCTTGCCGGTCGAGGCGAAAAAATTGCGGATCTTATGCTCCGAGGCTGCCCACTTTACGGTTCGTAAATCAGCGGCACAGCTGGGGCTTGGTGAACAGGCCGTAATCACGATTAAAACGGATTCAAATCACCGTCTGTCCGTAGCTGAATTAAATCAACAGCTGCTGCATTTAGAGGAACAGGGTTTACTGCCATTTGCCATCGTTGCAACTTGTGGAACAACGGATTTTGGTTCAATCGATCCATTACACGAATTGTCCGAAGCTGCAAGGAAGAGTGGGATATGGCTGCATGTGGATGCCGCATATGGAGGCGCGATGATTTTAAGTAAGGATTACAAAGAGTTAATCAGCGGAATTGAACGGGCCAACTCGATTACGGTCGATTTTCACAAATTATTCTATCAACCCATCAGCTGTGGTGCTTTTCTTGTTTCTGACAGCAACTCATTTCAATATATCCAGCATCACGCAGATTACCTGAATCCACAGGAAGATGAAGCGGAGGGCATGGTTCACTTAGTCAATAAATCGGTTCAAACGACGAGAAGGTTCGACGCACTGAAACTCTGGATGTCATTGAAGGTCGTTGGACTGGATGCCTTTGCCGAAATGATCGACTATACTTGTCACCTTGCACGTGAAGCGGCTGTGAAGATCGATAAAGAGGAAGGATTCACAGTATTGAATAAAGACCCTGAATTGAATGCGGTTGTATTCCGTTATAATCCCGAAGGAGAAAGTGATCAGTTAGTAAACCTATTAAATAAACAGATTCAGCAAGAATTACTGAAAAGCGGACGTGCATTTTTAGCAAAAACACGTTTTGAAGGCCAGGTATATTTAAAAATGACACTATTGAATCCAATGACAAGGCTTGAACACATAGAGGAAATTTTAAACGAAATTCGAGTATTAGGTGAAATGTTCAAGATGATGGAGGAATGAATATGAATGGTAAGCAAATAGCTGAAAGGGCGACAATGCAAAGCTTTCTGAATTGTTATTTCCGGGAAACCGGAAATTGCAGTTTAGAAGAAACGAAAAACTGGCCGAATTTGGAGGGGGCCATTTCGGATTCATTAATGGTCAGTAAGCTCATATCCCAAGATATTGCATTGCTTGTTCCGCTTAAATATTGGTCGGAAACGGGGCGTCATATTTTCAACTTCCCGATTTACTATCAAACGGCATCCAAACAAGTACATGAATTAGATTACGTGACAATGGTCTCGATTGTTTCTAAAGAATTATTGAATGAGCAGGGCCGGACGGATAGTGAAGATGAATTGATGCTGCGCGTCATCCTAAGCAGCCAAAATATTCAACGGTATGTTGAAGCCAGGACGGAAGACGTTGATGCACTTCAAAGTCCTGATTTCACCTACATCGAAGCAGAGCAGTCGCTTTTATTCGGACACCTGTTCCACCCGACACCGAAAAGCAAGCAGGGCATTTCAGAAAAAGATGAATGGATTTATTCACCCGAATTAAAAGGGGAGTTTCAGCTGCACTACTTCCTGGCAGAACCTTCGATTGTCATCCAGGATTCTAGTGAAGTCACATCGGCAAGTGAGATCATTAAACAGGAACTAGCCGGTGACTTGGAGATTTCCAGTGAATTCCGAAGAACGTATTGCCAAAAGGAAAGCCAATATATCATCATCCCGGCACACCCTCTCCAGGCAAAAGTGCTTATCGAAAAAGAAGAGGTCAAGAGGCTACTCGAGCAAGGGACATTAGTTTATGCAGGACCGCTTGGGAAAAAATTCACGGCCACCTCTTCATTTAGAACGGTATATAGTGCCACATCGAGAAATATGTACAAATTTTCCGTTCCGGTTAAAATCACGAATTCTTTACGTGCAAATCTGCAAAAAGAATTGGATCGTGGTGTCGAAATTGCAAAATTAATAGATTCTAAAGTGGGCGACGATCTAAAAGAACGGCACCCCTCCTTCCGTATCATCAAGGACCCTGCTTACCTAACTATCAAAACAGCCGAGCAAGAATCAGGATTCGATGTAGATATTCGGGAAAACCCTTTTTATGAAAACGATAAACAAGTAAGCCTGATTGCCGGCTTATGTCAGGATAATGCCTATGGTGCCCCATCAAGACTTGGAGCGATCATCCGCAAATTATCAGCTGATGAAAATCGCAGTACCGAAGAAGTGAGTAAGGATTGGTTCAAAACCTATCTGTCAATGACATTGAAACCGATGCTTTGGCTATTTGAAGAGTATGGAATTGTTTTGGAAGCCCATCAACAAAATTCCATCATTCAACTTCAAGATGGGTACCCAGCCACTTTTTATTATCGTGATAATCAAGGGTATTACTATTGTGAGTCCAAAGTGGACAGGCTGCTGAAGATCTTGCCAGAACTAAGTGAAAAAAGCTTCACGATTTGTTCTGATGAAGTCGCTGAAGAAAGACTGCAATACTATTTCTTTTTTAATCACTTATTAGGCTTAATTAATAATTTTGGTACAGAAGGATTAGTATCAGAAAAAACACTGTTACAGCTCGTTCAGGAACAACTGGAAACATGCAGCACGCAAAGCGAAGATGAAGGGTTGAATCGAGTTGTTTCAAAATTGCTTCATGCCCGGGAATTATCTTGTAAGGCTAATTTACTGACACGTTTTCATGATATGGATGAGCTTGTCGGTTCACTTGAGACACAATCCGTTTATACAACGATTGATAATCCGTTCGCGCAGGGGGTTATGGCCGTCCATGAAAAATAGTTATGAAGAAATGCTTAAGGACTGTAATCAGCAGCTTTCATTTGTCAAAGTTGAATATGAGAGGGATTTGGATACATTGCATAAATGGATGCATGAAGATCATGTGATACCCTACTGGAATTTGAATTTCACAAAAGAAAAATTCGCTGTTCATTTAAAAAAGGCATTGGCTGATACACACCAAACACTCTATTTAGGCTGTCTGGACTCCATTCCCATGAGCTATTGGGAATCGTATTGGGTTAAAGGCGATATCATCGAAGATTATTATGAATCCGAAGAGGGAGATCAAGGCATTCATTTACTCATAGGTGATCCGGATTACCTGGGAAAAGGACTGGCTTTGCCGTTTTTACGTGCAATGGTGAAATTCCAACTACTGACTTCAACCACAAACAAAGTGATGGCAGAACCGGATATTCGAAATGCAAAGATGATTCATTTATTTGAAAAGTGCGGGTTTACCCCAATTAAAGAAATTGAGCTCCCAGATAAAAATGCATTGCTTATGTCATGTACACGGGAGAATTTCGAGAGGAAGTGGAACTATGGAGAAGCAACAATCTATCTATGACCTGGTAGGGATAGGGATAGGTCCCTTTAATCTTGGACTTGCGGCCCTTTTGGAGAAAACCCCGGAGTTGAATGCCGTCTTTTTTGAGAAAAAGCGGGAATTTAATTGGCATGAAGGGATGCTGTTGGAAGGGACAACTCTGCAGGTACCGTTCTTTGCCGATCTGGTTAGCATGGCAGATGTGACAAGCCCATATAGTTACCTGAATTATTTACAGCAGCATGATCGGCTTTATCATTTCTACTTCCTTGAAAAATTCTTGATTCCACGAAAAGAATATAACGATTATTGCCGCTGGGCTGCCCATCAACTTGATAGCTGCCGTTTTGGAAAAGCGGTGGAGGCGGTTGAATATATAGGGGATCAAGATGAACCCTGCTATCAAATCAGTGTAAGGGATGCACAATCACAAAAGATCGAAGTCTATTATAGCCGTCATGTAGTCATGGGAATTGGCAGCGCCCCGACTGTTCCATCGGCTTTTCATCCATATATGGGAGAGAGCATCCTGCATTCGGCCGATTATTTACGGAATAAAGAAAATATCTTAAAGAAAAAGTCCGTAACGGTTGTCGGATCTGGACAGAGTGCGGCCGAGGTCTTTCTGGATCTGCTTAATGAGCAGGAGGAAAATGGCTACCAGCTAAACTGGTATACAAGATCCAAGGGATTTTTCCCTATGGAATATTCAAAACTCGGGTTGGAATACTTCACGCCGGATTACCTTGATTTCTTTTATCGACTGCCGCAGGAAAAGAAGGATGAAATCCTGCCGAAACAGGATTTATTGTATAAAGGCATCAGCGCCACAACAATCGCAGCAATTTTTGACAAGATGTATGAAAAATCGATTGGAAATGCCGAACTGTCCATTGAACTTAGGGCCATGACGGAAGTTGCAGCGGTTACCCCTGCTGAAAATGGCTGGGAATTGAAATGCCGACAGTGGGTAGAAGATAGCGAATTTGATGTGGATACAGAGGCGGTCGTTTTTGGGACGGGCTATAAATCAACCCTTCCGGCATTCCTTGAAACCATGGAGGACCATTTAGTCCGCGATGACTTGGGTCGTCTTGCAATAACGAAAGACTATCGGGTAGGAACGGCCATCTCTACACCGAATCACCTTTTTATTCAAAATGGCGAGATACATACACATGGTGTGGGTGCTCCGGATCTAGGCTTAGGAGCATTCCGAAATTCTATTATCATCAATCAATTGGCAGGTAAAGAAGTTTATCCATCCGAGCCAAAGGGTGCATTTCAGTCATTCCGTGTAAAAACACCCGTCATGGCTTACTAAGAGAAGGGAAGGGGAGAATTATATGCAGTTCATAAATGAAGTGGAACAGGCAGTTTCAGAAAAAAATTGGTCGATAGTAAACCAAAACCTGCTGGCCAAGATGATTTCTGAGTATATGTATGAAGATATGATCCATCCAGCTGTTCTGAACGAAAATACAGCAGGAAACCTATATGAGTTAAAGATAAATGAGGGGAAATCTTATCGATTTTTGGCGTCGCCCCGTCTTTTTGACAGCTATGAAGTACAGGCCGAGTCGATCCAGGTAAGTGAAACGGAAGGTTTTACACAGGCCAAGGATGCCATTCAATTCATTTTGGACATCCAGCCGTTAATTGGGATGACTGCAGAAACAACAGGACATTTAATCAAAGAATTCCATCATACGCTGCTTGCGGATCTCCAACTGCTATCCAAACCTGAACAAGATGCGGATGATTTAGTCGAACTGGATTATGCATTACTTGAAGGAGAAATGAGCGGTCACCCTTGGATTGCTTATAACAAGGGAAGAATCGGTTTCGGTTATGATGATTATTTGCAGTTCGCTCCAGAAAACCAGAAGGAAGTTCAGTTATCTTGGATTGCCGTCCATAAAACGAGGGGGGAGTTCAATTCAGTAGAAACGTTATCTTATAAGCAATTGATGGAGAATGAACTGGATGGGGAAACCCAAAAATCATTTGCAAAGATATTGACGGAAAAAGGGCTGAACGCAGAAAACTATTACTACCTCCCAGTTCATGAATGGCAGTGGAAGAATGTAATCATCCAGAACTTTACCGATGACCTGGCTAAAGGGCTGATCGTAGCTTTGGGAAATGGTCCCGATAAGTATCTGCCGCAACAATCCATCCGGACATTTGTTAATGTATCGAATAAGGATAAACACCATGTCAAGCTGCCGATGAGCATTTTAAATACGCTAGTATACCGTGGATTGCCAGCTGAACGCACAGTCATTGCCCCAAAAATCACAACGTATATAAAGGACATTTATGAAAATGATTCATTCTTGAAAGAACAATGCAAAGTAGTGCTTCCTGGTGAAGTGGCCAGTTTAAATGTTGATCACCCGTATTATTCCAAGCTAGAGAATGTACCGTATCAATATTTAGAGATGCTGGGGGGTATTTGGAGAGAAAGTATTTACAGTTATATGGAAGAAGGCGAAAAGCCCATTACGCTTGCGTCCCTTTTACATGTGGACAGCAAAGGGAAACCATATGTGGAAAGCCTTATTGAAAAATCGGGATTGACTGCAGAAGCCTGGACAGCTCAATTATTCGACGTCATCCTATCACCATTACTACATTTTATCTATCAATATGGATTGGTCTTCTCGCCACATGGTCAAAATACCATTTTAGTTTTGAAGGATTACAAGCCTCACCGCTTGGCCATCAAGGATTTTGTAGATGATGTAAACGTCAGTGATCAGCCGCTTCCTGAATTAAGCAGCCTCCCTGATGATTTAAGGAAAGTACTAAGAAGTGAGACTCCCGAGGGGCTGGTTCAATTCATTTTCACGGGACTGTTCATCTGTCATTTCCGATACTTGTCAACACTTCTGATGAAGAGGTCCCTTTTGGATGAGCATGCTTTCTGGGAAGGCGTCGCCCGAACAATCCTGACACATCAGAAAAAATTCCCTATGTTACAGGATCGTTTCGATACATTCAATTTCTTTGCGCCAAAATTAACAAAACTCTGCCTGAATAGAAATCGGATGCTTCAATATGGGTATAGCGATGGTGAAGACCGTCCGCATGCATCTGAGTTTGGGCATGTGAATAATGCCCTTTATGAAAAGTTACCTGCAAAATCGCTATAAAGTTAAACTGGCTCAGACTTTTGAGCCAGTTTCAGACTGTAGACAAACTCGATAAGATTGAGTACGTCTACAGTCTTTTTAGATTATTAAAATTTGACCATTGATTTCCGCTCCAGGAACTCGCTTTCCGCGGGCGGTCCGTGAGCCTCCTCGGCGCCTTTGCGCCTGCGGGGTCTCCCTTGGACTCGCTTTTCCCGCAGGAGTCTCGTCCCTTCCGCTCCAATCAACTTAGTTTTAACGGTTAGGTAGAACTCCTGTTGTCTCAGTCTTTTATGATTTAAATAGATTAAATCTTGAGGTAATGAGGATATTAAACCTATATATGGGAAACTCAAAGAGACGAAATGTACGCATAAAAAACGGATTGTGTTATCCTCTTCGGGTCAAATTACCTAAAAATTATCTTTGAGATAGGGCTTGCCGTTCATTTAAATTGGTGATAAGCTATGTGTAAACGGTTACACAAAATTATTGAGGGTGATATATTGGCAACTATTCGGGATGTGGCAAAGGAAGCTGGGGTTTCTGTGGCAACGGTTTCCAGAGTTATGAATGGCAGTGGTTATGCACATGAGGACACAAAAAAGGTGGTCATGGCAGCTGTTGAGAAATTAAATTATAAACCGAATGAAGTGGCAAGATCCCTCTACAAACGTAAATCCAAATTGGTTGGTTTGATTTTGCCGGACATTACGAATCCTTTCTTCCCAGAAATGGCTAGAGGTGTGGAGGATTATCTACAGCAATTTGGTTATCGGTTAATTTTTGGAAATAGTGATGAAAAGAGAGAGAAAGAAATAGAATATATCGACACATTCCTGCAAAATAATGTAGTGGGCATGATTGCTTCAACTAGTGAAGAAGCCAATGAAAATTTCGATAATCTGGATATTCCGGTTGTCCTTCTTGACCGTACAGCAGAGAAATTACCAGCTGTTTATTCCGATCAAAAGACAGGCGGTAAGATGGCAGCACGCGTATTGCTGGATAGAGGCAGTACGAATATCGTCCTCATTAGGGGGCCAGTCGAAATAAAGCCTGTATATGAACGGTACATGGCAGCATTGGAAGAATTGAAACAAGCAAAAGTGAACGTGCAAGTCATGGATTCATCCCTAACTCTTCAGGGCGGCCAAACTTGCGTGAAACAGCTGTTCGAGCAATATCCGGAAACCGATGGAATCATCGCTTGTAATGATATTGTTGCAGCCGCCGCACTTCAAGAGATTTTAAAACGGGGAATACGGATACCGGAAGACATACAATTGATCGGCTATGATGATATCGCCTTCACAGCGTTATTGCACCCGCCGTTATCGACAATTCGGCAGCCAGCCTATGAGATGGGGGCACAAGCGGCGGAAATGCTAATTAAAAAGATCAATCAAGAAAAATTGGAAGTAACACATGAAAAGCTCCCTGTTTCTTTTGTGGAGAGACAAACAACGAGAAGGAAGGCGGAGAAGACATGATTAGAATTGCAGTAGTAGGAAGTTCCTCAATGGACTTAGTGGTGACATCAGCCAAGCGGCCAATGGCTGGTGAAACGGTTTTAGGGGAGTCCTTTATCACGGTTCCCGGAGGAAAGGGAGCCAACCAGGCTGTTGCAGCGGCACGTCTTGGTGCAGAAGTGTCGATGGTTGGATGTGTAGGAGATGATGTCTATGGAGAGATCATCTTAGATAACCTGAAAAAAAATCATGTAAATACGAAGTATGTGGAACCGGTTACAGATTCCGCTTCCGGGACAGCACACATTACCCTTTCGGAAGGTGATAACAGCATTATTGTCGTAAAAGGTGCGAATGATTTCATTACTCCTGAATATGTACAAAAGGCGAAAAAGGTAATAGAGGAATCGGATATCGTGTTGGTTCAGCAGGAAATACCTGAGGAAACGGTGGAATATTTGGCTGAATTGTGCAACACGCTTCAAAAGAGATTACTATTGAACCCAGCTCCCGCCCGCAAGCTAAGCGAGGCTGTCATTCAACAGGCATCGTTCCTTACTCCGAATGAACATGAATTCGAAATACTATTCAATGGGAGAGATAGAACGGAAGTCTTGACTGAGTATCCCAATAAATTATTCATTACCGAAGGAAAAAATGGCGTCCGTTATTTTGACGGACATGAAGAAAAAGTTGTTCCAAGCTTTGAAGTGGAAGCGGTGGATACGACAGGCGCAGGGGATACATTCAATGCTGCCTTTGCCGTGGCTGTTGCAGAAGGAAAAAGTTTTGACGAATGTTTGTTATTCGCGAACCGGGCAGCATCCATTTCCGTGACGAAGTTAGGAGCCCAAGGCGGCATGCCGCAAAGGATAGAGGTCGAGAGGGGCTTTGAAGCATGAAACGTCAAGGAATCATCAATAGTTCAATAGCCAAGGTCCTGGTTGACCTTGGTCATACCGATTATATTGTCGTAGGTGATGCCGGACTGCCGGTGCCACCTGGAGTTTGCAAGATAGATTTAGCATTGACGCCTGGAACACCATCATTTCAAGATGTCGTCCGGGCGATTCATGAAGATATGGTTGTTGAAAAAGTTATCGCTGCCACAGAAGTGAAGGTTAAAAACCCGGAACAGCATCAATATATGGAGCAGCAATTCGGAGCAGCGATTGAATATGTTTCCCATGAGGATTTTAAAAGGCTGACAAGTAACGCGAAAGCAATAATCCGGACCGGGGAGACGACGCCATATTCAAATTGCATATTGCAGTCTGGAGTATTCTTTTAAAGAAATGAGATGATGAGCATGCAAATCGAAATGCACAATATTTATAAAGCATTTGGTCAAAACAAGGTATTGGAAGGTGTTCATTTTTCTTTAGAGGCTGGGGAAGTACATGCGCTAATGGGGGAAAATGGTGCGGGGAAATCAACCTTGATGAACATTTTGACCGGGCTGCATAAACAAGATCAAGGAACGATTGAGATTAACGGTAAAGAAACCTCATTCAAGGATTCAAAGGAAGCGGAAGAGGCAGGAATGGCCTTTATCCGTCAGGAATTGAATATTTGGCCAGAAATGACCGTGCTGGAGAATCTATTTATCGGCAGGGAAATGGTGAATGCCTTCGGTGTCCTGAAGACGAAACAAATGAAAGCGCGTGCAAACGAGATTTTTAAAACACTTAATATTTCCCTTCCTTTTGATAAGGAAGCCGGATTTTGTTCTGTCGGGGAACAGCAAATGATTGAAATTGCCAAGGCGCTCATGACGGATGCCGAAGTCATCATCATGGACGAGCCCACAGCAGCTTTAACTGATAGGGAAATAGAAAAGCTCTTTGAAGTGATGAAGGGACTTACCAAAAAGGGTGTATCGCTTGTTTATATTTCTCATCGGATGGAAGAAATATTCGCGATTTGTGACAGGATTACCGTAATGCGTGACGGAAAAACCGTCGATACGAAAAGAATTGCAGATACAAATTTCGATGAAGTCGTTCAAAAAATGGTAGGGCGGGAGCTGGAGGATCGTTTTCCTCATCGTGAAGCGAACCCTGGAGACATAGTCCTTGATGTAAAAGGTTTAACTAAAAAGGGGCTTTTTGAAGATATCCATTTCGCGGTTCGCCAAGGTGAGATTGTCGGTGTCGCCGGATTGATGGGAGCAGGAAGAACAGAAATAATGCGCGCCCTTTTTGGTGTCGACCAAATAGACAGGGGTGAAATCACCATTGAAGGCAAGAAGGTTTCCATACGAAAACCAACGGATGCAGTTCGACACGGCCTGGCTTTCATTACGGAAAATCGTAAAGAAGAGGGGTTGATCCTGGACTTTTCTGTAAGGGAAAATATCGGCTTGCCGAATCTCAAAAGTTTTGCTCCTAACGGAATCGTAAAAACGGAAGATGAGATGAACTTTGCCGAAATGATGATTAAGCGACTTCATGTAAAGACATCTTCTGCTGAAACGGTCATCGGCAATCTATCCGGAGGAAATCAACAGAAGGTGGTAATAGCCAAATGGATCGGCACTTCCCCTAAAGTTTTAATTATGGATGAACCGACCAGAGGCATAGATGTTGGCGCAAAACGTGAAATTTACGAGTTGATGAATGAATTGACGGAGCGAGGCATCGCCATCATCATGGTTTCGTCAGAGCTTCCGGAAATCATTGGAATGAGTGATAGAATCCTTGTGGTTCACGAAGGTGAGATTGCTGGGGAATTGTTAAAGCAGGAAGCGACGCAAGAAAAAATTATGGCATTGGCGACAGGAGGGAACTAGGATGAAACTTGAGGCTACAGGGAAAAGCGGGATTTGGCAGAAATTCGGTCCGTTACTCGCCCTGGTACTTTTATTTATCGTAATAACCGTTTTAAATCCATCATTCATGGAACCGAATAATATTTTGAATTTATTGCGTCAAACCTCCATCAATGCACTTATTGCATTTGGAATGACCTTTATCATATTGACAGGTGGCATCGACTTGTCCGTCGGTTCCATTTTAGCTCTATCCAGCGCACTTATGGCTGGTATGATGGTCTCGGGATTAGATCCGATTTTAGCAATATTAGTAGGCATTCTACTAGGTGCAATAATGGGTGTAATCAATGGGATACTCGTTTCAAAGGGAAAAATGGCCCCTTTCATCGTGACACTGGCCACCATGACGATTTTCCGGGGATTAACGCTTGTGTATACGGATGGAAAGCCGATTACTGGAATTGGCGATTCCGTTATGTTCCAGATGCTTGGGAGAGGTTACTTCCTTGGAGTGCCAGTACCGGCCGTTGTGATGGTCATCGCTTTCTTAATCTTATGGTTCCTGCTTCATAAAACATCCTTTGGCCGTAAAACTTATGCCATTGGAGGAAATGAAAGGGCTTCCCGTATTTCGGGGATTAAAGTTGACCGAGTCAAGGTGGCCATCTATGGTCTGGCCGGTACGATGGCGGCCATTGCCGGTGCCATTTTGACATCCCGTCTGAATTCGGCACAGCCGACGGCAGGCCAATCCTATGAAATGGATGCCATCGCAGCCGTGGTGCTGGGTGGAACGAGCCTTTCAGGCGGTAAAGGGCGCTTGTTCGGTACGCTGGTCGGTGTCCTGATCATCGGTACCTTGAATAACGGCATGAATTTACTTGGTGTTTCCTCTTTTTACCAGCAAGTGGTAAAAGGTGCAGTTATATTAATCGCGGTTTTACTTGACCGTAAAAAATCATAAGAAGAGGTGTAATCAATGAAAAAAATAGTATCGATCATCATGGTTCTTTCTTTAATGGTCTTGGCTGCCTGTTCAATGGATTCTGGTCTAACAGATGATAAAAAAGAAAAGAAAGACTCCATGAAAGACGTGAAAGTCGGAGTCAGCATCTCTACTTTAAACAATCCATTCTTCGTTTCCTTAAAAGATGGTATTGAAAAAGAAGCAAAAGAAAAAGGCATGAAAGTCACAGTTGTTGACGCCCAAGATGATACGGCAAAACAAATCAGCGGAATTGAAGATCTAATCCTTCAAAAGGTTGATGTCCTTCTTGTAAATCCTACTGACTCTGCGGCAATATCTTCAGCTGTTCAATCAGCTAATGAAGCGGGCATTCCCGTTATCACGATTGACCGCTCTTCAGACGAAGGAGACATTGAAACGTTCATCGCTTCCGACAATGTGGCTGGCGGGGAAATGGCTGCAGAATATCTAGTTAAAGAGCTTGGCGAAAAAGCGAAAGTAGTGGAACTTGAAGGGGTATCTGGTGCATCTGCAACTCGTGAACGCGGGAAAGGTTTCCACAATATTGCGGACAAGCAGTTAGATGTCCTGACAAGCCAAACGGCGGAATTCGACCGGACAAAAGGGCTTAACGTCATGGAAAATATCCTGCAAGGCAATAAAGACATCCAAGCGGTATTCGCCCATAATGATGAAATGGCACTAGGAGCCATTGAAGCAATCAAGGCAGCTGGAAAAGACATTATCGTGGTTGGTTTTGACGGAAATGATGATGCATTGAAAGCAGTTGAAAACGGTGAACTAAAAGCTACAATCGCCCAACAACCAGCACTTATCGGTGAAGAAGCGGTTAATGCGGCTGAAAAAATCTTAAAAGGCGACAAAGTGGATGACACAATATCCGTTCCATTGAAATTGGTCACCAAAGAATGATTGTCATACAAACAATGAGGGTGCCGGAACTTTTCCGGCACTCCTTTTTTTAATTCCATTGATGTTATCTATTGTGGATATTCAGCTTGAATTGATATGAATGAGAGAGTATAAGAAAGTGAGGTCATTCTTTTACAAAAGTAAGGCGGCCCATGTCGGACCGTCTCCTAAATCAACTGATTGCTAGAGTATACCTTGAGTCAGCATCGCATCCGCCACTTTAAGGAATCCGGCAATATTGGCCCCAACAACTAAGTTGCCAGGCTCACCATATGCTTCTGCAGCCTCTACACTGTTTTTATAGATGTTCTTCATGATTTCATGCAGCTTGGCATCGACTTCTTCGAAAGTCCAAGGCATCCTGGCACTGTTTTGGGCCATTTCGAGTGCAGACACGGCTACGCCGCCTGCATTGGCCGCTTTTGCTGGTCCAAAAAGGATGCCGTTATTAAGGAATACTTCAATGGCCTCAAGGGTTGAAGGCATATTAGCACCCTCACCGACTGCCTTCACATTATTTTTGACCAGTAATTTTGCTGCTTCTTCATCGATTTCATTTTGTGTTGCACAAGGCAGTGCAATATCGCATGGTACAGACCAAATACCGTAGCTCCCTTCATGATATACAGCTTCCGGGTGCGCATCGACATATTCGCTCAAGCGTTTTCGTTCCACTTCTTTTAACCGTTTAACTGTATCCAGGTTCAGACCATTTTCATCATATATGTAGCCATTTGAATCGCTGCATGCAACCACTTTTGCGCCTAGCTGTGTAGCTTTTTCAATGGCATAAATGGATACATTGCCAGATCCGGAAATAACGGCAGTGCTGCCATGGAATTGTAACCCTTTGTCATTGAGCATCTCCTCGACGAAGTAAACCGTTCCATATCCAGTCGCTTCTGTACGGGCCAAGCTTCCTCCGTAACTAATACCTTTACCAGTTAGAACACCGGCATGGTAGCTGCCTTGCATCTTTTTATATTGACCGAACAGGTAACCAATCTCCCTTGCACCGACTCCGATGTCACCAGCTGGTACGTCTGTATCAGGGCCGATATAGCGAGATAGTTCCGACATGAAGCTTTGGCAAAAACGCATGATTTCTGCGTCCGATTTTCCTTTTGGATCGAAGTCCGACCCGCCTTTTCCCCCACCGATCGGCTGGCCAGTAAGAGAGTTTTTAAAGATTTGCTCGAAACCAAGAAACTTTATGATGCTGGAATTGACAGTGGGGTGGAATCGGAGACCGCCTTTGAATGGTCCGATTGCACTGTTGAATTGCACACGAAAACCACGGTTTACTTGGACATTGCCCAGGTCATCAACCCAAGAAACACGGAAGGTGATCATTCTTTCGGGTTCAACCAGCCTCTCCAATATCCCGCTTTTCATATATTCAGGATGTTTTGCAAAAACGGGGATCAGTGAAAGGAATATCTCCTTTACAGCTTGATGGAACTCATTTTCGTGAGGATTACGCTCCTTTACCTGTGCGTATACTTGACTTACGAACTCTCTGGCATCTTGTAATTCCTCATGCTCTACTTCCTGTGAAGTTGTCATTGTTCTCTCTCCTTTAGATAAAGTCATAAAATTTAAATAGGGTAAGTCTATCGATTTTTATATGATACTTTCATGATATAATTTAAAAGTGAAACGAACAATCTGAATATTAGATAAATAACATGCTGTTTTGATATGAAAGAGGGAGCTTAGATTGGAATTAAGGCAAATTGAATATTTCATTGAAGTGGCAAAGCGTGAACATATGACGGAAGCAGCAGTGAACTTGCATGTTGCCCAGTCTGCTGTCAGTCGCCAAATTTACAATTTAGAAGAAGAGCTGGGCGTGCCCTTATTTATCAGGGAAGGCCGAAAGATTATATTGACACCTATAGGACATACATTTTTATCTCATATGGAACAAGCTATGGATATAATCGATCGTGCCAAGCGTGAGATGGCTGAAAGCCTGGATCCAGAAAAAGGGACAATCCGCATTGGCTTTCCCAGCAGTTTAGCTTCTTATATATTGCCAAGGGTCATTTCCGACTTCAGGGAAAGTTATCCGCAGGCAAAATTCACATTGAAACAAGGTTCATATCGCTACCTGATAGATTCTGTGATAAAAGGTAACATAAACATGGCCTTGATTGGCCCACTGCCGGTGAATGAAAAGAAAATCAAAGGTGAAACGCTATTTATTGAAAACTTAGTTGCCCTTTTACCAGAAAGTCATCCTTTGTCATTGAAGAAATCATTATCCTTAAATGAGCTTCAAGGAAACCCGTTCATCGTATATCCAAAGGGATATGTTTTAAGGGATCTCGTTATGAAAGCTTGCAAACTGCATGGCTTTGAACCGGAAGTGGCATTCGAAGGAAAGGATACAGATGCTATAAAAGGCTTGGTGGCAGCAGGTCTGGGAATAACCTTGATTCCTGAGATTTCCTTGATTGATAGCTTGCCTCGTTTTACGGTTAAATTGCCGCTGGAGGACCCATCTGTAACCAGGGCAGTAGGGGTCATCGTTCCGACTGATAGGGAACTGATGCCAACGGAGAAATTGTTTTACCAATTTTTGAGGAATACTTTTGCAAAATTGGAAGGTTTTCAATAGAAATGAGATGGGTGTCTATTAGAAAAGTCATAAATCCAGCTAGTGAGAGAATCCTTGAATCGGGTTCTTTTTTTTTGGTTCGTAAATGTATCGAGATATCTCCATTTAGACATCTTAACATGAGGATAAATTATTTCGAAAAAATAAATCATTAGTTTTTATTGAATAGTAATGTGTTAAATCTTTATTTTTGAAAGCGCTTTTATTTTTTTAGAATAAAAATACCACTTACATTATCAGAAAATTCATGTTATTATACGAACAGACATTAGCAGACATTTAGGCAGCGGTACGATATACTTAATAGGCTTTTTTAATGAAGACCTTTATTTTTTTTTCGATTTTTCTAAATTGAATATTCAGATAATTAATAAGGAGTGGAGATAAAGTGAGCAGGAAAGAATACATCAGCGATCGAATGTACAAGGCATCAACAGGGATAGCCAACGCTGTCTTGGTTACATTAGGGATCGGGTTATTGTTTGAATCCATAGGGGGCTATTTAGGCTGGGAGGTCTTCATGGCAATAGGCGGGGCCGCAAAGGTCTTGCTAGCGCCAGCTTTAGGAGCAGGTATCGCATATCAGCTCGGAGGAAATTCATTAATTATCTTTAGCGCCATGGCTTCAAGTGCTGTTGGAGGGGCTGCCATTCACAGAACTGCTGAGGGTGCCTTCACGATTGTTACGGGTCAACCACTAAGTGCGGTCTTGGCGGCAGTGATTGCAACATATATAGGTAAGCGCCTAATCGGCAAAACGAAGTTGGACATCATGGCCATCCCAATGGGCGCTGTTCTTGTCGGTGGAGTTTCTGGATATGGCCTGGCTCTTGTCACCACTCCGCTCCTAACATGGATAAGCAGTCAAACCACCGCTGCGGTCGAGGGTTCTCCCTTAATCGGTTCCATGGTCATAGCCTTGGTATGGAGCATTTTATTGATGACACCGGCGTCTTCCGCTGCACTGGCGATCGCCCTGCAATTAGATCCCGTTTCCAGTGCTGCAGCTCTAATCGGATGTACCGTTCAGTTTGTCGGGTTCACTGTCATGTCTTATAAAGATAATGATATGGGCGGGTTCCTGGCACAGATGGTCGTTACGCCAAAAGTCCAATTTCCTAACTTGATCAAAAAGCCATTATATGTAATTCCTCCTTTTGTGGCGGCAATCATCTGTGCGCCTATCGCAACCTTGGCATTCGATTTTCAAGTGCCATATGAGCTTGGAGGCATGGGGTTAAGTTCAATGATTGCCCCGATTGCCATCATAACTGGTCAGGGGCTGTACACGTTTTTGATTTATGTGGCAGTGGGTATGGTATTGCCAGCTGTGATCACACTTGCCTTACATCGGGTATTGAAAATGATGGGTAAAGTTAAGCCAGGCGATCTTCATTTGGAAGTTTCATAATCAAAGTTTTCTTGGAAACCAGCCTGGTTAAGGAACCGGGCTGGTTTTTATTTATAAAGGGATTAGGGTAAAATGGGGAGGAAAGCATTTGCATAGATAGGATGATATAGATGGGAAAAGAAATAGATATAAAAATGAAAGCTAAGTTCGTGAGTAAAATCGGCAAGGGTTTTCCCTTGATTGTTAAAGAGTCGATAGCCAATCTTAATGACCTTCAAGAAGAGGGGGCCTTGGTGCGTTTGGTGGATGAAAACAACCGCTTTCTGGCAAAAGGTTATTATGGTAAACAGAATAAGGGCTATGGCTGGGTATTGACCCGAAGAGAAAATGAAAAAATCGATCAATCCTTCTTTAACGGCAAAATCCAGGCAGCATATGAATTCCGAAAGTCTTTTTTTGAAGATGGGGAGACTACAGCTTTCCGCTTGTTTAATGGGGAAGGTGATGGAATTGGCGGTTTAATCATTGATCATTATGATGGTCACTATGTCATTAGCTGGTATAGCAAAGGGATATATTCCTTTAAAGACTACATCATTAAGGCATTGCAGGAAACGGTCGAGGTCAAATCGATTTATCAAAAGAAACGCTTTGATACAAAGGGGCAGTACGTGGATGAAGACGATTTTGTCATGGGCGAACAGCCGGCATTTCCGCTTCTTGTAAAGGAGAATGGAGTCCATTTCGCTGTTTATCTGAATGATGGGGCAATGGTCGGTGTCTTCCTTGATCAACGCGATGTCAGAAGGAAAATCCGGGATGAATACGCCAAAGGGAAAACCGTGTTGAATATGTTCTCCTATACTGGGGCATTCTCCGTGTTTGCTGCTTTAGGCGGTGCTGTTAAAACAACTAGTGTCGACCTGGCGAATCGCAGTTTACCAAAGACGATCGAGCAGTTCAGTGTGAATGGAATAGATCCAGAAGCTCACAATATCGTGGTGATGGATGTTTTCAAGTATTTTAAATATGCAGTGAAGAAGGCTTTGAAATTTGAAATGGTCATCCTCGATCCGCCCAGCTTTGCCAAATCGAAGAAGTTTACTTTCAGTGCCGGAAAAGACTATACGAATCTATTGAAGGATACCATTTCCATTACGGAAGACAATGGGGTCATTATCGCCTCAACTAATTGCAGTACGTTTGACATGAAAAAATTCAAGAGCTTCATTGATGTTGCTTTCAAGGAAATGAATGGAAAATATGAGATCATGGAAGAATTCTCATTACCGGCTGATTTTAAAACAATAAGGGAATATAAGGAAGGGAATTATTTAAAAGTAGTCTTCATTAAGAAAATTAAAGGTTAAATAAAGGCGTCACAGTTCAAGCAGGGCTGTGAACGCCTTTTTTTGTAATATAAATGTTTCATGTGGAACGATTGGACATTCAGATTCACTGGATAGGCCGTTCACTTTTCAAACCTTTCGATAAATGAAAAGAAGGTTTCATGCGAATGCTGTTAGCGATGCAAAACTGGGCTGCATAGTAGGTAAGCATGATCATTGGGCCAGAAAAGGCAACATCATCGATAAATTTGTTCCAAGATAAAATGGAGTCGGAAATCACGAACAGGACCCCGCCGATGATTGCGGCAGCATTTCCGGTCATAAATGCCGCCCAGCCCATGAGGGAGATGACAGTTACATAACAGATTACAGGGATGATGAGGTTATGTTCACCTTTTTCAATTAAAGAACGTACAATTTCACGGCTAATCCAAGTGGAGTAAATGCTAATCGGAACAATCGTCGCAAATCGAAGCCATGAAAAGCTCCATAGTCTAAAGAATGCCGAAATATAGAAAAGGTGGCCAATCAAGAAGGCGGAAAGCCCGATGACGAACCAAATCAACAAGCCATCTCCAAGAGTACAAAAGAATAAACCAAGAAGTATTAAGGATTGGTAACGATCCCGTCTTCCCACAGTTGTGCAGGCGTAGAGCAAAATCAATAACATGGGGATGACCTTGAACATGATTTTAATCATCAAAGGCTCTTCCGGTATAAAAAATATATATAATAGCCCCGTGATAGTGATTGCGGCAGGTAAGCATTTCATTAACATTCATTTCCCTCCTTCAACCTTTAATTCTATGCAAGGATATGGAACCCCTTGTCAATTAAAGAACTGTTTGAAGGAAAGTCGTGAAAATCAAAAAACTGGCTCCGGTTTTAACCAGGAGCCAGTTTCGTTATAAGAATCATACGGCAGAATTTTCTTTAACGAATGCTTGTTTTAACCAGTTTTTCCCCTCAACAAGCCTTGTGACAAGCATGGCACAAACCGTGTTTCCTGTTGAGTTAAGCAGTGTAGCGGGAGCATCGATGATCGTGGATATAACGGCAATGATAGGCAGGACTTCCACAGGGAAGCCGAATACACTAAGAATCAGCATTTCCCCAATCATGCCGCCCCCAGGAATGGCACCCATAACAGCTCCAACCAAAAAGGCAACAGCTAGTATACTTAAAATGCTTGAAATGCTTGTCATATCCTTTCCAAATAAGCTGAATAGGAAAACGATTTTCAATACCCCGCCGAATACCGAACCATCTTTATGGGTGTTGGCTCCGAGTGGGATGACAGTCTCTGCTATATCCTTAGGCACGCCCATTTTCTTGACTGATTCCAGATTGACTGGAATGGACGCGGCACTTGAACAAGTGGCGATGGCTGTAATGGATGGTGTCAGGGCATTTTTCCAAAATAGTTTAACTCCATCTTTCCCGCCTGCAATAAAGGCATACAAAGTGAAGAAGCCGAAATAATAAATCAAGGCCAAGACTAGATAAAGTATGAAAGTGCGAGCATAGCCTTCTAAAATCTGCGGCCCAAGCTGCCCGATAATCGCCGCAAAATAAGCACCAAGTCCAATTGGAGCATAGTACATCACGATTTTGACGACCTTCATCATGACAGCTGTACCCGCTGTCAAAAACTCAGTAATCGGTCTTGCTTTCTCACCGACCAGTGCAGTGGAAAGTCCGATTAATACTGAGAAAACGATAAGCTGAAGCATATTGCTTCTGGAGAACAGTTCTGGGAAATCGGAAACGGTTACCGTGTTGACCAGTTGACTGAAGAAAGAAACTTCTTCGATGGTCTCTTCAGGGGAACTGTTTTCCATCAGTTCTTTAATGGCTGTCGTATCTGTGCCTTCCAATGGATTGACAATGGTTGTCCCAATAAATCCAATGACGGCAGCCAAAGCGGCTGTTGTCAGGAACACGAGAACGATACTTCCCATGATTTTTCCGAGACGCTTCATTCCGCTCATATTGGCAATCGCTGAAGCAATACTGAAAAATACCAATGGCACGATGATCGTGAACATCAGATTTAAGAATAAGTCCCCTAGAGGCTGTATGATCGAGGTTTTATCCCCGAAAACCACACCCGCTATCCCGCCGATAATAATGGCGGTGAGCAGTATTAAAGAGGATCGATAGTTTTTGATAAAACTCTTCATTAAAATTCCGTCCTTTCAGGATGAAGATATCAATAAAAATATACTTCATTATCAACTCTAAAATCAGGTTTGACAATATATTTTTATAGGAAGGAATGTTAAAAGAAGAAATGCAATAAATAATAAAGGGGAATGGATGATGAAAATATCAAGAAGGAGGGATAGAATGGCATTTATTGAGGTGGAAGAAGGCGTTCAGTTGTTTTATGAAGAAAAGGGCCAGGGGAAACCGATTATTTTTATCCATGGTGTGTGGATGAGCAGCCGGTTTTTTAAAAGGCAGCTTCCGTACTTTTCAGAAAAATATAGAACGATCTTACTTGATTTAAGAAGCCATGGCCAGTCAAATCATGTACATTACGGAAATACGGTCTCCGTTTATGCAAAAGATCTTCATGCGTTCATAGGTGAACTAGGATTAAGGGATGTCATACTTGTAGGCTGGTCGATGGGGGCATTTGTCGTCTGGGAGTATCTTAAGCAATTCGGTGAGGAAAATATTCATTCAACCGTGATTGTGGATGAATTGGCATCTGATTTCAAGTGGCCCGATTTTAATATCGGCGCATTTGATATGGACACGTTGATTACCTTCATGACTGAAATCCAAACGAATCGTTCCTCGTTTTTGCAAAGCTTCCTTGCTTCCATGTTCAACAATGAATTATCTGCAGAGGATGCAAGCTGGATGCTTGGGGAAGTTACCAAAATGCCGGAATCCATCGCCAGTAGCATCCTATTTGACCAATCGATAGTGGACTATCGTGGATTCTTGCCAGAAATCAATATTCCGACACTTCTCTGTTTTGGAAGGCATGAAAAAGTCATTCCTGTAGCTGCAGGGGAACATTTGCATAAAAACATTCCGAATTCCAAACTAGTAATCTTTGAAGATAGCTGTCATTGTCCATTTATGGAAGAAAGCGATTTGTTTAATGAAACAGTGGATTGCTTCATTCAAAAGGAAGTATAGTCGTACAGGATAGGAAAAAGGGAATGCAGTGACCGTGGCTGCACTCCTTTTAATTATGGATATAATTGAATTTTCTTTTAACTAAACGGTTTTGGCAGGAAATAAAGGGAATACTGGTACTAAGGAAGATAGTAGTGAAGGTTAATGGAATTGATAAATTAAATAGGTAATATTTTTATATCCTTTTCACAGGAATTGGGCTATTATGAGGTGGATTTAAATTGGTGTGATCGTTATCTGTTATTGAGAGAAACTCATGCAGGAAGTGATGGAGAGGATAAAATGGATGATCGTTTACCATACAATGAAATTATAGATGTATGTTTACTTGCGGGAAAAATCATGCTTCAGAACGGAGCGGAAACTTCGCGGGTGGAAGATACGATGGTTAGGATCGCTGCAGCGTTTGGGTGCGGTGAATCACACAGTTTTTCGACCCCTACAGGAATTATTTTTTCGCTGGATGGTATGCACCCGGCTTCAAAATTAATTCGAGTTTCCCAACGATCTACAGATTTACATAAAGTGACGCTGGTTAATAGTATATCCCGAAGCATTTCCAGCAAGGAAATGATACCCGAGGAAGCATATTTACGGTTAAAGCAAATCGAAAAGGCCGGGATGGGGTATCCCATGTGGGTACAGATCTTTGCTGCATTTATAGCGAGCGGCTGCTTTTTAATCATGTTTCAAGGACAGTGGAGTGATTTCATCTGGTCCTGTATAGCTGGAGGAATGGGATTCTCATGCCTGCTTTATTTGCACTGGTTACTGGAAGTTCGTTTTTTTGCTGAATTCATCGCCTCTTTAGTCGTAGGATTAGTAGCTATGTTCTTTGTCCAGATTGGAGTTGGAAGTCATTTGGACACGATAATCATTGGAGCGGTGATGCCGCTTGTGCCAGGGTTGTTAATTACGAATGCAGCCAGGGATTTAATTGCAGGGCATTTGGTTTCGGGTCTATCCAAGGGTGCGGATGCAGGTTTGACTGCTTTAGCCATTGGGGCAGGAATATCGGCTGCGTTTGTTTTCTTATGATTTTAGGGGAGGAAGAATGATGATTGCACAGCTTATTACAAGTTTCATTGCCTCAGCCGCCTTTGGAGTCATCTTCAATGTACCAAAAAATTCATTGTTTCAATGTGGTTTCGTAGGGATGTTGGGGTGGATCCTATACTTTGCTTTGGTTGAAAATGAGATAAACAGCATCATTGCAACATTAGCGGCTGCATTTATCGTTGCGGTTATCAGCCAGTATTTTGCTAAAAGGTATAAAACGCCGATTACGATTTTCAATGTATCGGGAATCATTCCCCTTGTGCCTGGAGGTTTGTCATATGATGCGATGAAGCATTTTGTCGGAAATGATTTTTATGTCGCCGTTCAGCTGGCAGCCAAGGTCTTCATGCTGGCTGGTGCCATTGCGATGGGGCTGATCTTTGCAGAAGTCATGAACCAGTTAGTAACTAAGTACAATAGAAGGAAGTTAAGATTGAGAAGTTAAAGGGAATCTTCCTGATAAATATGTTCTGAATAAAGAGAAAGGAGAGCAGGTCGAACACCCTGATCTCCTTTCTTTTTTAATATTTTAAAATAATAATAAATCTAGCTTATATAGGATCTTTCATCCCAGTGTTAGCCGTGACCAAGATTTCGTCGAATTTTTTGGCATCAGCTTTCTTGCTTGACAGAAGTGTTCCGACGATGGCTGCGATAAACCCAATCGGGATGGAGATGATGCCTGGATTGGCAAGCGGGAATAATGGCTCCCCAACGAATATTGCCGCTCCCTCTACCGGTGACCAGACATTGGGACTTAGGAACACAAGCAATAAAGAACTGACCAGTCCAACTATCATGCCCGTTACAGCCCCGGCAGTGTTAAAACGTTTCCAGAATACCGTGAAGACAATGATTGGCAGATTGGCACTGGCAGCGACGGCAAAGGCAAGTGAAACAAGGAAGGCGACATTCATGTTTTGGGCAAATAAGGCAAGGATGATGGAAAGGACGGATACTCCGATGGATGCCCAACGAGCTGCAACGACTTGTTCCTTGTCAGTGGCTTGGCCTTTCCGGATGATGTGGCCATAGAAGTCATGGGCAAAAGCAGATGCTGCCGATAGGACGAGACCTGCTACAACCGCTAAAATGGTTGCGAAAGCAACAGCAGAGACGAAGGCGAACAGGAAGTCACCCCCAATGGCTTCGGCAAGCAGCGGAGCGGCCATATTACCGGCTGCATTCGCGGCTATGATTTTGTCGTATCCAACAAAAGCTGCCGCTCCAAAGCCGAGGAAAATGGTCATTATATAAAAGATGCCAATGATCCACGTGGCATATACTACGGACTTACGGGCTGTGATGGCGTCTTTCACCGTAAAGAAACGGATGAGAATGTGAGGTAGTCCAGCTGTACCGAGTACAAGCGCTAAATTAAGGGATAAAGTATCCAAAGGATCCTTGAATTTGTTACCTGGGTTGAGGAAATCCCCGCCCAAAGGAGTGGCTGTTTTCATTTGCTTGAACATCTCGATCACGCTAAAGTCGAATTTCGCCAACACGATGATGGAGATGATGAATGTACCTGCCATCAATAAAACGGCTTTAACGATTTGGACCCAACTGGTGGCCGTCATACCGCCAAATACGACATATACGGTCATTAAAATACCTACAATGATGACGGAGTAAAGATAATCAATTCCAAGTAAGAGTTTTATAAGGGCACCTGCACCGACTAATTGAGCGATCATATAAAAGGTTGAAATGGAAATGGTGTTAAGGGCAGCAACCCCGCGTACTTTCTTTTCATTGAAACGGGCAGCGATCATGTCCGCCAATGTATACTTGCCAAGGTTACGGAGCGGTTCGGCCACGATATAAAGAACGACCAGATACGCAACCAGAAAACCTATGCTATAGAAAAACCCATCAAATCCAGAGAGTGCGACCATGCCGGCTATCCCCAAAAATGAGGCGGCGGACATATAATCTCCCGCAATGGCCCAGCCATTCTGCCAGCCAGTAAGGCTGCTGTCCGCCGTATAAAAGTCCGCGGTCGTTTTGGTGCGCCGTGAAGCAAAATAGGTAATGACCAATGTTAGTCCGACAATGATTAGAAATAATATAAAAGCAAGTATATTCATTGTAAATTCACCTTTTATCCTTTCGCTTCTTTAACGATTTTTTCTACTAATTGGTCAAATGTCGCAGCTTTTTTGGAATAGAGGATGCATAATGTCCAGGTCATGATAAATTGAGCGAAGGCAAAGATCCAGGCCCAGCTGATTGCCCCGAAAGCAATTGAGTTAAGAACTTTAGAATAGGAAGTTAGTATGGGTAGGGTGAAATAAAAGACCATGAAAAAGATGGATAGCGGGACGATGAAATTGCGTTTTTTCCTTAAGAGTTCTTGAAAAGATTGTGATTGGACGATCTTGGTGTAGTCCGTGGAAGCGCTTACCTCGGTTTCCTTAGCGATTGAATCGTTTGATGCCAAGTTGGTTCCCCCTTCATCATTAATGATTTGGTTTTCATCACCAATTTCCGATAACAGTATCAGTATATATTTTTCAGAATATATTGTAAATTTAAATGCTGAAAATAAAGCATTTTTCGTTCGACATAGTTTTTTATTGTTACGTACAAGCAAAAGCTGCTTGCTGATTGAAATAAAACACATGGCCATTAAGGAAAAGTTAAGCTTCTTTCACGATACTTGTTTCAACGAAGGAAAACTGAAAGGAGAAAAGTGATGAAAAAGTTGATAATGATAGGTACGGTTTTAGTGCTGGCGATTGGGGGATGCGCTTGGATTTTCATGAAGGACAATGCTGAGCCTGAAATTGCAAAGTCGGTGACTGCTACAGTTGAAAAGGGAGATCTTGAAGTTCAAATAAGCGGTTCCGGTTCGGTCGCCGCAATCAATAGTGAGGACATCACTTCTTCTGTAACGGGTGAAGTGGATGAAGTCCTTGTTGAGAAGAATGAATTGGTTGAGAAAGGTGATGAACTTATTACCTTCACGGATGGAAGTGACCCGATAACTGCCCCATTCGATGGTACCGTGACAACAATGGATGTTGAAGAAGGGGATCGTGTATCAAGCAGTGAAGTGTTGGCACATGTTACGGATTATAAAAAATTGAAAACCACGATCAGTGTTGATGAATTGGATGTTCCAAGTGTTAAAAAAGGACAAACAGTTGAAATTAAAGCCAGTGCTTTTGAAGATGAAACGTTTACGGGGGAAGTGACCAGTGTAGCAAAGGAAGGTACATATGAGAATGGAGTTTCTTCGTTCGATGTCACTATCAAAATTGACAAACCCGGCGATATAAAAATTGGGATGTCGACTGAAGTGAGCATTTTGACGAATAGTGTAAAAGATGCCTTATATGTTCCGATTGAAGCAGTCCAAATGGACGGTGAAGAGAAATATGTAAATATACAACAATCCGGTACAACTGAAGAAGCTGCCAGTACAAAGACAGTGGTTGAGACTGGAATCAGCAATGATAGGTATATTGAAATAACTTCAGGTCTGGAAGAGGGCCAGTTTGTTTCATTGCCTATTACCATCAATGAAAGCTCCACTGGCAGTGACGGCGAAGGAATGAGGGGAGATCAAGGAGGCGAAATAAGAATGCAGAGTGGCAGCGGAATGCCGAGCGGCGGGATGCCAAACGGCGGCGGGATGCCGAGCGGCAAGGGAGGTCAGTAAAATGGCGAAACCCATCATAAAAATTAAGAACATGTCTAAATCATATGAATTAGGCGGTGAAACGGTTAAGGCCCTCCAAGATGTCTGTCTTACAATTGATAAAGGCGATTTCATTTCCATCATCGGACCTTCCGGATCAGGGAAATCGACGTTCATGAATATGATTGGCTGTCTTGACAAGCCTGACATAGGTGAATATCTTCTTGATGGAAAAGAAGTGGAAAAGATGAAGGATAATGAGCTGGCTGCGATTCGTAATATTAAAATTGGATTTATCTTTCAAAATTTTAACCTGTTGGTAAAACTGACAGCGTTGGAGAATGTCGAACTTCCCCTGGTTTATAGAGGGGCAAGCGTGAAGGAAAGAAGGGAAGTGGCCAATGCATGCCTTGATATGGTCGGCCTGAGTGACCGGAAGAATCATCTGCCGACCCAACTGTCGGGTGGACAGCAGCAAAGAGTTGCGATTGCAAGGGCACTTGCCGGTAACCCTCCCGTTTTATTGGCGGATGAGCCGACGGGGGCGCTGGATAGTAAAACGAGTAAAGAAGTGCTGCAGATGCTGAAAGAATTGAATGAAAAGGGACAAACAATCATTCTTATAACCCATGACTTGGAAGTTGCTAAAGAAGCGACTCGTGTCGTTCGGATACAGGATGGTCAGCTATTTGAAAATGGAGGTGATTGGATTGAACCTGAGCGAATCAATGAAGATGGCTATACGCAGTATCAAAACCAATAAAGTCAGAGCATTTTTAACCATGCTTGGAATCATAATTGGTGTTGCCTCCGTAATCGTTCTGGTTTCGATTGGACAGGGTTCCTCACAGTCCGTTCAGGATGAGATCAATAGCCTGGGAACGAACTTGATAACGGTAAGTGTCACGGATACCGACTCCGTGGAGATGACGGATGATACAATTGGACAGTTTAAAGAGCTAAGCGGGATATCGGAAGTGGCGCCTGTGGTCACTGGTCGCGTTTATGCTAAAAACGGAGAAGCTACGGCACAGGTTTCAATGACTGGTGCAACTTCATCCTACTTATCAGTTAGGGATTTAGAGCTCAGTCAGGGCCGGTTTTTGACGGATATGGAAACGGAATTACGCTCCAAGGTCGTTGTCCTGGGGTCAGATACAGCCACCACGCTTTTTGAAAATCAAAAAGCGGTGGACCAGAACGTGCTTATCGGCGGTGTTTCCTATCGCGTGATCGGTGTCCTGAAATCAGTAGGCACCTCAATGGGATCAAGCGGGGATGATGTAATCATTGCACCGATCACCACTGCCGAACGGGCTACAGGCAGCACAACAATCGGAACCGTATATTTAAAAGCGGAGAACGAGAATATCATAGATAGGGCGATGTACCAGGTACAAGGTACGATGACCACATCATTCCCGGAACAGAATGATAACTATTCGGTGTCCAATCAAGAAGATCTGATGGATACAATGAGCTCTGTGTCGGATACGTTCACTCTCATGCTTGGCGGCATTGCCAGTATTTCGTTACTGGTAGGCGGAATTGGAATCATGAATATCATGTTGGTTTCCGTCTCGGAGAGGACGAAGGAAATCGGAATTAGAAAAGCAATTGGTGCAAATCGGAAATCGATTCTTCTTCAGTTTTTAATTGAAGCAATGGTCTTGAGCTGCTTAGGGGGATTGTTGGGAGTTGGAATTGGATTGGGAATCGCAAAATTGATTTCAGTATTTTCAAGCTTAACGATTAGTTATTCATGGTCGGTGACATTGTTTGCCTTCTTATTCTCCATTTTAATCGGGATAATGTTTGGCGTATTTCCTGCCAATAAGGCATCCAGGTTAAATCCAATTCAAGCACTGCGTCACGAATGAACATACAATTTGAGAGAAAGCAGGCGATTAAAAGCCCGCTTTCTTTTGCATATGAAAAAGGATAAAATCAACATATATATCACAATTGAAGCGGTTGGGAGGTACCCTGAATGAAGGTTTTGGTGGTAGAAGATAATGTTGCATTATTAGAATCGATCCGACAGATTCTGACGGATGAATATGAAGTCGATACAGCAGATAATGGGGAAGATGGGCTATTCATGGCTCAGCAAAGTATATACGATATCATCATTTTGGATGTAATGCTTCCGGGAATCGATGGGTTTGAAATCGTACGGAAAATCAGGGAAGCAAAAATCGATACAAGTGTCTTGTTTTTGACGGCAAAAGATGGGCTTGAGGATCGTGTCAGAGGATTGGAAATGGGTGGCGATGATTATTTAGTCAAGCCGTTCCAGGCACCGGAACTTAAGGCCAGGATTCGTGCCCTGCTTCGAAGGAGCGGCATTATATCGCTTGCGCAGCATGTGAAATACCGTGGTATTGAACTGCTGGAAAAGGAAAAGGATATTTTGGTTGATGGAAAGGTCATTAAAATGACCTTGAAACAGTTTGAATTACTGGAGTACCTAATTCAAAATAATGGGAAAATATTGACCCGTGAGCAAATTTTCGACCGCATTTGGGGGTTTGATTCAGATACGACGATTGCCATTGTCGAAGTGTTCATCCATCATCTTAGAAAAAAGCTGGAACCTTTCAATTATCATAAAGATATTCAAACCGTACGCGGTATTGGTTATATGCTAAAACAACCATAAGGGGATCATTATGTTCCAAAAAACACGGCTTCAACTAACATTATTGAATTCTATCGTCTTTATTGTCTTAATAGCCATTTTAAGCAGAACGATTTATTTCTATACGGAAAATCAAATCTATAAGGATGTCAATGATTCACTTAAAAAGGATTACAGGGATTTCAATAATGGGGGCATGCCAGGCGGACGTCCGCAAGGTGAGTTTCTCTTAGGACCGGGACCGAGTGTCATCGTTTGGGGACCGGATGATACGATCATTGAGCCAAGATTGAGTGTAGACCATTTTTTTAAGGTCAATGAACAACAATTTTTCCCTGAAACTTTTGATGAGATTGAAGAAATCTCGGTGAATGGATACACGTATCGGGCCCTTTCCACCCAAGTCGATACGGGGTATGGAGAGATGGCCGTACAATTCATCAGGAATGTGGATACAGAAAAGGATATGCTCGATCGCTTGCTGCTCATATTGTTTGTTGGTGGAGGAATTGGAAGTCTAGTGGCGGTAGGCGCAGGCTATCTTCTGGCAGGACGGGCTTTGATACCGGTCAAGAAATCCTGGGATCAGCAGCAGCAGTTTGTCTCGGATGCTTCGCATGAAATTCGAACGCCGCTTGCTGTCATTCAATCGCGGGCTGATTTGCTGTTTCAATCACCGAACGCGACAATCGAGGAAAAAGCCGTTGATATATCCATCATTTCGAAAGAAGTCCGGCGATTGAATAAGCTTGTTAACGGACTTTTGACCTTGACCAGAACGGATTCGAATCAAATGGAGGTTAAGAAATCGAACTTTTTTCTTGATGACTTACTTATGGATATCGTGGAACAGTATGCGGATATCGCTTCTTTTCAAGAGAAGTCAATCATTAGCCATGCTCCCGAACAGGTGGTGTTTCATGGTGATAAAGAGAGAATCCATCAGCTATTGGTGATATTGGTGGACAATGCCATGAAATTTACCGAGGAAGGCGGGGAGATTTCCCTATCCTGCATCAAGAATGCCTCATCCATCATTCTTACTGTAGAGGATAATGGAAAAGGCATTCCGCAGGAAGAGCTCCCCTTGATTTTTAACCGTTTTTACCAAGTGGAGCAATCCCGTTCAGCAAATGAAGGCTCTGGTTTAGGTTTATCCATTGCCAAATGGATTGTAAACACACATCAAGGGAACATCAAGGTTACGAGTGAACTGAATGAACGCACCCGTTTTGAAATCACTTTTCCGAGAAATCAAAGGAGAAGCTAATCTACCTTTAGATGCCATCCAATACGAAAAGACCCTTACTTTCTTCCTTGCTGCTTAAGGAAAAATTAAGGGTCTTTTTAGATAATCATCTTATAAATACATTTATTTTCGGAGGAGAATCATTGATGAAAAGACTTGGTAGGTTACACTTTTTGGTTGGAATATTGGCTTCGGTCCTCTTAATGGCCCAAGCAGTCATCGGGATCATGATGTATGTGGATGGCAGCGGCAATGAACCCATGAATCGACAAGCGGTGATGGGCCAGCCTGCCGACCGCAACACAACAGAATCGGCTAATAGCAGTACGGCGACAGATGATTCATCTACGGAAACGGCATCTAATGATACGCAGGGCACTCCACAAGGCGGGCCTAATGGTTCCGGGACTCCAGGGGAGATGCCAAGCGGTGGCGGTTTCCAAGGCAGTGACTCATTTGCAGGGAAATTCATCGACTTTTATCAAGGGGCAGGTGGCTTGGCCGCATCCATCATCATCTTTGTAATTGGAGGCGCTGGATTAGCGACAACGGTGATATCCAGAAAAACAGCTGCCTAAATAGTCGATACTATTTGAGGAAAGAGAAGGTTCCTTTCGAAGGGGAGCCTTCTTTTTTAATTCACGAAACCCATTATTGTCACTAATTGTTATTTTAAAAAAGGGAAATAATAATTGCACTAAAAAAAATATTAGTTTAATATAGACTTCTGGAGAGGTACGTACATGTATTTTGGATGAAAGAGAAAACGTTTGCATAAATTTTTTGAGGGTATCCTACTATTAATGCACGAACATTAAATTCACCCTTAGTGGAGGCAGAATATATGAAATTTCTGATTGCAATTTTAGGACTGCTTATTGTTTTTGGACTAGCTATCTTAGCCAGCAGTGACAGGAAGAAAGTTAAAATTAAACCGATCATCCTCATGGTGGTCATTCAGCTTATTTTAACTTACTTATTATTAAACACGAAGTTTGGTTTAGTGATCATCAATTCGATTGCCGATGGTTTCGGAAAACTCTTAGAATGGGCAAATGAAGGGATCACCTTTGTATTTGGCGGGATTGTAAATGAAGGAGCATCGCCCTTCTTTTTAAATGTCCTTCTTCCTATCGTATTCATCTCAGCTTTAATCGGGATTTTACAGCACTTCAAGATCCTTCCGTTCATCATGAAGTGGATTGGATTCCTTCTAAGTAAGGTGAATGGAATGGGTAAATTGGAATCTTACAATGCGGTTGCATCAGCAATAGTGGGCCAATCCGAGGTTTTCATAACCTTGAAAAAACAACTCGGTGCCATTCCGCCATCTCGCATGTATACGCTTTGTGCATCAGCCATGTCAACTGTATCGATGTCGATCGTCGGCGCTTATATGACGATGATTGAACCAAAGTACGTTGTGACGGCAATTGTTATTAACATGTTTGGTGGATTTATCATCGCATCCATTATCAATCCTTATACCGTAACGGATGAAGAGGATATTCTCCCTGTTGAAGAAGGGGCAGAGAAGCAGTCTTTCTTCGAAATGCTTGGGGAATATATCATGGATGGATTTAAGGTTGCTATCACTGTAGCAGCGATGTTAATTGGTTTCGTTGCATTAATCGCAGGGATAAACAGCGTATTCGACATGATCTTCGGCATCAGCTTCCAAGACATCATGGGGTATATCTTTGCACCGTTTGCCTTTATCATGGGTATACCGATTTCAGAAACCGTGACTGCTGGCGGAATCATGGCGACGAAACTGGTAACCAATGAATTCGTTGCCATGCTGAGCTTAGGGGACGCATCAGCAGCCTTGAGCAAAAGGACGATAGGGATCGTTTCGGTCTTCTTGGTTTCATTCGCTAATTTCTCATCAATTGGAATCATTGCCGGTGCAGTCAAAGGACTTCATGAAAAACAGGGTAATGTTGTAGCCCGTTTCGGCTTGAAGCTGCTTTACGGTGCGACTCTTGTCAGCATCCTATCAGCGATCATTGTAAGTGTGATACTTTAAATAACGGATCTAACATAAAAGGGCACTTGGGTTTACTCCTAAGTGCCTCTTTTATATATGTACAGCAAAGATAGAAATTTTTGAATTTGAAGGTGTTTGGCTTGCTGGTATATAATACATAAAATGACAGGCGTGAAAGGGGAGTTTTAGGATGACGATGGATGGAAAAGAAACAGCTATCTTTGCAGGAGGCTGCTTTTGGTGCATGGTTGCTCCCTTTGATGAAATGGATGGTATTATTTCAGTGACATCAGGTTATACAGGCGGTAAATTTGCCGCTCCTAGTTATAAACAAGTGATTACCGGTTCGACCGATCATGTTGAAGCGGTGCAAGTGGTATTCGATCCATCAATCATTTCCTATAAAACCTTATTGGAGATATTCTGGCGCCAAATCGATCCTACGGATGACGAGGGGCAGTTCTCGGATAGGGGAAAGCAATACAAGGCAGCCATTTTCTATCTTAATGAACGTCAGAAACAGGAGGCAGAACAATCGAAGGAATATTTAATGGTGAGCGGGAGGTTTAAGAAACCTATTGTTACGGGTATTCTACCTTCGGGGAAATTTTACGCCGCTGAGGAATATCATCAAGAGTTCTATCGGAAAAATCAATTTCGCTATGCATTGTATCGTAAAGGTTCAGGACGGGATGCTTTCATTAAAGAAAATTGGCCTAAGAATAATGCACACCTTAGAAAGACCTTAACGGAGAGTCAGTTTCATGTCACCCAGGAAAATGGCACGGAGCCGCCTTTCGATAATGCCTATTGGGATCATTTTGAAGAAGGCATCTATGTGGATGTCGTTTCTGGGGAGCCCCTATTCAGTTCGCGGGATAAGTATGATAGCGACTGTGGATGGCCTAGCTTCACGAAGCCCATCATGTCGGCAAGTGTCAATGAAAAAATCGATCTCAGCCACCGAATGACCCGGACCGAGGTGCGCAGCAGGGAAGCCGATTCCCACCTTGGACATGTTTTTCCTGATGGTCCAAGTCCTAAAGGCATGAGATATTGCATAAACTCTGCTGCCCTTCGATTCATTCCTAGAAATGAAATGGAGAAAGAGGGATATGGAGACTTATTATTACTTTTTAAAATGAAATAACTAGGGAGATAGGGGAACACTAATGGATAAAATAGATGAACATTTATATCGATATATCCTTGATAACTCATCCAAGATTACGGAAAACTGGCTGGCTTTAAGGGAAAAGCAGTCTGGATCCATCTATTCAATAGATTCTAATGAGGAAATCGAAAAGCTGCTTAAGGAACAGAATACATTGACGATCAAGACAGTGACCAGTGCTTTACTTGAAGATAAAACTGCTTTTATTGAAACGATGGAGCAGTGGGCCACACTTGTTGCGAAGAGCAGGGTTGAATCGGACACCCCTATTTACGAAGTGTTGGAAGCGCTTAATAAGGTTCGCGAAACATATTGGGCCTTCATCACTGATTATATGCTTATGGATACGAAGATAACGAAGGATACAATCATCCGTTGGAGCCGGCTTATTAATCGTGCCTTCGATCAATTGAACCGTGAGTTCACTGAGCAGTATTACCTTTTGACAAAAGAACGACTCCTTGCACAACAGGAGCTGATTAATGAACTGGGCGCACCTGTCATTCCCATTGTTGATGCCATTGCGGTATTGCCGTTAATCGGTGAAATCGATACCTATCGGGCAAAGGAAATTTTGAATGGGACTCCAAGCAAATGCATTAGCAAAAATATCACACACTTATTCATCGATTTATCGGGGGTCTCCCTTTTGGATACGATGGTTGCCCAACAGATCTATCAATTGATAAGTACCCTGAACCTGTTAGGCATTCAATCGACCATTTCCGGGATTCGTCCTGAAGTGGCCCAGACATCGATTCAGTTAGGTCTTGATTTTAGTCAGGTTTCGACACATAGTACTCTTAAACAGGCCCTTTCCAAGCAAGGGATCAAACTTTACGAGAAAAAATGATATAAGGGTGCAGAAAATGAAAAAGAACCAGATCCCATTAGGAATCTGGTTCTTTTTCGTGATTCTATAACTTGAATGAACTTTTCAACCCGACGATTTGGTTGAAGACCAAGTGATCGGCCGCAGTGAGTTTTGAATCAACATTATAATAGCCATGCCTGAAGAATTGGAATTTATCCTGAGGCTTAACATCTTTCATGTTAGGCTCGACAAATCCTTGTAAAATTTCTATAGAATCAGGGTTTACCCGGTCCAGGAATGATTTTTCTTCCTCTTCATCATCTTCCTTATCCAAGATTAAAGGCTGATAGTTGCGGAATTCCGCTGAAACGGCTTGTGAAGCTTCGACCCAGTGCAATGTACCTTTCACTTTACGGCCAGTGAAGCCAGATCCGCTTTTTGTTTCAATATCGTATGTGCAGCGAAGTTCAATGACGTTACCGGCATCGTCTTTTATCACTTCTTCACATTTAATGAAATAAGCATGTTTCAAACGGACTTCATTGCCCGGGAAAAGTCGGAAATACTTTTTCGGCGGGTTTTCCATGAAATCGTCCTGTTCGATATATATTTCACGTGAAAACGGGATTTGGCGTGTGCCCATTTCCGGAACTTCCGGATTGACCTCGGCATCCAGCCACTCTATCTCGCCTTCCGGATAGTTGGTGATGACCACTTTAAGCGGGTTCAGGATAGCCATAGTCCGTGGAGCCTTCAGCTTTAAGTCTTCCCGTACGAAATGATCAAGCATCTGAGAGTCCACGACACCGCTTGTTTTGGCGACACCTATCTCTTGGCAGAATGCACGAATCGCTTCGGGTGTATACCCGCGTCTCCGCAAGCCTGAAACAGTAGGCATCCGCGGGTCGTCCCAGCCGTCCACGAAGCCCTCATCGACAAGCTGCTTCAGTTTTCGCTTGCTCATTACTGTATTGGTCAGGTTAAGACGGCCAAATTCATATTGTTTTGGTTTGCTTTCCATTTCACAATTTTCAACGATCCAGTCATAAAGAGGTCGTTGATCTTCGAACTCAAGCGTACAAATGGAGTGTGTGACTCCTTCGATGGCATCTTCAATTGGGTGGGCAAAGGCATACATTGGGTAGATGCACCATTTGTTGCCGGTATTATGGTGTTCAGTATGGGAGATACGGTATATAACGGGATCACGCAAATTAATGTTAGGTGAGCTCATATCGATTTTTGCACGCAAGACTTTTGCGCCGTTTTCGAATTCGCCGCTGCGCATCTTTTCAAATAGTTCAAGATTTTCCTCAACGGTTCTATTGCGGTAGGGGCTGTCTTTCCCCGGCTCTGTCAGCGTTCCGCGATATTCACGGATTTGGTCGGCATTAAGGTCGTCCACATATGCCAGTCCTTTATTGATGAGCAGCACAGCTCTTTTATACATTTCATCAAAATAGTCGGAAGCGAAGAAAAGGTTATCCCAGTCGTAACCGAGCCACTTTACATCTTCCTTTATGGAGTTTACAAACTCAATATCCTCTTTCAATGGATTCGTATCATCGAAACGAAGGTTAGTTTTCCCATTGAAATCATCAGCCACCCCAAAATTCAAAATGATTGATTTGGCATGCCCGATATGTAAATATCCGTTCGGCTCAGGAGGGAAGCGGGTGATGACATGATCATGTTTTCCGGACTCTAGGTCATCTTTTATAATATTTTTAATAAAATTCGAAGAGTTATTTTCCAACTGAATTCGACCTCTTTCATTTATATACTTCTTTTAATTTTACCTGTATATATACCATAAATACAGATATTTTTCCATGTTCAAGCCGGAATCAGGGTTTATCTGAAACAATTCATCAAGTATTTAGTTTGTACAATCAGAGCGGAAATATCCCTGAAACTTTAATCATGTAATTTAGGGAACTACCTAACTGGATATTAAAGAAACCAATAAATCGTTTTGCATTCAAAAAAAGCAATACAGGAATTCACGCCTGTATTGCTTATAATCTCGCTAGCAGACAGATTTTAGAATTAAAATCAAAAGACTGTCGTTTGCAAAAATTCTTTTGTACGCTCTTCTTTTGGATTGGTGAAGAATTCTTTTGGCGGTCCGCTTTCGACAACCCTCCCATTATGCATGAAGACAATCCAATCCCCGACTTCACGTGCAAAGCTCATTTCATGTGTAACGACTACCATTGTCATCCCTTCCAAGGCAAGTTCCTTCATCGTGGCAAGAACTTCCCCGACAAGTTCGGGATCCAGAGCCGAGGTGGGCTCATCAAAGAGCAGGATATCAGGCTTCATGGCAAGGGCGCGGGCTATGGCAACACGCTGTTTCTGCCCACCTGAAAGCTTGCTTGGATAGACATCCGCTTTATCTGATAAACCGACTTTGGCAAGCAATGACTTTGCTTCTTCAATCGCTTGGGCCTTAGGGACCTTTTTGACATGTATCGGTGCTTCGATGACATTTTCCAGTACGGTCATATGAGGAAAAAGGTAAAAATGCTGAAATACCATTCCGACTTTCTCTCGAATTTTATTAATATCATGGGTACCCGGATTGATTTCCGTTCCTTCAATGAGGATTTGGCCGCTGTCTTTCTTCTCTAAATAATTCAAACAGCGGAGCAGGGTGCTTTTTCCGGAACCACTCGGTCCGATCAGACAAACAACATCGCTATCGAGTACCTTCATATCAATATCTTTAAGTACATGCAGATTTCCATACGATTTATTTAAATTCCTTATCCGAATCATTTCTTTTTGTTCCATTTCAATTCCCCCTATCGATCACTAATGGACAGTTTCTTTTCGAATAAATTGACGATAATGGTCAGGAAAGCCACTAGAATCAAGTAGTAGACTGCTACAATCAATAAATAAGTCATTTCATCAAAATTATTCGAGCCTAACGTAGTCGCCACATTAAACAGCTCATTCATGGATATGAAGGCTGCCAGTGATGAATCCTTCAGCCCGATGATGAATTGGTTGCCAAGCGGCGGCAATGCGCGGCGGAAGGCTTGAGGCAAGATGATTCTCCTTAAGGTGAGCGAATTGCTCATGCCAAGGGAGCGTCCGGCCTCCATTTGACCTTTGTCGATGGATTGAATCGTACCACGTAAAATCTCTGAGATATAAGCTCCATTATGGAAAGCCAGGGCAAGTGACGCCGCCCAGAAGTCCGGCAGTAAGAAGAGATTGCTGATACCGAAATAGAGTATGAATATCTGTACGATTAAAGGTGTTCCACGTACCAGGAATACATATGTATCTGAAATCCATGCAAGAATTTTTATATTGGATATTTTTAAAAGTGCAAATAGCAACCCGATGACGATACCTACCAATATGGAGACTACCGTCAGTTCCAATGTGAGGAGCATGGCTCGGATGAATACGTCCGAGGAGCTAAATAATGTATCAAAAAAATGTGAAAAACTTGGCAATGTAATGACTCCCTTTCTATCAATCTTTATTCAGGCTTAGTTGTGATGTCCTCACCAAAGTATTTTTTGCTGATTTCCGCAAGAGTTCCATCTTCCCGGAGGTTTTCAAGTGCTTCGTTGATGCGTGCAAGCAGCTGAGGGTTGTCGTTAGGCAATACGATGGCCTGCTCGCTTCGTTCGATCAATTGCCTTCCTTCGATGTCGAAACCTTCCTTGGTCGCTTCCTTGCCGGTTACGAAGTCGGTGATGACGGCATCATGACGTCCTCCGCTCAATGCTTTCAGGGCGGTGATATCACTGTCATAGGTTTTTACATTGGTTGTATATTTTTCTGCTGTGGTTGCGTACGTGGAGCCTTTAGAAGCCGCAACTTCCTTACCCTTTAAATCTTCAACCGTTTTAATATCACTATCCGAACGGACGAAAATTTGAGGACCTGAGTAGTAATAAGGGGTCGAGAAGGCAACATGTTTACTTCGTTGTTCATTGATTGTATGACTGGCAACCGCGGCATCTGCCCGACCGGTTTTAACACCTTCCACGATACCTTTGAACTTTATCCGTTTAGGCACTGGTTCTAGGTCGAGTTCTTTTGCAATTGCATCGCCAACTTCAATATCGAACCCGGTTACGGTCATGTCATCATTGACATAACTGAATGGCTTGAATTCACCTGAGGCAGCGAAAACAAACTGGTCCTCATTGATCAGCTTACTCCCGTCCTCCAGCTGGTCCTTTTCAGCACAGCCGGACAGAAGACCAAGAACAGCCAGAATGGATACAATGAATGTAACTGATGATTTCATGATAATTTCATTTCCCCCTTTGAAAAAAACTAATAGAATGGTCTATACCCTTATGAGGCAGTGAATAACCTTATTAACTAAGGAAAATAAAACTGAAATAAAAAAGGTTGTCCAGATCATGCCGACATTTCATTCAAGAATCCCCCTTCACTATGCATTTCATAAAGGTTCTCGGCCTTTGCCTTCATTTCCTTTAAATTCACCAGTTATTTATTGGAAGAATGATAGTGCCTATTAATAGAGGATGAGAACTAATGGTATCTTTTCATTCTCATACCTAGGTCACTTCTATTTCAATAAAAAAAAGTCGACCGTGATCAGGCCGACTTTTCCGCGATTAAAACCTATGAAATATGAATAGAGGATAGCTTTATTCAAAGGAAACTCCATTTGATTTTGCAAGTGTTACTAAAGTAGAACTAGTGACTCATGGAATAAAATACCCTCATTTCATATCATCACTTTCTCTTTATTTACTCAAAAATGAAACACATTGTTCCAAAGTAGGAATGTATAACAAGTTCCTTTTATATACGATTAAATTATTACAATTCGGGCTGAATTAAAAAGCTGATGCTTCATTTAAAGCCCATGTATCAAACTCAAGAGAAGGAAGATTAAAAATCAATTGATTTGCAATAAAGTAAATCCATTAACTAGGGGGCGGAGTCTCAAGTTCAGCGACTAATACAATAGCAAATGTTATTTATGGTTTGAACTTATGGCTTGGAACGATGACAAAAACAAAGGGGAAAGTAAAAAATGAAAAAGTATTTCTTGCTTAAATTACTCGGACTTATGGTTTTATTAGTTCCTATACTATTTAAATCTTTGAATATAATAGAGAGTATAAATGCTACTATAATTGTAATTACTATTTTACTAGGCATAGCGATACTTGTAATGGGAGATTATTTGCAAAAAAAAAGAATGAGCAGCTAATTTTAGCGGCTTATCCCAATTTGTCACATTTAAAACCTTGTCTTATCTTTTGAATTTTCTTGCAATTTTAAAATGAAGAAAGCCTATTAAAGTTATTATAACTATTGCTATTAAAGCTCCTATTGGACTAAAGGTTTTCATATTATTTCTCCTTAGAATGCATATAAGTTGAAGGACCCACTAGTTGTTTTAACTTACATAACAATCTCGAGTTTGGTATTAAATAATATTTACACATCCAACAAATGTTCTGTTAATTGAAATCGCTTTTTCTGCTCAAGTACAGATAAAGTATTGACATGTATTTCTTCAAACTTATTATTAAGTGTTTCAGGTATTATAGAAAGTATATCTTCTAATTCTGTTCCCAGATGTATTAAATCAACAATATTGGGATCTAAATTATAATCACTTAATAAATCTATAACATAAGGACTGAAAATTAGTTTTTCACCTTCATCTATAGTAATTATTTGTTTCTTTAACCCAGTTGTTATTCCCAAGATTAACAAAAGTATAGCTTTCTCCATATGTTCTTTCTCTTTAGTTTTTAATTTTAAGGTAACCATTTTATTTTTTCACACTCCATCCTTGTTTTGTTTTAACGTCAAACACTAAACCTGATTTACTTTGGAAATAATGAATGGATGCTTTCTTTCCTTTTATATAGCCGTCTTTATATACTTTTTTCCAATCCCCAGATTCAATTTGTCTTAGCTCACTTAGCAATTTTTTATCTTTAACAGTAACATTCTTCGTTCCATTTTGCACTGCTTTAAAGCCAGCTGGATATTTAGGTGCATATTTAATAGACTTATAAACATGTTTTCCAACCTTAGCACCACCAACGATAACAAAACGGATAATTGGTCCTATTCTAGGTTGCACTTGGGTAATGTCACTATATTCAGGATAATCCTCTCCTAAAAACTCAGAAAGAGTATCATCTTCCTCTCCTACATTCTCTAACATATCTCCAGGTAATTCTTCCATAAATGTAGAGACATATGGACTTGAAAAGTAAGAAACATTATTTTTGTCATTATAAGCAGTTACTCTAAACCAATAGTTTATGTTATCACTATAAAGGTTTCCAGAATTTTTATATAGTGAAGAAGGATCTAAAGGTAACTCTGTACCGGTTTCATCTATATGTAATTCATATCTCCCGTCTACAATTTCTTCGTTTGTAGGCCATAACTTTTTGTTCATTGTAGACCATGTTGTTTCTGACCCTACATCAAAACTTTCAAATTCTTTTCCGTTAAATATCCATACTTTATAACCTGTAGCATTTTTAACTGGATTCCATGTTAAGCTAATTGACCCTTGAGAGTTATCTGTTATTTCATTAATGCCCTTAATGCCACTAGGTGTATCTAAAGGAATCATAGCAGGGGTTGCATAAGAGATAGGATGTGCTCCGTCATCGTGAAGTGCAGTTATACGAACATAGTAATGAGACATACTAGAGTAATTTACCCCTCCGTACAATTCATACGCTTTCTTGTATAATACACTTGGATCAATTGGGAAATCTTGTCCGGTTTTGTCATTTCTAAAATTTATATTACCTACTTCAATATGATCTTCTTTTGGAAATATAGCTTTATCTTGAGAAGACCAAGATGTTACGTCTTTTCCTACTGTTATATATTGGTGTTTATGACCGTTGAAAAAAATCAATTGATAACCAGTAGCTCCTAATATGGGTTCCCAGCTAATATTCATATACCCTGTATTAGTACCATTATTATTTGAATACGCCTCTACAATAGGTGGATTCATTCTCGAATAATTTGGATTTATTACTCTTGGTTCTATTATTCCAGGTGAGCTCAGCGAAGGGTTTGAAACTAAGGGTATCAATATGTCATCAGGACTAATTTGTACATAATGATTTTGCGACTGTGCTTCCGAATTTGGCGTTGTTTCAGAATAAGATGTTGTTGTAATAAAGGTAAGTAGCATGCTACCAGTAAGAAGACCTGCTATTGTTTTTTTAAATACACTATTCATCTTTTTTTCTCCTTTTTATATTAATAGTATAATTTTCATGATTAATGAAGTTTTCACATAAAAATTATACTTATTCCAAAAGTAACACGCGTAAAGCCTTTTAGAGTTTCAATATATAAATGACTGATTTCATTTTTGGAACTTTCTTAATCTTTATAAAGTAGAAAATTAGTTATCGAAATATTTGTTATTTAGAGAAAGTAAAGGAATTACGGCGCAAGACCTTGTGAATAGAATTATAAGATGATGAAAAGTGGAAGGGAGAATGGTTTCGCGTTTAATTAAAGCTATTTGTTTATGGATTGTCTGTTACTATCTTATTGTGTAGGGGTTCTTTTAATCAGCCTATTTGGATGTAAGTAGGTATTTTTTATTATATTTACATATGCAACTTAGAACAGTAAATCTAATTTTTCCGTTTATTGTTCTATCGTAATACTACTTTCTTTAATAATTCATCTTGTTTCTCATATTCAACTATATGTAATTTTGCATCGTTGAGAGTAGTGAAGGATTTCAGACAAGGACCTTGGTGGCTACCAACAAAATCCCGAATTGATTGACTGACTTTAATTTTGGCCATGAATTGAAGTATAATATAGCAAAATAGAAGAAGGGCAGTTGGGAAAATGGTGAGCAACTTTGTGCAAGAGCAGTTACAGGAATTTCGCGAAAGAAATCAAGATAGAGGCCGTTTGATTATAAAATGTCCGGACCAGCCGGGAATTGTTTCGACAGTTACGGCTTTTCTTAAAGAATATGATGCAAATATTGTTGAATTGAGTCAGTATTCGATGAATCCTGAGGGCGGTACCTTTTTCACCAGGATCGAGTTCGATTGTCCAGGATTGAAGGATAAGGCAGCGGATATGCAACTGGCATTCCAGGAAGTTTCGACAGCATTCTCGATGCAATGGACATTTAACCATGTCAGTGATCTGAAGAGGACGGCCATCTTCGTTTCCAAGGAACCTCATTGCCTTCTGGAATTGCTATGGGAGTGGCAGAGCGGCGATTTATTGGCTGATATTGCGCTAGTCATCAGCAATCATGAAGATACGAGGGAAATTGTCGAATCGATGGGCATCCCGTTTTATTACATTCCTGCCAATAAGGATATACGTAAGGAAGTGGAGACTAAACAGCTTGGACTTCTGGAAGAATTCAAGGTGGACCTTATTGTATTGGCTAGGTATATGCAGATATTGACGCCGGACTTCGTAGCGGCCCATCCAAACAGAATCATCAATATCCATCATTCATTTTTACCTGCCTTCATTGGAGCCCGGCCTTATGAACGAGCTTATGACAGAGGTGTTAAGCTGATAGGGGCGACTTCCCATTATGTGACGAATGATTTGGATGAAGGTCCAATCATCGAGCAGGATATTGAACGTGTGGACCATCGTGATTCTGCCGGGGATATGAAGAAAATCGGTCGTTCAGCTGAACGCAGGGTGCTGGCACGTGCCGTTAAATGGCATTTGGAGGACCGCGTTCTTGTTCATGAAAATAAAACGGTAGTCTTTTAAAGTGAAAAACCCCCCTTTGGTTTGCCAAGGGGGGTTTTTAGGATGGAATTTAGTGAGTGCTAGTACGTGTACTCCACCCTTACTGAGGCAGTAATGTTCAATTCACCAGGCTGAATCGGGGTAGTCGCCATTTTTGAAAATGTACTTGTTTGGTAAAGCATTGGGGTTGCCGTTTCAGATAGCTCTTCAACCTGATTAGGGACTGGGTTCAATGAGATTCCCAGTGTTCGAGCCATGGAGAGTGCTTTTTCGTATGCATTTTTTAAAGCGAGAGAAAGTGCCTGGTTATAGTATGCATCTGGATTGGATAAAGAGAAGCGGATGCTGGTGATTGAATTGGCGCCGCTTCTGACGGCCGTGTCGATTATGCTGCCTATTTTCTCGATGTCGGACGTTTGGGCTTGTATGATGTGCTGGACTTTGTAGTTCTTGAACAATTCCTTTCCGTCAATATAATCATATTGTGGATCGATTCTGTAATCACTCGTTTTCAATTGCTCTTCGGGAATGCCTGTGGATTTAAGTGATGCGATGACATTTGCGATTGCTTGGGAATTGGCTTGCTGTGCCTTTTGCGGATCCTTATCCTCTGTTATGACTCCAAGGGTGATCGTGGCTTGATCCGGAGCAGCAGATAGCGTCTCTGAGCCGGAAACTTTCAATGTATGTTCATCATTGCGGTAATAATCCCTTTCGGGGGCATTGTATTTTTGATTCATTTTGACACCAGCCTTTTTAAAGAGATAATCTCACCCCTATTGTACGAATTATGAACGGGAAACATGATTGAAATATCCCCATCGTCATTAATTCGGTCGAATGATCATAAAAAAACACTCGGCCAAGACCGAGTGCGCATTACTTATGAATGACTTGAACCCTGCCAACCTGCCCATCAGTCAACCTTACTTTAATTCCATGAGGGTGAGTGCTGGAGTTGGTTAAAATATCTTTTACAGTGCCGCTTGTCAGTTTTCCGGTGCGTTGATCTGCTTTAAGTATAATGTCCACAGAGGCACCTGGGGTAATATCTTTCCGGTTTTTACCGTTCATGTTCAATTCAATCCTTTTTAGAGTTATTTGCAACCATTCAATCATGCAGTAACTTCAGTATAAGGAAAACGGCGGGCCCAGTCGACTATTAGATTAAATCACAAATTGGCACTTAGCGAATTTTTTTCAATGGTTCGACAGCAGGGCCATTTAACACTTCACCAGCGATAGAGTAGCGTGAGCCATGGCATGGGCAATCCCAAGTACGGTCGCCGCTATTCCAGGCAACTTCACATCCCATGTGTGTACATGTGGAATCAACGATATGAAGCTGGCCATCATGATCACGGTAACACCCAGCTTTGTCTCCATTCACCTTCACGATTGCTCCTTCATCAATTCCTAAGTCTTCCGGCGTTTTTTGAATGACGGCCAATTTTCCCTTGATCAGATGCTTCGCCACATCAGCATTATCTTGTACCATATTCTTCACGCCTTTTAAACGGGCAGGATCATACAATTCCGCATACCGGTTATCTATTTGCAAAATCCGGTCAGTTAAGATCTTGGCGGCAATCGATCCATTCGTCATTCCCCATTTCGCATAGCCGGTAGCTATCAGAACGTTTTGATGATTGGGTGTCACCGGACCGACGAAGGGGATATTATCCGGTGTCACAATATCCTGTGCCGACCAGCGGTAGGGAATGTCTTTCACATCGAAATACTGGGAACTGAAGTCCTTCAGTGCTTCATAATGCTCGATCGTCGAGATTCCCTGTCCTGTTTTATGGCCATCTCCGCCAACAAGTATAAGTTTTTCTCCATTGTCCAACTCCGTATAGCGAAGGGAGCGGGTAGGGCTGTCGGCACTGTAATACATCCCACCGGGATATTCCTGTTCAGTCCTGATTCCAAGTACATAGGATCTTTTTACATGAACACGGGCAAAGTATAAGCCCATTTCATCATTAAAGGGGAAGTGGGAAGCAACAATGACCTGATTGCTTTTGATTGTATGTCCCGTATCCGTCAGAACGGTCGGTGGATCGCCGTCTTCAATCTTCATTGCCGTTGTCCGTTCATAAATGGTGCCTCCGCTTTCGAGAATTGTCGAAATGAGGGCAGTTAAGTATTTTAACGGGTGAAACTGTGCTTGGTCTTTCATTATCACAGCAGCTTTACAAGGAATGGAGAAAGGGATATTCTCCGCATAATCCCCCCGAATGCCGAGTTTTTGATAGGCTTTCAATTCATTTTGAATTTTGCTTTTATATTCCTCAGTATTTGCGTACACATAGGCATCCTGTGCAGTCAAATTACATTCTATGGAATGTTCTTCTACCAAGTCTTTGATAAGCTTCATTCCATCTGTATTGGCTTCATAATAAAGTTTGGCATTCTCTTCACCATGGTCAGTGATCAACTGGTCGTATATCAGGCCATGCTGGGCCGTGATTTTTGCTGTAGTGTGTCCTGTCGTTCCAGTAAGGATTTCGCCTGCTTCAATCAGTGTGACTTTAACACCTTGTTTAGCTAGTAGATACGCAGATGTGATTCCGGTAATTCCGCCGCCCACTATTAAGACATCAGTGGTTATGTCTGTATCTAGTTTAGAAAAAGAAGGGAAAGTTAACTCACTGCGCCAATAAGGTTCCGGAAATCGGGGAAGGTCTGTATTTTTTTCAGTCATTTGAATACCTCCATACAGTTCATTTGTTGAATTGTCCATTTATTACCATACCCAAATCCGCTATTTATACGCTTATTTTTGTAAGAATAAAGATTAAAAAAATACATTATTTGGTTTGTTTACAATTATGTATACATGTAAACAAAAATAGATAGGTTGTACACAAATATGTATATATGTTTACAAATGCGTACACATGGCTATATATAAGGTGTATACATGTTTGTTCCTAATGTATACAAAAATGAATACAATTCGACAAATGAAAATAAAGCTACAGCTTATGAAGCATCGACTAATTATAGAAATCTCTTCTATCGAGAGTGCTCCACCTAATTTTTTCTATGAAAAAGGGGATGTTTTTAGATGAGTTCTAGAATCGCAGCAGTAGACGTAGGAAATGATGCAATTAAAACTATTTTTGGAAAGCTAGAGCCTAAAACTATATATACCAAATGTCATTGCAAAAGACATAAAGATCGGCCAGTCATAGGAATCGAAGAACTCGATGTAAAAAAACCTTGGAAGGGATACATATTAGAGTCCATTCATCAGCCTTGCAAGACAATAATGCCATTTATCGTGTCGGAAATTTAGCGACAAAAAGTGATAACCCAACAGAACTAGATTTGGGGAGCAGTAAATCAGAGGAGGACCAAACATTAGTATTTGCGTATACATAAGCATCTTGTACATTCAATAGAATGTTCTTCTATCAATCCTTTGATAGCTCCGTTCCTTCAGTGTTGGCCTCATATAGTATAGTCTGGCCTATTCCTCACTGTGATCAGTAATAAATTGGTCGTAAATCAAGCCGTGCTGGACCGTGATTTTTGCGGTTGTGTGGCCTGTTGTTCCATTAAGGGTCTCATCTGCCTCAATGAATGTGGCTTTCACACCTTGCTTGGCTAATAGATAAGCTGAAGTGATACCCGTAATTCCGCCACCAACAATTAAGACATCAGTTGTTATATCTGTTTCTAGCTTAGAAAACGAAGGAAGGATAAAGTGCTGCGCCAATATGGCTACGGATATTGAGGAAGTTCTGTATTTTTTTCGGTGATTTTAATATCTTCATACGTTTCATTAGTGGTTTGTCCAATTTATTACCATGACCAAATTCTCCTTTTTTACGCTTTCTTTTATATGAAGAAGGTTATTAAGAGTTAGTTTTTTTGTTTGTTTGCAATATTGTACACATGTAAACAAAAATAGTTGGTTTGTATACAAAAAAATAAACATGTTTACAAATGAGTACACATGGCTATATATAACGTGTGTACATATTTGTTCCTAATGTGTACACAAATGAATACAATTCGACAAATAAAGCTACAACTTATGAAGCATTGACTAATATAGAAACCTTTTCTATGCTTAATAGAGTGCTCCACTTAAATTTTTTTATGAAAAAGGGGATGTTTTTAGATGAGTTCTAGAATCGCAGCAATAGACGTAGGAAATGATGCAATTAAAGCTATTTTTGGAAAGCTAGAGTCTGAACTATATATACCAAATGTCATTGCAAAAGACATTGAAGATCGTCCGGTCATAGGAATCGAAGAACTCGATGAAAAAAACCCATTGGAAGGGTTACATATTAGAGTCCATTCACCAGCCTTGCAAGACAATAATGCCATTTATCGTGTCGGAAATTTAGCGACAAAAAGTGATAACCCAACAGAACTAGATTTGGGGAGCAGTAAATCAGAGG
>NZ_JAZHFU010000014.1:0-118800 GCF_036541465.1 Bacillus sp. CFBP9009 | reverse complement strand
TCCATTTAACCGTGAACTTAAATTCAATGGTGATGAAATCCTGCGAATAAGCGAGTATTTGTGAGAAAATCGTATTAAACTGAGGGAGTTGAAGAGTACTGTTAGATCTTTATTCAACAATTGAGCCATTTTCTTGAATAAGAGAAGGGGTTTTTTGTAAGTAAGTCGAAGTTAATCAGAAGATATTATTTAGTTTAGCATCGGGACGTACTACTCAACATAAAGGAGGAAATCGATTATGAGCGACACAAAAACATTACGAGGACTCACCACAGTCAGTTTTTGGGCGACTGATCTAGTGGCGGCAAAGAAGTGGTACGCCGAGCTGTTGGGTATCGACCCATACTTCGAACGCCCAGGATATGCCGAGTTTCGCCTCGGGGACTACCAGCACGAGCTGGGCCTGATCGATAGCCGTTACGCGCCCGATGGTTCGTCGATCTGCCCGGCCGGTGGTGCAGTCGTGTACTGGCACGTCGACGATGTGTCAGCAACTTTCGAGAAGCTGCTGTCTATGGGGGCGAAAGAACACGAGGCACCCACAGTTCGCGGTCAGGGGTTCATTACTGCCTCAGTGGTTGATCCCTTTGGGAACATCCTAGGCATTATGTACAATCAGCACTATTTGGAGGTTCTGGGATCGACCAGAAAAGCGTGATTCGTACTGTGGGCATTCAGCTTAACGCATATCCAGTTTGTACTACTCGCATCGCTGGTTTGTTTACACAATTTATTTTACAGAATCATTTACTCGAACAAATGATGATGATTAATTAGTACTCCGCGAAAGGGAGGGATTCATTAATAAGAATCCCTTTTCTTAATGAACTAACGGGTGCGTTAGCTGAAGATCGGAGCTGTCTTTAAGGCAGCTTTTTCTTATGGAACTAAAGGGGCAGGATAGTTCAAGAAGGTATTAGTAAATCTTTTGACGAAAATATATAAAGAGATTTGTAAGAAGAACTTAAAGTACCATTTAATAAAAAACAGGAAAAAACTAACTGCTAAAAACTTTAGGGGGGAAAATATTGAAACAAACATTACTGATAATCGATGCTCAACAGGAATTAATAGAAGGTAATAAAGAAGAACAAGGAGTCTTTGGGAAAGAAAAAATCGTTAATAACATTAATACTGTAATTGAAAAAGCGATAAATGAAAGTATCCCCGTTGTTTTTATAAGAGATTTAGATGTTTCAAATGGAGAAGGACCTGGATTCCAGATACACAAGGATATTAAAATACCATCAACTGCTATCATATTTGATAAAGCTGCCACAAATTCATTTTATGGAACTCCATTACACGACCATTTAAGTAAAAACAATGTAGACCATATTGTAATAATGGGATGTAAGACGGAACATTGTATTGATTCAGCTGTTAGAACAGCAACAATCAATCATTTTGATGTAACATTAGTTGGTGATGGACATTCTACTTCTGATTCCAAAAACTTATCTGCAAAACAAATAATCCTTCATCATAATGAAACCCTTCACGGTCACTATAATGTAGACAATTTTTCACTTGTTAGAAATTCTAATGAAGAATTGTTTAAACCTGTTCACAATAATTACCGATAATAATTCCTATCTGTTGCTATTGGAGAAGATAAAGAAAAGATTGCAGAATTACACGGTAGAGAGAGATTTCTCGATATGACAGACCTTAAATCGTTTCCTCAAAAATTAGTGGAAACAATCAGTCGCTTTTTATAGGAGGGATTTAAAAATGGATGAAAAACGCAAAAAGGCACTGGTACGGTATCAATAAAGATTTTTCCGTTTTTTTTTAACCCCGTCCTAATTTAGAACGGGGTATGCTTGTTTGAGCTTTTAAAATTAAATAACTTTATTGTCTTTTTACAATTTTCTCGGTATTGTAAGCGAGAAATAGGCCTTTTCTTCAATATGCCAGTCAGTGGTCGGTGTATTCCATGATAAATTATAGTCTAACCTTAACCTCAGTACCGTCCTTAGCTTTAACATCTACTAGCACGATCCCCTTATAATTTTTCAGTTCCTTGACGATAGGCTTTAGCGTTTGTTTGTCTATTAGTGGAAAGGTAAAGTCCAGTTTTTTTCTTTCGAAGTGCTCTTTTGTCCATTTGTTTGCATTTTGCTGAATAAATTTTGAAGATAAAATTGAAATAACAATGTTTAAAATAGCATATGGAATTGGGATGGTAAACCGAACGCCTTTCGCTTTTACTTTTACATGCATCATAAGCAAATTACTAATCAATGATGACCGAAACGGTATCCCCGTTTGCCGATTTAATATCAACAATTTGGCCATCTAATTCGTTTTCGATTGCTTCAATAATAAGGCTTATGTCTATATCTTTAACGTATTTTTCCGATTGAGGGATACTCGCTGCGATGCTGTGTCCAGCCACTAATACTGCCTTGACAAGTTTTATAGGCAAATTGACCGTGACATTATCATTTTCGGCTGATACAACACGAACTTTTAAGGTTTTATCTAAATAGTTAGTCGGTTTTTCAAGAAGCTCATTACCTGTTTCTTCTTTCTCTTTTAATATTTGAATCAGTTCTGATCCCTTATCTGCATCAATCTTCCCTTCTTGAACCATTGTTAACACTCTTGTAATTTCCTCTTTCATGATAAATTCCTCCCTATTCCTCTTTTAAGAGCTTAATGGCTTCTTCTGGCGTGATTTCGCCATTTTCCAACATGGTGACAACTTTTTTCTCGTCCACTTCATTTTTCTTCTTCTGCACATATCCAAGGGATGAAATGATGTCAGTTAGCTTGCCTCGAACCGTTGGATACGAAATCCCCAGTTCCTTTTCAACTTCTTTGATATTCCCTCTGCATGTTAAAAATACTTCCACAAAATGAAGCTGATCCTTTGATAAGGATGCCAGCTTAGATATTTCAAACTCATTTTCAATCGTAGTGTGACAATGAGAGCACTGCAACTTTGTAATTTTCAACGTTTTACTGCAGACAGGACAATTTGTTATTAATTTATAAGCCATAATGAAATCCCTTCCTTTTAGTTAATTCGATTATAAAACAAATAATTGAAAATACAAATAATAAAATTTAAATTTTTAATAAAAAAAATCAATAATATTAATTTAACGTTTAATATTATTGATTATCCATTTTTGTTATTCATTCAAGTATTATATTTACCATAATGGTTGAAATTGTAGACATTCCCCTTGGGGAGAATACCCAGTTACATAATGAGCACGATTACTTAGTCTTTGAGATGCTGATTAATCCATAGATATTTGATATTAATATTCCAACTATGATGATTCAGCAGTCGTTGGCATTGTTGTATTATTTAATGATTTAGAACTTGAAAATTATTTAGCTTACGGGTTGATTAATCTCCGATTATGCAGTGATTTGAGGACTTAGTCTTTATTAATGTGTGGAATACCTTTTTCAGCAAACTCCTCTGATGTCCACCAAAACAAGGATGATTAGGAGTTTGAGATTTTCAAGTATTGTACTATGATAAATTTAAATTATTTGACTTTGGAAGGGTATGGTACAGTGACCTTACTCTTACAGAATTATCTAAGGAGTGGTAAAATGGCACGTGTTTTATTTATTAATGGCGGATCAGAAGGACATATCAATCCAACTATTGGAGTTGTGCAAGAGCTTATTTCGCGTGGAGAAGAGGTAGTGTACTTTACAATAGAAGCTTTTCGAGAACGTATCGAGAAGACGGGAGCTACTGTACGAACAATTGACGGTGAAAAATTTATAAAAGCTTTTCTCTCAGGTGGAAGAAATTATTTACTCGAAAGAATCAACGGTCTTTTACGTACGGTAGATATCGTCATACCTAGCGTTCTTGAACAGATCAAAGGAGAGCATTTTGATTACATCATCCATGATTCCATGTTTGGTTGTGGACGTTTACTTGCCCAAATCCTTAAGCTTCCCGCAATCAATTCTTGTACTTCTTTTGCGCAGACAAAAGCATCATTCGATAAAATGCTGGAACAGCTTTCTAAAGAAATACCTACAGAAATAGTTAAACCTATATACGATGAATTTCAAAGACTGACGGTAATGGTGAAGGAAAAATATGATGTCGAGATCCATTGTTCTTACGAAGTTTTTTGTAATCCTGCACCACTTACAATCGTTTATACAACAAGGGAGTTTCAACCTATTGAAGAAGCATTCGACCAAACTTACAAATTTGTAGGTCCATCCATCTCTTCACGGTTAAAACAGGATAACTTTGACCTTGATGCTATCAAAGGAAAAAGTCCCATTTACATTTCTCTCGGGACAGTTTTTAACCGTTCTGTTGATTTTTATAAGCTTTGTTTAGAAGCATTTGGAAATAGCAATCACACGGTTGTCATGTCGACCGGTCAACAAACCCCACTAATTGATTTAGGAGAGATCCCCCAAAACTTCATTGTAAAAAAATATGTTCCACAAACGGAAGTGCTAAAATTCACTAAATTATTTATCACACATGGTGGAATGAATAGTACCAATGAGGGTCTCTACTACGGGGTTCCGCTAATTGTAATCCCACAAAGCGCGGATCAGCCCATTATTGCAGGGCAAGTTGCCAATATCGGAGCCGGTATTAAATTACAAATGCAAAGCTTGACTGCAAATCAACTACGTGAGGCCGCAGATCATGTGTTAAACGACCCATCTTTCCATAAAACTGTTTCAAATATAAGGGAATCCTTTCAAAAGTCTGGTGGATATCACCAAGCTGTTGATGAGATTTTAGAATTTAAAAGTCAATACCATATCTAAAAATAAAATATCGGTGGCATTTCCTTAGTGGCAATTCTTTTTTTTATTGTAAATGAAGGAATGAATCAAATTGTATTTTTGAAAGATGGAAAAGTGGTCTGCTATTTATAAATAATGGATATGGTATATTTTATGAATCTGAGAATTATAAAGATGCTGGCTATATGCTTAATATTAAGGGTGATTTAAAATTTCGAGTAGATAGAAACGACAGTGTCGTATATTTGAGAAAATAGGCAAGGATTTAAATGAGGGTTGCTGTGGCAGCCTTTTTTTGTGGAGCTAAAGGGGCAATTTAGCTGAAGAGTAGTGACATATAGAGGTATTGTCCTATTTACATAGAATATTTTAAGAGAATAGCATGTGAATAAATGGAGGACATATATGGATATTTGTTTTATTGGTGGCGGAAATCACACGGATAATGAATTAGGTGAAGTGTTCCTGGAACTTTCAAAAATGATTAAACGTGATGCTAAGCTTTTAATAATTCCTTTTGCAACCGACAATTCCAGGTATGAAAGTTGGATGGCAAGTATCAAACAAGCCTTTTCAATCATGGAGAATGTAAGTATTGAATTATTAAACGAAGACCTTTCAGACAAAGAAATGAAAAAGTCTATAAAAGAACATGATATTCTTTACTTTATTGGTGGAAAGCCAGAAAGGTTAATCCATGTTATAGAAGAAAAAGGACTTGTCCCAATTATCAAAGACTTTCAAGGTTTAATCATTGGATATAGTGCGGGTTCATTAGCTTTCTGTAATGATTGCATAATAACAAAAGATAAAGACTATCCAGAAACTGTAGTGATCAAGGGCTTAGGATTAGTTGGGTTTAGCGTTGAGGTCCATTACGATGATAATATAGATGGAGAATTAATTCCCCTATCAAATGAACGAAAGATATATGCAATACCAAATGGAAGTGCGATTTTCTCCAAGAACGGGGAACTATTTAAAGTTGCAAATGATATCTATTCTTTTCAAAATATGAAAAAGGAAATAGTGAATTCCAAAGTCATAAAGAACTAGCAGACGCTTTATCCCAATAAGCTGCGGCAGCATTTTTCTAATGCAGGAGCAAGGGCGCCAGGCGCTAAAGGATAGAGAAGAGGAGACTGCAATGAAAATAAATTTAATGATTTTCATTACATCAATAAAAGAACAAGAAAATGGTATATCAATGATGAAAACATTTGAATCTGATATTCGTCCTGTTAAAGGGGATATAATGGATGATCCAGGATTCGATTCAGGATTTCATAATGGATATGAAGTTGTAAAGGTTTCGATTAATTATGCCTCAAATGAATGTTTTGTTTCGCTGCACCCGCTTGCGATTGAGATTGAGGAAATCAGGATGGAAACCTATATAGAGAAACTGGAAGCAAACGGTTGGCGTGCTGTCTCAAAAGAAGAATTGAAAAGTATGTAAAAATGAATTAAGGAGTATGTAAATGGAAAAATACTCAACAACCACTTTAAAGATGACAAGAAATTTTGATGTAGTGCCTGCAATGGTTTTTGATGCATGGTTGAACCCTGAGATGATGAGAAAATGGTTTTTTACATTGGAAGGGACAAATAAGGTGGCACAAAATGATCCTCAAGTGGGAGGTATTTGGGAAATTATTGATCATCGCGATGGAAAAGATTATCGGGCGATAGGGGAGTATCTTGAAATGGACCCTCCCAATAAAATAGTGTTCACTTTTAAAATGCCGCAATTCAGTGAATCAGTAGATACAATTACAGTTGAGCTGAAAGAACTTCAAAAGGGCTGTGAAATGACATTTTCACAAAAAATCATTGTTCCTCATGAAGAAAATTGGACAGAATCCGATATCGAAAAAGCTCTTGGAGAGTATCACGATGGATCTGAACATGGCTGGAATTTAATGTTTATGGGACTGAAGGAATTAGTTGAAACTGGACAAGTTAGCTATAAAGGCTAATAGTCGTTAGCCGCAGTTTATAGACAAAAGGGAGTTCGGAATGGGCTCATAAAGAAGACTTGGTTATACTACATGATTTTTTTACTGTTTTATATAAGATGAAACCCTGAATAGATTGAAGAAATTTGCGACACTCCTGCCGAATAACTGGCTAGTCAAGACCCCACAGACGCCTGAGTCGAGGAGGCTTGGCAGACAGTCGGCGGAAAGGGAGCTGATTTTTGAAATCAACTGCAAAGTTTTTCAAAACTGTAGTCAAACTTAATTATTACCGAGTTTGTCTACAGTCTGAGGTTAATAGTCGTTAGCCAATGATAAGCTCTCCAAATTAACTGGAGGGCTTTTTCGGTATTTATATATATTGACAATTCTCTTTGGATTGGTAATATTTACTTTATTATTACATATGTGATTTTTAATATAAGGCGGTTAAATTATGGATGGGAAAGTCATTTACGACGAGTTTAATAAACTGATAGAAAGTGGGCAATATCGCAAATTGGTCATTTTATTATGACTAACTTTATGTACATATTTTGTTTATTAGTATGGGGACTTAATTTTATTGCTGTTAAGATTCAAGGTACACCTGTGAGTTTAGAATTATCTTTAACATATCGTTTAGGTTTGACGGCAATCCTATTTTTCATTTTATTGTGCATTCTTAGACCTACAGGAAAACCCAAGAAAAAGGATGTTCCATTTATTATTGTGTTTGGAATTTTTAATTTTGCTTTAAGCTATTTATGCCTTTATTACGCCACTATCTTAAGTTCAGCGGCAATGGTTACTTTAATATTTTCATTGAAAGTCATCTTAACACCCATTGCCCTTCGTGTTTTTTTGAAAGAACCATTACATTCACGTATCTTAATTGGTGGGATAATTGGTGTGCTGGCTGTTTGTATTGTTATTTATCCGAGTTTAAATAATATTCATGGATTCAATGATATAAAGGGTATCATGATGGCTGTTCTTGGTACCATCCTTACTGCATTGGGCGATGCAAGTTCAGCTAGAAATGCCAGGAAGAAAGTGAACCCAATCTATGCTAATGTACTTGGATTTACAGCAGGAGGAATTCTTTTAGCGGCAATTGTGTTCATTCAAGGACAAGCAGTCACTTTACCGACATCTATTACATATTTATCTGCTTTGTTCTATTTAACTATATTCGCTTCCTTTGGAGCTTGGCTATTCTACCTCAAGCTTGTAGAAAAAATAGGTGGGGCGAAAAGTGGATACATGGTCGCCCTTTTTCCGGCAATTGGAGGTATAGCTTCAGTGATGATTGGCGAATCAGATCCATCCATTTTCTTGGGAGTTGGCTGTCTTTTCAGTTGTTTAGGTGCCGCTATTGCATTAGGTTTTGGCATGAATATTGGTAAAAGTAATTTGAAAGAAGAAATTTAATTCGATTTACAGAGAGGGATGGGACAATGGAAAGTAAATGGCCAAATGATATGAAAGTAGCGCAAATGCGGGTTGCACGTCCTACTAATCAACTAAAAAAGGTTGTAAAATTCTATTGTGAAGGATTAGGTTTGAAAAAAATCGGTTCTTTTGAAGGGCACGAGGGATATGACGGTATCATGATCGGGCTTCCTGATTCCAGCTATCATCTGGAGTTTACCCAACATAAGGATGGCAGTCCTTGTCCTGCCCCAACAAAAGATAATCTGCTTGTCTTTTATATTCCTGAACGTAAAACCATTGAAGAAATCACGAATAGGTTGAAAGGTATGGGCTATGAACCGGTTACTCCGGAAAATCCATATTGGGAAAAGTCAGGTGTTACTATTGAAGATCCGGATGGTTGGAGAATTGTATTGATGAATACTCCCGGCATTGGAAATTAAATTTCGAAATGAAAACGACCGAAAAGCATCATGCTTTTCGGTCGTTTCGGGTTTATGAGGACATCGTGATCCCGCCATTGATGTGAATGCACTGTCCTGTAATATAAGCACCTTCATCAGATGCTAGCAGCACGTAGGCACCTGCATGATCTGCCGGCTGCCCAGGGCGGCCAAGTGGTGCTTCGGTACCGAATTCGGCAACGGATTGTTCGTCGAACGTCGCCGGGATGAGTGGAGTCCAAATCGGTCCTGGTGCAACCATATTGACCCGGATACCTTTTTTAGCCACATTCTGTGCAAGGCTGCGTGTGAATCCGACGATTGCTCCTTTTGTCGCTGTATAATCCATTAAAGTTGCATGTCCTCTGTAAGGATTGATCGATGTTGTGTTGATGACCGAGTTGCCTTGTTTCATATGAGGAACCGCGTGCTTGCTCATGTAAAATACTGAATAAATATTGGTGCGGAACGTTTTGTCCCATTGCTCGTCCGTGATATCCTCAATGTTTTCCGTCGGGAGTTGCACCGCAGCATTATTGACGAGGATGTCCAGCTTTCCGAACTCGTCCAGCGTCTTTGTAATCAATTCCTTACAATTCGCCTCCACGGAAACGTCACTTGGAAGTAGGAGGCAGCGAACGCCTTCCGCTTCAATCAGCTGCTTTGTTTCTTCGGCATCACCGTGCTCATCTAAATAATTCACAACTACATGGGCGCCTTCCTTTGCATAAGCAATGGCAACCGCACGTCCGATGCCGCTATCTCCGCCTGTAATCAAGGCAACGCGGTCCTTAAGCTTACCGCTTCCTATGTAATCCTTTGGCTGAATCGGAAGTGGATTCATCTCTGATTCAATGCCAGGCTGTCTGTCCTGTGTTTGTCCTGGCTGTCCATTTTTTTGCTGTTCATATATATTCAAAGAAATCTCCTCCTCTTAAACTATTGATCTAGTCATACTTTAGCCGTTAAAAAGTACGGTTAAACATCGTCATTCCCACCGATTCCATCTGAAAACGATTACAAAAATATAGTGAAGAAGGTCTTACGGTATTCAAAGTTGAATTACATTTAAATAAAACTTTCAGGGGTGTTAATGTGAATTCGATAGAAACAATACAAGAATTAACAAATAAAGAACAATGGTTAGAAGCCTTTCCAATCATGAATCAGTTGCGTACTGACTTAACTCAAAAGACATATTTGGAGTTACTTGAAGAAATGAGGAAGGACGGGTATTGTCTGTATGCATTATATAAGGATAACCGGATTGTATCTCTTGCAGGTTTAAGCTGGAGAGTGAACTTTTATAATAAACGTCACGTGTTTATTTATGACCTGGTAACAGATTCTGAACATCGCTCATTTGGATATGGAGAGAAGTTATTGAGTTATATACATAACTGGGCAAAAGAAAACGGAGCTGCATATGTGGCATTGGAATCTGGGATCCAGCGAAACGAAGCCCACCGTTTCTATGAAGAGAAATTAGATTATGATAAATGGTGCTACTCATTTAGAAAAACGCTGTGAGTAGGAATAGCGACGTAAAAGAGCTGAGTATTCAGTTTTTTTTGGTGCCATTAATGGAGTAAATGTAAGACACACTGTCCACTATGTGTATTTGTTTATAAATAAACATTTTTAGTAAGAAGAGATCAATTTAAGATAAATTCACGAGTAAAAGCGTGAATTTCACGAGTAAATTGCTAAAACTCACGAGTAAATCGGCTAAATTCACGAGTAAATCACTAAAACTCACGAGTAAACGCCGATTCGCAAGTAAAAGTTCGAAATTCACGAGTAAATCACCGAAACTCACGAGAATAAGCCCCAATTCACGTATAAAAGCCCCAAACTCACAGCAAATGCTCCAAAACCCACGAAATTCAACAACTTATAGAAATTGGCACGTTTATTGCAAGTATAATATCGAATCCAATTCCTTTGAAAAAATATATTGAACTACTCATCTTACTAACGAGAATATCCTTCTGCTGCAGAGTTTGAACAAAAGTCCTTATTTTGATGTTGAATGCCTAAAAAATTTGATGATACGAAAGTGGAGGGAAACGATGATTGCAGGAGTAAAAGTCGGGGATATTATTTTTCAATTATTTTCCATTGGAGTGCCGGTATTTTTTTAAATAATTCTATTGGTATTTTGGCGTTCAGCCAAAATTAAAAAAGAACAATTTAACCGCATTGAGGAAAAGTTCAGCTCGATTCAAAAAAGGGAGTACTAATTGATGGGCTAGTGTGTAGATTCGAGGGATGGGTTCGCCCCAATGAAAGATGGCGAAGGTTCCAAGGGACACAATGAATAATTTTCTACGTAAAAGCCAGCCAGATATTTAATTAAGCTTCAGGTTGCTGCGGCAGCCTTTTTTCATATGGAACATCGTACATACTAAAAATTACGTCAGGATGAAAAGTGAGGAGTTCGATGAAGTGTGGAAATGCTAGTTTGTTTTTTTGTTTTTATAACGGGAGTCGTATTTCTATATTTTGGTTTGTTTCAATACAATTGGCTGTATAAAGGTGTAAAGGAGATTGAAGAAGACAATAATTTTCCTTTCATAAGCAGTTATTGGTTCTGGCGGATTTTGTTTATCGTAATCAGTTTATTCATCATTTTTGCGACTGTAAATTCATTCTTTCGCTGAAAAACCCAAATTTTTGTAATGATTTATTTAGCCTTGGACATACTTAATTAAGATATCAATAAGTAACATTTAATTAAGGAGGAAACCCAATGGCTAACGAAAATATACAAATGAAAATGGAACATATTTGGCAGGATACATGTGGATCATGGGAAAATTGTACGGAAACCACAATTCAGTCATTCTTGGCAAAATCCGAAGAAAGCAATATAGATCCGCAATATTGCATGAGCTGGGTGGAACAGCATAAAGCCCAAATACCTGAGTGGGATGCCGTTTCAAAAGTGTCGCTCGACTGGGTTAATCAACATACATCAACGGGTTCACCTTCAATCAAGGAAGATTATTAAAAGTTATACTTTTGCTGCTTATGAATGGTTCGAACTCCACTATGTTTAGGGGGTGAAGAGAGTTGTCAAATAATGAGGAACAAAACGGTAAATCAAATCGTCGGGATCCAGATTACAAAGTTAATGCTTGGGATGAAATGAATGGTGAAGATAAATTTGTACAATCAGCCATCCAAGAGGAATTCAATAATCCAATCATCGAAGAAACTATCTTGAAGTTCAATAAAATAGCGAATGAAGAAGATAAGGAAACTTGATTTTTGGACGCGCCCTATAGGGCGTTTTTTTTTTTTGAAAAGGTAGAAGGAGCCGCTAATAACTTAATATGCAAAAGCTTTACCTTTAAATTTATAAAAAACAATAATATACAAATAAAGGGAAAAGGCATCTTGGTATCGTATAAAGCATAGTATAAATCGTTTTTATTAATAAGTTAGCAATATCAATATTGGGAGTGAGAATCATGGAAGCAGCGGTAGAGCGGATTTTTTCTAATGAATTGGTGAAATTGGCTGGAGATTTTTTTCAAGTGAATACGGGGAATCCGGTTAAACTTGGAGATGCAGAGAACTACGTATTTGAGGTTTACAGGGATGGAACGCCATACATCTTAAGAATGACACATCAATCACATCGTACAAAAGTTCAAGTGCTTGCTGAGTTAAAGTGGATTGAGCATTTACAGAATAATGGTAGTGAAATTCCTAAAGTTCTCTTTTCGAAAGATAATAACTTAGTTGAAATTGTAAAGGGCTCGGATGGTACGGAATTTTATTGTTGCCTGTTTGAAAAAGCTCCTGGTGTAAGAATGAAAGTCACCGATGAAAATTTCAACGAACCTTTATTTTTTGAATGGGGAAGAACCATTGGCCAAATGCATAAACAAACTAAAAGTTATAAGCCAGAAGCGGAATATAAAAGGCTGGATTGGCATGAAGAAGAATTATTGAATGTCCAGCTCTATCAATCCGGTGTACCGGAGCAAGTGATGCGCCAACAAGAATTAATCACGAAGAAGTTAAATGCCCTTCCAGTTCATCAAGATAATTTTGGATTGATTCATTCTGATATACATAACGGCAATTTCCATTTTCATGAGGGGAAGATTCATGTTTTTGACTTTGATGATTGTTCTTATCATTGGTTTGCCAGCGATTTAGCGATACCTCTGTACTATCTGATGTGGAGCTTGGAACGTGAAGGAATAAAAGGGCTCGATGAATATGCTGCCAAGTTCATGAGGGAATTCATAAAAGGCTATGAGACGGAAAATATCCTTGCACCTGTAGAATATGAAACGATTCCTCTATTCTTAAAGTTAAGGGATCTCACATTATATAATTTTTTCCATAAAAAGTACGATTTGAAGAATGCGGATAGTCCATTATACAAAACCGTTCAAAAAATCGAACATAGAATCATCGAAGGCCGAACTATTGTTCACTTCAATCCGAATGTGGTTCATTGAGGGGGATTGGAATGTCAGATATAAAAAATAATAGGCTTGTATATAGAATTCGGACTGGTGAATTGGAAGATGCGGAAGCCGTTTTGGATGTACAGAATTCCGTCATTTCCGAAGGAGAGTATTTTATTACGGTATCAGAGGAGTTCAATAAAACACCAGAACAACAAAGAGATTGGATACGAAGGTTATTGGAAAATGAACGGGAAACCATCATCGTGGCCGAAATTAATGGTGAAGTGGTTGGATGGATAGTATTTCAAGCGGAAAATAGGAAGAGAATGTCTCACAAGGGCTCATTTGGGGTGATGATTAGAAAAAATTTCAGAGGGATGGGAATTGGAAAAGAGCTTATTGAAGCGTTATTGGATTGGGCAGAAGCTAATCCGTTGATTGAAAAGGTGAGTTTGGGAGTTTTTTCTACAAATCATCGGGCAATATCACTGTATAAAAGGATGGGGTTTATTGAAGAGGGCCGTAAAATAAAGGAATTCAAGATGAGTGAAAATGAATACGTTGATGATATTATCATGTACAAAATGGTTTGAACAGAACGAAAGAGCATGAATGGATTCAATACATGCTCTTTCGGTTTGGTTATGTATCTATTTTTATAGTAAAACGATATTTATGTCATGCATTATTTAATTACTCTTACCTTCACTTGCTTTCTTCCCCACGTTAAAGCATCCGCTTCTTTTGCGATGAAGACATCGATTCTGTTTCCTTTGATCGCACCGCCCGTGTCTGCAGCGATGGCTTGTCCATAGCCTTCGACTTCAACGATGGAGCCTAGCGGAATTACGTTCGGATCGACTGCAATCAGTTTGGCATCATCATATTTTTCTAGATCGACACCCATTCTTGTAGTGCCTGAACATCCCTCACAGCTCGCTGTATAAGCCGTACTTGTTACCGTCAGTTCTTTAACGGCTGAGCTTGCTGAACTGGCTCTTTCTTCTAATTTACTGAAGGTTCGTGCACCGGCTATACCGTCAGCGGATAATCCCTTTTGCTTTTGAAAGTTCATGACTGCTTGTTTTGTACCTGTTCCATAAATGCCATCGACGGTTGATGAGTAAACATCCCAGGCTTTCAATAGCCTTTGCAGTTCAGCTACAGGTCTTCCCATATCCCCGCTTTTCAGTACCTGTATTTTCTGATTCGTTTGTGTTCCTGATATTCCATCGACTTTCAGCCCTGATTTTTCCTGAAACTTCTTTACGGATTCCTTTGTAATCGGTCCGTAGTAACCTGTTGCTTCATGATAGGGAAAAACCCCTTTTGTCAGTAATAATTCTTGTAATTGTTTAACATCACTATTACTCATTCCAAATGAAAGTGTGCGATCCAAAGCAGCGGCTTCGCCTTTAGTTGGCATGCAAACTCCTAGAATGAATACAGAAGCCGTTAGGATCGTTAATAATATTTTCTTCATGTTTATCCTCCTCGTTGTTTCCTGCATTAAACCATTCGTTAAACTATCACCCTTTTAGGCGCAGTTAAGGAAAAACACCGCGAAGGCACTAAGTAATTGTTAAAACATGTAACATAAAGAAAAGAAATGAGGCGGAGATCGGGTTACCATATCCTTATTAATTAACGAATTTTGGAAAAAAATAGCTTCATATGGAAACGGACCGGAACCGTTTGGTTGAACAAGGGTATTCATTCATGTACGTTTAAGTTAATAGAAATAGCTATGAAGCATATGCTGCTCAGCCATGTGTTTTTAAGGGATAAATTAGAAGGAAAAAATCATTTTGATTAAAGCAGTTATTTTCGACTTTGATGGTTTAATTCTAGACACGGAAACGGCTTGGTATGAGGCTTATAAGGAAACGATGGCTTTTTATGAATCTTATTTGCCCCTCGAACATTTTGTTAAATGTATCGGAACCGATAATACTGAACTTAATCAGTACTTTAAAGATCAGCTGGGGGAAAGGTGTAATATTGAAGAATTGAATCCAGAGCAAAAAGCCTCCATGAAATAAAAATGAAAACATCACAGGCACGTGAAGGTGTAAAGGATTATTTAGAAGAAGCAAAAAGAAATGGTTATAAAATCGCCCTCGCTTCAAGCTCGACAAAAGAGTGGGTCACTCATCATTTGGGGGAACTCGGACTGTTACACTATTTTGAAGTTATTATCACAGGGGATGAAGTTGAAAAAGTAAAACCAGCGCCTGATTTGTATTTAAAGGCAATTGAAGTTCTGGCCATTCAGCCGACAGAAGCCGTAGCATTTGAAGATTCGTTAAATGGGCTTCAAGCGGCCCTGACTGCTGGTTTAAAATGTGTGATCGTTCCTAATCCCGTGACGGAAGCTTTAGCTTTTGAAAATCATCATTTACGCCTCCGTTCCATGGTGGATAAGAGCTTGTCTGACGTCATAAAACATATTGAGCAATAAGCGTTCGAAGGAAAGTATAGTATGATAAAGGAATGAAACCGCGCCGAAGATGGCAGAGTCTTCGGTTTTTCTGGTTTTAATGAAACTTATATTTTGGTGGGGAAGGTGAGTTTATGGGATTGCATATCAATGACGAAGGAGTCCGGCTGCGGGAGGTCAATGAGAGTGATCTTCCTATCTTTTTCGAGCAGCAATTGGATCCTGCCGCAAACTATATGGCTGCTTTCACATCTAAAGATCCAACAGACAAGGCGGCTTTTTTGACACACTGGAAGAACATCTTATCGAATCGGGATATTCAAAAAATGACCATAATCCACAACGGATGTGTTGCGGGCAGCATTCTCAAGTTTGAACAGTTTGGTAACCCGGAAGTGAGTTATTGGATCGGGAAGCAATATTGGGGGAAAGGAATCGCTACAGGTGCACTTCTCCATTTTTTGCCGAAAATAAAAGTCCGCCCTCTTTATGCCCGCGCAGCCAAGGATAATCTTGGTTCCATCAGGGTGCTGGAGAAATGCGGATTTGAAAGATTCGATGAAGACAAAGGATATTCCCATGCAAGAGGCAAAGAGGTTGAAGAATTCATTTTGAAACTTGAAAGTTAAGATAATAATAACAATATCGTTTAGCCTATGAGGAAACGGGTGACATACAATGGGATATAAGATTTTTTCCATCATTTTTATTTTATGCGGTCTTTTTGTAATGTGGTTCGCCATTTTTGGCAAAAAGAAAGAGATCAAAGAGATCGGTATACCAACGAATTTCATCGATGTAATTTTAATGATGATATATAAGCTTTTACCTTCCATTATTAGAAAAATCCTTCTTTTTGCATTGGGTCTGGCCATTTCTATCGGATTTACCTATATATTGTTTAAGTTGTGAAAAATTTTCCTTATTAGATAAAATAATCCTGAAACTTTATTCTTGCGGAATCGTATTAAATGGTAACGATATATAGGAGTTGTTGCTATTTCGAAGGAAAAAAGTGATGGCAGAGTTTATGATAATGGGAATTATGGGGGCGGGAAGTTGACGCCGACGGAAGACTTAATGTTATTTCACAATAAGTTCACGGACGGGAAACCATAAAATTCAAATCTATTGATTGCAGCTGATTCAAGGGGTGTTTATATCCAAATAGAAGAATATCAGTATAGTTATAATATGCATAATATGGTAATGTTGAATTTGTGTTATTTTGGAAAATATTGAAAAAGGAAGGTATTATATGTCTGAATCGGTTCTTAAGGTTCAATCCTTAACTAAAAAAATTGGAAAAGTAACCATCGTAGACAATGTTAGCTTTGAAATAAAAAGCAATGAAATATTTGGTTTGCTTGGTCCGAATGGAGCTGGTAAGACCACGATCATCCGTATGATCACAGGTCTCATCAATCGTACGGGCGGTAATGTCATGATCAATGACAGTGATCTCGATAATGATTTCGAAGGTGCGATGAATCAATTGGGGGCCATTGTTGAAAACCCGGAGTTTTATAAGTACATGACAGGCAGAAAGAATATCCTGCATTATGCCCGAATGTCATCCAATGACATATCCAATGAGAGAATAGAAGAGGTCATTAAGCTTGTCAAACTGGATCATGCCATCGATAAGAAGGTTAAAACATATTCATTAGGAATGCGTCAGCGCCTTGGCGTGGCACAGGCCATTTTACATAAACCGTCGTTATTGATTTTTGATGAACCGACGAATGGATTGGATCCGCAAGGGATTCGCGAGTTTCGTGATTATTTGAAAGTACTGGCAAGTGAAGGCGTCGGGATATTGATTTCATCACATTTACTATCGGAAATGCAATTGATGTGTGATAGTTTTGCGGTTATCGAAAAGGGAAAACTGATACATACGAAAGAACATATTGTTGATGAAAAAACCGAAACGATCAATGAAGTTTCATTCACTGTCAGTGATGGGAAGCTAGCTAAAAAAATCCTTCAAGAACAGTTTGCGGATATTACGATTCTCAAATATGATGCGAAGACAATCTCCGTATCGGCCACTCGAGAACAAACGGCCGATATAAACAGGAGCCTCAATGGAAATCAACTGGATGTATATGAAATTGGCATTACGAGAAAGTCACTAGAAGATAAATTCTTTGAAATCACTGAGCAGGAAATGAGGGAGTCTGTATGATGTCCTTAGTAAAAAATGAATGGATGAAAATCTTTTCAAAAGTATCAACTTATATATTCATCGCTTTTCTTTTATTGGCAGCATTAGGGGCTGCAGTCATCGATTATAAACTAAGTCCCGAAGAAACGAGTAAAGATTGGAAGCAAGAATTAAAGGCAGATATACAAGAACAGCAAAAGGCTTTGGAAGCTAAGGAAATCAGTGAAGATGAAAAAGCCGTGATCATGGAAGAGATTAATCACAACAAGCAACTGTTGGCTGATAATATAAACCCTGACTTAAACACGAATTGGACCTATATGGCGGAATGGACTACATCATTAACGTCATTTGTCACTTTATTCGTTGTCATTGTTTGCAGCTCGCTCGTTTCCTCGGAGTTTTCGGATGGTACCATTAAACAACTGTTGATCAGGCCTTATAAACGTTGGAAGATCCTACTTTCCAAATATATTACTTCCCTGTTATTTGCAGCGTTACTACTTGCGAGCCTTCTTATATTCAGTTATCTAATCGGAATCATATTCTTTGGTAATGGCTCGTATTCAGACAAAATTCTAGATCCTGCATCTTTCGGTGAATTCAGTCCGGTAGTTGTCGGCGACTATTTCGTAGACATGATCGTTTACTGGATACCAGGATTCCTAGTCATCACGACCATCGCTTTCATGTTAAGCACATTATTTAAAAACCAAGCACTTGCAGTAGGTATATCCATTTTCATCCTATTTGCCTCTTCGACATTAAATATGGTCATTCAATCATTCATCGGTAAATACGAGTGGTTAAAATTCGTCTTATTCCCCCATCTTGATTTAAGGGGCTATATTTCAGGAACCATAGAAATGTTCGATGGAGCTACACTTGGATTTTCAATGGGTGTACTCGGCATCTATTATCTTATCTTTTTAGCGCTAACTTTCTTCTTCTTCCAGAAAAAAGATATCACTAATTAAATAGAGCGAAAAACCGAAATCAGTGGCTGATTTCGGTTTTTCTTATGCAACAGGAAAGTTGCTACTTTGAATCTGGCATAAAGTGAAACCTTTATCCAAATTTATCCGTATAAGATAATATGAGGATATTCAGTAGGGTATAGGGGTGGAAAATGAATAAAAATAAGGTCCTATTAATTGGACTTATAGGATTTTCTTTATTTCTAATGGGCATGATGATATCACACTGGACAGTTGCTGGCGTAGTGATCGGGATAGGCGGAGGGTTCGTAATGGGGATCAATTCCTACCTGTTTGCTAGTCAGTAGCTCCATGTACATATGTACAATACACTATTTAATTGCGGACTTCGTGGAAATAATCTGATAGAGATGGAGCAGATTTAAAGATGGGGAAAATGCATTATAAACGAAAGTTAGTCATTGTATTTATAATTATTGGAACAGCATTAGGGCTCTATGTGTACTCGGCATTCTCTGAAAAATTGACAAAATCAACAGATTTGTCTGATGAATCTATCGGGGGATTTAAAGTGTTGGATAACATTTCGAGTCCAGAATTTATTAGGGAATATGGAGAACCCATCGATCAGGATAATAATAATGCTTATGATTATTATTATTGGAAGGGCGGGTTAAAAACGGCCTCTATCAATACAGACGAGGATAAAGGGAAAATCATGCGGTTGATCATTTCAAGTACGGACGACGCCCAATTTGAAAACTCCCTTCAAACAAGCAAAGGTATTAAATTAGGAAGTAAGAAAGCGGACGTTCTTTCGAAGTACGGAGATCATTATTATAAAAGTTATGAACAGGGAGCCGATATTATCGGATACATTGACCATAAACGAAATATTACTTTAGAATTCTGGTGTGTTCCAGGTGGAAGGGTCGCAGAAATACGATTGGATGATGCAGATGTCATTTAATGTTTTTTTACCAGTGTCCCAGATTCAGGGTTTTGGCTGTTTAAGTGAATAAGAAAGCGATGCGATAAAGAATATCTTCATTAAAGATTTCAGCTATCATTACATCAATTATCGAATCATATTTGTTGGGGTATATGCATTATTTGCTATTTTTAAGCTTGATGATACCCCCGTTCCTATAAGTGATGCTCTGCATATGATTTTACTCTATTATTTTGCAATAAGTGTGTATAATGCTTTGCCTACTAAAAAGGCTAAGGGGAAATAGAAAAGTAATTTCCATTTTTTTATAAGCTCTGAAACCATTTATTACTTTATCCGTAAATCTAAGTTTGTACGGTGCTGAGGATCACCGGTATTTATCGGCATTTATTTTTATTGATTGGGAGATGAAGAGTGAATATTGCAATATTGTTATTACAAATTCTTATAGTGTCTCCAGCAAGAACTTACTATAAAAGCAATGATGATGGTGTGCAATCTATTAAAAATGAGTATTTCCCATCAAATGCTATATAATGGTTTGAAGGATTAGTAGTTAATGTCGGGGGGTAAAAAAATATCAATGTGGATTCCTTTGGGAATCTTCCCTATAATAATAGTATAAATGTCATAGTCTGCTTCATGGGTGGAAGCTTCTTGTATTACCCCTTACAGAAAGGGGGTGATTACATGAGCGTATATGAAGCTTTATCTTTGTGCATAGCATTTTCGATGTTAATTCTTGTTATAACAGATAAAAGCGACAAAAAATAACCACCCCATGCCAGCAAGCAGAAAGGGTGGTTATTTGCTTTGTAACACCTGAGTAAGCTTTCCCCCTTGAAGGGAATGCTATGATGTTTTGGGCAGGGTGTTAGAGCACCTTGCCTTTTTTTTATTTTATTCTTTTCTTGCCTTTATTATACTATATTATTTTCTGAAATTCATGTGTTTCGCGTTATTCACCCTTAACTATCTCCACTGATTTTTGCATTTTCGCCAGTTTATCAAATTCATTTAAACGTTCTCTAAGTTGCCTACCTTAAGGGGATAATATCAACAAATCTTTTTCACAGCCCGATTGTGAGCGTCAAATTTGCACAACTTGGGAGAGGTAATCTCATTAGAGGCTAGTTATTGGATGAGGTGTATGTATTTTTCATTGTAGGCTGAAACTTTTTTCCATTTTATCCGTATATTTTAACATCTGGAAAGGGGGAGGTTTCTCATGGACGGTTTTGGCGGAAGCGGGGATTGGGTATTCACAGGTGCTCCAGGCTTTATCGGAATTATGTTTGTTATCATTTTTATAGTCATCATCGTTCAATTATTCAGCGGGCTTAGTCAATGGAAGAAAAACGAGGAATCCCCTCTCTTGGAGGGTGAAAAGTAAACGGACAAAAGTCACGGGAAATGTTCACACAAACGATCAAAATGTCTCCTCGCAAAGTACCTCTACGACCTATTTTAGTATATTTGAATTTGAGAGTGGAGATCGGTTCGAATTCCGTCTTTCAGGCAGGGAGTTTGGTATTCTTGCAGAAGGGGATAGCGGCACTTTAACCTTCCAAGGAACAAGGTATATTGGTTTTGCCAGGAAGGATCATGGAGTCTCATAATCGAGGAGCCCTGTAAATAAATTAAATTTGGGAGATGAAGGATCATGAGCGAAAAGGGTTGTATGAAGTGCGGAAGCAATGATGCTGCTAAGAAGGATGTAGCCATGACAGGAACAGGCTTGTCAAAAATGTTCGATGTCCAGAATAATCAATTTACGGTTGTGTATTGCAAGCAGTGCGGTTATTCGGAGTTTTATAATAGGCAATCATCTTCAGGCAGTAATCTGCTGGATCTATTCTTGGGATGATCATTGGCACGACAAGAATCCCCTTTTTCATGAAAAGGGGATTCTTGTTTTTTCTTCATCATGTCAGCTCATTACCCGATGAAATGGCCTTGAACGACTTTTGTAAATTCCTTGGCGACGGGTGAAAGGTGTTTAGATGATTTCATGACCAATCCTATCTCCCGGGAAAGTTCCGGGTTCAAGGGCAGGCTTTTGATGCGTTCGGGTTTTTCCGGTAAAGCCAGGTCGGGCATAATCGTGATGCCTAATTTTCCTGCTACCATTGAGAGCACGGTTTGATTGTCTTTTATGTCGTATGAAATGTTTGGTTTTATTTTGGCTTCCAGGAATCTATCTTCTATGAGTGTTTCGCAGCCAGATCGCAGCATGATGAATGGTTGATCAACGAAATCTTCTAGGTTCAATACGGTTTTCCCTGAAAGTGGATGGCCTTCGTATACGACAGCTGATAAAGGATCATTTAGCAGAGGTATGAATTCCACATTCTTCACTGGTTTTGCTGCAAAGCCGATGTCCACTGTTCCTTCTTCGATCCATGTTAAGATTTCCTCATATCCACCTTCATGAATCAGCAAATCGATATTAGGGTATTTTTCTTTAAAGATAGAGAATAGCTTTGGTATGAATCTGGCAGTGAAGCTTGGAAAACTGCCGATCGTTATTTTACCGATTTCCATTCCATTAACAGCTGCAATCTTTTGTTCGATATGTGCAAGGTTGGCAGCGATGGCCCGCATATGTGGAATAACTTGTTCTCCCGCAGTCGTGAGTGTTACACCTTTTCGGTCACGCTTCAATAAAGTCACACCAAGTTCCGTTTCAAGTGCTGTAATGTTATGGCTCACGCCTGATTGAGTCAGTCCGATCCGGTCTCCCGCTTTCGTAAAACTTCCGTGTTCAACAACATGTAAAAAGACTTCCAGTTGAAAAAAATTCAAATGCCCCACACCCTTCTTCTAACTAATGAATTATACATGAGAAACTCTAATCTAAGTAATGAAAAACATTCATTTTACTTATCGATTGGTCGAGAATACAATAAAATTACAAAAATAAAATACGAATGGGTGATGGAAAATGATGAAACGGAAATACGAGCAAATTTTTTCACCGTACACGCTTTCTAATGGAACGGTTCTTAAAAACAGGATTGTAGTTGCGCCAATGACCACTTATTCAGCTCAAGAGGATGGCTTGGTTTCTGACGAGGAATTAGCCTACTATAATAGAAGGGCAGATGGACCTGCCATGTTCATTACTGCCGCTGCCGCCATTTCCCCTGTTGCGACAAGCTTTCCCCGGCAAATGAAAGTATATGATGAACAAAGCATCGCTGGACTCACAGAGCTTGCAAAAACCATTAAATCCAAAGGTGCAAAAGCCATTCTCCAGCTTCATCATGGCGGAAGCGAGAGCCTTCCAAGCTGTACAGACGGAGAACAAATGGTTAGTCCGAGTGGGATCATTGCAAGCGTTTATAAAGGAATGGGCGAAGAGTACATTCCAAGGTCAATGAGCCACACTGAGATTCTATCCACTATTCAAGACTTTGGAAGAGCCACCCGCCATGCCATTCGTTCAGGATTCGACGGTGTGGAAATCCATGGAGCGAATGGATATCTCCTTCAGCAGTTTTTCTCACCCCACTCTAACAGACGGAGAGATCATTGGGGAGGGAGTTTGGAGAATAGAATGCATTTTCCACTTGCCGTCATCGCGGAAGTGAAGCGGATCCGTGATCTATACGCAGACAAGGAATTCGTTATTGGGTATCGCTTCTCCCCCGAAGAACCGGAAGAAGGCGGATTGAAAATGGATGATACATCTGCATGGGTAGATAAATTGGCAACTCAGGGGCTTTCCTATTTACATCTTTCTGTTAAAAAACCCGTCTGGTCCATGCCTAGAAGCGGATTGAACAGGGGATTGACAAGGACCGAAATTTTCCGCGATATCATCGCTGGCAGGACCAGTTTCATATCACTTGGATCGATTCATACTCCAGAGGAAGCAAATGCTGTGCTTGAGAAAAATATACCGCTTTTTGCATTAGGAAGGGAATTACTGATGGAACCGGACTGGGCCGCCAAAATAAAGGAAGACAGGGAAGATGAGATCCTGACAGCCTTGCCGCGCGATAGCAGGTGTAAATTAAGTATTCCGGATCAAATGTGGGCGAATATCATTACTCGTGACGGCATGCCCGAGAAATGATAGTGTGAATGTAAAAAATGGAAATTTAATGAGGGGAAATTAAATGAATAAAATAGCACTTCTTCAACTGTCTCTAGCCATGACAATCTTCGGTTCTGTCGGTTTTTTTTCGGAACTATCAGGACTTCCTGCATTGGAATTGGTTTTTGTTCGCTGTATTTGTGCTGCCGTGTTCTTATGTGCAGCCTGGATGATTACCGGACATTTCAAGAACGAAATATGGAATGGTAGAGAGGTAATGCTCATCATCTTCTGCGCAGTGGCCAACTTGTTAAACTGGATATTCCTCTTTAAATCTTTTGAGCTGATATCGGTGACAATCGCCATTTCGCTTTATCATTTAGCGCCGATCATTGTACTCATTATAGGGAGCTTCATCTTTAGGGAGAAAATGAATTTATTCTCCATCTTGGCCATTTCCCTTTGCTTCATTGGCACATTACTCATTATGGGAACAGATGGATTTCGATCATCGTCTCCTGAATGGGAAGGGATCATGTATGGAATCATTGCTGCCTTTTTCTATGCGGCAACCATGCTTTTAGGAAAGAGCATTACAAAGACCAGTGTATATGCGACCACATTTCTGCAAATGTTCATTGGATTTCTATTACTGATTCCTTTTGTCGATTATTCCGTATATACAACTTTAAAATCTTCCGAATGGTTTTATACGGTGCTTACCGGCATCATCCATACAGGCGTCGTGTATTTGCTGTTTTTTAATAGTATTCGCCATTTGCCTACAAATGTAGTATCTTTCATGATTTTTGTCGATCCGGCAGTTGCCATCCTTTTGGATATTCTGCTTTCAGGATTTCAACCGGACGGTATTCAAATTCTGGGTATTTCCTTGATATTTATTGGGGTGGTCTATTCTCTTAAAACGACTAGACCGACTGAAAATGATGTCATGCAGAAAAGGCCGCACACAATGTGAGGCCTTTTCCCTTTATGCATTTACCTATTGATTAAAATGATAGACATCCCAAATGTCAGGGGTTTCTGATCCAATGTACCAAGCAGCTGCACCGCCTAGATGATTTTGTATAACCAGGTCAATACGGAGCTTCATCGATTTTTTATCTTCTATCCAAATTTGATGCTTCTTCCCTTTGGAAGTATACACCACGTAATTTTGTTGAGTCTTTTTATCCCATACCTTTTTAAGTTTTTGAGTTGAAATGATTTTGTTGACCTCAGCCATGGTACGGTCATGACTTTTCACTTTTTTTGTCGACAAATCGGTTACCCATTCTCTCGTATAAAATGGTACAGCCAATATGATCTTATGAGCAGGTACTTCTTTCATTAAAAGCTTGGTTCCTTCTTTGATCCAAGGTAACGAGGAAACGGACCCGGCTACTGGGCTCCCTCCCCAATGCTCGTCATAACCCATTATGATTATATAGTCCGCTATTTTGCCAAGTGCTTTCCTATCTAGGCTTTTTGACCAATAAGGGTCGTCATTTTCTCGGGTGACATCCACAGACACTTTAATTCCATGAGGTTTTAGTGCCTTTTTTAGTTCGCCTATGAAAAGTACAAAGTCCTTCTTATTTTTTGGGTCGATGTTTTCGAAATCTACATTTATTCCATCACTTTTCGTTTTAACAAGTGAATCGCGTAAAGCTGAAACTAATTTCTGGCGTTTTTTTGTACTGCCTAGTACAGAACCAGTTAAAACAGGGTCAAATTTATTCCCGATAAGCTGCCAAACTTGTTTTCCTTGTTTATGGGCAGCTTGGATGTATTTTGTATCTACAGAAACGGAAACGTAATTACCGGTATCCGTCAGAGTATAAGAACGGGGAGATACTACATTCAAATTGGGGTGTTTAATTTGCTGCGTATAGTTTTCTTTCGATCCATTATGCTTCCAGCCCATGACGATACGGTTTTGTGCCTTTTTTTGAAGCTGGGATTTCTTTATCCAGCCCTTTTTTCCGCCAAGCAATTGAACCTGGTAGTAATAATCCGGAACCTTCAATTTTTGGCCAACTTTAAGGGTAACGGTATGTAAGTTATTTAATTTCGTCAAATCACTTGTGGTTACCTTGTATTTAGTAGAAATCTTCCACAATGTATCTCCTGATACAACCTTATGGATCTTATACTTTTGGGGAATCTTCAGTTTTTGGCCGAGAGTTATTTCGGAAGAAGTTAATTTATTTTCTTTTTGTAGCGCACTTACTGTAACACCATATTGATTTGCTATTTTCCATAATGTGTTTCCAGTCTTTACTTTATGAATAATAGGCCCCGCGGAATCCCCAACGGAAGAAGAAATGATGGGATACGCATCGCCCTTTTTTAAGGTCTTTAATAGAGTAGAACCTAATTTAGGAGAACTAAAAACTTTTGTATTGTCCACTTTAACAGAACCTATGTATTGGGTTTTACTTGATGAATGACCACTGGTTGGAAAGAGACATATACAAAGAAGGCTTAACATAATAAAACATCCAAAGAATTTTTTCACAATTGTTTTATTCCCCTTTGTAAAATTTAACTTTACTAGTTTACTATGGAGAATAGCTTTAAAATAGAGGTACATTGTGGAAAGGCCCTATATAGAAGAAAATAGGGATCTAAAAAGGATTTACGATTCGGCTGTTGTAGCAACAACCACACTAAGGTAGGTCGAATTATATCGCTGAAGGACTAAACCCCATGTCGTGAATCATGGAACGTATCACCGTGGCAATATCACAGCCATGTTACGCCAAATGGGTTATGCTTCTACTACGACGGATTATGGTCTTTATTTGTTTTTAAAAGGAGAGTAACTGGATTTCAATTGCTTACTGCTGGAACTGTTAGCCTGACATTGAAAAATTGACAGTCCTGTTCTTAAAGTGAGGCTACCTGTCATTTTGAAGATAATGAAATCCTATACATGTGAACAGGTTAACCGGTTTTTACTGGTTGACCTTTTTTACGTTTGCAGCTGAAAATGACTTGTACATGACATTTGTCATCTTCTAGTCATGACACCTGGTACTAATAATTTCAGGTTGATTTCTTTATACTATGTAATAACGACAAATAAAAGGAAGTGCAATTAAATAATGACCTTGCAAAATACGAAAAACTTGAGAAAACAAATTGCTCCTTTTGAACAATCAACGACAAAGCAAAGTATATGGCAGATCATCAATACCTTGGGGCCATTTATTATTTTATGGTACCTGGCATATATAAGTCTTTCCGTTTCTTATTGGTTAACTTTAATTCCAGCCGTGATTGCTGCTGGCTTCTTGACAAGAATATTCATTATTTTCCATGATTGTACGCATCATTCATTTTTCAAAAGCCGCCGTGCGAATAGAGCAGTCGGTACGATCATGGGTGTTTTGACTTTATTCCCGTTTGATCAGTGGGGGCATGAGCATTCTGTGCATCACGCAACAAGCGGTAATTTGGATAAGCGGGGTACAGGAGATATTTGGACCCTTACGGTAGATGAATATTTGGCTGCACCGCTTAAAATTCGTTTTGCCTATCGTTTTTATCGCAATCCATTGGTTATGTTTGGTTTAGGTCCAATTTATGTATTCCTTCTTAAAAATAGATTTAACCGTAAAGGTGCTAGAAAGAAGGAGAAAATGAATACGTATTTGACGAATGCATTAATCGTCGTATTAGCAACATTGCTTTGCCTGGCAGTAGGCTGGCAGTCGTTCCTTCTGGTACAAGGTTCCATTTTCATGATTTCTGGTTCAGTGGGCATTTGGCTGTTTTACGTCCAGCACACATTTGAGGACTCTTATTTTGAAGAAAATGAGGAGTGGGAATATGTATTAGCAGCAGTGGAGGGAAGTTCTTTTTATAAGCTTCCAAAACTGATGCAGTTCCTTACTGGTAATATCGGTTACCATCATGTTCACCATTTAAGTCCAAGGGTACCTAACTATAAATTGGAAATGGCGCACAATAATACGCAGCCTTTAGAGAACGTTCCAACGATTACTCTTGCGACAAGCTTGCGCTCACTCCGTTTCCGTTTATGGGATGAGGAATCCAAGAATTTTGTTGGTTTTAAAGACATAAAATATTTAACGAAAAAAAGCGTTTCCGCTCAAGTGAAATCTGAACTGTAACGTTCATGTATCATTTCAGACTCCCTTATTAATCCTTGGATTTTGGGGAGTCTTTGTTTCATATAAGGAACTCGATAAAGGAGAGAACTTAAAATGATTCGAATTGTCATTGCAGAGAATCAGCAAATGCTGTTAGAGGCAATAAGTTCTCTACTCAATCTTGAAGAAGATATAGAAATTGTCGGGCAAGCCGGTAATGGAGAAGAAGCGGTGGCCCTTGTACACCAATTACAGCCTGATGTGTGTATCATGGATATGGAGATGCCTGTAATGAGCGGACTTGAGGCAGCAGAAGCATTAAGGTCAATTGAATGTAAAGTGGTCATTTTAACGACATTCCGAAGGACTGGTTATTTTCAACTCGCAATAAAGGCTAATGTAAGTGGTTATTTATTGAAGGATAGCCCGGGTGAAGAGTTATCTTGCTCGATTCGCAGCATAATGGATGGCAAGCGAATATATTCCCCAGAACTTATAGATGAGTCTTCCAGCAATAATGGCCGGGAAATGGGAGTGTTAGGTTTGTTAGCCGATGGTCAATCAAAAATTGAGCCGTCTAATCAGCAAAGCGGCACAATTGGGACAGTAAGGAAATATTTTTCCACCATCAAGGATAAAATGAAGTTACCGGCAGGTTAGGATTTGTTTCTTAAATTCTGTTGACACGTTTTTTTAAATTGTGTACGATGGATTAAATTATAATATTGAAAATTCTGTGATGAAGAGAGTAGTTCATTTTGAAATGGAAAGCGAGTTAGGGATGGTGGGAGCCTAATGCAGGACGGATGAATGAAGCGCACTTTGGAGAAATTTCTTGAACCGTTTAGTAGGGAATATCGGGGAGTCACCTCGTTAACAATGGAAAGTGGTCACAATTTGTGGCAACTAGAGTGGTACCACGGGAATTCATGCTCTCGTCTCTTATTTAGAGGCGGGGGCTTTTTTGTTTAGGAGGGAAAATGACGATGAATAAACCAATTGCAGAATTGATTTCAACTGCTTTGAACAATGAAATGCCAGCTAGTGAAATAGAAAAATTAATGGAAAAGCCAAAATTAATGGAATTAGGTGATGTCGCCTTTCCATGCTTTACTCTTGCGAAAAAATTCAAAAAGTCGCCTCAGGTGATTGCGTCTGAAATAGCCCAACAATTAAATAGTAAGTTGATCCAAGAAGTGAACGTTGTGGGTGGTTATCTGAATATCTTCGTCAATCAACAGCTGGTGACGGAAAACGTGCTGCAAACGGTATTAAGTGAAAAGGATCAGTATGGTTCGATGCAGCCTGTACAGGAAAATGTCGTGATTGATTATTCCTCCCCGAATATTGCCAAACCTTTTTCCATGGGGCACTTACGCTCAACGGTCATAGGGAATGCACTGGCTAACATCGCCGAAAAAAAGGGCTACAATGCCGTGCGTATTAATCATTTAGGAGATTGGGGCACGCAATTCGGCAAGTTGATTGTCGCGTATAAGCTATGGGGCGACAAAGAGGCAATCGAAGCTTCGCCGATTCAGGAATTATTGAAGATCTATGTGAAGTTCCATGATAGAGCCGAAAGTGATGAATCGTTGAATGAACAAGCACGCGCAAGCTTCAAGTCGCTTGAAGATGGGGACGAGGAAGCACTGGCATTGTGGAAATGGTTCAGGGATGCGTCTCTAAAAGAGTTTGAGACGATTTATGATTTATTGGGCATCCGTTTTGATTCCTATGCCGGCGAAGCGTTTTACAATGACAAAATGGATGCGGTTGTCGGGGAACTAAAAGAAAAAGGCTTACTTACCCTATCCGAAGGTGCCTATGTCGTGCAATTGGAAGATATGCCGCCTTGTTTGATTACGAAAACGGATGGTGCGACACTTTATGCCACGCGTGATTTAGCTGCCGCCATGTATCGTAAAAAACAGTATGAGGCGAAGAAAACATTTTATGTTGTCGGAAACGAACAATCCCTGCACTTTAAACAACTCTTTAACGTCATTGAAAAAATGGGGTATGAATGGTCAAAAGATTTGCAGCACGTAGCATTTGGCATGATGTTAAAAGACGGTAAGAAAATGTCGACACGTAAAGGGAAAGTCGTGCTCCTTGCGGATGTATTGGCAGAGGCGATCGAAACAGCGAAGCGCAATATTGAAGAAAAAAATCAAGCGCTTGAACAGAAAGAACTGGTTGCAAGACAGGTCGGTGTCGGAGCGGTAATTTTTAATGATTTAAAAAATAACCGCATGAACGATATTGATTTTTCATTAGAACAAATGATGAATTTTGAGGGAGAAACGGGTCCATATGTACAGTACACATATGCGCGAATTTCCTCATTGCTTGAAAAAGGTGAATTTAACGAGCAGGCCATCCATTTTGACGCTTTAGGTGAATATGCGTGGCCAGTCATCCAGCTGCTGGAGCAATATCCGAGCATTGTCCAAAAATCGTTTGAACAAGCCGACCCATCACAAATCGCGAAATTCAGCTTGCATTTATCGCGTGCATTCAATAAGTATTATGCACATACAAAAATCCTCGTTGAAGATGAATGGAAACTAATGAAACTCTCATTCGCTTTTTCCGTAGCGATTGTATTGAAGGATGCGCTAAGTTTATTGGGAATTTCCGCGCCGAAAAAAATGTAATGCATGTCTATAAAAGGAGCCATTTTGATCTTTTCAAAATGGCTCCATAATTTATCAGATAAATCCTGGCATGAACGTAAGCTCTTTTATTTAAGACGAAAAGTATCTGTCTTGGGCTGTCCTTTTTTCTCCCAAGTAATATGCAACTTGTACACATGCTCTTTTTTTTGGAGGATCTCCCAAATAAAAATCCGTTGATAATGGATTTAATTTTGTAACAGAGCCATCTTCACTTTTTCCTTCTGTAAATCCCTTATGTTCCACTAATGTTTTTCCATTATCAGTAAATCTTACTTCTTTTATCTCGACCTTGCCACCAGACTTTTGTTGAACATGTCCAACCCATCCGCCAACTGTTTCATCAGAGTTTTTTTTATAATTTGCTTTCCACATACCATTATCAGATGTGCCCCCAATTGCAATACTGGAATAATACAAATAACCTCCGATAGCACCACCCATACATATAACTACAACAAGTAACCATTTTGAATATTTATTTTTCATCAAAAAAAGCCTTCCCCTCTCTACAACTGTTTATATTATACAGATTAGTTAACATATTTTAAAAAAAGCAACGGGCTGTCAGCTTGGCATTGAAGTTGGCGTCGATCCATGCGGCTACGCATAGTCAGCGGAATAAAAGGAATTTGAATAAAATGCATTGACATTCATTGGTAATGTGTTACTATTTATAAAAATGGAACCGGTTCCAAAATTCGCGAATGGATGAATGTAATGGTTAAACAAGAAAACGCAAAAGTTACAATTTACGATGTTGCTAGAGAAGCAGGTGTTTCAAAAACCTCTGTTTCCCGGTATTTAGGGGGGAGATATGATGAACTCTCTGACAAAACCCGTAAGAAAATCGAGCTGGCGATCAACAAAATGGAGTACCGCCCAAACACGATGGCAAGAGGGCTCAAAAGCAATAAGAGTTATTTGATTGGAATCATCGTGGCGGACATCAACAATCCATATACGACGGCCATCCTTCGGGGGGCTGAGGATATATGCAGCCAGAATGGATATAATCTGATGATTTGCAATTCGGATAATAACCCCGAGAAGGAAAGAGGCTATTTTGATATGCTTTTATCCCATCGCATCGACGGGCTTATCATTCATACGACTGGCGGTAATCACGACATGCTAAAACAGATGCAAGAGCAAAAGACCCCGATCATCCTTTTGGATCGGAAGGTGCCAGATCTTGAAATCGATACGGTAGGATTGGATAATTTTCAGGCTACTTCACAAGCGGTCAATTTTTTGGTTGGCCAAAATTATGAACGAATTGCATTTTTCAGCGAACCTGCAAGCAAGGTCAGTACCAGGCATGAGCGGCGGCTATCCTTTCAGCAAACGTTGATGAGCCACAGTCATCCGAGTTCAGGTGATGTTTATGAGGTCAATGTCGATGATTTAAAAGATGTCGATTCCAAGCTCCAGCATTTTTTAGATGACTCAAAAGACGTATCAAGAGCTATATTGACGGCAAATAGTGTCGTGCTATTAAAATTAATTTTACTTTTACAAGAAAAGAAACTGTCGGTCCCGGAAGATTTAGCAATGATGGGATTTGATAATCCGGATTGGAGCACCATCGTTTATTCGGGCATTACAACGATTGAACAGCCAACATACCAAATCGGGGTCGCTGCTATGGAAATGATCCTGCGCCGCATTGATGGACAGGCTTCTCCAGCGCAGACAATGGCGTATCAAGCGAAATTGAATATAAGGGAAACGACTCCATTTATACAAAAATCATAAGTCTTCTAAACTTGAAGACTTTATTAACTCACAAAATGGTACCGATACCATTTTAGGGTCAGGAGGATTAATATGAAAGTCTTTGTATGCATGAATTCAATACCGACCGAAAGGCTTCAAGCGCTCGGACATCTTGAAATCATAAAACTCGTAGCAGCCGCTGGAGCTGATGGAATCGAAATCAGAAAAGAATTGTTGACGCTGGATGATTCTCTGGAAGAATTGGGTGCCTTATGCAGGGAGCTTAACTTGGACATTTATTATTCCGCTCCTGATTTCCTGATCGGATCAAACCATCATATGAATGAAATAGGTTTTAAACGCTTGGCAAGGGAAGCGAATGAACTGGGAGCGGAATTGCTGAAGATGCCTCTAGGAAACTACGACTTTTTTGAAACTGATATGTTTCGAATAAATGAGGCCTTGGTGGAAAATCTGCAAAACCGTGAATTAAAAATCACCATCGAGAACGATCAGACGCTTGGCGGTGGAAATGTAAACCGGATCGCTCATTTCCTGAGTTGCTCCGAAAAGTTCGATATCCCGATTAGATTGACATTTGATACGGGCAATTGGCTGTATACAGAAGAAGTTCCAATGGAAGCTGCGAAAGATTTAGCGGGATTTGTAGACTATATTCATTTGAAGCAAGTGAAGCGCGAGAAAGAGGGTTGGGTGACTGAGCCGGTATCGATGCCGCTGCTGCCTGAGGTAATGGAGTTATTGGAAAAGTTTAATGGCGCTTGTCCGGTAGCGATTGAATTCCCGGTAACATTGGAAAATGTAGCGACTTATATTTCACTTATGAAAATGGAACAGGAGGTCAGCCATGAACGAGCTTAAAGTACTGACGATGGGAGAGGCAATGGCGATGTTCATTGCTGAGGATTCGGGTAGCCTCGATGATTGCATGCGTTATAAGCGTTATGTGGCAGGGGCCGAAACCAATGTAGCAATTGGCCTGTCAAGGTTAGGGATTAAAACTGCATGGATGAGCAAGGTGGGGGATGATTCGTTCGGGCGCATGATTATGAAAACGCTCACAAATGAGGGGGTGGATGTCTCCAATGTTTTGATTGATCTACTCAATCCAACTGGGTTCCAGTTAAAATCCAAAGTCGAACAAGGAGATCCGGTCGTTGAATACTTTAGGAAGAATTCAAGCGCCAGTAAGATTTCCCTGGAGGACTTTCCCCTGGAGAGACTCCCTTCAACTCAGCACCTGCATTTAACGGGGATACCTCCTGCCATTTCCAGCAGTTTCAGAGAGCTGTCATGGCAAGTTCTGAATCATCTGAAACAAAAGGGTGTAACCGTTTCATTCGATCCAAATCTGCGTCCATCACTCTGGCCGAATGAAAGGGAGATGATCAGCATCGTCAATATGTTTGCGGAAGAGGCGGATTGGCTGCTTCTCGGAATACAGGAAGGTGAAATTCTTACAGGATACAGCAACAAGGAGGATATCGCCAGTTACTACCTCGAACTCGGTGTTAAGCTTGTGGTGATTAAACTCGGGGAAGAAGGAGCCTACTTTGCAACCCAAAATGAAAGGAAGGAGGTACCGGGTTTTACCGTAACGGAAGTCGTGGATACCGTAGGGGCAGGAGATGGGTTTGCTGTCGGGGTAATTAGCGCTTTACTGGAAGGGGCATCGAATGAAGAAGCAGTTTTACGCGGAAATGCGATAGGGGCCAAGGCCGTGATGTCTTCCGGAGATCACGAAGGCCTCCCTAATATGGAAGAGCTAGAACACTTTATGAAAAAAGGAGTGCTTCAATCATGTCTCAATTACAAGTAGCTTCGAGAAAAAGGTGGATGAGATTGATCCCCTTAGTGTTCATCACATACAGTCTCGCCTATCTCGACCGTGCCAACTATGGGTTTGGCGTAGCGGGAGGAATGGGGGAAGACCTTAATATCACAGCCGGGGTATCCTCCTTTCTGGCCGCGCTGTTTTTCCTTGGTTATTTCTTCTTTCAAGTTCCAGGTGCACATTACGCAGAAAAGAAAAGTGCCAAAATCCTGATTTTTTGGAGCTTGATTCTCTGGGGAGGACTGGCCACATTGACGGGGATGGCGACAAGTGTGGCATGGCTCTATCCGATTCGCTTCTTGCTTGGTGTTGTTGAAAGCGCTGTTATGCCCGCGATGCTCGTTTTCCTAAGCCACTGGTTTCTAAAAGAAGAACGCTCCCGGGCCAACACCTTTTTGATTCTGGGGAATCCAGTTACTGTATTGTGGATGTCGATCCTTTCCGGCTACCTATTGAAGGCATTCGACTGGAGATGGCTGTTCATCATTGAAGGACTTCCGGCTGTCCTGTGGGCGTTTATCTGGTATAAGCTCGTCAATGACCGTCCCAAAGATGCCAAGTGGCTTACAGATCAGGAAAAGCAAGATATGGAAGCGACCCTCCAGAAAGAACAGGCTGCATTAAAACCTGTGAGAAATTATAGGGAAGCTTTTAAGTCAAAGCAGGTCATCGTGCTCAGTATCCAATACTTCATGTGGAGCATCGGGGTTTATGGGTTCGTCATGTGGCTGCCGTCCATTATTAAACAAGCGTCGAGCATGGATATAGTGGTAACGGGCTGGCTTTCATCCGGACCTTATTTGTTAGCGGTCATTTCGATGCTGGCACTATCCTATTTTTCGGATAAAACATTAAATCGAAAAACGTTCGTTTGGACATCGCTGCTTGTGGGGGCAATCGCATTCTTCGGGTCTTTCATGCTCGGCACATCGAATTTCTGGCTTTCATATGCCCTGTTGGTTATTGCAGGTGGTGCGATGTATGCACCGTATGGACCGTTCTTTGCCATCATTCCTGAAATCCTCCCAAGGAATGTGGCTGGCGGAGCAATGGCCCTGATTAATAGTATGGGGGCGCTTGGCTCATTTGTAGGTGCCTATTTCGTCGGATATTTAAACGGATTGACCGGCGGGCCCGGAGCATCCTATATTTTCATGGCGGGATCTTTATTGATTTCAGCGTTACTCACATTGATGGTTAAAAAGCCTGCGGTTACGTCAGTCAAGCAAATGGAGGTTGTTTCGTCATGAAAATTCAGCTGGCGTTGGATCGCATGAATATGGAGGACGCCATTGAAATGGCACGAAGCGTGGAAGCCTCGATTGATTGGATTGAGGTGGGGACTTCCCTGATTAAAGAGTTCGGAGTGAATAGCATCAAAGAAATGAAAAATCACTTTCCGGATAAAAAAATCGTTGCCGACATGAAGACGATGGACAATGCGGCTTATGAAATGGATCTTTGCTTTCAAAGCGGGGCTGATGTAGCTACAGTAATGGGGGCTGCATCGGATGTAACCATCCAAAAATGCCTGGAAAAAGCGTGTGAATACAAGGGGCAGATCATGATTGATTTATTGAATGTATCCGATACCCGGCTTGAGCAATTACGGATTTACAGTCAGGCGATATTCTGTGAGCATGTAAGCAAGGACAGCCAGGAGAATTTAGGTCATGCCATGATCAATATGAGAAATCATGCTGGGTCCATGAGAGCAGCAGCAGGAGGGATCACTCTTTCGTCCTTGCCTGTAATGATCAGGAAGGGGCTAGATGTCATCATCATTGGCTCGGCGATTACAAAAGCAAAGTATCCAGCAGAAGCTGCCCGTCTATTTAAGGAAACGGTGAATGGGAAGAAAGGTGTGAAGGAAGTATGAAGAAGGAAATTGGGGTTATTTTAGAAGAAATGAACGGTGTATTTCACAAAATGGACGGAGGGGTAACGGATGCGCTCCTAAAAAATTTACGGTCTGACACCAGGATCTTCATCGTGGGTGAAGGCAGATCGGGCTTCATGGCCAAAGCCTTTGCGATGAGATTGATGCACCTTGGCTTAAACGTCTATGCAGTCGGGGAAACGATTACTCCTTCTATTTCGAAAGGCGATCTGATCATAGCCATTAGCGGGAGCGGCTCGACCAAAAGTGTGATATCAGTTGCGGCAAAAGGCAGGGAAGTGGGATGCAAGGTGTTTTCGATCACGACGAATGACCAATCGGAATTAGCGAATGTCTCTCATGAGGTCTTGGTGATACCGGCTGCAACGAAAAATCGCTTGGAACATGAAACGAAAAGCGTCCAGCCGTTAAGTTCTTTGTTTGATCAATGTGTACATGTTTTATGTGATGCAGTATGCTTGGACTATTCATTAACCGAGTCCATAAGCCACGAGCTTACTTATTCCAAACATAGTAATGTAGAGTGAGATATGGCGGGACCCCTTCAGCGGGTGCCCGCCTTTTTTGATATGAAAAATGCCCCTTACTCCCAAACGGGAATAAAGGGCATGTACCGTGAACATGTCACGGCTATCATGAATTAATAAGCCAAGCTGAATAGGGCTTTGATGTGTGATAGATAGCGAACATTACTTGCTTCTTTCATCAATGTAGCCGGCAGGCCTTTAAGGGACGTGTTATTGGCCCCAACCGTTGCCACCGCATCCTTACGGCCAAGGCTCGCAAGTGTACCTGAGTTTACAGGTGAAAATGCTTCAAGTTTCTTGCCTTCAAAGGCTGCAAATAGGTTGTAACCAACAAGCTCACCCATTTGCCAAGCATTTTGAGCAGTAGGAGCGTATGGACGGCCGCCTTCTGGAGGGAAAGCAACGGCACTGTCCCCGACAACGAATACGTCTTTATGGGATTTGGATTGCAAATACTCATTAACGGTTGCTTTGCCGCGATCCACTTCAAGGCCTGATTCGCCTACGATAGGAAGAGCCGCGACTCCGCCTGTCCAAACAAGCGTATTGGCCGTTATCGTTTGTCCATCTTTCAATTCGATTTGATTGCCTTTAACACCCGTTACAGGCAGACCTGTCAAGAATTCAACGCCGCGTGCTTCCAAGCTTGTCATCGCACGTTCGATTAAGTGGTCAGGCAGGACCGGAAGGATTTTTGGACCAGCTTCCACAAGCTTGATTTTCAAGTCCTTGAAGTCCACTCCGAACTTTTTGGCGATTTTAGGGAAATGATCCACGATTTCACCGATTAGCTCGACGCCCGTCAATCCGCCGCCGCCAATCACGATGGTTGCGTCCGCTTCATTATTTGTTTGTGCATATTCGCGAATGCGATCTTCGATATGTTTGTAAATCTTGTTAGCATCATTTACGGATTTCAAGACCATGCTGTTTTCCTCAAGTCCCGGAATGCCGAAGAATCCTGTTTGGCTTCCCAAAGCAACAACCAGGGCATCATAAGATAAAGTGGAACCATTGGCAAGTTTCACTTCTTTGTTATCGACTGAGAAAGACTCCACTTTGGAAATGACAAGGTCGATATCTTTTCCTTTGAAAAGCTTTTCCAACGGAATGGAAACGGCTTGTTCAGAAATGGATCCGCCTGCAAGACGGTGCAATTCGGTGATGATTTGGTGCGTTGGAAATTGGTTCACCACTGTAACCTGCACTTCATCTCTTTTGTAATATTCACGTACGGATAAGGCAGATAGCAATCCAGCGTAACCTGCACCTAAGATGACGATTTGTTTTGACATAGTTAATCCCCCGTCCTTACTGATTAAAAGTTTATCAAATTATTTTTGGTTTTTACGTTCTGAAGAGACTTCAAGAAAAGCTTGGGCGAAACGGAAAAGCTTTTGTGCTTGCGGATCTTTCATCATTCTTAACAGACCAAAAAGACCGATCACATCAGTATTCGCTTCTGCACGATCCTTAGCTTCGATGGCATTAGCCGCAAGACCTTTCACTGAGCCCACTACTGGTGTAGCGATCTCCGAAATGGCGCTGACCGTATCATTTTTCAAAACATCATCAGTCGCAACCGATTGAGCGAAATCATAAGACTTTGTTAAAATATTCACTAACTCAGTCAGTTTTGGTAACTGCTCAACTAAAGTGTTCAATGATTCCTGAACCTCAGGCTTTAATAATTGGTCCAGTACATCTAATTGTTTTTGGCGGGCATTAAGTTGTTCAGTTTGTGATTGGGTAATCGTTTCTGACATATCCAATTCTCCTTTGCAATAAGCATTTTGTTGATGTAAATAGAAAAACTTGTAAAATATTACACAATGTGTGACAAGAAAAAATACTAACAAAAATGTAATAAATGCTATCCTATAGTATATCCCTTTAGTGGCTTGAAAACAGCTGATTTTTTAAAAAAGATTCATAAAATAATCTTTTCCTGCTTATTTGAAGTACAGATTCTAACGGGGTATCCCAGTATTTACCTAAAATGGACTTTAAGAGGGTGTCTAACATCGTTTCCTGTCATACATATTTCCATCTTGATTTGCCATCCTAAATGATGGAGGTGAAAAAATGTGACTGATTCAGAATCTAAACTTACACAAGAGAATAATGATAAGAAGCTTCATAAACTAGTTGGCAGTATGGAATATACCAAAGCACAACTATCGGAAGGTATGAATGGAATTTCTGAAGTTTACCTCAAAAACAGTGAGGAAGGCACATCGGAAACACCTGATAAATAATATTATTGTGTAAGCATAGCGAAACAGTTATGCTTACTTATTTTTGTAATAAATCCCACTCTTAATTCTCAAACTATAGTTATTTAAATATTCCAAAAATACCATTGACTTTATCATGAATTGACGTAAGATAAAGTATATAGCCATGGTGTAAACAGGTAGTTTTTTCTAGAAATTCTACTTTGCCATCGCCTAAAATGGACTCGGTTACTTAAAGATGAATCTATAAATAACTGTCGAATCTAATAGACTTCGCCGCCCAGCGAAGCTAAACCTAGATCAAAAACCAGTTATATCAATTATTTCTTATTGATATGACTGGTTTTTTTTATTTCATCATTCATCTTGTTCCGTTTTTGGCCTAAGAAAATCCAGCGGCTGGCTGATACTCTTTCACACAGTTCTATTAATCGGTGCAATGGGCGCAAGGCAATGTCAAAAGGTATAAAGTATTTTAAATCTTGTAGCAGGGGTGGGAGTTATATGATAGGTACGAAGCAAACTAGGCTCGCAATTGATGTAGGCGGAACTTTTACGGATGTGTTCGTTTTTGATGAAAGTACGAAGGAAATTTCAATTACGAAAACGTCGTCGACTCCTTTGAATCCAGAGGTCGGTATTTTGGATGGAATTGCGAAAGCGGAAATAGATTGTGAAAATATTAAAGTTTTTTCCCATGGTACAACAGTGGGCACCAATGCCTTGATTGAAAGGAAATTGCCAAAGACAGCATTGATTACATCCGCTGGATTTCGGGATGTATCGGAAATCCGCCGAGGAACCAAGCTTGAGTTATGGGATACATATGATGATGTAGCAAAACCGTATATCCAAAGAAGAGACCGTTTTGAAGTGGAAGAACGCATTGACTTTGCAGGGAATGTCTTGACGGAAATCATTGAAGAGGAAGTACGGTCACTGGCAAGGAAATTAAAAAGACGCGGTACCGAATCGATTGCGGTTTGCTTCATGAACTCATATGTAAATGGAAGCAATGAGGCGAAAGTGAAACGAATCATCCAGGAGGAACTCCCGGATGTTTATATATGCATTTCAAGTGAAGTCCTTCCTGAGATTTTTGAGCATGAGCGCATGAGTACGACGATTGTCAATGCGGTTTTAGGACCGACTGTCAGCAACTATATTAAAACCCTTGAAGGTGAAATGACTAAACGGGGATATGAAGATGACATATTAGTGCTTCACTCCGGCGGAGGGGTAATGACATCCCAAACCGTTCCCCGTTATGCAGCAAGACTTGCAAGCTCCGGCATCGCTGCAGGTGCGATTGCCAGTAAACATATCGCCCAGCTTTGCGGCTTTAATAATGCCATTGGGCTGGATATGGGGGGAACGAGTACCGATATTTCCTTGATGCATGAAGGTGATTTACGAATTACGAAAGATTGGTATATCGAGTATGGATATCCGATAGGCTTCCCAAGTATTGAAATATTGACGATAGGAGCAGGAGGCGGAAGCTTAGCTTGGGTGGATGAAGGCGGTTCTTTACGCAATGGCCCTCAAAGCGCAGGGGCGGTTCCTGGACCTGCTTGCTATAGCAGGGGTGGAGTGGAACCGACCAATTCCGATGCCAATATTGTCTTGGGACGACTTGGCACCAAACTATTGGATGGACAAATGGAACTGGATAAACAAAAAGCGATTGAAGTCGTGGATAAGATCGCCAAGAAATTTGATTATACGATTGAAGAAGCGGCGAACGCCATCACACGGGTGGCCAATGCCAATATGTGTGATGCCCTAAGGCTGATTTCAGTCAGACGGGGATACGACCCGCGCGACTTTGCACTTGTGGCTTTCGGCGGGGCTGGGCCCTTGCATGGAGCGTACTTAGCCAAGGAAATGGAAATCCCGACCGTCATCATCCCGCCGCATCCGGGTGTAGCCGCCGCTATGGGATGCCTGTTGGTCGATGTTCGTCATGATATATCCAAAACCTATGTCAAGAACGTCAAGGATGTATCGTTAAAGGATTTAGAGAGGGAATTCATCGGAATGGAAAAAGAGGCCGCGGAGTTATTGCAAGAAGAAGGGGTCGCTAAAGAAGCTTCCACATTGATGAGATATATTGACATGAGGTATATGGGACAGTGGCGTTCATTGGCGATAGAAGTCGATTGCCCGATTTCTTCATTGGAAGAGACCCTTGACCGTTTCCATCAAGAGCATGATCGCGAATTTTCTTTCTCCGATAAAGAACAGACCGTGGAAATTTATGGACTGCTCGTTACGGCTATCGGAACTGTGCCAAAACCTGAATTCCCGACTTATGAACCTGGAGGCACTCTTGCCGATGCCTTGAAGGAAACGCGTGATGTCTATTTTGAAGAAGAGGGATATGTAAATACGAACGTCTATAACCGGGAACTCATTCCGGCCTTTTCTGAAATCACGGGCCCTGCCATAGTGGATCAGCTTGATACAACGACTGTCATACCACCAAATTTCACGGCAAAAGTTGATAAATACAGAAACTTGATTCTTTCCCAAAATAAATAAAAAGAGGTGGATTTCATTGTCGAATAAACAGTTAGTTGACCAATCTGGAGTTGGAACAGGTTTAGATCCGGTGACATTTGAAGTGATAAAAAATGGCTTCGTTAACCTTGTAGATCAGATGGCGGTACAAATCCTTCGGACATGCTATTCCTTCGTCATTTATAATCGGGATTTCAGCTGTGCTCTTTGTGATGCAGAAGGAAATACAGTCATGCAAGGGACGCAGGATATTTCGGTCCATGTAGGAACATTGCATCTAACGGCAAAGGCGGTTATAGAGGACTTCAAGGGTGATATCCATCCTGGGGACGTATTCTTAGTCAATGACCCGTATCGAGGCGGCACTCATTTCAATGACACACGGGTCCTCTTGCCTATCTTCCATGAGAACAAGCTCATTGCGTTCATGCAGACGAATGGCCACTGGGCCGACATGGGGGGATCGACACCTGGCTCCTTTGATATCAATGCCAAGGAACATTTCGGCGAGGGGGTAAGGATTCCGCCGCTTAGGATTTATAGTAAAGGAACATTTTTAAAAGATGTGGTCAATGTGCTCGCTTTGAACATGCGCGTCCCTGAAGAACGTGTCGGCGATTTGCGTGCTCAAGTGGAAGCGGCCAAGGTAGGCGAGCGCCAGTTGTTTGCCATCATCGAGAAGTATGGAATCGATACGACTTTGTCCGCCTTTGCGGAAGTGCAGAATTATGTGGAACGCTTGGCAAGGGCCAAGGTTGCGGCTTTACCGAATGGAACCTGGGAGACCGTTGATTATATTGATATGGACCCGGAAGCCGGAGACGGACTGATTCCGATCCGGGTTAAGATGACCATCACGGATGACGAGATCCTTTATGATCTTTCTGGATCGCATTCTTATATCGGCTGCTTTTTGAATGCTGGTTTCGGGGCATCTTTATCAGCGGCATACTCAGGAACCAAGACATTCTTTCCTGAAATACCCCTGAACTCCGGCTTTTACAGAGTGGTGAAGATCGAACTGCCGGAAAACTCCGTCGTCAATGCCCCAGCACCGATTGCCGTAACTGGTTTTTGTTCAGGAGCCTATGAAAAAATCATGAGTGCGTGCTTCGAACTCTGGTCCAACATCATGCCGGAAAGAGCGATTGCATGCTCATTTAACCTAGAGTATTTACTTATCGGCGGTTGGGATCAACGCCAGGAGCAGGATAAATACTTCATGTGGTACGACTGGATGGCAGGCGGCCATGGAGGCCGCTATGATCGGGACGGTGTGAACGCCACTTCGCCGACATTCGGTTTGGGACTCAGCGTACAGCCTTGCGAAGGGCAAGAAAGATTGTCGCCTGTCGTGACGATGAAGCATGAAATCATTACCGACTCTGCCGGGCCGGGTAAATACCGCGGTGGGTGCGGTGTAGAAAAGGGCGGTACACTCACCAATGTCAAAAACACCGTCATGTCCTATTGCTGTGACCGTTCCCGTTCAATAACATGGGGGATTTTTGGAGGGCTTCCTTCTTCCCCGCATGGAGCATGGCTGAATCCGGGCAAGGAAGACGAACGATATTTAGGTGCGATTTTCTCAAATGTAAAAGTACAGCAAGGGGATTCCTTTGTGCGCCCATCCGCTGGGGGCGGGGGACTGGGAGATCCGCTTGAAAGAAGTCCCGAAGCTGTTTTGGAAGATGTTATCGATGAGTATGTTTCAATTGAGCGAGCTAAAAAAGATTATGGAGTCGTGATCAAGGAAATCGATAAAGATCTCGATTTATTCGAAATAGATCTGGAAGCAACGGAACAAGCTAGGTCTTATATCAGAAACAACCGCAAACAATGGCTTGAGGAAAACATACAAAGCGTGGAAGATAAATTCGCAAAGGGCGAGCTGGATAGTCTCGATGTCATTCGCCAGTATGGTGTCATCATCGATTATGCAACGAATAAAGTCCTGCCAGAATCAACAAAACAGTTCCGTGAATCCATGAAAACCCGTTCATTGGCTTATTGGAAGTAACGTGAAAAGGTTCCGAAATCATTCGGAACCCAGACTGCAGACGAACTCGAAGAAAAACGAGTTTGCCTGCAGTTTTTTCCTTTAAAAAAGGTTCAGTTAATTTCATAAATCCGCTCCCTTTCCGTCGACTGCCTGCGGAAATCAACATCCAAATAGTATAGGTTCCGAAGACATTCTTAATGGAAACCCATCAATTCCTTCACATGTTTACAATTATCTTTTGAAGTTAGCATTTCCAAGAGCGTAAAGGCAACATCGAATGCTGTGGAAGGGTTGTAGGATGTAATGATATTGTCCGTGACGACAATCGGTTCATTCACCACAATCGCACCAAAATCTTTTAGCTGCCCCTGTCTCTTACTGGTTGGATGGTTGTATGTAGTGGCCTTTCTTCCATTCAATATCCCGCTTTTTCCTAGTGGTAGAGAACCTACACAAATGGTTGCTATGATTTTGTTCTTATTATGAAAATACTCGATCACATCAAGAAACCTCTGATCATAGGCATCCTCATAGAAACCGGCTTCTTCAAAACCTCCTGGAATGGCCAAAGCATCGAAGTCATCAAGGTTCACTTGATCGAGGGTCAGTTCTGGCTGCACGATGAAATTCCATGTGCATTTCAATTGTTCGTGAAGTCCCACCGTAACCAGGTCTGTGGTGCCATCACCCTCTAATTTATTCCAGCCCAATACATCTGTAAACACACTTGCTTCAACCGCTTCGAATCCATTGGATAGTAGCATCAATACTTTTTTCATAGCAGAAACCCCCTTATATATATTGTTTTTATTATATAAAAAGCAAATTCCCTAATACATACGATTAATTACGTAATCATTCCTTTTATATTTATTTTATAATGTATTTGAAAGAAATCAGTTAATAATAAAAGGTAGGGGTGATTGAATTGGATCGAACGGATAAAAAAATACTTTCCTTACTGGAGAATAATGGTCGCATGTCCATGAAAGAACTGGCACATGAAGTTTCCTTAACGGCTCCAGCAACGAAAGAACGTGTGAATAAATTAGAGGAAAGCGGAGTGATAAAAGGTTATAAAACGGAAATATCCCTTGAAAAACTTGATAGAAGCATAACGGCATTCATATTATTCGAAACGGATCGATGCAAAGACTTTTATCAATTCAGCTTGAACCATCCGGAAGTTCTGGAATGCCACCGGTTAGCCGGTCAATACAGCTATCTTATTAAAATAAGTACATTTTCAATGGAAACGCTGGAAGATTTCGTAGATGAAGCCATTAAATATGGGAAATCGTCCACCCATCTGATATTCTCTTCCGCATCGAAAAATGTTTTTTCAGGAGATGAGATCTAACCGGCTTTAACCAATTTACTTGCCAACTTTTTAATATATGACCAAATAGCAGGAAAAAACTCCACCAATATAGAAAGTAAATAGTAACAAAAATCACAGTTGGATGTTCAAAAAGGGAGTGGAGATGAGTGAGTTTTGTTTATGAGGAAGATAAAATAATGGAATTCCTTTTGCAGAATAAAAGTGAGTTTGAAGAATATCTTTTATCAGCAGCGGTCAATGTCAGGGATAAAATCGAAGAAATTTTACTGATTGGAAATGTCGACCTTTTGAATAATGCACATAAGCTCATTCGATATATAGTGGAACAGAATGAAACGGATATGATTGCCTTTGCCGAAAAAGAGGGAGTTACGTGGGCAACCCACTCCTTGACGCTTTCATTCAAGCTGGAATGGATTCAAGCCCTTCGCAGAACGCTTTGGACCTTTCTTTATAAGTTTGAACAAGATAAGAAAGCGTTTATTGAGGATTCCAGAGTCTTTTTTGAATTAGAGAAAAAAGTGAATGAAAGTGTTGATGTTTTTCTTAAATCCTTTTTCGTCAGTTACTCCGATTATAAAGACAAATTGATTCTCGCTCAGCAAAACTTGGTGGAAAACCTATCCGTCCCTATCATTCCCGTCACTTCCACCACCTGTGTCCTTCCGTTAATCGGAACAATCGATTATTCACGAATACAGATAATCGAAGAAAAAGTATTGATGGAGATAGGTAAACTGCGGATACAGACCTTGATCTTGGATTTGTCCGGTATCATCGAAATGGAAGTTGAAATGATCAATGATTTGATGAAAATCCTCGATGGAACGGCAATGATGGGGTGTAAAGCTGTGGTGACTGGATTACGCCCAGAGGTTGTTACGAAAATGATCCGTTCAGGGATTCAGCTCGATAATAAAGCAGAAACTAAGGGTACACTGCAGCAGGCTTTGAGGGACTATCTTGTAGTCACCTAAATCGTGAAGTGGGAGTCGCCATGTTTTGGTGACTTTTTTTTGTAGGTAATTTGGAATATTAAGGTAATTCATTTGCTGTTTTATCATATTCGAATAAGTAAATAGAATGGGAACAGATGCTCCGAAAAGAACGGAATCTAAGTTCCAGCCCGATTTCGGAAATCCGCACCCTTTCCGACGACTGCCGACAAGCCTCATCAAAGCAAGCATCAAGAGGGTCTCGTCTAGCCAGTTATCGGCAGGAGTGTCGCAAATTTCTTCAATGCAACCTTCTAAAGAAGGTTGGTATCACTTCAGCAAGGAATAGACATATGTATCATGTGGGATACCGTTTTGGTAAATATAACTCCTTAATATTCCTTCCTGGATGAAGTCTAGCTTAAGCAAGAGCTCACTTGATGGCTGGTTTTCCAGAAAAACGACCGCGCCGATGCGGGTTAAATCAAGGTCGTTGAAACCGTAAGCGATAATTTCTTTAAGAGCTTCTGACACAAATCCTTTGCGCCAATGTGCAGGATGAATTTCATAACCGATTTCCGCTCGTCTGTATTTGGGACTGTGGGCATGAAAACCGATGGTGCCGATCAATTCTTGTGTATCTTTTCTTTCAATTCCCCACCGAATCGCTCTTTTTTCACGATGGTTTTTTGCAAAAGTTGCTACAATATCCTTCGCCTGTTCGACATTTTCCAATGAATCCTGGCCATAAAAGCGAGTGACTTCATCTTTTGATAAACATTGAAAAAGAGCTTCCGCATCACTTTCATGAATTTCCCTTAATCGTAACCTTTCCGTGTTCAATACAGGAAACTAGTATTCCCTCCTCATATATCAGTTTTATATCTATTCGGTCTCCACGAAGATTTTTCCTTTATTTTGAAGTGCCTATTTTGCCGGTATTTTCGAGAGTAATCGGACAAGCTAACATTAGCAGGCATTAAACATTTATTGAATTTAAGGGGAGATAGATCATGGGAAAAAAACATCGCAACCGTACCGGTTCACCGAAAAAGAATAACCATATTCCGAAAGCGGACATCATTGCAGAACATGAAGCACACGGTAAGGAATTTTCTGCGAATAAACGAAAAAACGGCCCTGGTTCCAATACAGATTGAGAAACTTAATGACCGCTCTAGCCTTTAAGGGCAGGGCGGTCATTTGTGTTTCTTGCCATCAAACGGTTCATCCTATATCTTTAAGAATGAAGAACCATTGAAGGGAGTTAGGATGATGAAAGCACTTGTCTTTGATGATTTCGGCGGGCCGGAAGTTCTGTCTGTAAGGGAAATTGCAGAACCTGAACATTCAAAATCAGCCGTGATCGTTCGAATGAAAGCGATCGGCTTGAATTTTGCTGATGTATATAGAAGGAAAGGGAATTATCATTTGGTGGGTGATCCCCCATTCATTTTAGGTTATGAAGGAGCCGGTGTCGTCGAATATGTCGGGGAAGATGTTCATCATGTGAAAGCAGGTGACCGTGTCGGGTTCGCTGATGTTCCTCATGCCAATGCGGAGCTGGTTTCAGTTCCAGCTGATAAACTGTTACCGCTGCCTGAGGGCATTTCCTTTGAAACGGCCGCTTCCGTTTTACTTCAAGGATTGACTGCCCAATATTTAACTCATGACAGCCATCCGGTTAAAGAAGGGGAAACCATTCTGGTCCATGCCGCTGCAGGGGGAGTCGGTCAATTACTGACACAGATGATCAGGATGAAGGGCGGTCAGGTCATTGGCTTGACCTCATCGAATGATAAAGCGGCTGTTGCCAAGCAAATGGGTGCGGATCATGTTTTCCTTTACGGATCGGACTGGGTGGATTCCATTAAGGATGTAACCGGCGGTAAAGGCGTTGATGTTGTTTATGAATCAGTGGGCCAAACCTTGATGGATAGTTTCAGTGCGACCAAGACTGGAGGAACTGTCGTATTTTTTGGGATGGCAGGCGGTGATCCAGAAAAAATCGACCCGAGAATGTTAATGGATACATCCAAGGCATTAATTGGTGGTGACCTTTGGAACGTCCTGACTACCCATGAAGAACGGACAAGAAGAACGGCAGAGCTATTCCAATGGATTCTGTCAGGGGAAATCCTCATCAAAGAACCGGCTCTTTTTTCGTTGGGAAATGGGGCGGATGCGCATAGACTTCTTGAAAGCCGGAAGAGTTCGGGGAAAATATTATTAATACCATAACAGGTTATGGGGCTTTCCAGTTCTAAATGGAGGCCCATTTCTTTTTGTGGCCTGCCGAGATTCAATACCTTATTCATACTGATGATCAGAACCTTTTTAAGTTCCTTTATATAGACCTATTCTAAGACCCTTAGAATAACTCCAGATAAATGTCCTTGCCCTTACAGGGGTTATGGCCTGCTGTCAAAACAACTTGATGACCAAGTTGGCTTATCCACAAGATCCATATGCAACACACGAATTCAGAGGAGAAATCCACAATGGGCCACTCACCAAACAACAATCGTCATTCTTCAATTCACAGGCTTTCGTTACAAGCAAAAAAAGAGAACGGATCCGTTCTCTTGGAAAACTTATGAATAGCCATATTAGGGAATGAAGAGACAAACAATTTTTTTAATGATCCTTGTGGTGCGGTGAATTTATTGACGATCTGCCTTAAGTACTTTTCTGTCGTTCCGACTCCTCGGGCCATCATATGAAGCGGGCTCTGGATAACCCCGTCCCAATCACTGTGGAGTAAGGCATACAAACACGTATCGAATTCAGTGGAAGATACATTCCTTAATAGGTATTGGTAAGTTTCTTCATAAATCATAAGGCTTCGTCCCCTTTGGCATCCATCCTTTTCTAGAGTCTATATAAACATTAAATCGATAAAAGTAGCATCGTTGGTGTAAATTGTATTGGAAGTTTTTTGACGTTATTTCGATATATTTAAAAAATAGTAAATTAGTTGTACAAAAGTGATAAAATGGGTAAATGGGAACATACATGACAAGGAGAGATTTTTAAAACAATGATACTTTCACTACTCGGTTTCATCTTAAAAGGAATTTTAATGAAAATTCCATTTGCCATATTGGGACTATCCTTGATTCCGCAGAGATGGACAAACGCAATCACCAAAAAGGATATACCTTTTTTCATTGAACAAGTTCTGAGACTTTTAGTTTCTGCTGCCGTATTGTTTTTCGTTATCGATATCATGCTGCTGGATCTTACTGCCGCTGCATTCTTTTCGTGTTTTGCCATTATTCTAGGGCTCATTCTCATCATCGATTCAAGAATGTATATGTACAGTGCCAGTGAATCTTCAAGTACCCGACGGAATCGGAGGGGAAATGAAGCGGCAAAGCAGCCAAAAACACCTTGGAACGTACATTTCAACAGTTTGATAGGTTTCGTTTTGATTGCAGCATGGGTCATCATGCTGTTTTACCCGCTCACTTTTGCCGCAGAACTGCATGGATTGGCGAAGGTCGATAAGAAAAAAGAGCTGGAAGAAGTTCAAGATATAAAAACCATGCCGCTCGTTACAGTGAAAATGGCTGACGCAAAAGGCGATGCAGCGATTAATAAAATAGAAAATGCATCATATTTCACTGAAGGCGAATACCGTCTAACCAATATAAATGATGAATTGGCTTATACATCACCCATTGAAATGGATGGGTTTTTGAAAGCCGGGAAAGCGGAATACACGCCAGGTTATAATCTGATTTCCGCCGTATCGACGGATAAAGGGGCAAGTACTGTCAAAGGGAAGATGCTGTATGCTCCCTCACAGTACCTCGATCATGATTTGGAAAGGACGATCCGCAAGGCATATCCAAATAAAATCATCCATGATTCATATTTGGAACCGAATGAAGATGGAAAGCCTTTCTTCGTAGCTTCAGTCGGACATTATTTGAAATACCGCAGTGGTCCCGTAGTGGAAGGGGTGGTATTGGTGAATCCGGAAACGGGGGACACGAAATACTATCCAAAAGGAAAAGAACCTGAATGGGTAGATCGGACATTCACATTGGAAACAGCCCTGGAATATTGGACCTACTGGGGAAAATATGTTCACGGGTGGAAAAACCAGTCCCTGATTGGGCCGAAGAAAGATGTCCTGATTCCTAATGAGGATAATATGCAAGTTACGTTTAACGAAAAAGGCGAATTGATTTATGTAGTGGACTTTACCCGGGCTAAATCAAAAGGCAACTCCAAGACCCTTGTAGGTTATGGTGTTTTCAATGCCAAAACCGGTGAAATGACGTACTATAAAGGCGTCACGTCCGTTCTGACTGGAAAGGAAGCAAAATCCAACGCCAATGCGAGTGAGTTTTTGTCTAAATATCCAGGCTGGAAAGCCACTAATGGAATTTTCTATACGATTTACGGTGCTCCCACTTATGTCATTCCAGTTACAAAGGGCAGCAAGTTCCAAGGTGTGGCGATCGTTTACGCCAATAGCGATAATCCCCAAGTGGTCTTTGGGAAAACGAAAGACGAAGCTTTCCGTAATTATAAAAAGCTGATTGCCTCTTTAGGGAAAGTCAGCGGTGTGACGCCTCAAAAAGGTTTTGAGATGAAAGAAATAAAAGGGAAGGTATTAAGGATCAATGATGCCAACCTTTCAAATGGATACGTCTTCCATTTAATCCTCGAAGGCAATGCCAAGAGGTTCTCGGTGGACCCTGGTGTCAATGCGCTATCTGATATTTTGTTGACGAATGTAGGAGACCGGGTTGTGCTGAAGGTGATGGATATGGAAGAAGACATCGTTCCAGTCGATGAATTCATTAATCTGGATTTGCCAAAGAAATGATAATGGACCGTGGACATATAAACTGGCCATCTCCAATATAAGCATGAAAAAAAGCATTGTTATCCGCAATGCTTTTTTCATGTCTTCGAATGATTGTCATTATAAGTCCGATAGATTGAATGAATGGATGGATTCCATATAATATCCCTTTTGAATGACTGCTTTTATTGCGAAGTGCCCATTTATCCGTTTCCGCACCCGGTACAGAAGTGAAGCGATTTCTTCTGCCGTCACAATTTGCTCTGGATCACCGACTCTCTCTGGCCATACTTGCTGGACAATTTCTTCCTTTGAAATAAGGTTGTCCAAATTTTCATAAAGCAGCTTAAAGCAATTGAATTCCTTTGTCGGCATTTTAATGGGTGCTTCTTCATTGATGATCACGGTCTGAAGGTGCTCATTGATAGCGACGGTTTGCTGGAACTCGGGGTTCACCGGCGTGAAATCCATTGTTAAATCGTTGTCGATGGAGATCATGAATTCAATCAATCCATTGACTAAAGTAATCGAATCCCCAGGTTCAATGTGACAGGGATTGCCCGGTACGAGCGGCATCTGGTTCACAGAGGTACCGTGTTTGCTTGCCAAATCCTCAATGAGAAGCTGCCCTTCCTCCATATAAATCCGGCAATGTTCCCTGGAAACAAAGTCATTGTAAAGCCTGAAATCAGCTTTGGAGTGCTGGCTTGCTCGGCCGATCAGCAGGCTTTTCCCTTCAAATACATAGGCGAATTCCTCGGTTTGGCCTTTGTGCATGGTCCTCAATACAACCTTGAAAGTTTTATAAATCATTCACTTCATACCCCTTAAAAAATCTGAAAATTTAAATTATTTTCATGAATTTATCATTTTGGCTACATGGCTGTTTAGTGGGTTCAATTTTATAATTATAAATTATCAGTCGCTTACTTACTAACGAAAAATGAAAAAATACAAATTAGGCACACAGCCATTATAACAAAGAGGAACGATGGATGAAGAAGAAACTCTATTTTTGCTGATATTCGCTTTGACTGTGGGAGGAGAATTTTTATGGCGTTTCCTCAAAGCCGACCAGGCAGCACCGGAAGAAGTATGCGATGAAAATGTACCTTACGCTTGAACGCAATGGAAAAGGAGTTGACCAAAGGTGAGTATGTGGAGAGATAGGATAAATGCCTTCAGCATCCTGCTGATGATCATTAGCATGATGGTATATATTATTTTTCCCCAGCCCTTTACCCTCATTCTGTACTGTATATTTGGCATTGCCTTTATCAGCCTGACTTTACTGAATTAAGCATATCCTTGATTGGAAGAGGGATGTGGGAGACAAAGCGGGAAGGAAGAAGACAGAAAAAGGTGGGGGAGGCATGCTGAAAACATGAATCCTCCACACGATTAGAAAGTTTCAGTTCACCTGTTTGTGAAAATCATAGATGATATAAAAAGTCTGCCGAATCAATGGCAGGCTTTTTTTGCACAAGCTAATTTAAAACGTCCCTTTTCCTTGGTGGAAATGATACTAAAGACATATATTTATGTTTTATTTATTGAATAATTATGACATGAATGATTTAAAATACCCATTTAAAATATAAAATATGGTAACATTAATAAATAAAGGAAGGGGGTGGAGTTATGAAGGGGTTTGTTAAAATAATGAGATATTCTATACTTGCGGTTGTTATTTTCTTATCAAGTAATTTTGTTTCAGGGAATATTAACCAGGTTTCAGCAGTGACAAAATCTACAAGTAAGTACCAACAATACTATTCTTGGGTTGGAGTGAAGATTTTTAAAACCGGAGTCTTAGGCTGGTATGATTCCAATGGAAAAAAAGTTACTAAACATAATAAAGTATCTCAACAGAATAGTACAGGTGTGGCATGGTCTTTTAGTAATACTCAGTCATATTGGACTTCTACACTTAATACTACACAAGCTAAAGCTTATTCTCAGGCAAAGTTTGTTCTAGGAATATCATCTAGTAGTTTCTCAATTGGGCTTCAAAGTACGACAAAAGGGATAACTGCTACGGGAAAACCATAATGGCTATTTAATTTCTATGGACAATTTATGCTAGATTAAGAGTATTTAATTTTAATCTACATAAGTTGTCCTATTTATTCTAAAAAAGAGGATGCTTATGAAGACAATAGAAGTGAATAATTTAAGTAAGGAATATAAAAATACTAGCGCTTTAAATGGTATAAACTTAGAAATAAACAAAGGAAAAGTTGTCGGATTATTAGGCAAAAATGGGGCGGGTAAAACAACGCTAAATAAACTAATTACAGGACTAATTTTTCCTTCAGCTGGATCAATCAAAGTTTTAGGAGAAGTCCCAAAAGGGGGGCAAAAGAAAGTTGGCTTTTTATCAGAGAATATTGCTCTTTATCCCAAATTAAGTGCTAGAGAAAACTTGGAAATCTCCATATTACAAGAAGGTAATTCCCCTAAAAGTGGTCAAATTTCAAAAATATTAAAAATAGTTTCAATTCAAGATACTAGAAAAAAGGTCAATGATTTTTCTTTGGGAATGAAGAGAAGATTACAAGTAGCTATGATTGTACTAGCTAACGATAGAGAGCTTCTTATTCTAGATGAACCAACAAATGGATTAGATTTAGATGGAGTTTTATGGCTGAAAAATATGATCCTAGAATTAAAGAATCAAGGGAAAACCATATTACTTTCTAGTCATTCTATTCTTCAAATGGAGGATGTTTTAACTGACTACATTATCCTTAACAAGGGTTTACTTGCTGATAGTGGTGAAATGACTTCTCTTACTGAAGGGATACTTAATATTGAAATAAGAATTGAAGAAATTGAAAAAGCAAAAACTGCACTCGTAAAAAAAGGATATTTGTATAACCAACATGGTAATATTTTGGTGATTCCGTTGAAGGTAGATTATATGCATTACTTAAGAGTATTGAATGAAGAAGACATATACCCTATCTCTTATAATTTAAAAAAGAAATCACTTGTTGACAGATTCCATCTGTATGCTGGTGGTAATAATGATGAATAGTAAGAAAGTAAAAGGTGAAATTTTAAAATTAAAAAGATCAACCGAACTCATCTCTATAATCTGCTTATTTTTTGTTTTTTTCTTACTTATGTTTTTCCAGAAAGCATTTAATAGTGAATCGGGATATTACACACCAGGGTTGTTGTCTATGCAATATATGAGTTCGTTTAATTTATTACTGTTATCATTGGTAGGTTTTATTCCAGGATCAGTCTTAGGTGCTTATATTTCAGGAATTGATTATAAGCACAATACAAATGTTTATGTGATTATAAATATGGGCAGAATTCAATCGATAGTTATCAAAATAAAAACATTATTATTAGGGATAATGTGCTTAGTTATATTTATGATTTGCCTTGGAGTGTTGGAGGGTTTTTTTGTAGATAATCAACAGCCTTTTTATATTGAGTGGAAAATGCTTTTTCCACAATTTTTTTGCTGTTATATTATTCTTTTATGTTCATCTATGATTGGGTTTTTAGGGGCTACATTTACTAAAAGAGTATATGGTGGAATTTTATTTGCAATAGTTTTTCCTATATTGCTCGAACGATTTTCCCTCTATATACCGATGCTAAAATATTTTACTTTGAATGAATATTATGCGTCCTTAATAGGTCATTCATTTAAAAATATGGCAGGTGATCCGCAAATCCAATTTAGCAATTTAACGTCAATTTCTTATGGAAGTAGTGTGTTTATAATTACGGCAATTATTTTATCTATTTTGATTATTAATATAATAATTGTTGTAAAAAGAGACTTCAAGGCATAGGGGATATTAATTATGAAAAAAATTATATTGGTAATAGGTGCAATTTTTCTGCTTGGTCTAATCTTGATAAATATTTTGTCAGTAGATACAGAAACAATGGCTACGGACGGAATTGAAATTAATACAACATATTTAAAAGATTCTGAAGATTTAGTAGCTGATATGAGTATCTCTGGCAACCTTCGAAAAGAGAAAACGCTTGATATAAAAACTCTTTTAAAAGAAGATAATACTATTTCAATAAAGAACGTTCAATCTGGTAGTGAAATAGAATGTATAGTAATTAATTCAAATGGAAAAAAGGTGTTCACCGAAATAATAAAAGGAGATGCAATTCGTTCATTTAAATCAATTTCTGGAGTAGGAAATATCAAATTAGTTTTAAATGGTGGGAAACATGATGCAATGATTATTTTTAATGGGGATGAGATTAATAATGAATAACTGGTTAAAAGCAGAATCTATAAAGATAAAGAATAATATTCTGCTATGGATTAGTCTAGGTCTAACCTTTTTATTTATGATTTATATAGTTTTTGATCCATTTCCATATGTTGAATTAAAGATTCCTAGTTATCTAAGTTCAGTTTTCTTATTATCGCTAACGGTTTTCGGTACACTATCATTTATTATTTTAGGTGCTTTTCTTAGTTATGAGGAGTATTCATGGAATACTTTACATTTACTTATCGGTTCTTATAGTAGAATTAAGTCATTTTACTATAAATCATTATATATTTTACTAGTTAGTTTTTTTCTAACTGTTTTGACTACTTTTCTTAGTTTAGTATTGCATATTTATATAGGGGCGCCTGGACAAATATTTAGTATTCAAGTGTTTACACAAATTTTCGTAGTTAGTCTAATTTGTTTTTTTTGGGGAGAACTAGCGTTTGTTCTTTCTCTTATAACTAAAAATGTTATGTATAGTGTATTGATAGTGTTCTTTATCAGTTTTTTTGAACCCGCAATCTATAGTCACATTAATGAGGAATTACTTAAATATTTAATTGTTTATAATCAGAAAGGTATTTTAGCTCTAACTTTCTCTAATTTAATTGAAGGGAGTTATATAATTGTTCCTGATTTAAATTACCCTTCGTTAATATGGAGTATCTCCTTTCAATTAGGTTTAATTGGTGCTATTCTTTTTATTGGGTACCAGTATATAAAGAATTGTTCAATCACTAGTTAATTTGTATTAGGATTTAATGTCCTTATTTACTTGGCCTGTTGGCTCTATTAACCGGATAACTCCATTTTCGAATGAGATATCCCTTTTTTAGGTAGAGTGTATTTTAAATATAAATCCAGGTGTGAAATTTTCATACTATCAACTGGAATTTCAAAAAGAACCTATAAATGAAATGATAAAAAATTGCTGCGCATTTTAAAGGAAATCATAGTTTTCTCCGTCTTCTTAATTTCTGAATGCTCACACTAAACCGTACCAATGCAAAAGCGGAACAATGATCATCAACAAAGATATTCTAAGTAAAAGAAGCAGGAACCCATTAAGGGTACCTGCTTTCTTTCATTCTAAGGACCGCAATCGTTTTATGAAATCCTGGGGCGTCATGGATTTAACACGACTTTAAAAGAGCCATTTTTATGCAAAAAAGGTATAATTAATTGTTAGAAGCAGACATTAAAAAATGGACTGCAACTTAGTTTTATCGCGTGTTTTAACTGAATCTTGAGCGAAATAGCTTTTATAAAAAGTCAAAATAAGAAAAGGAGAAACCATGACTAATGAAACAGGATGGAATTTAGACAATAGCTATGCACGTCTACCGGAAAAGTTTTTCACGAGCACGAAACCGACTCCTGTACGTTCACCGGAGTTGATCATTCTCAATGAGAGTTTGGCGGATTCTCTTGGTTTGGATGTGAAGTCGCTGCAAAGCGAGGATGGTGTGGCGGTGTTTGCCGGAAACGAGATCCCGGAAGGTGCTTCGCCTCTTGCCCAAGCATATGCGGGGCATCAATTCGGTCATTTTAACATGTTAGGGGACGGCCGGGCGATATTGCTTGGCGAGCAGGTGTTGCCAGAAGGCGGGAGGGTCGATATCCAGCTGAAGGGTCCAGGAAGAACGCCATATTCCCGCGGGGGCGATGGCCGGGCTGCACTTGGACCGATGCTGCGCGAATACATCATCAGCGAGGCGATGCACGGGCTCGGCATTCCTACCACCCGAAGTCTGGCAGTGGTGACGACCGGTGAAACGGTAATCCGTGAAACTGGGCTGCCTGGTGCCATCATGACCCGTGTGGCTTCGAGTCATCTTCGTGTCGGAACTTTTCAATTCGCTGCAAAATGGGGCACGATCGAGGAGCTCCGGACACTTGCCGACTATGCAATTGAGCGTCATTTTCCAGACATTGAAGCAGATGAAAGCCGTTACCTTTCGCTGCTGCAGGAAGTGGTCAAGCGTCAGGCTGAGCTCATTGCCCAATGGCAGCTGGTCGGCTTCATTCATGGAGTGATGAACACCGACAACATGACGATCAGCGGGGAAACCATCGATTATGGCCCTTGCGCCTTCATGGATGCCTATGACCCTGCAACCGTATTCAGTTCAATTGATAGGCAAGGCCGCTATGCCTATGGTAACCAGCCGGTAATTGGGGGGTGGAATCTTGCGCGATTCGCTGAATCCCTATTGCCGCTGTTGCATGATGACGAGGATCAGGCCGTTACACTGGCCCAAGATAAGATTTCCGTTTTTAATGATCTGTATCACTCCAATTGGTTAACGGGAATGAGGGCGAAACTGGGGATATTCAACGAAGAGACTCAGGATGAAGCCCTTATTAATGGCATCCTCAGTATGATGAAGAAGCATGGTGCCGACTATACCAATACATTCCGGGCTCTGACCTTTGATAAAAAGGAGGATACGGTCCTTTTCGGGACACCGGAATTCGCCCAGTGGCAGGAGCTTTGGCAGGCTAGGCTAGGGAGGCAGAAGGAATCGAAAGAGTCTTCGAATCAGTTGATGCAGAACAGCAATCCTGCAGTGATTCCACGGAACCACCGGGTGGAAGAGGCGTTGGAGGCAGCAGTGGAACAAGAGGACTACAGCGTGATGGAACGGCTGTTGGATGTTCTTGCAAATCCTTATGCACACTGCGAAAAACAAGCAGAATACGCCGCACTGCCTGAGTCAACAAAACCTTACCGGACTTTTTGCGGTACCTGATCATAAAACATGCATGGAGATAATGTAAGAGCTCCCGCGATTGAAGTCGATTCTTCGTCAACTTCAATTGCGGGAGCCCTTTTTGTGTTCATCAGTAAAAAAGTTTTGTTTGAAGAATGTCCAAGGCACGGTCAATCTCCGCTAAATCTTCCTTTGATGCATGTTGCAGCCGGCTTAGGAAACGGGATTCCACGATTGCAAAAGCCTCGTTCATCATCATTTCCCCTTCTTTGGAGAGGCGGATGTATTGTTTCCGTCTATCTTCCGAATCACTTATTTTTTCAATTAAATTCTTTTCGCTTAATTTTTTCAGTTCACGGCTCGTGTTAGGCATGGAGATATGATGACAGTCACTGATTTCACTTGGTGTGACAGGCTGACTGACGGTTATATATTCAAGAATTTTATATTGTACCGGCGTGATGGAATCGGATTTGGCGTTTTGGGTCAATTCATGTGTCACTTGATGTACGGAAGTTGTAAATGTGACCATTTTTTCAAAAAGAGCTTTTTTGTCCATAACTTTCACCTCTTACTGAGAAGATATCAAAAATATTATCAAAATACAATTATCATTTGACAATAAAAAAGATGGTGTTATATGATTGTTATCAAATGATAAGTAAATAGGGGGGTACGTCATGAACATGCTGGTCATCTACACATATCCAAATCATAAAAGCCTAAGCCATGCTTTTTTAGAAAAAGTCGTCAAGGGAAGTAAGGAGAACCCGAACATAAAGGGGCTGCAGGTCTTGGATTTATATGAAGAGGGCTTCAATCCGCTCTTGGAGTTCAATGAGCATAAACGAAGGCGTGATATGCATCGTGATCCTCAGCTTGAAAAATATAGAAATCAAATTACTTGGGCCGACAAAATTGTCTTTGTCTATCCGATCTGGTGGGGGAGGCCACCGGCCATGCTGATGGGATACATCGATCAATTATTTTCTGCGAATTTTGCCTACAGGGATAAAAAGGGCTTGTTCCCGGAAGGACTTCTGAAAGGAAAGTCGGTCGTATGTGTGTCCACGATGAAGGGACCTGCAAAGTATCCGCTTCTCTGGTTGAATGATGCGCATAAAATATTGATGAAAAGAGCACTATTCAATTTTGTCGGGATCAAGAAAGTGAAGTTTTTCGAATTCGGTAATATGGAAAGCCCAAAGGGGAAACAAACGAAAAAGCTAGAAAAGGTTTATCGGTATTTCAGGAAGGTGGCTAGCTAAGTTTTTACGGGATTAAAGAAGAACCCCATTCATGCATAATGAATGGGGTTGGCCGTATTCATGGTTTTGTTTTCACGATCCTCCATTTGTTTTTGATGAGGGTAAGGATCGTACAAATCACCAGGATCGTCAATGAAGCCAATCCGCTGAACCATATGCTTTGGAATTCGCTTACATGAGGCTGGATGATGTATGAAGCCACAATCGCCAGGACCGCGCTTATCGGTATGTAATCAGCGACTTTTCCTTTACTGAATACGATAACCAGGATCGGAGCCAGCAATGCCGAGTATATATTGCCTGAATAAAATAAGAGCTCCAATAGGTTTGGAGAATAGAAGAGTGTAGCAACGAAAACCAATCCTCCAATACAGATCGAAAGCAGGCAGGCCATCCTTATTTTTTGCTGGTCGCTTTTTTTTGTTTGTAATGGTTCAAGTATATTGGCTACGATCAGGCTTACCAATGAATGCAGGCAGGCACCGAATGTTGAAGTGATTGCACTGAACGCGCAGAGCACAAAAAGGATGAAAAAGAATGGTGTCGTTATTTTATTTGCCAATCCAGCCAGAATCGAGTGTATATCAGTGAAGCCGCCCGTAAAGATTACCATGATGAACAGGGATGAAAAGGAGAGCGGGAATATGATCCATATGAGGCCTGATAAAGAGAATGTCAATCGAACCTTTTTCATCTCTATCATGAATAATCGCTGCCACGAAGTCAGGTCAAAGAAAAACTGGCCGAACCCGACAAGGAGTCCTGCAAAAAGAAAACTCCAAAGATCATACTTATTGATGACGAGCATGTATGGATGGTATAAACGAATCCCATCATAAACGGGCTGAATCCCTTCCTTGACGAAAAAGTATAAAGGAATCAAGATAACTGCGGCAAACATGGAAATGACCTGAAAAGCTGCGAATCCATGAATGAGCTTTAACCCGCCGAATCCAGCATAAAGGACACAGAAAGCGAAAAAAAAGAACAGCCCGACATAGAGCGGGGTATCGAAAAGAAACTGACATAGGGTGGACGCGGCCATTCCCTGAATGAATAGAATGTGTAGATTGGTTATGACCAGAATCACGATCAATATCCAATAGCCTAGCGGATTTAGCCTTGCTTTCAAATAGTCCCCCATGGTCAAGCCCACGGGGAAATCCTGCCGGACCCTCTTCCCGATGAAGCTGAACATGAACAGGGCGATCGCTCCCATCAGGGCGTATCCGATCCCTCCGAAAACTCCATACTTCACCATCGATTCGGGGGAGGATAATATTGTGGTGCCTGTCACCCAGCGTGCCAAGAGGGAGATGATCCCTAAGCCCATCCCGATTTGAATGGGGCCTTGTACGTATTCTTGAAATGTACGTGATCGCAATCTTCATTTTCCTTTCTCGCGGAACTCCTTGGGCGTGATTCCCTCTATCTTCCGGAATAAAGTGCTGAAATAATGCTGGCTATTGAAACCCGATTTTTCAGCGACGTCTGATATGCTCCAGCTGGTGTTATTGGTTAAGGTCCTTTTTGCGGCCTTTATTCTATAGTGCATTAAATATTCCGAAAACGAAGTGCCGACTTCTTCATGGAATTTCCTGCTTAAATAAGTCGGATTGGTATGCACTTCACGGGCGATGTCAGAAAGGGAGAGTTTTTCGGCATAGTTTTCATGAATGAATGAAAGTGAATGGTGAATTAGGGTTGAATAGTTATGGGAAGATTCCCTTTTATCATACTTGGCCAGGACTTTATGCAAATCACTTTCTATTACAGGTTTCGTTAAATAATCAACGACGCCTATCCTGATGGATTGCTGGGCATAATCGAAACTTTGATGCGCGGTCACCATGATGATTTCGACATCTTTGTTCAGCACCCTTAAGTCTTCACCAAATTCAAGACCCGATCGCCCCGGCAGGTTAATATCCAGGAAAGCGAGGTTGATTTTATGATTTTGATTGAGGGTCAGTGCCTGACAGGCATCAGCAGCTTTGTGAAATTTCCAAAAAGGGTATATGGACTGAATCATATATTCCATTTGTTCAAGGACCAATGGCTCGTCATCAACTAATAATACATTCATTTCTCCGCCTCCTCCATTTTCCTATCAAAAACCAGTGGCCATGATACCTCTACCTTTGTTCCCGATTCATTGGAAGCTATATTCAATTGTGCACGGTCATTGAAATACAAATATAAACGTTTTTGGATATTATCAAGGCCATGGCCGCCTTCGTCCGTAACGGAAGATTCATTTCCCAACAATCCATTGTCCGCCACTTCCAGATACACCATCTGCGATTCCAGATAGAACCGGATATGCAGCAGGGCTTCACCGACTTTTTTTTCCAACCCGTGTTTAAATGAATTCTCCACCAGTGTCTGGAGAATGAAGGGGGGGACCAGTGCGGTTGATAACGGTTCCAGGCACTCCATATCAATCTTGAGCCGATCACCGAAGCGAAGGGTCTGGATGTCGAGATAATGCTGGGTATACTGGATTTCCTGGGAAAGGGGGATCAATGGTTCCGTTGCTTTATACTTGAATTTCAGGAATTGCGAAAAAGCCTCTAAGGCCCGGATCAATTCTGCCGTCCTGTTCAGGCGGGCCAAGCCCAGAATGACATTCAGTGTATTAAACAAAAAGTGCGGCTGGATCTGCTGGTTCAATTTATTATATTGTGCTTCTTGCAGTGCTTGCTCCAGGCGGATCTCTTTGTTTTTATTTTCAAGAAGGTCGAACCTTTTCTCGAATATGAATAGAAATAAAAGAGCGATAGCTCCCATGATGGGAGCTAAAATGAAGAGCATGATAATTAAGGTGAATCCCTCGTAACTTAGCATGGAGAACCTCTGCTGGTTATATTTTTAAATAACTTGAATTATTCTGTTTATTAGTATCATACTAAAGACCCCTCCGGAAATCTACAGCTTATGACACAATGTGACAAGCCACTTGATGATTTTGTGCAGATCGTTTCAGTTCGGGTAGCTGTGTTTTGCAGATATCCTGTACAAAAGGGCACCGTGTATGGAAGCGGCAGCCATTTGGAGGGTCGATGGGTGAGGGTACATCACCCGTCAATAGGATCCGTTCTCTTTCATGCACAGGATTCGGTACTGGGATGGCCGATAGCAATGCCCTTGTATATGGATGCTGGGGCTGTTCGAAAATGGACTTTTTATCGGCTATCTCGACTATCTTTCCGAGATACATGACCATCACCCGATCCGAGATATGTCTGACCACACCTAAATCATGTGATATGAAAAGAAAGGTAAGGTCGAACTGGCGCTGTAAGGATTTTAATAAATTCAGCACTTGCGCTTGAATGGAGACATCCAGTGCAGAAACAGCTTCGTCACATATGATCAATTTTGGGTCCACTGCAAGAGCCCGCGCAATGCCGATCCGCTGTCTCTGGCCGCCGCTGAATTCATGCGGGTATCTTTCCATGGATTCAGGTCTCAGCCCGACATGTCCCAATAATTCTTCGATCCTGCTCTTTCGTTTTTCTTTAGGGACTACATTTTGTATCGCTAAAGCTTCTCCGAGAATTTGGCCGATAGTCTGTCTCGGGTTAAGGGAGGCAAATGGATCTTGAAAAATAACTTGCAGATCCTTCCTGGTACGCCTCATTTCTTTTTTTCCTAAACTCAGTAAATCCTTATCCTGAAAGTGAATGCTCCCGCTTGTCGGATCATCCAATCTAAGGATTGCCCTGCCGGTAGTCGATTTTCCGCAGCCGGATTCGCCGACTATGCTTAAGGTTTCACCCTGTTTGATATCGAATGTAATGTCATCAACGGCTTTTACATGATTGATGGTTCTTCCGAAAAATCCGCCCTTGATCGGAAAATATTGTTTCAATTGATCCACTTTAAGCAGAACTTTTTTCTCTGCAGCTGGTACACCCTTCATTAAACCCCTACCTTCTCTTGAGCGTCATATTCCTTCTCCCATTGGGGGGTGAACATCCAGCAGCTGACCTCGGTGCTTGGGCCGATAGCCTGGAGATCCGGTACGGCTTGTTCACAAATGCTCTTCGCATGTGCACAGCGGGGAGCGAAGCTGCATCCCTTGGGCATGTTGTAAGGACTTGGAACGGTCCCTGGAATTGTAGTCAGTTCTTCCTGGTCCATGTCAAGACGCGGAAGGGAGTTTAATAAACCGATGGTGTAAGGATGTTTTGGGTTTGTGAATATTTCCTTGGCCAAAGTGTATTCAACGATTTTCCCTGCGTACATGACAGCAACCCGATCACAGGTTTCATATACGACTCCCAAATCATGAGTAATCAAAATGACAGCCGTACCGAAATCCTTTTGCAGCGTCTTGATCAGTTCGAGGATTTGGGCTTGGATCGTCACATCCAGTGCTGTTGTAGGTTCATCCGCTATTAAAACCTCAGGGTGGCAGGCAAGTGCCATGGCAATCATGACCCTTTGCCTCATTCCGCCGCTTAGCTCATGCGGCTCCTGTTTTGCCCTTTTTTCAGGTGAGGGGATCCCGACGAGCCGTAGCATGTCGACCGCTTTATTCCATGCTTCCTTTTTTCCCAGCTTTTGATGGAGCCTGATCGCTTCTGCAATTTGCTCGCCCGCTGGATATACGGGATTCAATGATGTCATCGGCTCCTGAAATATCATCGAAATTTCATTACCGCGTATGGACCGCATCTGTTTTTCAGACTTCGTAAGCAGATCCTCCCCTTTAAAAAGGATGCTGCCACCGGCAATCTTACCGGGTGGCGATGGAATGAGCCTTAACAATGATAGTGATGTTATGCTTTTCCCGCTTCCCGACTCCCCGACGATTCCAAGCGTTTCCCCTTTATTGAGGGAGAAACTGATTCCATTGACTGCTTTACTCGTTCCTTCATCAGTGAAAAAGTAGGTCTGCAGATTTTTTACCTCCAGTATTTTATCATCATCCTGTTTCATCATCATACCTCCTTAGTTCAAGTCTATTCTTTTGTTAAAGTATCGATAGAGGACATCCACTGCTAAATTCATGAATACGAAGATAACGGAAGCGATGAGGACCCCGCCTTGGACCATCGGCAAATCCCTCGTTCTGATTGCATCGACTATCAATCTCCCCAGTCCATTGATGGCAAAAACGGACTCTGTCAATACTGTGCCGCCAAGGAGTGCACCGAACTGGAGGCCAACGACTGTAATGACGGGGATAAGCGCATTTTTCAGGCCGTGTTTATAAATGATGATATATTCTTTTAATCCCTTGGCTCTTGCGGTCCGGATGTAGTCCTGGCGAACGACTTCAAGCATGCTCGACCTGGTCATCCTGGCAACGATGGCCGCTCCGCCGGCCCCAAGGGTTATGGCTGGGAGAACCATGTGGCTGAAAGTTCCCCAACCTGAAACCGGAAACAAATGAAGGTTCACGGAAAAGAAGTAGATAAGCATGAGGCCCAGCCAAAAACTAGGTAACGAGATTCCCAATAAAGCAACGATCATGATGGAAATGTCAGCTGCCGAGTATTGCTTGGTAGCCGAGATGATTCCTGCGATCATTCCAAGCACAACGGTTATGAAAATGCTGGCAAGTGCCAGTTCAAGGGTGATGGGCAAGCGGACCATGATTTCGTCCAAAACAGGGCGGCTGCTGCGTAGTGATTCTCCAAAGTCACCTTGAACAGCATGAAGGATATAGTCGACGTACTGATAGAGGATTGGACGATCCAAGCCAAGCTCATGCCGCAGCGATTCAATCGTTTCTTTAGTCGCTCCTTCACCTGCAAGCAGTGTTGCCGGATCTCCTGGGACCATTTGCATGATGAGGAATACAACAAGACTTACTCCCAGTAAAACCGGTATGGTTTGAAGTACCCGTCGGATAATGAATACGAACATTTTCTCTCCTCCTTATTTTTTCATTCTTGGATCCAGGGCATCTCTAAGTCCATCCCCGAAGATGTTGAAACCAAGTACCAGTGTTGATATCGCTATCCCCGGAAACAAAGCGATGTGCGGGGCGCTGAACAAATAATCCCGGCCGCTGCTCAGCATCGCTCCCCATTCTGGTGAGGGCGGCTGAGCTCCCAGCCCCAGAAATGATAATCCGGCTGCCGACAGAATGGCCGTTGCTAGACGTAATGTGGCTTGAACGATGACGGGTGATAGAATATTCGGAAAAATATGCTTGCAGATGATCGTGAAGTCAGTTGCTCCCAATGCACGAATGGCATCGATATATTCCAGCTTCCTGACTGACAATGTGGAACCTCGTACAATCCGGGCAAACATCGGTATGGAAAAGACGCCGACCGCTACCATTACATTGATTAAACTTGGACCAAGGGCACTAATGATGGCAAGAGCAAGCAGTATTCCCGGGAAAGCCAGCAGAACATCGACAATCCTCATAATGACGGTATCGATCCATCTTCCGTAATAACCAGCTGTTAACCCGAGGAGTATGCCAATGAACGCCCCGAAGAATACAGAGACAAATCCAACCGTTAATGAAAGCCGTGTTCCATATAATAATCTGCTTAAAATATCCCTTCCCTTATCATCTGTACCCATCCAATGTTCGGCTGACGGAGGCTGGAGTTTGTTGACTAAATCAATTTCATAGGGATCCTGCGGTGAGATCAAAGGTGCAAAGATAGCCAATAAAATATAAAAAAGTACGATGTACCCGCCTACCAATGCCAATTTATTTCGCTTGAATTTTTTATAAAAGGCTTTCCAGTGTCTTAGTTTCGGAGATTTTCTTTCTTTTACATTCAATTCGGTATTATTGATGACGACCTCTGGCTTCATTGGATTTCCTCCTTTTCTTTCATTCAATTTATTCAAAAAAGGTATTGAAGTAAATATGATGCGGAAAAGCAGTAAAGATAATTAAAAAATGAGTAAAGATTCTGAAAATATAAAATTCGGTTTTTTTTTATAATTTACAGTAAGCCCGATGTACTCATAGCTGAAAGTTACTTGGAGAAACAAAGGCAGGTTGAAAAGGGAGGAAATAGAATGAGAAAAGGTATGATTGGGTTGCTTTTTGCTTCTTTATTAGGCATCTCATCCGTTTTATCAGGTTGTGCAACAGAAGAATCCGGCAGTAAGGAAACAGTAGAAAAAGCGAAGGAAGGAGGAACGCTGATCGTCGCGCGATTATCTGATGCGACCACCCTTGACCCTCATTTCATAACAGACATTCCATCTGCAAACGTCGTTTATGAAAAGGTTTATCAAACATTGGTCGTTCCTGACAAAAACATGAACCCTAAACCGCTGCTCGCAAAAGAGTGGAAACAACTGGATGATGTCACTTGGGAGTTTAAATTGCAGGAGGGAGTCAAATTCCATGATGGAGCTCCATTCAATGCCGAAGCGGTGAAAACCAATTTCGACAGGGTACTGGATCCGGCAACAGCTTCTCCGCAGGCTGGTAAATTGGAAATGATCAAAGAAATTAAAGTCGTTGACGAAACGACTGTACAATTCAAACTGAAATATCCTTATGCTCCGCTGTTATCGATTTTAGTGAGTAATGAAGGAAGCATCATCAGCCCTAAAGCGATTAAGGAAAATAGTGACAAACTGGCTCAAAACCCCGTTGGGACAGGGCCATTCGTTTTTAAATCGTGGAAGCCTGGTGAAGAAATCGCACTTTCGAAAAACAAGGACTATTGGGGGGATAAGCCTAAGATTGATGGGGTGGTATTCAAGGTTGTCCCTGAAGATGCCACGAGGATTGCAATGATAGAAACGGGTGAAGCACATGTGACCGATCAAGTGCCAGTGACGGAGATTGATAGGATCGAAGCGTCAGGCACGATGGATTTATATCGCACGGAGGGACTTGCCGTTGAATACTTAAGCTTCAATGTTAAGAAAAAACCCTTTGATGATGTACGGGTCCGTAAGGCGGTCGCTCATGCCATCGAGGTCGATTCCATTATCAAAGGGGTTTATAACGACGTCGGTACGAGGGCAAATTCAACAATGAGCCCGAAGGTGTTTGGTTATGATCCGGATATAAAAGGCTACGACTATGATATTAATGAATCGAAGAAGCTCTTGACTGAAGCGGGGGTCAAGGATGGTTTGGAGTTTACACTGACGACGAGTGATCGTAAGGAAAGGATCAATATGGCCGAGGTGATTCAATCCCAGTTAAAAGGAATTGGAATTAAGGTCAAGCTTCAAGTTCTTGAGTATGGGGCTTACATTGACGCGACAGCCAAGGGCGAGCACCAGGTAGCGATAGGCGGCTGGGGCAATGCTACGGGGGATGGAGATTATAATCAATTCAATCTTTTCAATAGCAAATCTCAGGGTGCTGCGGGAAATAGTTCATTCTATAGCAATCCAGAAGTTGATAAATTGATTGAAAGTGCACGTAAAGAATCGGATGGAGATAAACGTAAGGAACTATATTCAAAGGCTCAGGCAATTGAAAGGGAAGAAGTTCCATATGTTCCTATCCGTAACTATGAACACTTGGCCGTATATGGCGGAACGGTTAAAGGACTTTGGCTGAATCCGGCAAATTATTTAATGCTTGATGACGTGACCGTGAAGTAGGAATTCATCACAAAAGTAAGGCAGCATAAGGAAGTTATGCTGCCTTCTCAATTAGGAGGGGAAAATATGATAGATTTACTGCTAATCCATGGGACCGTGATAACCATGGATCAAAACAGGAGTATTCTGCAAGATGGCGCCATCGCCATACATCAAGGAAGGATTTTAGCCGTAGATTCAACGGAAAAACTGAAATTGAAGTATGAGGCAGTTAAAGTCATCGATTGCAGCCATCAGTGCATATTGCCTGGATTGATAGATGTTCATGGTCATGGGGGACATTCCATGTTCAAAACGATTGCAATGGAGAATATTGATTTTTGGATGCCGATCATGACGAATGCGTATAAGCATTTTGTTACGGATGACTTTTGGTATTACGAAGGAAAGCTATCCTCGCTTGAGAGATTAAAGGCGGGCGTGACAACTGGGGTTAGCGTGTTAGGATCCATGCCGCGGTCCGATGAACCGATTTTCGCCATCAATCATGCAAAAGCCTACGCCGAAGTGGGAATCAGGGATGTGGTATGCACGGGTCCTTGCAACCCTCCATGGCCCCATTCATTCAGCCGGTGGGTTGACGGAAAGAGAGTGGTAAAGGAAGTTTCCTATGAAGAAGTGTTACAGGGGGCGGAAGCTGTAATCGAGGCTCTGAACCATGCGAATGAAGACCGCACGAGAGCCTTCATTACACCATTTGTCATCGTTACATCAGTGGATCCCTCGAATCCCACCTCTCCGGACAGGCTTTATGGGCTGACTGATCATGACCTTTATCAAGCGAAGAAAATAAGGGAGATTGCCAGAAAATATAACACACGCATTCACTCAGATGCCTTTGGCGGGATGATTCATTTAGCGATACAGGATAAGGAAAACGCCCTATTGGGTCCAGATGTCCATTTACAGCATTGTCGGGGCATTTCCTTCGATGAGGCAAGAATACTGGCAGAAACAGGTACCAACGTCAGTGCATCACCTGGATTTGGCCAGGTTCATGCCCGTACCCCGATAACCGAATTATTGGAGATGGGGACAACTGTGGCAATCTCCACGGATGGGACTTCCCCTTCCACAAGCTTTGATATGTTTCAGGCAATGAGGAAAACACAGTTTGTTCACCAGGCAGCGCTTAGGGACTACTATTATTTACCTCCAGGCAAGCTACTGGAAATGATCACGATAGATGCTGCGAAATGCATTGGCTGGGATGATGAAATAGGCTCCCTTGAGATCGGGAAAAAAGCGGATGTCATTACGGTCAATCTGCATCAGCCTCATCTGACCCCTGAATTCATGCATGTTCACAGGCTTGTATTTCAAGCAGTGGCGAATGATGTGGAGCATGTCATCGTGGATGGGAAATTGATTATGGAAGGAAGGAAAGTACGGACGGTCCATGAAAGTACAGTGCTTGATGAAGCGAATGAGGAGGCCTTTTCAACGATAAAACGTGCGGGGCTCGAAAAGTATATGCAGCCGACGAAATATTTCTGGGGCCATGCCAGGGCCTATGTAGATGAAAAGCGATATGACGAACGCGAAGATGCTGCCGTGATGGTGAAAGGGGAATAAGATGAAAACCAAGCTTAAAGGAAGATATGTAATTGGGTATGATGGATGCGATCATGTCATTTTGGAAAACGCAGAGATCGTTTATGAAAAAGACACGATTCTGTATGTCGGAAAAAATTATCCAGAAGAAGTGGACGAGGTAATGGATGCCGGTAATGCCATTATCAGTCCCGGGTTCATAGATTTAAATGCATTAGGGGACATTGACCATGATATTTTACATTTTGAAGCCGGTGCCGACAGACAGAAGAACCTTCTCTGGTCAGAGAAATATATAAAAAGCGGACATCCTGAATTAATGACTGAGGAAGAAGAAGCCTTTAAATCACTATATGCTTATTCACAGCTCATTCTTCATGGCGTGACGACGGCGATGCCCATTACTTCCGTTTTTTATAAAAGCTGGGCTGAAACCTATGATGAATTGGCAGCTGCTGCGGAACATGCCGCTGGATTGGGGTTAAGGATTTACCTTGGCCCGAGTTTCCAATCAGGAATGAGAGTCGTCCAGCCTGACGGGAAAATTAAACTGCATTGGGATGAAAAAGCTGGTGAAGCGGGGTTACGAAAAGCGGTCGAGTTTGTAGAAAAACTCGATGGAGCCTATGAAGGCATGATCAGAGGGATGCTTGCTCCAGAACGTATAGAGTCTCAAACTGCAGATCAATTAAAACAGATTAAATATTACAGCGAAAAATTGGATGTACCGATAAAGCTTCATGCTGCACAAGGAAGTTTTGAATTCAACACCATCTGGGAAGCCCATCATGTTACACCGATCAGATATTTGTACGACCTTGGCTTTCTCGGTCCAAGAACAGGGATCCCGCATGCCCACTTTGTTTCAGGATATAGTAAAGCGAAATATGGACAGGGCGATGACTTGAAGCTGCTTGCTGAAACGAATACAACGGTGATTCATTGCCCTCTGATCATCGGGAGGCATGGGGAGGCGTTGGAATCTTTCGCTAAATATAAACGGGCTGGGATCAATATAGCCCTTGGAACGGACACATTCCCTCCGGATATGTTCCAGAACGTCAGGACAGGCAGCATGCTCTCACGGCTGGCGGAAGGAGAAACGGAAGGCTCTGTCTTTGCCGATTTCTTTCGGTCAGCCACACTTGATGCGGCCGCTTTTCTTGGCAGGAACGATCTGGGACGCATCGCAGCGGGGGCCAAGGCGGATATCATCGCGATTGACTTGGACGGTTTCCATATGGGGGTAATCGATGATCCCATTCGAACCATGTTCGTAAGCGGCTCTGGGAGGGACGTTAAATTATCGGTCATAAATGGAAAGGTGGTCATGAAGGATCAAATAATCCCCAATCTTGATTTAACAGAAATCAAATATAAGGGGCAGCAATATTTTAAAAAGATGAGAAAAGGATATATGGAAAGGGATTATCAGGAGCTTCCCGAGAAAGAGTTGTTTAAGCCATCATTCAAGGTCGTGGAATCGATAAGCGATACAGAAGCATAAAAACCAAACAAGTAAAGAAAATGAAAAACATAGTAAAGATATTCGAAATGAATAGTCAGAATATTTCCTATAATTAGATAAGTATTCAAAAAATGAAAATGGGAGGTCGAAGTCCATGGGGTTAAAACGTGGGACAGGAAAGTTTTTTCTAGTCATGATCATGGCCATCATCATTACGGGCTGTTCATCTAACAATGACGTAAGCACAACAGAAAGTGATCCGAACAGAGCATCAAACGAAGGGGGCACATTGGTTATTGCCCGCTTATCAGACGCTGAGAATTTGGATCAGCAGTTCATGTCCACGATTAACGCCGCTAGCGTCACTCACCATAAAATCTATGAAGGCCTTGTACAACGAGATGAGAATAGTGAGATACAGCCAATGCTAGCAGAAAAATGGAAGCAAATAAATGATACGACCTGGGAATTCAAGCTTAGGGAAGATGTAAAATTTCATGATGGCACACCATTTAATGCAGATGCAGTAAAAAAGACATTTGATCGACTATTAGATCCGAAGGTCGCTTCTCCCAGAGCGGTAGTATTCGATATGGTAAAAGAGGTGAAACCGGTTGATGAATTTACGGTGCAATTCATTCTGAAGGAACCATTTTCCCCTCTCCTTTCCATATTGGCGAATCACGAAGGCGGAATCATCAGTCCGAAAACGATCGAAAAGTATGGCAAAAAGATTATCCAGGAACCGAATGGAACCGGTCCTTTCGTTTTTGATTCATGGTCCCCAGGCCAGGAGATCATATTGACGAAAAACGACAGCTATTGGGGAGACGAGCCAAAAGTGGACAAGGTCCTCTTCAAGGTCGTCCCCGAAGACTCAACGAGGATATCCATGATAGAAACCGGTGAAGCGCATATCGCAGAGCCTCTACCTGTAGCTGTCATGGACCAGGTGGAATCTTCACCGGCAATGGATGTTTACCGCAGTGAAGGGTATGGAACCGAATATTTAGGGTTCAATGTCAATAATGAACTGTTCAATGATGTAAAGGTACGTAAAGCCATTGCCCATGCCATTGAAATGGACTCGATTATCAAGGGGGTCTTTAATAATGTGGGAGTAAAGGCGAACTCCTTGATGGGCTCTAAAGTATTCGGCTACAACGAAGATCTCGAAGCCTATGATTACAACCTGAAGGAAGCAAAGAAACTGATGGCCGAAGCTGGATATTCTGAGGGACTGGATGCAACCATCCTGACAATGGACAGTAAAGAAAGAGTTAACTTGGCCGAGGTCCTCCAATCCCAACTGAAAGGTATCGGCATTAATTTGAAGGTACAGGTGATGGAGTACGGTTCGTTCGTGGAACAAGTGAATAAAGGGCAATCGGAAATGTTCATCATCAGTTGGAGAAACGCGACCGGCGATGCTGATTATAATCAATATAATCTATTTCATACGGATTCACAGGGAGCGGCCGGCAATACATTCTTTTACAGCAATCAAAAGGTGGATCGTTTAATAGATGCCGCCAGGAAGGAAAAAGAAGAAGAGAAGCGCAAAGAACTATACGCAGAGGCACAGGAAATCGAGATGGGCGACACCCCGTATATTCCTGTAAGGGTCATAGAAAATGTTGCTGCAGTTGCCAAAGAAGTAAAAGGATTCTCAATCAGCCCTTCAGGCTATCTGGAGATAAATGACGTAACGATAAAGTGATGCGCAGATAAGAACAAAGGGTTCATCCATTAGGGTGAGCCTTTCAGTTTGTAGACGAAAGGGGTTCGGAAAACGTATCTTTCATCAAATGATGATCCCGAACCAATTGACCCAAAGCAACATTTTCAATTCCTCAGATATGGTTACTATCTAAATGTTCTAACAAAGTTGATTGGAACAAGGATTGGAGTCCGAAAAGTTAGGTGAAGGTCGAAAAAAATTCGTGAACGGTCGAATATAGTGCCTCAACGGTCGAATAAAGTGCTGGGTAGGTCGAATGCTGTGCGTGAACGGCCGAATAAAGTGTGGTTTAGGTCGATAAACTGCGTCAACGGCCCAAGACAGTGCAGCGTTTCGAATAAAGTGCTCCGGTCTTTATGGTTTTTTACTGTAATCCTCATTGGATTGAAGAGATTTGCGACACTCCTGCCGAATTACTGGCTGGCCGAGACACCAAAGGCGCTTGCGCCAATGAGGCTTGGCAGACAGTCGGCGGAAAGGGATTTTAAAGCAAAGTTGATTGGAACGGAAGGTGAGAGACTCCTGCGGGAAAAGCGCGTCCAAGGGAGACCCCACAGGCGCAAACGCCGAGGAGGCTCCCGGACCGCCCGCGGAAAGCGAGTGCCTGGAGTGGAAATCAACGTCTACAAAGAAAGGGAGCGGATCTCTGAAATCAGTTGAACTTTTTAAATAAAAAACTGCAGGCAAACTGAGTTTTCATAGAGTTGTCTACAGTCTTAAAGGGTTTATCCTTTTTAGGGTGGGCCTTTTCTTTGGCACAATAAGTAAAAATAACATAAAAACGAGTAAAAATTCTGAAATTATTTGTTGATTTTTAAAACTATAATGAAAGTGATGCATGTTTAATCTGGAATGGAAGGGTGAGTTTAATGTCTCAATCGTATTGGTTAACGAATGTCCGCTTGGAAAATGGTTTTACTTATAATGAAAATGAAACGATCACCGGCACTGAAACCGGTCATTACCACATCAAGATTGAAAATGGAAAAATATCCTCCATTTTATTGGCGGAGGAATCGATAACTGATCAGGATCCGCAGCATGATGTTCACGGCCTCCTGATGGTCCCCTCGTTTAAGGAAATGCATATCCACATTGATAAAACCTATTATGGCGGTCCGTGGAAGGCTTGCATGCCTGCCATTAATGGCGTGAAAACCCGGATAGAGGAAGAGCAGGTCTTACTGCCCGAATTATTGCCTACCGCTAAAGTAAGAGCAGAAAAAATGCTGGATTTATTATTGGACTTCGGTTCTACCCATATACGCACACATTGCAACGTTGACCCCGTTATAGGACTGAAAAACTTAGAAGCCACCATTCAGGCACTGGAAGGATATAGTGACAAATTGACATATGAAATCGTCGCATTCCCACAGCACGGACTATTACGCAGCGATTCCGTTGGGTTAATAAGGGAAGCCATGAAGAATGGGGCGAATCTGGTAGGAGGCGTGGATCCCGCCACCATTGATGAGAACATAGAGCGGTCACTTGAAACGATCATGGATATCGCGGTTGAATCCAATTCCGATATCGATGTCCATTTACATGATCCGGATCAGCTTGGACTCTTCACCATGCAGCGACTTGCTTCCATGACGGAAGACGCAGGCTGGCAAGGAAGGGTTACGGTTAGCCACGCCAGCGGTTTGGCAGATCTTTCAGTCTCAGAGGCAACGGGCATCGCCGAAAGGTTTTCGGAAACAGGAATATCGATTACATCAACAGTGCCCATCTTCAGAACGATCCCCATCCCCCTGCTTCATGAAAAAGGGGTGAAAGTGGAATTGGGTAATGACAGCATCACTGATCATTGGACACCCTTTGGCATCGGGGACAATCTGGAAAAGGCAGGTCGCCTTGCAGAGAGGTTTCGCATGATTGATGAACGTTCCTTAGCGAAAAGCCTGCAATTCATAACAGGAGGGAAGACCCCATTAAACCAAGACGGGGTCAAGACATGGCCTAATGTCGGGGATGAGGCGAATATCGTTTTGCTTGAAGCCAGCTGTTCAGCGGAAGCGGTGGCTAGAAGGGCAAAGCGTGCCGCTGTCATCTTCAGGGGCAATGTTGTTAGCGGATCTATTTCATCTTTTGAGACGACAGGTGTTTAATCTTCTATAAAGAGAGTGATTTGATGAATGAAGCATACTGGCTTACAAACGTTACGCTTGATAGTGGATTTGTTTTTGAGAATGAACGAATTGATCGGACGAAGACAGCTACATACAACATGTATATAAAAAATGGGATCATAAAGGATTTGCAATTGGCTTCAAGTATGCCTTTGAAAACGGATGGTCCTGTTCACGACGCGAGAAAGCTGCTTGCACTTCCTCCTTTTAAAGAGATGCATAACCATCTTGACAAGACTTATTTAGGACTGCCATGGAAATCATGCACTCCGGTTCCGAATTTAATCGAACGCTTAAAGTTAGAAGCAAAAGAGCTTGCTGAACTGGCTGAAACTGGACGGCTCCGGGCTGAACGGATGCTTCAATTATTGTTAAGCGGCGGGGCAACGCATGTAAGGACGCATGTTAACATCGATCCATACATCGGTATGAGGAACTTGGAAGAGATTCAAAGTGCTCTATATCGTTACAAAGGGAAAATGACATATGAGATCGTGGCTTTCCCGCAGCATGGACTGCTAAGAACGAATTCAAAAGGGTTGATGAGACAAGCGATGAAAGAAGGGGCGTCCTTGGTGGGCGGCCTGGATCCTGGCGGAGTGGATAATAATATAGAAGCTTCCCTATATGAAATGGTCGATTTGGCCGTTGAATTTGATGCAGATATTGATATTCATATACATGATCCCGGTCATCTTGGTTTATATACGATCAAGAAACTGGCTTCTTTGATCGATGAAGCAGGGTGGAAAAACAGAGCGGCCATCAGTCATGCTTTTGCACTTGGTGATGTTTCAATCGGAGAATCAAATGAAATGGCCAGTGAATTATCAAACCTGGGGATAGCGATCATGTCTACAGTTCCTATCAACCGGGTCATTCCCCCGATAGATTCACTGCATGAAAAAGGTGTCCATGTTGTTCTCGGATGCGATGGCTTTTATGACTCCTGGTCCCCATTCGGTACAGGAGATATGCTGGAAAAGGCAGGCCGATTGGCCGAGAGGTACAACTGGAAGGACGAGTATGCATTGTCTCAATCGCTCCAATTCATTACGGGCGGGGTCAAGACATTGGATCATGAAGGAAATCGTTTATGGCCGAAAGTCGGAAATGACGCAAGTATGGTTTTTGTGGATGCATCATGTGCTGCCGAGGCAGTTGCCAGGAGATCGACGCGGGCTGCAGTTATGGTCGATGGAAATCTGGTTTACGGCGGACTCGATCACGAATCTGCCTTGAATTCGAATTGAAGGACTATTTCAAGAAGGGATGAAGATCATGAATACAATCTATTGGTTAAAGAATGTTCGTTTGGAATGTGGCTACCAAAAAGAGAATGGTAGAGTTACAGGAACGATGACCGGGCTATTTCATCTGTTGATCGAGGATGGAAGGATCACGAAGATAGTCAAAGATGGGGAAGCCATACTTGATGATTTACCAGTGGAAGATGCAAAAGGATTGCTGGCGTTACCATCCTTCATTGAAAAGCATGTTCATCTTGATAAGACACTGATGGGGGATGTTTGGAGAGCGTGCACTCCTTCTTCAAGTGTCATTGAACGCTTTGAAAATGAGAAGAGGGTTCTGCCTTCCATTGCAACGAGCACATGTAAACGTGCAGAATCTTTACTGGAAATCCTTTTAGCTTCTGGCTCTGCACATATACGGACTCATGTTGATATCTATCCGGAAGTGGGATTGCAAAACTTAGAGCAAGTACAACAGGCGCTTGCTGGCTATTCTAATAGACTCAGTTCAGAAATAGTAGCATTTGCGCAGCACGGATTGTTGCGGTCCGGTTCTGTCAAGCTTGTCAGGGAGGCATTGCGAAACGGAGCAGGAATCGTCGGGGCAGTGGATCCAGCCACAGTCGATAACAATATTGAAGCATCGCTGGTACAATTGATGGATTTAGCAGTGGAAGCGAACGCTGATGTGGACTTGCATTTACATGATCCCGGCCACCTGGGCACGTTCACCATGAAGCGTTTGGCAGCTCTGACCAAGCAAGCGGGCTGGGAAGGCAGGGTAGCATTAAGCCATGCGTTCGGCATCGGGGACGTATCCAGGGAAGAAGCCTATGAACTGGCTGACATTCTTAAGGATGCGGGGATTTCCATCGTCACCAGTGTCCCTATTAACAGGCAGATGCCCCCTGTTGATTTATTACATGAAAGAGGGGTTGAAGTATCAGTAGGAAATGATAATATCTTTGATGTATGGTCACCTCTTGGGAATGGTGACATCTTGGAGAGAGCAGGAAGGCTCGCAGAACGTTTTAAATGGATTGATGAAGTCTCACTTTCCCGAACACTCGGGTATATAACTGGCGGAAAAACCCCATTGGATGAAAAGGGTAACCAGGTATGGCCGAAAGTTGGGGATGCCGCAAGTCTGGTGTTAATTGACGCAAGCTGTTCTGCAGAGGCAGTTGCCAGGCGTTCTGAACGTAAAGCGGTCATTTACAAGGGGAACTTAGTTTCCGGTTCACTATATAAACAAAAGCAGTCCATTGAACGGTAGGACTAAACCAAAAAGGATTTCTGGATATTTCCGGATTTCCTTTTTCGTTTTGGGTATTGGACGGCTTCCGTGTACTTTTACTTACTTATGTTATATGCTGTGGAAGTGATTTTTTTTGGTTATATTGGTTAGCCCTCCCATGTCATTATCGTTATTACCGCGATATATTTTTTTAAAATGGCTCGCTTCTGCTTGTCCATTTGCCTTGCAACCTTAGTCAAGCCAACAAATTAGCAGGGAGCTGCAGTCTTTGTTACTATTAATGGTAACGTTATCATTTCGCATGTGTCTGCAAAGGTCATATGACATAAATCATGTGTCCAGCAATGGCAGCGGACCATCCGGGGACCGCGTTTATTAGCATGGTGCTAGCCTATCGCGTTTTTCAAGGGTAGGACAGCACCATGAGTTTGAAAAGTATCATGTTCAAAGGAGATGGAATCTATGAAAAGTTGGAGATCTTCTGTGACTCTATTTTCTTCTTTTCAATGGTTGTTTTTTATTTTTGCAAATACAGTAGTAGTGCCCATATCGATTGGCGCTGCTTTTGATCTTCCTCCCAATGTTACGGAAATGACCATGAGAAGCTCGCTCATTTTCACCGGGATCGCTTGCGTGTTTCAGGGGTGGAAAGGGCATAAGTATCCGCTTATGGAAGGTCACTCCGGTCTATTGTGGGGAGTGATGTTGAATTTAGGGTTATCTGCACCATCCATAGGGCTCGGGTATGCTGAGATAGGAGGGGGAATTGCTACCGGCCTCATTGCCGCTGGTGTCGTGACCCTCATTATTTCTGCCTTCAACCTGATTTCTTATGTCCAGAAGATTTTCACTCCCATGGTCATGACGGTTTATTTATTCCTTCTGACGTTCCAGCTCATTTTTGTCTTTTTTAAGGGGATGCTGGGGATTACGGAGAATGGGGAAATTAACATCCCGGTCAGTTTCCTATCAGTGGCGATTGTACTTCTAGTAAGTATATTAAAAATAAAAGGACCAAGGACCATAAGCAATTTCTCCATATTGATCGGGATTATAGTAGGATGGATTTTTTACGAGCTGCTATTTCCGGAGGCCGGGGGAGAAATGGGATCGACGGGTGCCGCTTTTTCATTTTTCCCATTGGGTGCTCCAAACCTTGAATTCGGGATAATAGCGATTTCCTTTTTTGCAGGATTACTGAATTTGTGCAACACGTTCGCTTCGATTCAGGCCGCATCGGAATTAATCGGTGATGAAGCTGAACACAAGCAGTATCGAAATTCTTTATTCATGACTGGCGGTTTTACCATTTTCGCCCCGTTGCTTGGCCTTGTTCCGTATACACCTTTTACTTCATCCATCGGATTTTTGCAGAGCACTCAAATCTATGAGCGGAGGCCCTTCTTACTTGGAGGCATGTTATTGACCATAATTGGGCTCATTCCTCCTTTTATCTCTTTCCTGGCCATGATGCCGATAACAGTCGGGAATGCAGTATTGTTCGTTGCTTACCTTCAGCTGTTCGGTACGGCTTTCAACAGCGTCAAGGGTCAGCATTTCACTTCAGACACGATATTCAGGCTTGCCGTACCAGTATTGATTGGAGTGAGTTTGATGAACATCCTGCCTAATGCATTCTCGAACGTTCCTACGCTTTTACAGCCCTTTTTGACGAATGGGCTCATAATGGGAGTATTGATATCGATCGTGCTGGAAAAATCGGTGAACTGGAATCGTTATGAACAACTGCAGAACTAATGTGAATCCGAAGGTAATGGCCATACATAAAGGATCTTCCCATCGAAATAAGGAAAACAAAAATGCCAAGTGACTTGGTAAGGACTTAATTTAATAGGCGATCATGAAAACCGGAAGGGTGTTATCCTTCTGGTTTTCTGTTTTTCATTTGTTATTTAATGTGAAAATAGGCTTTTTAATCAGTGGCAATACCCACTCCCCTGACATAATTTGTTGGAGGGAATACTTGACGTGGTGTTAAATTCCCTGACCATTTCGTTCAGGTTTCCTGTTCTAAGCATTACCTTAAAAAAATAAACGGAGGTTATATAAAATGTATGAATTTCAAAATCAATTGCAAAATCTGAATGTAGATGATTTCCAGGTAACTCAGCCAGTTCCTTGGGATCAAAACCAGTACAATCTGGATGATTCGTCCCGACAATTCATTGGTGTGGGTGGCTGCTTCGGCTGTTTTGGCTGTTTCTTGTGCTTTGGTTGCTTTGGTTGTGGCGGTCGCTGCGGTCGTTGTGGTCGCTGTGGTGGATGCGGACGCTGCGGAGGTTGCGGCGGTCGTTGCGGTCGTTGCGCCGGTTAAGTATCCAGGTTTTCTAAAGGAAGTCCCTGCATGTGCAGGGACTTTTCTTTATAGCATGAGACATAAGGGACAAATTGTCGTACATAGGATTAAAGTGAAGTGCTGTGCTAATAGCAGTACTTAGAATGCATCGGGTTAGGAGGAGCGGAATGGTGAATTTGACCCCTTATATGCGTTTGAAAGTGAAAAGGGATACGTTTTTTCTTCCGGAACCGAACAGAGGTGTGTATTTCAGGAATAACATAAGTTCGTTCCGTATGGAGGGCGGCTCGATCGTCCAGTGGATTGAAAAGCTATTACCGATGTTCAACGGGAACCATACATTAAGCGAGTTGACGGATGGATTGCCTGGCCCATACCGGAACAGGGTGATGGAAATTGCCGAGGTTTTGTACGGTAATGGGTTTGTTCGGGATGTAAGTCAGGACAGTCCCCATCAATTAAGGAAACAAGTTCTTGAAAGGTATGCTTCGCAAATCGAGTTCCTGGAAAGTTGCGGCGATTCCGGGGCTTACCGCTTTGAAGCTTATCGAAAGAAAAAGGCGTTGGCTATAGGCTCTGGCCCATTGTTCCTTTCATTGGTGTCCTCACTGATTGAATCTGGATTGCCCACATTCCATATCTTCATTACGGACACCGTACCGACCAATAGAAAAAGATTGAATGAAATCGTGGCTCATGCGCGTAAGACGGACGACGAGGTTGCGATAGAGGAGGTCGTGCTTGAAAAGGGAACAGAGATTGAATGGCGGGAGATCGTGCGGCCCTTTGACTCGATATTATATGTGTCACAGGAGGGTGATATAGAGGAATTAAGAGAACTTCATTCGGTTTGCAGGCAAGGGGAAAAGACCCTGTTTCCTGCAATGATCATCAATCAAGTAGGCATGGCTGGTCCGCTTGTCCATCCAGATTCAAAGGGATGTTGGGAGTCAGCGTGGCATCGTTTACATCAAGCTGAGCTGGAGAAGAATCAGGCATCATCTTCTTTTTCCGCTACAGCCGGAGCGATGTTAGCCAATATAATGGTATTCGAATGGTTTAAAGACGCTACAGGAGTTACGGCAGCAGAACAAGCCAATCAATTTTATCTGTTGGATATGGATACATTGGAGGGAAAATGGCATCCGTTCATTCCCCACCCGGGGGTGACGGGAAAAGGGACTGCTGCATGGATTGAAGATTTTGAACGGCGGCTTGAACAGAATTCGGACCCGGTTGAGCCGGGGAAGGTATTTATGTATTTCAGCCGGTTGACATCCTCGGAATCCGGAATTTTTCATCGTTGGGATGAGGGGGATTTAAAACAGCTGCCGCTTGCTCAATGCCGCGTTCAGGTTGTTGATCCGCTGTCGTCCGGTCCGGCCGAACTCCTGCCCGAAATTATCCGTTCAGATCTGACGCATGAGGAAGCGAGGAGGGAAACCGGTCTTGCAGGAGTTGAAGCATATGTATCCCGAACGCTCAGCCAGCTCGTTGCGACTCTTCCTCCGCTTCAGGGAGCAGACGAAATAAAGGAATCGATCGGTGTCGGAGCAGGGGAAACATTTGCTGAATGTGTTTGCAGGGGACTGCAAAGCAGTTTGGATACAGAGTTTTTAAATAAGCGGGTCAACCAGGAGAAACTTTTGACGGTGCAATTGGCTCAAGTGGAAGATGAGCGCTGCAGGTATTATCTACAAGCGTTGACCCGGCTGCAGGGAGATCCGATCATCGCCTTAGGTGAGGAAATGTCAGGTTTCCCGGTAGTTTGGGCAGGAACGAGCGATGGCTGGTCCGGCGCTGTCGGTTTGAATGTAACGATCGCATTACGGAACGCATTGCAAAAGGCCGTCATGAAAGTCCAAAACCAGACCGTTTGCTTAACAGCTCCAGGTTTAGTGGCATCGCCTGTTCTTGAGGAAGAAAAGGTGGATCTTGTGATTCCTTCATGCGGGGTGAAAGGGAGTCCCGAACTGGTACAGTCCGCCATTCAAGTCTTGAAGAAAAACAGTAAGCGAATCCACGTTTTCGAAATGGATCTGGAACCTTTCTTGAAGGAAGAAATTGCAGGTGTGTTTGGGGTGTTTTTGCGAGAGGAGGAATCAGGGTGAAAACTGACGTATTGGTTGTCGGGGAAGGAGTGTTGGCCGACCATGTTCATGGGGACCTGTCCGGCCAATATTTGGTGAATCGCCAAACCGATTTCGAGGGAGGAATCCCGCAAACGACGGCCATGGTCCTTCTGATGCAAGATGCTTGGAATCCCGCTGTCCATGTAAAGGCCGAAGAGGTGATAGGGCAAGCGGGCATTCCATGGCTGCGGGGATTCGTATCATTTGGAGAGGGAGTGATAGGTCCGCTGGTGCGCCCGGGTGTTCCTGGCTGCTCACAGTGTGCGGACCAAAGGTATCTCATGGCCGGGCGTGATCGAAAAGAAATGTGGGGAATCCGCCAACAGCTGCAGGAAAATGGGGGGATAGAGCGTGATGCGTCGGCATCCCGCACAGGGCTTTTACAGATGGCCCACTTGATTTGTGCAGAGGTAAGGAAGGTGATGAAAGGAGAACGCGCCCGGTCGGAAGGGCATGTATCATTAATCAGCCTGAAGACGCTGAATGGTTCGTGGCACTCTTTTTTACCTGATCCATTGTGTCAGGTTTGCTCAACATTACCTGATGACTCGAAGGAGCGTGCAAGGATTTCGTTGCAGCCAAGTCCAAAAATCAGTCCCGAAAGTTACCGTACCCGTTCGATGGAGGAGCTGAATGAAGTTCTGGCCAAGGATTACTTGGACCACCGAACAGGATTCTTGAATAATAAAATGATAGACCTTGTACCGCCATTTGCCGATGTAAGTGTTAATTTGCCTTTGTTCATAGGAGATGAGGGGTCGGCAGGCCGGACTCTCTCATATGAGGTCAGTGAGATGACTGCCATATTGGAGGGATTGGAAAGGTATTGCGGAATGGAGCCCCGCGGCAAACGGACAGTCATTCATGACAGCTACAACAACCTGAAAGATTTTGCGCTCGATCCCATCAGGATAGGGGTACATTCGAAGGAAAATTATGCACAGCGGGATTTCCCGTTTCAACCGTTTAATCCTGACCGCTCGATAGATTGGGTGTGGGGCCACTCATTTTTACAAGAGCGGCCGATCTTGGTCCCGGAATTGCTTTCCTATTACAGCTTGGGCTGCGGTCATGGATTTGTCTATGAAACTTCCAATGGCTGTGCTCTAGGGGGAAGTTTGGAGGAGGCCATTTTCTACGGCATCATGGAAGTGGTCGAACGTGATTCGTTCCTGCTGACCTGGTATGCGCAGCTGCCTCTCACACGCCTTGATCCTTATTCAGCAAATGACAAAGAACTGGAGCTGATGATTGACAGGGCGAGGGCGGCAGCGGGATATGATATCCATTTGTTTAATTCGACGATGGAACATGGTATACCGAGCGTATGGGCGCTGGCAAAAAACAGGAAACAAAAAGGATTGAATATCATATGTGCGGCAGGGGCCCATCTGGACCCGGTCCGGGCGGTGAAAAGCGCGGTCTTCGAGCTGGCTGGCATGATGCTGACCCTTGACGATAAATTGGAAGAGAACCAGGATGAGGTTGAGAAAATGCTGCATGATTCCTCACTGGTACGGAAAATGGATGATCATGGCATGCTGTACGGTTTACCGCAAGCCGAAGAGCGACTGCAGTTTCTGCTGGATGATGACCGCCCGATGCGGACTTTCGCTGAAGAATTCGGGGAAAAGGTCAATCATCCGGACTTGACGGAAGATTTGCAGGAAATCCTTCAGGAGTTTCGCCGCTTGAAACTCGAGGTGATTGTGGTGGATCAAACGACACCGGAAATTGCACGAAATGGACTACATTGCGTGAAAGTGCTGATCCCGGGGATGCTGCCGATGACATTCGGCCATCATCTTACCCGCATAACTGGGCTTGAGAGAATACTGAGGGTTCCGATGGAACTTGGATATGAAAAACGGCCGCTTGAATTCGAACAGCTCAATCCGCATCCGCATCCATTTCCATAAGCGGTGACTTAGGAGGTTGGAGGATGAGTCTAGAGGCATTTTTGCACAATTTGCATTTTGATATCGAAAAGGCAAGTCCGCCGGATTGGGAGGTGGATTGGGATGATGCACCACTAACGTATAAGCTTTACCGTGACTTGCCTGTTTTTCCACTCTCACTGGAGGTGCCGCTGACGCTCGAGGGGGGCAGCGGGCCTTCACAGCAGGACCTCGAAGGAATCGGTCATTTTCTCTGGTATGCATATGGCCTGACCCAAGTCAGTCAGGTACCGAGATCCTCGGAATCTGAGGACCTCATGCAGTCATTCCGGCGTTTTCCGCCATCAGGGGGAGCTTTGTATCCAAGCGAATTGTACGTATACTTGAAGATGGAGGGATTACCTGCTGGCGTATACCATTATGATGCGGCACATCACCGGTTGGTTTTGCTGCGGGAAGGGAATTTTGATTCATATGTAACAAAGGCTCTTGGTGAAACCATTGATATGTCCGCATCCTTTGGCACGGTTTTTGTATCGACGATGTTTTGGAAAAACTTCTACAAATATAATAACTTTTCATACCGTCTGCAAGGTCTGGATGCAGGCGTGCTACTTGGACAGTTGCTCGAAGTGGCGAAACGGTTTGGAATCGCCGCCGGGGTGTGCTTCCAATTCCTTGATCGGGCCATCAATCATCTGCTCGGGCTTTCGGAAGAGGAAGAGAGCACGTATGCGGCGATCCCCTTATCGGCAGAACCTTCTTGTAGATTTAGGGAAGAAAAGAGTATGGACGACCGACCTGTCACTTCGACGGAATTATTGCTGGAATTGAAGGATATTCAGCCTGAACACTATGTTCGGTCGCAAAGGATCAGAGAATTTCCGATGCTAACTAAAATGAATGAAGCATCCATGATCGAATCCACCCAATCGTTCCGGCGGATCAATCCAAAGAATGGGGCGGTATCCGAAGGGAAAATTGTAGCCCTTCCTATCGTGAAGCGGTTGTCCTATGACTTGGCATCAGTTTGCCGGAAACGATATTCACCTGAAATGGATTTCGTACTCGGGAAAGTCAGTCAATGGCAACTGGCGGCTCTCCTGCAGGAGGCAACCGCTTCGTTCTCCTATCGAAATGACTTGGATGGAATAAAAGAGAACAGAGAAAATCGCGTTTCCTTATATGCTTGTTTGTATAATGTGGAAGACATTCAAGACGGTGCATACCATTATGACAGCAGGACACATTCATTACGACAGATACAATCAGGAGATCTTCGGCTCCAATTGCAATACGGAATGTCCCTCGATATCATGAATTTTCAGCAAGTGCCGATCTGCATACATGTAGTTGGTGAGCGGGATCATTCCAAAAAGCAACTTGGATATAGAGGATACCGCATCCAGCAAATGGAGGCGGGGATGCTCGTTCAGAAATTACTGCTGGCGTCGTCAGCCCTTGGAATGAACGGACACCCGCTGCTCGGCTTTGATGTGAATATGTGTGATGAGCTTTACAAAATAGGCGGTCCGCAACGGAAAACGAGCCTGATCCAAATCCCGATCGGACACTATCAAGATCGCCCTTGGCTGAAGGGGAGCCTGCATAGTTGAAAAAGATAAAAATAGCCTCCATTTCATTTAAGAAATGGAGGCTTTCGTTTTTATTTTGTAGTACAGCCTCTATCCTAAGAGTGCAATAAATACAGCTTAAGATTATACTGAATAAAAGATTTTACTACTTATGGGAATGAATAAGTATATAAAGTTAATAATTTAGTACGCTTGTAACTAAACATTTTAAAGGATGTAGCTTATGGAATGGAAAACTGACAGAAAATCCAAGAAGCCTTTATATAAACAAATAGCAGCTTACATCGAGAGTGGCATTGCTGATGGAACATTTTTATTGGATAAGCCGCTACCGTCTGAACGCTTCTTGGCAAGTGAGCTGGGAGTTAACAGAAGCACAGTTGTTGCGGCATATGATGAATTGGAAGCAAATGGGCTGGTTGAACGAAAAAAAGGAAGCGGAACGATGATCAGCAAGGATATCTGGGGAATTACCCAAAAACGTATACCCAGTTGGAATAGATATATCGAAGCGGGTTCTTTTTTGCCCAATATGCCAGTAACCCAAAGAATACGTAAAGAGACGGAAGGGCATAACCTTATTAACTTAGCTAGTGGGGAGCTTTCAGAAGACTTATTTCCAGTCCAATCCTTACGTGAAATCATTTCTAATAGGTCCTTTATTGGTAGCTTAGGTTATGATCACCCTCAAGGCAATGCGGTTTTAAGGGAAACGATAACCAATCATGTTAAACAGTATAGGAGAATTGACACGCATCCATCTTCTATACTCATAACTTCTGGTGCACAGCAAGCCATCCATCTGGTGGTCCAATGCTTGTTAAAGACAGGAGATGCCGTCGTATTGGAAGATCCTTCATATAGTTACAACCTTCCCATCTTTCAATCCGCTGGCCTAAGAATTTTTCCTTTACCAGTTGATAAAGATGGCATCAACCCAGAGGATTTACTGGAACTCCATAAAAAACATCGGATCAGGATGATTTTTTTGAACCCTGTATTTCAAAATCCTACTGGAACTGTCCTTCATATCAACCGTCGTAAAAGGATTCTTGAACTTTCATCCGAATATGGAATACCGGTCATAGAAGACGATCCTTATAGTTTAACTTCCTTTGCGGGTGAAGAAATTTCCACTCTTAAATCGATGGACAACAACGGAAATGTTTTATATATAAGCTCTTTGTCAAAAATTGTTGCTTCCGGTTTAAGAATTGGGTGGATTATAGGACCGAAACCAGTTATAGAGAGACTATCTGATGCTAAGCAGCAGGTTGACTTCGGTCATGGCTCCTTCACTCAATGGATAGCAAACGATTTTTTGGATTCAGAGTATTTTCCTGCCCATCTTGCCTGCTTAAGGGGGAAACTGGAAAAAAGAAGGGATGCAATGGTTTCGAGCCTTCAACAATTCCTGCAAAAAAAAGTTGATTATTATTCGCCAAATGGTGGAATTCATTTGTGGTGTAAACTGAAAGTGCCATTGAACGAATTAAAGCTACTGGAGGAATCCATCAAAAGAGGAGTCATATATGTTCCGGGTTCAACACTAGGTACAGATGAGGGATACGTACGCTTTACTTTTGCAAGGGAAAATGAGGATTCCATTCACGAGGGCATCAAAAGGTTTGCAGAGGCTTTAAAAAGTTTATAATCATATGATTTGATATTTACGAGAGAGAGTCATGATATTCCAGACTGTAGACAAACTTGATGAAAATTTGTGCAATTTAGATGTTGATTTCCACTCCAGGCACTCGCTTTCCGCGGGCGGTCCGGGAGCCTCCTCGGCTTACGCCTGCGGGGTCTTCCGTAGACGCGCTTTTCCCGCAGGAGTCTCGCACACCCGTTCCAATCACTATTTATAAGCTTTAGATAGTGACGAAATCATGATTCTTTTTCTGTCTTTTTTGTGGAAGCAATTTAGGTCTGAGTTCCTGCAATAAGTGGTATTTTAGCCATTTCTTCAGTGGAGCTTTGCACTTTTCTATATATATTAACGAAAGAATTCAACAAGTGGATGGTGGAAATTTCACTTGATTGGATGGTCCTAAAATTGGTTGTTCTTTTATTATAGAGAAGTAGGCTTTTTCTAATATATTTACTCAATAAACATGAAGCGCGATCTACGATGGGAATCGGAATAATTTGAAATGGTTCAAGGAAATAGATAATAATATTTGGAGGCGTTGAATCATGACGATAAGTGTAATATTAGTAGTAGCCATTAGTTTAGTTGCTCTGGTTGGCACCCTTTCATTAACGGGGAAGAGTGATAGTGATTATTCTGCAGCAACGAGAGGGAATTTGTTGAACCTTAGTTATATATATATTGGTCTTGCGCTAGTATTAACTGTGGGTATCATCTACTTCGTAATAAAATCAGCCTAAGATACGAGTGATTTACAAGATACTCTATTTGTGAAAAAATGTGAATTTGTTCACAAATGTGACGAAAATATGAACGAAAAAAATCTGATAGATACCTTAAAAAAAATGAAACGTTAATAGAACGGTCACTTCAAAGAAAAACTGACCGCCTCTTAAAATAATAATGTAGCGGAGATGATCAAATATGACATTGCCTGTATTGATTTTGACAATTATCTTAAGTTTGCTTAAATTATTAGTTACCTGTCTTCCAACCGATGCAGTGAATTGGATTTTGAGTAAATTTAAAATACATTCAGAAATTAGTGACTCGAATGCAATCGTAACCTTTGATGGAAAACGTTTGGAAGGTGAAAACAAAATTCAAGTGATTAATTATTTTAACGAAGCTAAGTTTTTGAAAAAAAATCATATATTTCCCGGGAACGAGCAATTGTTTTTACATCCAGAGAACAGCGGGACTCCAATAATAATTGATGTTAAAAGAGGAAAAAACGATGTTAGATTATTTGTGTACATTTACAACGACCACGTGGATGTAGTCAAACAGTACAAGAAGAAAGTAGTTGCGTATAGTCTTCTTTCCGAGAGCCTCCAAGAACGTTCCATGCCAGTAATAAGGAATTTAGCTTAATAGGAACATAAAAAATTAAAGTGAACTGCACTCCAATTGTTAGTAAACATCTAACCAATTGGAGATGCAGTTTTTTTATGAAGAATAACGAAAAGGACTATCGCTCAGGTTCAGCTAAACAAGCAAACTGATAACTTTCAGTGCCAAAAGTCAGTCGGTCTCGGTTAATACCTTTAAAGTCTTTTCCCTGATGCTTATCCGGTTTTTATAATCTTTAGCTACCAACTCTGTATATAATAAATCAAAAAGCAATAGGAGCGGAAGCAATGGAGAAATGTTTTGTCCCATATGCATGCTGTTTTTGCTTGTGACCAATAGTGTTAGATCGCCAAGCTGGGAGAGCTCGGAATTCTTATCTCCAGTAAAGACCAAGATGCATGCGCCTTGCTTCTTTGCGATTTTAACTGCAGAAATCACTTCTTTCGTCGTTCCGGAAATGGAAATGCCGATGACGACACTATTCTCGTTACTTAAAGCTGCATCCATCATGGACTGATGGGGGTCTGTAATGGCTTCGACAGTTAAGCCGATACGAAAGAACTTGGACTTGAACTCCTGGGCCGCTATACCGGAACTCCCTATTCCATATACATGAATCTTATTTGCCTTTGTAAGGAAAGAGACAGCTTTTTGGATATTGTCATATGTCGTTATATGAAAGGTATTATCAATGATACCTAAGTGATCTTGATACAGTTTAGCGAAATAATCCACCTGCTTGATGTTCTTCATGTTTTTCGGCGTATTTCGGAGATCGACAAACCTTTTTAACTCATGCCTGAACTCATTAAACCCAGAAAAGGCTAATTTCTGGCAGAAGCGCGTAATGGTTGCAGGTGAAATATGGAGCTTTTTAGCTATTTGACTGATCGTTAACTGACTTACTTCTTCAGGGCGCTGCAGAATATAATGGGCCAATTCTTCCTCTGTTTTGGTGAACTTGTCCATGCTGCATTCTATGCCATATATGAGGTTTTCTGCTAGGTATTCCATTTGATCACCCATTTCGGATTTCTTATCTGTATTTATAGTTTAATGTATCCAGTAGGGACGTCAATAACCGGAGGAACGGAAACAGGAATATGAAAAAGAAAAGACCCAAACTGTTGCCAGTCTGGGTCTTTTCATTACCATGTGCCATTTTCTATTCTTGGATAGCGTCCACGAATCTTTTGGTGATTTGTTGCGGCCTGGTAATGGCACCGCCCACCACTACTGCATGGACGTTCATATCCAAAACAGAGCGGGCGATTTCTGGTGTGATGACATTTCCTTCCGCGATCACTTTCGCTTTGTTCACTGCTTTTACAATCTCTTTGAGCAAAGCATAGTCATCCTGATATATTTTCTCGCCGAGAGTTTCGTTCGTATAGCCGTATAAAGTGGGCGCTACAATATCGAATCCTAAATCGTCAGCGTATATGGCTTCCTCAATGGTGGATACATCCGCCATCAGTAAAACATCCGGATATTTTGCTCTTATTTCACCATAAAACTGCTTTAGCGTTTTGCCGTCCGGCCTTACCCGGGCTGTAGCATCCGTCGCAATGATTTCGGCTTTGGTTTCCATCAATGCATCAATTTCGGCCATGGTGGGAGTGATATAGACATCGTTTTGTCCATACACCTGTTTAATGATCCCTATGACTGGAAGGTCCACATTTTTCTTGATTTCCATTATGTCAGCTACAGAGTTTGCGCGAATGCACTTCGCACCGCCTTCTTTGGCAGCAATGGCCATGCGTCCCATAATAAAAGAGCTGTGCAGCGGCTCATTCTCCAATGCTTGACATGATACAATTAAGCCTTTGTGAATTTTATCCAGCACCTGTTGCATGTTTAACACGTCCTTATCGTTGTCTATATTCTCAATGACCCAAGTATTCTTCCACTTCATTTTTGATGATCGTCACTTGGGGACCGTAAACTATTTGAATGCCGTTCCCTTTTTTCACGACACCTTTTGAACCGGTTTGTTTAATGACGTCTTCTTTCACCAATGATTCGTCCTTTACCGTGACACGGAGACGGGTTGCACAGCAATCGACGATCTCGATATTTTCCTGTCCGCCCAATCCGTTAACGATGGTCTGGGTTCTCTCTGATGCCGTTACTTGTGTAACAGCGGCCTGTTCATCATCTTCACGGCCAACCACTTTCAAATTCTTCTTCCTGATCAAAAATTTAAACGTGAAGTAGTATAGGAAAAACCACGGAATGCCGACGAAAAGTACATAAACCCAGTTTGTTTTACTGATACCTTGGAGTATCCCGAATAAAGTAAAATCAATAAATCCTCCAGAGAAGGTTTGACCGATCGTTATATTGAATATATCTGCCATCATGAAGGCAAGTCCGTCAAACAAGGCATGAAAAACATAAAGGATCGGTGCGACAAATAAGAAACTGAATTCAAGCGGTTCGGTGATGCCTGTTAAGAAAGAAGTCAAGGCAGCTGAAAGCAGCAAACCGGCCACGACTTTCTTATTTTTAGGTTTAGCGCAATGGTAAATGGCCAATGCCGCGCCAGGCAGACCAAACATCATCGTGATGAACCGTCCCGACATGAACCGGGAAACACCCTCATAATATTTGACGGTAGTTGGGTCGGCCAATTGCGCAAAGAAGATATTCTGGGTCCCGCTGACAATCTGCCCTTTAATCTCCATCGTTCCGCCTAAAGCTGTTTGCCAGAAGGGAAGGTAGAAAATATGGTGCAGCCCTAACGGCCCGAGCATCCGTAATATGAATCCGTAAAAGAAAGTCCCGATCGTACCTGTGCTCGTTACCAGCGCACCTAATTGGTTTATGAAAAGTTGGAAATAAGGCCATACGATAAAAAGCACGGCTCCAACCAAGATGGACGCGAAGGAAACGATGATGGGAATGAAACGTGAACCCCCGAAAAATCCTAACACTTGCGGAAGCTGAATTTTATTATATTTATTGTGCAAAAGTGCGGCAACGATACCTACTACGATACCGCCAAACACACCGGTCTCCAGTGTCTGGATCCCGACAGCCATTCCTTGTCCGGCACCTGCCAAATTCTCTTTGGCAAGTTCCCCGTTTATTTGAAGCAGTGCATTTATTGAACTGTTCATGACAAAATAGCCGATCATGGCTGCCAATGCAGCGGTCCCTTTATCCGACCGTGCCAATCCTACTGCAACACCTACGGCAAAAATAACCGGCAAGTTGCCGAATACGATGCTTCCTGCAGAACTCATGATCGTGAAAATGGCATGCAACCAAGCAAAGTCTAAAAATGGATAGGCTTCAACTGTATTTGGATTGGAAAGAGCACCGCCAATTCCCAGCAATAAACCGGCCGCTGGCAAAACGGCAATCGGGAGCATAAAAGATTTACCGAACTGCTGCGCTTTCTCAAAAGCTTTCTTCATAATGATTCCTCCCTCATTTAACGAGCTTTTGATACTCTTTATTTTTTATTGCTCTATACTAGCTATATTAAATCCATATGATAGCGTTTTCAATGCGGTGCAAGGTTATATCAACTGTTTTCAATCTTGTGCTTATTTCTCTGAAAAAGTTTTCATTAATAGAAGGTGCTGGATTGGATAAAAAGTTATATGAATATATTGAAATCTTTATTGCTTATTTTTATAATTCGTGTATTGGTGAGTAAATGTGCAATTTAATAAAAAAAAACATTTTTTTTGTGCGAAATCCGAATATTATCTTGTGCATTTAAGAAAAAGTATATATAATTACCTCAAACGATAGTTTGGCAGGTGATAGTCATCTTAGCGATAAACTCTAACGAAACGAAGAAATTGCTTTCTCATATGTATAATGAGGTATCGAAGGAATTGTTCGGCTTTGGTACGACGCTGCTGAAGGTTACTGTTGAGCAGAATGTGATTACATTTCAAGCCAAACATCGACGTGCCCCGCGCTCTGAAGCTTTAGAAGGGGAAGTTCCCAGCCTGAAGCAGGAGGTTGACTTTCATATGTCCCTGCTTTATAAAAAGAAACTGAAACAAAAGCTGGAAACGCAAACGAATTGGGATATTGAAGCTGTCCTGAGGGATTATGACTCAGCGACGCAGCTGGCATTCACCAATATTGTATTGAAGGAAAAAAATATATAACCATATAAATGGATTTCCCTTCGGATTTATCTGGAGGGAACGCCGCTAGAGAACCAAATGATAAGTTTTATCTTTGTTTACAAAGAAAAGACAATCTTGGGTAGAATTTCAATTCTATTTAAGATTGTCTTTTTTTACATTTATATCAGTAAAAAGGAAATTTTAAACAATATAAACTTGGAGGTTTGGATGATGAAAAAAATATTGATAATGTTATCGCTTTTCACATTAGTTTTAGCTGCATGCTCTTCAAAGGACAATGGAAAGGAAAAACCAGCCAAATTAGTCGTTTCCACTTGGGGATTCGCCGATGATTTCTTCCGTCCTGAAGTCTATGAGCCATTTGAAAAGAAGCATAATGTAGAGATTGTTGTTGATTCAGGAAATAATGCAGATCGATTGAACAAAGTACGCCAAGCGAATAGCGATGTGGATGTTATTTATTTATCCGACTACTATGCACAGCAGGGCATCGATGAAGGGTTATTTGAGAAAGTTGACTACAGCAAAATTCCGAATATTGATAATATATACGACAAAGCAAAAGCACCAAATGGCGAGGACTTCGGACCAGCCTATACCATTGCACAATTTGGCATTGCCTATAATCCCGATGAATTGAGTAAACCGATCACCTCTTGGAAAGATCTTTGGAGCAAGGATTTGGCAGGGAAGATCACGATCCCATCCATCACTTCAACAACTGGACCGATGTTTTTGGATGCCGCTTCAAAAGTTAGCGGAAGTAAAGAGTTCAATGAAGATAAAGCTTTCGATCAAATGAAAAAGATCATGCCGAATGCTGTTAAGGAATATGGGCAAACATCAGAGTTCGTCAACATGTTCTCGCAAGGGGAAATCGCTGCAGGCCCGATCATGGAAATGTATTTTGGCGAATTACAGGAAGCCGTTCCTAATGCTAAGTTCATTTCTCCAGAAGAAGGCGGCTACGCAGTGATGAATACGGTGAATATTGTTAAAGCCAGCGATCAAAAAGAATTGGCCGGCGAATTCATGAATTACATCTTAAGCAAGGAAGTTCAGGAAAAATCAGCAAAAGCGAAAGTGGATTCTCCAGTCAATACGGAAGTCAAGCTCTCTAAAACGGAAGCGAAAGGCTTAACCTATGGAGATGAAGTCATTAACAGCCTGCGTGTATTGGACATGAAATTTGTTAATGAAAACTCGAAACAATGGATCGATCGTTGGAATCGTGAGCTTACACACTAAGGAAAGAAATGAGGTGTGCTTGATGAAGAAAAAAATGATTCTTGATGTGGATACTGGAATAGATGATGCGATCGGGATCATTCTTGCTGTTAAAAGCCGTCAATTCGACATATTGGCGGTAACAACAGTGAACGGGAATGTATCACTTGATACGGCCACATTGAATACATGCAAAATATTGGATTTATTGAGTGAACAGGACATTTCAGTCATAAAGGGGGCAGATAGCCCAATTATCAGGAGGCCCTTTTTCGAACACCGGATCCATGGCGAAGACGGGATTGGAGGAGCCTTGAAGGATGTGCCGGTCAAAAAGCAGCCTGATGATGGATTTGCTTCTGATTTCATCATCAATTCCATTTTGAATTTTCCAGGTGAAGTGACGCTTGTCATGACGGGACCTCTTACGAATTTGGCATTGGCGGTGAAAAAGTGTCCGCAAATTACCAAGCTCGTTAAAGAAGTCATTTTCATGGGCGGAGTTGTCAAAGGGGTTGGCAATGTCACGCCAACCTCTGAATATAACACGTATGTCGATCCTGAAGCAGCCAAAATCGTATTACAGGCGGGATTCGCATCCATCACGCAAGTTGGTCTTGATGTCACGAGAAAGGTTCTGTTGGGTGAAGAGCATATCCAATTGATTCAAAACCAGGAACTTGCTGACTATATAAGGCAAAGTACATCAGATTATCGGAAAAGGTATTTTGAACGTAATGGCATATGGGCATGTGCGATGCATGATCCATTAGCTGTAGCCATTGCTTTGCAAGAAGATCTTGTCACCAGAGAAGAATATTATGTGGATGTTGAAACAAAAAGCGAGCTTTGTGACGGACAGATGGTTTGCGACTTTCAAAATAGGCTGATGAAGCAGCCTAATGCGCTTGTTTGTCTGGAAGTCGATGCGAAAGCGTTTTTCGACCTGTTCATTCGCATAATCAATTCATAAATAATACGAACAGGGGGTTCCGAGGTGAAAAAACGCTATCTATACCTGCTGCTGTTACCAGGCGTTCTATTTTTAACGATTTTCATGATCATTCCGATCCTAATGACGATTGGCACGACATTTATAAATGAAAGCGGCGGTTTTTCCATACAAGGATATCTCGATTTTTTCCAAGATCGATACTTTATTGAAATACTGCTGACGACACTTAGGGTGAGTCTGTTCACGACAATCATTTGCATTCTATTAGGATTTCCAGCAGCTTATTATATTTCAAAACTGAAACAACGAAAAAAAGCCATCATGCTTTTGCTGACGATCTTCCCGCTATTAACAAGCCCTGTGGTTCGTTCATTCAGCTGGATGGTGATCATCGGTAAAAACGGTGTGGTGAATAAATTGCTTATGGGCATGGGCTTGATTGAAAAGCCGCTTGATATTTTGTACACGCCTACTGCCATCATCATCGGATTGGTCCATTTATTCCTGCCATTGATCATCGTGACGCTGGTGGGTGTGATGGAGAACATCGAGACGGACTTATTAAAAGCGGCGGAGAGCCTTGGAGCATCAAGATTGGCAGTATTCTCAAAAGTGATCATTCCGCTTTCGGTTCCAGGCTTGGTCATTGGCAGCATCCTTGTTTTTGTAGGGAGCTTCACGGCCTATACAACGCCTGCTTTATTAGGCGGGAAACAGCGGGTCATTTCGACATTTCTTTATCAAAACGCAATTACATTGAACGAGTGGCAAGTGGCATCGATTGTCGCTACGATAATGATTGCAGTGACAGTCCTGATCATATCGATCATGAATGGTTTGGCAAAAAAATTAAATCCAAAGGGGTAGAGGTGTATGCAGGAAAAAAATCGAGGATTGGCCCTGTTTACTCTCCTGGTGTTCATTTTTTTACTAGGGCCTTTGCTTATCATATCCGTTACGTCATTTGAAGGCGGAAATATTTTGAAGTTCCCGCCAGAAGAGTTTTCTTTAAGATGGTACGAAAATATTTTTAACGTGGAAATGTTTTTGGTTGCTTTTAAAACGTCCATCCTTGTTTCACTCGGAGGCAACCTTTTGGCACTGTTATTGGGAGTGCCGGCTGCCTATGCATTAAGCCGGTTTGATTTCAAAGGGAAAAGCGTGATTAATGCCTTTTTCGTTTCTCCAATATTAATACCGGGAATTGTGCTGGGCTTTGCGTTTTTACGTTATATTGTGGGGACTTATCAGCTGCCGATTTATGCGGCCCTGTTTGTGGGACATACTGTTATCATGCTTCCGTTCATCATCCGTGTGATTTCTTCAAGCTTATCAAACTTTGACTTTTCCATTGAAGAAGCGGCGGAGAGTCTCGGAGCCAGTAAATTGGGCACATTCTTTACAGTCGTCCTCCCGAACATAAAATCAGGAATTCTGGCGGCAGTCATGATCGCCTTCTTGGAATCCTTCAATAATGTCGACATTTCAGTTTATATGACAGGCCCTGGGGTAAGTACGTTTCCGATTCAGATGCTGACGTATGTGGAGAACTACTTCGACCCTACCATTTCGGCCATTTCCGTATTGCTCATGTTCTTAACGGCTTTCTTCATGTTTATAGTAGAACGGCTCATGGGATTGTCTTATTTCACAAAACGATAAAGGAGGTAATGATGGATGGCTTTATTCACTTTACAAGATATATCTGTAGCATATAACAAACAGAATATATTAAAAGATTTCAATCTCGAGATTGAAAAAGGGAAACTTTTATCCCTACTTGGCCCGAGCGGCTGTGGGAAAACGACGACCCTGCGTTTAATTGCCGGGTTTTTACAGGCGAACGAAGGGAAGTTTTTATTCAAGGAAAAGGACTATACGAAAGTGCCCGTCAACAAGCGGAACTTTGGCTTTGTGTTCCAAAACTATGCATTATTTCCGCATTTGTCGATATTCGATAATATTGCATTCGGTCTCCGTCTGAGAAAGAATGCTAAAAGTGAAATCGAAAAAAAAGTAATGAATGTGCTCGAGATCGTTAATTTGAAAGGTTTTGAAAAACGATATCCCCAAGAACTTTCCGGAGGGCAAAAGCAGCGGGTAGCGATTGCCAGGGCGCTGGTGATTGAACCGGACATCCTCTTATTTGACGAGCCATTGAGTAATCTTGATGCCAACTTAAGGGTGAATATGAGAGTCGAGATTCGCCGTATCCAACAAGAGCTGGGGATTACAACGGTATATGTTTCCCATGACCAGGAAGAATGCTTTTCGATATCCGACCAGGTGGCGATCATGAACAAAGGGATCATCGAACAGCTTAGTGACCCTGCGACCATTTACAAATATCCTGAAACCAAATTTGTCGCGGACTTCATCGGCTTCAAGAACTTCATTGACTTCGATAAGCGGACAGATCATGACGGTAAAATCGAACTGAACAAATCTGGATACTCATTTGTGCTGCAAAAGGATCCGCAGATGAGCAATTCAACGGGAAAAATAGGCGCCATCAGGCCGGACGATCTGTTGATCAGGGAAAAAGATAACACGGGAGCTGTTCAGGAAAATAGTTTATCTGGCCGAGTCAAGGTAAGTACGTATCTTGGAAGAAGCTATCAATATGTCGTTGAAACTCCAATAGGGGATTTCACTGTGAACAAGGAAATGGCGGAATCCTATCGGACGGGTCAGGAAATCATCCTTGAAATTCCGAGAAACCAGATGGTGCTTGTTGACTAGCTTAGGAGGGTAAGTTATGCGAATGGATATGCTTGTAAGGGATATCAACGTGTTTAACAGCTATTTTAAAAGATTCATTAAAGGGAATGCAGCCATCAAGGATGGAAAGTTCTATTATATTGGAGAACGTGAATTGGATGCCTTCGAGCCGGATCGAATTGTCGATGGACAGGGGAAGTATATGGTTCCAGGTCTGATCGATATCCATCTCCACATTGAAAGTACGATGGTGACGCCTGCGACTTTTTCCTACGGGTTAATCAAGAACGGCGTGACGACGATCGTACCGGAACCGCATGAAATGGCCAATGTTTTCGGGATTTCCGGTGTGAAGGAAATGATCAAAGCAAGTCAAGATTGCGTAGCGGATATGTTTTATGCCATCCCGAGTTCCGTTCCAGCCACATCGATGGAAACAACAGGTGGTTCGATCGAAATAGATGATATTGACGAATTGATGCAAACGGAGGACATTATATGTCTCGGCGAGATCATGAATTACTATGAGGTCATAACCGACCCGGATTGCAAAACGAATAAGATCTTGTCCCATATCCGTTCCCGTTATCCAGATTTGATCATAGAGGGGCACGTTCCAAAGCTGCTCGACTTGGACTTGCAAAAGATTATTAATGCCGGAGTGAATTCAGATCATACACACCAGACCGTGGAAGGGATGGATGCGAGGATCGCTGCCGGGATGTTCATTGAGATTCAAGAGAAATCAATGACTGAAGAAGTAATAGATTACTTGAAGGAAAATCAGGTGGATGAACATTTCTGCTTTGTCACCGATGATGTCATGACCGACTCTTTCCAAAACAGAGGACATCTGAACGTCCTTTTAAAGAAAGCCGTTCAAATGGGGATGACTCCGGAAAAAGCCATTTATGCATGCACCTATACACCTGCACAGCGGATGCGGATGTATGACCGCGGCGCCATTGCACCTGGAAAAACAGCAGATTTCCTGCTGTTATCGGATTTGGAAACATTTGAAATTGAACAAGTATACAAAAAAGGTGAACTAGTTTATGAATCTTCACGTCCATATGTCCAAGAAGTGAAGGGAAAACAATTTCCTGAGCATTTCTATCAAAGTGTGAAGCTTGCGGAACTTACCGAAAACGATTTTAACATCACGATCCCGGATAGGCTTGAAAGCAGCAAGTGCCGGATAATAAACGTGCAGAACGGTTCTACTTTCACATCTGAAACCCATGATCGTATCGAAGGGAAGAATGGTCAATTATGCTGGGAAGAAAGCCCTTATGGTTTAATCGCCACATTCGAACGATACGGGAAAAACGGTAATCGGGCACACGGATTGATCACCGGCGATGTATTGAAGCGTGGAGCGGTTGCCACCACCTATTCGCATGATAACCATAACCTTCTGGTGATTGGCCATAACAAGCAGGATATGATGATTGCCGCTAACGAAGTAATAAGGAAGCAAGGCGGTGTCTGCTGCGTACACGATGGCAAGGTCCTATCGATGATTCCTCTGCCGGTAGGAGGGATTCTTTCCGAAGAGCCGATGGACATCGTATCAAAGCAAGTTCAGCACCTGACAGATGCACTTAAATCGTTAGGCTACGAACATTATAATGTCATCATGTCATTAAGCACCTTATCGCTTCCTGTCAGCCCGGCTCTGAAAATAACCGACCATGGATTGATCAACGTGAACGAAGGGAAAACAGTCCCTCTCATAATGAGTGATGAAGCTTAAACCGAAAAGGGGATTATCCATTGGATAATCCCCTTTTCTTAATGACTTACCTGGCGTTTATTTTCATATAATTACCATTAAGGTAAATATATGATAAAATAGAGTAACAACTGAGGATAGAGTGGTAGGTCACGCTTTGCTTTTCCATCTAATGATAGATTGGAAAGGAGGTGACCGCTTGATTCATTTCTTATTGAACTTGATTACAGATATGGGTAAAGAGATATTTGTTGCTGTAGCAACCAGTCTTATCCTGTCTATGTTCGCCAAGAAACGGAAAAAGAACCACTCATCCTCCCAAGATGGCAATGGTTCTTCTTCTGACGATTAATTAAGTTAGTTGTGACCAACCACTCTTGCTAGTTGTCAGCCTCATGTTAGCGCATGAGGCTGTTTTTAGTTTATGTCAATATAAGGATAACATACCCCGATTTTAAAGTAAATATTCAGACAATGAAATGGGGAGTACTATGGGCTTGGCTGCATTTTTTTCTTGAATCTTTTAATAAAACTTTGGAAAATGACAAAAAATGAATTGACTCTTTCTTACTGATATGGTATGTTAATTCCAATCTAAGAAAAGGTGTGGTGTTTTATGTCGGGAGTAGGTATCAACTAATTTAGTTGAATAAGGTATTTAATCACTGATATGTCAGTGGATTACGTATGCCTTTTTTCACAGTGCAATTCTGCATTGTGAATACCTACCTTAAGACTGCTTCCTTTTCCATAAATCGTGTAACATGCAGGTGTTACGGCGAAAAGCATGGTGGGATTTGTCCTATCATGCTTTTTTGTGTACGCAGGTCTATTCGAGCTGCCCAATTTGTTATCGATTTTAGGTACTTATCCATGGATAAGGCCGATGCCCGCAGGAGCTTTCTACTCAAATGGCTTGTTCATTTGTAAAGGTAGGGGGGACCATTGCGGGCATTTTTTGGATTCTGGAATTTTAATCACTCACTCATTCAAGGAGGATCATTAGATGAATACAATGACTTATGAAAAATTACAATATATCCAACTCAAGGAAATGGTCAAAAACCATTGCGTAAGCGGTTTAGGAAAAGCGTTATTGGATCAGCTTAAGCCGAGCAGCACCTTGAAGGTCGTTAAAAATCGTTTGAACGAGACCACGGAGGCAAGGAACTTACTGAATGCGGAAAGCCATATTCCCTTAAAGGGCATTTCACATATTGGCCTCCATATCGACAAACTGGAAAAAGGAATGATTTTGGAGCCGTCAGAGTTAGTGGCGATAGCAGACTTCTTAAGAGGCTGCAGGAATATCAAGAAATTCATGACCGATAAAGAGTTCTTTGCACCGACACTGCATTCCTACGCCCGCTCCATGACTGAATTCAGGAGCATTGAAGAAGAAATCCAATTCACCATAAAGGGAAATGCTGTCGTTTCCGAAGCAAGCAAGGACCTGAAACGGATCAGGAACCAAATCATCAAGACAGAAGGTAAAATTGAGGAACGGCTGAATAAGTTCTTGAAGAGCGGAGCCAATAAAGAGTTCATTCAGGAATTTTTCATCAGTAAAAAGGATGATCGCTACACCATCCCGATCAAAGCCTCCTATAAAAATCAAGTGGCCGGAACGATCGTGGAAGTATCCGCAAAAGGGGCTACCGTGTTCATCGAACCTGCCTCTGTTACGAAATTGAATGTAGAATTGGCAAGCTTAAAAGCGGAAGAATCGATGGAAGAGTATCAACTTTTGGCCACATTATCCGGAACGGTTTTCGAACAGCTGAAACCGATTAAGATAAACATCGAGCTGATCAGTCAATATGACATGATCTTCGCAAAGGCTAAGTTCAGTAAAAGCATGGATGCCATCGAACCGAAAATCAATGATCACGGGTATATTAAATTAACGGGCTGTAAACATCCACTATTGCCGCAAGACAGCGTACCTTTGGATTTTGAAATCGGTAAGGACTATCGCAGCTTGATTATTACAGGCCCTAATGCCGGGGGTAAAACTGTCGTCCTGAAAACGATCGGCATCCTTACATTGGCTGTCATGTCAGGACTGCATGTTGCCGGGAAAGAGGGGACGGAGCTTGCCGTCTTTGACCAGGTATTCGTCGATATCGGTGATAATCAAAGCATGGAAAATGCACTAAGCACGTTTTCATCGCATATGAAAAACATCTCGGAAATCATGGGGGCAATAACCAATAACTCCTTGCTGCTGTTCGATGAAATCGGGAGCGGAACGGAACCGAATGAAGGAGCCGCATTAGCGATTAGCATCCTTGAGGAATTTTATCAAAGGGGGTGCATAACCGTTGCGACGACCCATTATGGTGAAATCAAGCGCTATTCGGAAATACACGGTGATTTCATGAATGCGGCCATGCAATTCAACAGTGAAACACTTGAGCCAAAATACAAGCTGTTGATTGGTCAATCCGGGGAAAGCAATGCCCTTTGGATAGCCAAAAAAATGAATGTCCGTGAAAAGGTTCTGCAAAAGGCAAAGCTCTATATCGAAAATAAAGACTACGACTTGGAGCGTGTCCAGGAAAGTAAAATCAAAAAAGCGAAGCCAGCGGCCGTTCCTAAAGAATCATCTTATGAATATGAAGTCGGCGACAAAGTGAAGGTAAGCGAACTGAATGGATACGCGATCGTTTATAAGAAAAAGGACTCCTTCAATAATGTCGTCGTACTTTTCGAAGATACCTTCAAGGAAGTTCATGCCAATAAGCTCGAGCTTGAAATAAAGGCCGTCGATTTATATCCTGAAGGCTATGATCTCGATTCTTTATTTGTCAGCTACAAAGAAAGGAAATTGAACCATGACTTAGAGCGGGGATCGAAAAAGGCGCTAAAGAATGTAGCAGCGGATATCCGGAAGAAGCTTGGTGAATAAACAGGGTTGGATTTTGAACGGAAAAACCAAATCCTGATGATTTTTGAAATTGTAATATAGCGGTTGTGAAAACCGTGTTCCACCCAAAAGTTAGACATTGGCAAGGTATGAGTTCTGTATGAACAGGGCTCATACTTTTTTGATTATTTTCTTGTGTGGATATACCCGTTCAAAAAGGAATACATAATATGAGCGTACTGTTGTTTAAAAAATGTAAGTTCAGATTATTACAAGAAAAAATTTTAGCAGTAGGGTCATTTTTAGGTGAGATGAAAAAGTTTGCGGTTTTTTGCAGCTTGAGTTACAATCAATTACAGATATTAAAAGTCTGTAATAGTTTTAATTATGAGGTGCATCAATGAAGTATTCAAAGGCAACCAATTATGCACTACATACAATGGTGCATTTAACGATGGAACCAAAAGGTCAGACGGTAAGCGTGGATCAGCTGGCGTGTATGCAGGATTTGTCTCCGACGTACTTATCGAAGATTTTGACGAAGCTTGTGAAGGCTGGATTAATTGAATCAGTGCCAGGTGCAAAAGGCGGCTACAGTATTTCACGCCGTGCGCAGGACATTTCGTTTCTGGATGTTATTGAAGCGGTGGAGGGTCAGTCGGTGCTTTTCAACTGTGCGTTTGACCATGAAGAAAGCGATTGTTTAATTGAGCGCGTGATGATCGAGGCGGAAGGCAACATGAAGAAAGAATTGGCTGGACGGACCATTCAGAGCATTGCGGAGCAGAGTAAGTAGACAAAAAAAGAAAAATAAATTTTTTTACACAAATTAAGGATATTAAGGGTCTCTAATAGATTTTATAAAGAAGGAGTGTTGCATGTGTTGGATTGTGTAATTATTGGCGGAGGACCTGCAGGACTGAATGCCGCATTGGTCATGGGGCGTGCTGGACGGAAAACAATTTTGTTTGATGAGGATAAACCCCGTAACCGGGTGACGCAGGAGTCGCACGGATTTATCACACAGGATGGCGTAAAGCCGTCAGAGTTCAAGAAGCGGGCAAGAACGGATGTCCAGAAATATCCGTCCGTCTCCATTAAGGAGGAGCGGGTGGAGATTATTGAAAAAGCCAGTGGTGTGTTCCGAATTCAAACGAAAGGCGGAACGGATTACATGGCGAAAAAAGTGCTTCTCGCAACAGGTCTTCGGGATGTTTTGCCGGAGATTCCAGGCATACAGTATGTATACGGCACGAGTGTTTTCAGCTGTCCTTTTTGTGATGGCTGGGAAATGCGCGGCAAAGCATTGGCGGTGATTGCAGAAAATGAACGGGCCATTCATATGGGAAAACTGCTGTCAAACTGGAGCGGTGATGTAATGGTGTTTACAAATGGCTATCAGGTGCTTGATGAGGAGAAGGATATCTTGGCTAGGCAGCACGTGACAGTCGTGGAAGAAAAGATTGAAGATCTTAAATCGAAAGGAGGGAAGCTGACATCGATCCGGCTGCAAAACGGACGGGAAATCAAAAGGGAGGCAGGGATTGTGGTGACAGACTTGGTGCAGTCCGCTCCTTTTGCGGAACAGCTCGGCTGCGAAATCACTCCTAACGGCGGGATTAAAGTGGATTCATTTGGACGAACAACGGTTGAAGGGGTATATGCATCCGGAGATACATCACTCAGCACGCCTTCTCAGCTAGTGATTGCGGCGGCGGAGGGCAATAAAGCGGCGGCTGGAGTCATCATGGATTTAGTTGAAGCTGCATTTCTTTTGGAGGCATAAAATCCTTTTTTAAAAGAAAGAGACCATTTGTAAAGGAGAATGAAGTATGACGGAAATCTGGGAATCAAGTTTTATAGAAAATCAAATGATGTGGGGACTTGAACCTTCAGACTCTGCAATCTTGACAAAGGATTTTTTCCTTGAAAAGAAAGTTAAGGATCTATTGATTCCTGGTATTGGATATGGCAGAAATGCCAAGATTTTTACGGACAACGGAATACATGTAACAGGTATCGAAATTTCAAAAACAGCGATTGAATTGGCAAGGCAAAATGAGCTTAATCTTAATATTTTTCATGGTTCAGTAACCGATATGCCTTTTGATAACAAACTTTATGATGGTATATTTTGTTATGCCCTTATTCACTTATTGAATAATCGTGAGAGAGATAAGTTTATTAAAGATTGCTATAATCAGTTAAAGCCAAATGGATATATGATTTTCACTACTATTTCAAAAGAGGCCCCAATGTTCGGTAAGGGCAAACAACTGGGTAAAGACTATTTCGAGATAATGGAAGGGATGAAAATGTTTTTTTATGATTCCGACTCGATTAAACAAGAATTTGGGAATTATGGACTGATAGAGTTTTCAGAAATTGTTGAGCCCCATAAGAATATGGAAAATAAACCTCCATTTAAATTTATAATGGTAAAATGTCAAAAGGACTAGAATGGCTTTATCCATAAAAAGGGCATGTTTTGATCAATCATTTTTTCAACACATGCTCTTTTCTATTTGTTCTCGGCCGCCGACAAAGTGAAGGCTGAGCTTGAATATAGGGCCGACGATTAAGCTTGGTGAATAGTACGATCATCAAAAATGCAAAAAAGGCTGCAGGCAAAAAGAGTTCTATCCAAATTTTTAAACATAGTTGAATGGAACGGAAGGTGCGAGACTCCTGCGGGAAGAGCGAGTCCAAGGGAGACCCCACAGGCGCAATTGCGCCGAGGGCGGACCGCCCGCGGAAAGCGAGTGCCTGAAGTGGAAATCAACGTCCAAATTTGTGCAAGCAAAAAAACTGTAGACAAACTCGATTTTCATCGAGTTTGACTACAGTCTGAAGCCTCACTAAATGAGAGGTTTTTTTGCGTTGTATTGCCAAAAGTCTATTTTATTGAATTCTTTTCCTTCTTTCATTATACAGATTAATCAATTCCGCATTTTGCTCATTCATCTTTTTCACATTCTTATTAATCGTTGCCAATTCCCAAAGTACAGCCAATCCAAAGATTAGCATAAGCGTTAATAAATCCATTGTTGCCCTCCTATTGATGTTGTGTACCTTTAATTAAATGTTTCATTTCACTTGGATTCATTTCCTTAACCCGGGAAGGCAAGTTCTTTCTTTGAAAATAATTGTTTTGAATCAAAGCATATATCACTAAAAAAGTTCCGAGTAATTCGTAGGATGATAGTGATCCTCCTTGGATAAAAACGATGGCCAACGTGGTGATTGGAACTAAATTGATAAATAGGATTCCGTTGATCGGCGTTAAAAGTTTAATGCCTAAATTCCAGCTTAAAAGGGCTATGGCACCAGGGAAAATAATCATGAAAATCATCTCGCCATAAATGGATTGCATAACCTCTGCCGTAGGGACGGACAGGCCCGTTGCCGTTGCGAGGAATGTTATGATGGCTGATACGGCTGTTCCTAAAATGCACGTTAAAGTCGAATAGCGAAGTGTTGACCATCCGTTAAATTGGTTGCCGCCCATCGTATAAATAACCCACCCTATAACCCCGATAAGAATGAAAAGAATAGGGATGATGCTATCTTTCAATAAAAATACGAATGATAAGTTGCCATTGGTAATGACAAGAATGGCCCCTATCAAGGCAAGGAACATGCTGGCGATGGTATACTTCATGGGTCTGGCATTTTTGAAAACCCACAGGATTAAAATTGAAATCATGGGCATTAATGATTCCATGATGGAAGCAACAATTACCCCGTTATGTCCCAGTAAGTCTTGACCTGCGAAAATGAGAAAGTTGTATACAGTGAACGCCATCGTCCCAAAAAACAATAATTTCTTTCCTTGCCCTTCCAGGCTAAAAGACTTCTTACCCTCTTTCATTAAAAGCAATATCCCTAAAATGACGCTAACAGCTAAATATCGCAAAAAAGCGAAATAAAAAGGATCAATATACATTAAGGCCCTTTCTGCAACTGGAAACATCGCTCCCCAAGAAATGCTGGCAGTCAAACATAAAAGTGCACCGATTAAAACTTGATTTTTTTTCATAAAAGCTTCCCCTCAAAAATAATGATTGATTTAATTCCTATACACACCTTATGATAAAGTCGTTATCATGTAAAATGACTTAAAATGAATATAATCATCATTATTAATGATAGTTGAAAAGGGGGGCACTTTTATGGAAATGCGGGATTTGCAAATATTCCAGTGCGTCGCTAAATATGGCAGCGTAAGTAAGGCGGCAGTTGAGTTGAATTACGTCCAATCCAATGTAACGGCGAGGATTAAGCATTTAGAGCAGGAGTTACGGACGCCTTTATTCAACAGGCATAAACGTGGCATGTCTCTAACTGCGGAGGCCAGAAAAATGCTGGAGTATGTAAACAAAATTTTGCTTGATGTGGAAGAACTCAAGCAAGTATTCCTGGATAGTGAAACACCTACAGGGATATTGAACATCGGTACAGTTGAAACGGTCAGCGATCTTCCTAAGATTCTAGCCTCCTATCATAAACAGTATCCAAATGTCGATTTATCCATAAAGGCGGGGTTAACGGAAGACTTAATTAAAGATGTCATTGAACACAGGCTGGATGGCGCTTTTGTTACAGGACCGATCAAACATCCGCTCATTCAGCCATACGATGTATGTACAGAAAAACTTGTATTAGTTACAAGAAATGAAACATTTAACCTTGAAGAAATCATAACAGAACCATTTTTAGTATTCAGTCAGGGGTGTGGCTATCGCTCTAAACTGGAACAATGGCTGAGGGAAGAAGAAGTGATGCCCAAAAGGATCATGGAGTTCAATGTATTGGAAACGATCTTAACCAGCGTAACACTCGGCCTTGGCATTACCCTCGTACCACAATCGGCGGTAAATCACCTAACAGCCAATGAAAAAGTCCACGTGCATCCAATTCCGGAAGAATACCGCAATATCTCGACAGTCTTCATTCACCGTAAAGATGCTTATATGACAAACTCCATGAAAAGCTTTCTGCACACGATTGAAGCTCATCATGAAGACCGATTCAAGCAAAATCCAGAAACAGCTCCTGAGCTGATATGAAGGATGGGGGAGCAGCAAATCGCTTTACATAGAATGATAGAGGATTGCTGAAACCGATTATTTTAGGCTGCGAAACTATTCATAAAAAGTAAAACATGGGGATACAGGGACAGCGATATAGCATAGTATGGTATTTATTATTGCTTCGGTTCCTTATGCTTGTCGTTTATTAATCATGTTACTTCTAGAAAGTATTTAGCATTAACCAAAGGTGGATCTAACGTTAACTTGGAAAAGCATTTGTGAATTATTTAGACAAAAAGCCGACGATTTCGTTGGCTTTTTGTCTGTAAGATCATTTCAATTATCATACATTCAAGTAACCTTCTTAAACTAAACTGGTAGTTTAGCTATAGAAAAATTGTATTACTTTTCATCAATTGGGAAAAAATATAAATAGTAACAAGAAGGAGGGAACAGAGATGGAAGTAAATATGAGTGTTGAAGAAGTCGTGAATCAAATTTCTGACTTAGTAGAAAAAGAAGGGAAGCTACCTCGAAAGAAAGAGGTAAAGAAGTCAGATCCGGAGTTAATGAAGAATGCATTGTATTATTTTCCTAATTGGGATACTGCAGTAGAACATAGCATTGGATCTTAACCAAAACATATATTTTTCAATTAGTACATATAAGGCAAGGGAAGTTATGAAGGCCGCCAATTGGCGGCCTTTTGAACGTGCGATTCTTTACATTATCATATAACCCCTATTCAAACTATTTATCGAATAGTTTAGTTAAATAAAGATATAGACGCATCAAAGTGAATCAATCTCATATTTTCTTTTCGGAACGAGTGGAGTATCGATCTTTTTTAGTCGATAAAGTCTGATATTTCAATGAAGCATAGTGTAACTTTTTTCCATATGGGACCGTATAATAATTTGTTAAAACACAAGAAAAGAGGGTTCCAATGAAAAAGATATTGTTGATTTTGGCAGCCATTTTTTTGGTAACAGGACTTAGTGCTTGTAAAGAAGTCCAGGAGGGAAATGAGGAATCTCCGCCAATTTCAGAAAAGCCAAATGATAATCCTAAGCAAACCGACGGGCTAGAAGATCCTCCAGGTGAATCGGTCGATGATCCGACAAAAGATCTGCCAAATACGAAAACGGATACGATCATATTAGAAGGTATGGAAGAACCATTCCAATTCACGCTTCATCATAGTCAGGCATTGGGATTCTCAACGTACATCGTGGATGACATGGTCGTTGAAGAGGCTAGTTCTGGTGAAGGAGATGCAATGATTGTTTTTGCAAATTTTGCAGGCAAGAGAAATGAGGATGCCAAAGTTCAGATATTTTCCAAAAGTGAGGGTGCGAATGCGACAATAGAAGAACAGGCGGAGTTTGCGAGGGAAGTTGTGATAAGCAACGGATTTGAGATAAAACAGGGATCTGATAATTCGCCTAACCGATTTGATTGGTCTGAGGTGGAATTTGACATTAGTCAGAATGGCAGTAATTATTCCATATTGGGTACAGTGTCGGTTTTTCAACATGGCGACCGCGTTTACTATGCGATCGTTCAATACTCGGAAGATTATGAAGAAGGCTTCATACCGCGGGTTGTAAAAATGTTTGATGATATCGTATGGTATGAAGCACCTTGATAAATAAGTATCCGAAAATGGGTACACCATTTTGACAGATGATGGTCATATATTTGTCTAAAAAGGGGGTATAAAAAGGAATCCTGTTGAACGGTAGGGAGCTAGTTTGTCTACAGTCTGAGAGCAGCTTCTTTTGCTGCTCTTTTTTGTATGATAGGATTGTCTGCTTTATTCAGATCAAGAAGGATAAATGATTGGGTTAGAGTAATTAGTGATAGGATTTCGAAAACGAATTTGATAGAAAATAGGTGAAGCAAGTGGAGTTGGATACATTATATAAGACATATCGACCTTTTGTTTTTTCCATCGCATACCGGATGCTCGGATCGGTTACCGATGCAGAAGATATCGTTCATGATTTATTCCTGCAGCTTAAGCTTGATACCGACGAAATTAAGGACATGAAAGCATATCTTGCGAAAATGACGGCAAACCGCTGTCTGAATTTTTTGAAATCAGCCCGTAAGAGAAGAGAGGTTTACACAGGTCCTTGGCTGCCAGAACCTCGGGTAAACGAAACAGATCAGCCTCTAGATAAGGTCGTAACGGATGAAACGGTTGCATATGCCTTCCTCGTTTTGCTGGAACAGCTTTCACCTGTTGAAAGAGCGGTTTTCGTGCTTAGGGAAGCATTCACTTACAGCTATGAAGATATCGCCGAGATGCTGGAAAAGAATGAAGTGAACTGCAGAAAGATCTACAGCCGGGCTAAGCGGAAATTACAGAATGATAGGCCCGTCTATCCGGAGGATACGAAACATGTCGATCTTTTGGCAAAAAAATTCATAAAAGCATCTGCGACAGGAAACTTTGAGGAGTTTTTGGATCTTCTTACAGAAGATGTTGTCCTTGTTACTGACGGCGGAGGAAAAGTGCTTTCTGCATTAAATCCAATTGTAACCAGACAGCGCGTATCCGCCTTTCTTAAAGGCGTTTCTGCTAAAGGAGGCTTCATAGGAGAACTTCTTCCGGTGATGGTCAATGGCCAGGAGGGAATTTTGCAAATGAAAGAAGGAAAGCCTATCAAAGTCATCTGCTTTGAATTAGATCCAAAACAAAAAAATATCCGCAAAATCTTCATTGTCACCAATCCCGATAAATTAAATCATATTCCTGTGATAGATTGAGGGGTCTTTTTTTTGGATGTCACAAATCAAACCTCTATTTTGTCTTATAAGTGGAACCTAAAAAGATTATGGAGGAGATAGACATGGAACAACGGATTAACTACATGAAGACAAATCGTGAAGTGGTCAAATTAATGATGGGTTTGGAGGAGTACAAGAAAACAACGGAAATCGATAGCACATTAATCGAATTGATTAAAATTCGCGCGTCTCAAATCAATGGCTGTGCGTACTGCTTGGATATGCATACAAAGGATGCTCGGGCAATGGGTGAAACGGAACAAAGGATTTACTGTTTGAGTGCTTGGCGTGAAACACCATTCTATTCTGATTCGGAAAGGGCAGCGCTGGAATTGACGGAAGCGGTCACGGCCATTTCTGCAAACGGTGTACCTGATGAACTGTATGAGAGGGTCCGCCTTCATTTTGATGAAAAACAATATATCGATCTCGTTACCATAATCATCACGATCAATGGCTGGAACCGATTGGCCATTTCAGCCCAAAACATACCAGGGCACTATAAGCCTGTAATGGAAAAATAATGTCGTTATCAAAACCCCTTGTATGGTTACAAGGGGTTTTAATTGTAAAAACGTGGCTTTTTAATTATTTTTCTTTTTTATAAAAGCGTTCACCCGTATCAGGATTATAATACACCCTTGTTTTTTCTCCTGTCACGGGGTCAATATTTATTTCATCTGTCGATTGAAATCCATCAGGAACTTTTACACCGTGATTGCGTTTAAACCGTTTATCATAGATAAAGTATCCAAGTAAAATGCATAAGATAACTATAATAATTTGTAATATATAGTACCCTATGATGAATTTCATTATATTTTCTCCACAATGACGGCGGTTCCATATGCAACAATTTCGCTCATATTCGTGCCGATTTCCCCAGAATCATATCTCATCATTATAATTGCGTTTGCACCCATTTCAGTGGCATTTTTTATCATACGGTCCATAGCTTCTTTTCTTGAATCTTCAAGCATCGCTGTATATTGCTTGATTTCTCCGCCTACCAGGGATTTTAACCCTGCCATGATATCGCCGCCAATCCCTCTGCTTCTTACAATTAGACCGAAGGCAGGCCCTTTTACCTCTACAATTTTGTATCCTTCAATTTTTTCTGTGGTAACTACCAACACATTAATCGCCTCCGACTTATTTACTTTATTATGAAATTTTCCTGAACTGAAAGCATAAACAAATGATCCAAGTTCGCATGAAGTTTAAACATTCCCTTTAGTTCCTTTTTTATCAAGCGCAATAATCATTCCTTTAAATTTTACCATAATATAAGCTTTATCCCCCTTAACAATAGATAACATATTTCGGGTCAGCATAAAAAATCCCATTTCGCAGAAAAGAAATGGGATTAAATTTATTGGTGTTTTTACTGCTGATTTTTGATTGTTATATAAGTGTGTAGATTTATAATGCTCATGATGGCTACTTTGAATACACATATAAGCTCTTATATGGGCTAGCTCTATAATACTAGTGTTTTGTAGGATTACATCAAGTAGTAAATAGTAAAACTTATAGGTAAATAATGAAGGTCTCTCAAGAGTTTAGACTTAAAGGGCATTCATCATTTATTTTTCTTTTTTTGATTTGAGCGATTAAGATAAGTAATATACCTAAAATAAACAACGAAATAAATATATTGAAAGATTTTACATATCCTACTGGGAATAGTGCAGCACCAATTAATGATATAACCCCTAGCGTATAAAAAATTCTGACGCTAATAATCATAATTCCTCCTAAAAGTACTATAAATTGCGGTTTTCCATCTTCACTTCATGAAGAATTTCATGCAATTTATTTTCATAATGCAAGCTGATTAATTGTGATCTGGAGGCCACGTCTAATTCTTCAAACAATTTATTTATATGGTTACGAACTGTAGAAACACTAATATTCAGATTATCAGCTATTTCTTTATCTTTGAGACCTTGCGTTATATTCTGGATGATCCGCAAATCAACTTTATGTTGCGGTTCCCTGGTGAATAAAGATGACCTATCTGTTTTTATTATTTCTTCAATTAATAATTTCTCACGGTACACATGTAACTCGTAGGAGATTTGATTAGCAAGCATTTCAGAAATCATTTTGAAATTTTCACTATCATCCGTTGTGAATATACCTACATAGCCTTGTAATTCCTTATTTTTAATTTCATGGAACGGGGAAGATATGACACTAAAATCCTTTCCGGAAATTTGATTTTTAGTTTTTACAGTAGTATTTTGCAATGAACTTAAAATAAATGCATTATTTTCAACAGATTCTTCTATAACCAATTTACATAAATCCTTATTTTCATCATTACTTTTGGCGTATAAAACATTTAGCTCTTCATCAAAGATAAATATAGTAGTTTCAAAATTAAATTCGAAATTCTTAATACTATTTAATACTTTTTTACTGATATAAATGATTTGATTCCTCAATTCCATATTCATACCTCATACTCGTTCCTAAAATGAAATAACCTGTTTACTTTCCTCGTTTAACAATAAACTATTTTTGGGTGTGTGGGGTTCCAAAAATGACGACTGCTATTTCAGAAATGATACGGCACGTCGGGTTTGGATTTTATTCAATTGCTAACTTATTTACACAGAGTATTGATGAAATTCTAAAAATAATGCTTATACATCCATCTCCTAAACCTAAAACAAAATTCGACAAGGATTTCATGGCTGGTGTAAGATGTATGAAAAAGCCAGAAATGGGGTGAATGCTTTGGTTGATTTATTACCGTCGCTGTTTGAAAAAGTGGGGATCATCGTTATTGCTGCATTCCTGCTTTCTTATATGAAACCCTTTCGGCAAATGATAGGCCATGAACATGAGATGTCGAAGAAAATCATGTTTATCGCGCTTTTTGGAACATTCGGCATCATAAGTAACTATACAGGAATCGAAATCGGGAACCATGCCATGACAGAGGGTGATTGGCATGCTGAGATTGCTCCCGATAACGCGATTGCCAACACAAGAATTATGGGCGTGGCTATCGGCGGTTTGCTGGGGGGACCATTTGTTGGGTTTGGAGTAGGTTTGATTGCGGGGCTTCACCGTTATTTTCTCGGGGGCTTTACAGCGGTGGCATGTGCGATCGCTGCGATTTTGGCGGGAGTCTTATCGGGTCTTTTGGGAAAAAGGCGCCGAAAGCATGGGACGATCACCCCTTGGTTTGCGCTTCCCATTTGCATGGCATTGGAAGCGATCCAAATGGGCATCATCCTGGTGACTACCAAACCATTTGAAAGGGCGTGGGAGCTCGTACAAGTAATCGGACTTCCGATGATCATCATCAACGGGTTCGGGACTTTACTATTCATGCTCATCATTCAGTCGATCACGAGGGACGAAGCACGGACGCGGGCCGTACTAACGAATCTTGCGTTTTTGATTGCGGATCAGACATTGCCCTTTTTCAGGCAAGGTCTTAATCAAACTTCTTGCAAGAGAATAGCCGAAATCATCTTGGGGCTGACTGAAGCCGATGCCGTGGCCATTACCAATGAACATAGCGTACTTGCCCATGTTGGCGCTGCGTCAGATCACCATGTCCCTAAGGTGGGAATAGCGACAGGGTTAACGAAAAAAGCCCTTGAACAAGGGAAAATAATCGTGGCCAAAACAAAAAAGGACATTTATTGTTTTCATGATCAATGCCCATTGCAAGCGGCCGTAGTCCTGCCGTTGCAGGTCCAACAGAAAACGGTCGGGACTTTGAAGATGTATTTCAAGCATCCGGATAAATTAAGCCAAGTGGAACAAGAGTTAGCTGAAGGATTGGCCAAACTATTTTCCACTCAATTGGAACTCGCTAAAGCGGAAATGCAAACGAAATTATTAAAAGATGCTGAAATTAAGGCATTGCAGGCACAGGTCCATCCGCATTTTTTATTCAATGCAATCAATACGATATCCGTTTTATGCAGGACGGATGTCGAGAAGGCAAGAAATTTATTGCAGGAGCTCAGTGCTTTCTTTCGCTCTAATTTACAAGGAGCCCGACAAATACTGGTGCCGCTAGAAAAGGAATTAGAGCATGTCAACGCTTATTTATCACTGGAGCAGGCGCGTTTTCCAAATAAATATCATATCGACTATCGCATTGAGCCAAGGCTGAATGAAGTTCTCATCCCTCCATTCACATTGCAGCCACTTGTTGAGAATGCGGTACACCACGCATTCCCACATGTGAAAAGCAAAGGTCAAATCATCATTCACGCATACTTTAAAGACGATGCAATGCGCATTGTTGTGGAAGATAACGGAAAAGGGATTTCAAGCGGGAGAATAGTTGAATTGGGTAAGCATGCTGTAGAATCGACTAAGGGTACAGGAACGGCCCTTCATAATATCAGTGAACGGCTGGAAGGGATCTATAAAGGACAGGCCAGCCTCTCGATAGAAAGTGAAACGGGACACGGAACAAAAGTGAAAATATCAATACCACTCAACGAAAAAGGAGCATATGGCAACGATGATGAAAGCATTTATCGTAGAGGATGAACCACTGGCAAGAGATGAATTGAAATATCTATTGAAAAGAAGCAGGCAAGTTGAAGTCGTGGGTGAGGCTGAGGGGATAGAAGATGCCATGAGGGATATCTCCCGACTTAAACCTGAACTTGTCTTTTTGGACATTGAGCTTGCAGATGGCAATGGCTTGCATTTGGCTAAGCAATTGGCGGAACTTGACCCCGCACCATCGCTCATTTTTGCGACCGCTTATGATGAGTTTGCCCTCCAAGCTTTCGAGTTATATGCATTTGATTATCTATTAAAGCCATTTAATGAAAAAAGGATTCGGCAAACATTGGATAAGCTCATGAAGCAGCGTCAAATCGGGAAAGACGAATCCAGGACAGCAGCTCCCGCCAGCCGAACCGCTGTGGAACAGACAGGTAAATTGGCTGTAGTGATAGATGATCGGATCGTTTTGATCGACCGGGATCATATTTTGTTCATAGGACTCATGGAAGGAAAAACGATCATTAAAACCGAGGAAAATGAATATAAAATCGGTGACCCTCTCATCGTGCTTGAAAAGAAGCTCGATAAGCGCTCATTTATACGGGTGCATCGCGGTTTTATCGTGAATGTCATCCATATATCTGAAATACAGCCTTGGTTCAACTCAACTTATAATCTCATTATGAGTGACGGATCAAACATCCCGGTAAGCAGGACATATGTGAAGGAGCTAAAGCAGCTCATTGGTTTTTAAAAATTTTCATAATTCTGCATTTTAACTCCTTCATGATGCAATCCATCCCTCGATATCTGCATTATAACTTGAAAACCCATTGAATTCGCTTTCATTGTGATATCATTTTTTTACGATGTAAGTAATAGAGGGGGTTCAAATATGAATGCGGTTACAATTGTCATAGGCTCCATATGTATATTAATGATTGCCTACCGTTTATACGGGACATTCATAGCACTAAAAGTATTAAAACTCGATGATTCCAAGCCGACCCCGGCCCATAAATTAGAAGATGGAAAAGATTATGTTCCAACAAATAAATGGGTGGCATTCGGCCACCATTTTGCAGCCATTGCTGCGGCTGGTCCTTTGGTGGGTCCGATCCTTGCTGCACAATTCGGGTATTTGCCAAGTTTATTATGGCTTCTAATCGGGGCTGTAATCGGGGGAGCCGTCCATGATGCCGTCGTGCTTTTCGCGTCGATGCGTAAAGACGGCAAATCCCTTTCGGAAGTTGCGAAAGAAGAACTTGGACCTGTAGCAGGCTTCTGTACAGGACTCGCGATGCTTTTTATCATCACGATTACGATGGCAGGACTTTCAATGGTCGTTCTGCATGCTTTGGAAAATAATCCATGGGGGACGTTTGCTGTCGGGATCACCATTCCGATCGCCATGGGTGTAGGGCTTTACCATAAAAAAACCGGAAACCTGAAAGGGGCGACCATCGTCGGGTTCGGGCTCATCATGGCCGCAATTTTACTTGGGCCGAACATTCAAGGAACGGCACTTGGCGACTTATTGACACTTGAGGCGAGCACACTTGCCATCATTTTGCCGATCTATGCTTTCTTCGCTGCCGCCTTGCCTGTTTGGCTGCTGCTGGCACCTCGTGATTACCTGAGTACATTTATGAAAATCGGTGTATTTGCCGCATTGATTATCGGCGTTTTCGTAGTGAATCCAGAAATCCAGTTTCCTGCGTTTACCGAATTCATTAATGGCGGGGGCCCGATTGTAGCCGGTCCTGTTTGGCCATTCATTTCAATCACCATCGCCTGTGGCGCGATTTCAGGATTCCATGCATTTGTCGGATCAGGCACAACTCCAAAAATGTTAAACCGATGGAGTGATATCAAATCCGTTGGTTTCGGAGCGATGCTTGTGGAGTGTGTCGTTGCCATCATGGCATTGATTGCTGCGGTTTCACTGCAGCCAGGAGATTATTTTGCGATTAACTCCACGCCTGAAGTATTTCAAACATTAGGTATGGAAACCGTACACCTTGACGAACTCAGTGAAGAAATCGGCATTAATCTGGAGGGACGGACAGGCGGGGCAGTTACACTTGCTGTCGGCATGACCTATATTTTCACGGAAATACCCTTCTTTGACAAACTGGCTTCATTTTTCTTCCAATTCGTCATCATGTTCGAGGCGGTGTTCATATTGACTGCTATCGATTCAGGGACACGTGTTGCCCGTTACTTAATCCAGGACTTCTTCGGGGAGTTCTATAAACCATTAAAACGAGTCGACTGGCTGCCGGGGAACATCTTCGCCAGCGCGTTAGCCTGCTTTATCTGGGGATACCTGCTTTACTCTGGGGACATTGGTTCGATCTGGGCACTCTTTGGCGTATCCAACCAGCTCATGGCTTCGATTGGACTCATCATCGGTGCGACCGTCGTATTGAAAATCGCAGACAAACGCTGGTATATATGGACATGCCTCGTACCCCTTGCCTACTTATATGTAACGGTTAATGTAGCAGGGTACTGGATGGTGAAAAACGTATACCTGAACCCGGACTCTGCAGGATTCAGCATCTTGAACGGAATATTATCGATCACCATGTTAATCCTAGGCTTGATCATTCTGGTTGCCGCCTTGAAAAAATGGCGGGAGCTTTGGAAAATTCCTCAAGCAGAACTATTGAAAAAATCAGCATGAGCATAAAAAAATCCGGGCGGAAACTGCCTGGATTTTTGTTCGTGCGAATGTTAGCAAATGCCCTCAATTCCGAATTTCTTAAATTTAAGACACCAAAACCTGAAAAAGGAAAGTATCAATAACCCCAACTTTGTTAATGATAGCAAATGAGGAGGTGTGATAAGATGGCAAAAGATGTTCTATGTGAAGTGAATAATTGTAAATATTGGGATTCTGGAAACAAATGCAGTGCAGATGCTATTTATGTTGTCAGCCATAAAGGGAACCAAGCATCAAATAGCAAAGAAACGGATTGCAAAACATTTGATCCAGAAATTTAAACCATCGGGGGTAACCATCAACTGGTTACCCTTCTTTCATATTTATTATTGATAATAAAAATCATTTTCATTCAAGATTATAGAAATTCATATTATTTTTTCTTCATGAAATGGATATTTGGGCGATATATACGTGAGTTTGAGCGATAAAATCGCGAGTTTTATCGATATAATAAGAATTTGATTGATATATACGTGAATTTGAACGATATCCTCGAGAATTCGCACATTACTCGTGAGTTTGGCTGTTTTACTCGTGAGTTTGGCTGTTTTACTCGTGAATTTAGCTGTTTTACTCGTAAGTTCGCACATTACACGAGAGTTTGAGCGATAAACTTAAGTTTGATTGATATAAACGTGAGATTGAGCGATAAAATCGAAAGTTTGATCGATATAAACGTGAAAATGATCGATAAAATCGAAAGTTTGAACGATATCCTCGAGAATTCGCACATTACTCGTGAGTTTGGCTGTTTTACTCGTGAATTTAGCTGTTTTACTCGTAAGTTCGCACATTACTCGAGAGTTCGCACTTTACTCGTGAATTTGCTCGATTACTTTTGAAATGGTCAGCCCATCACCGATTGGAATTAGCATGGATTCCAATTGAGGGTGATTGGCCACCTTTTCATTGAATGCCTTCATAAATGCAGTGTAACGTTTAGGTTCAGCATCCGGATCTGCGACACTGCCCCTCGCAAGTACGTTATCCATGACGATTAAAGCACCCGGTTCCGCCAGTCTAATGCAATATTGCAGGTAATTTTCATAATTGTCCTTGTCAGCATCTATAAAGAAAAAATCAAATTTCCTGTTATCACGATTGAGTTGTTCAAGGCTTTGCAGAGCTGCTCCGGTCATATATGATACTTGATCGCCAAAGCCAGCTTTGGATAGATTGCGATAAGCTAACTTTGCGTATTCCTCCTTTAATTCAAGGGAGGTTAATTTTCCTTCGCTGCCGAATCCCCTAGCAAGGCAGATCCCGCTATAGCCCCCAAGAGCGCCAATTTCCAAAACATTTTTAGCTCCTGAAATGGATATAAGCATGGTAAGAAGTTTTCCAGATGAGGGAGATATAGATATGGACGGCATTCCGTTTTCTTGTATGGACGAAATGACTTCTTCCAAAAGGGCATCTCCGGTATAAAACACTGAGTCGATATAACTGTTAATTTGTTTCATTCGTTTCCATTCCTTTCTCATTGGAAGTTTCCTCTTTTTCACTTTTCTTATCGGCTGCTTCATTTTCTTGTATTTCAAATAATTGAATGAACTCGTTGATTAACATATCAATCGCTTTCAATTCACCGACTAAGATTTGATTGATGGATTGAAACTCTGGTTTATCTAACTGTTCCATAATGGTTGAACGTTTAAGATTCATCATTTCTAAAAAAGCAATTGCCCTTCCGCGGCGAAACGTTTTGGGGCCACGATGGTGTGAACCATGGTCTTTATGCCTACCACCGTGATGTCCATCTTTTTTGAATTTTTCATCTCTCATGTTATAACCTCTTTCTGTGTATACGTTTGTATACACTTTTTCTTTGTATTAAATGTATACATATGTATACAAAATGTCAACTAATAATCGAATAGAATAATCAAAATGCAGTTTATAAAAAGTTTGTCTAAATTGTGAAATCGTTATTTAGAGGGGCAAAAAAGTACTTACATTCAGGAAATTTTTTTTGTTATAGTTACAAATAGACCGGTTGGTATGGTGGGGGTGTGCTACGGAAATGGATACAAAATCGTTGATAATCGAAAATGCAACGATTCTTTTCCAACAAAAAGGATATAAAGGTGTTGGACTTAGCGAAATCTTAAAAGTATGCAATGTTACGAAAGGTTCGCTTTATCACCATTTTCCTAATGGAAAAGAGGAATTATTAATCGCTTGCCTTCATTCTTTGAATGAAGTAATTACGACGGACATCGTGGATATTTTTGAACGATATCCGACAACGTTAGAAGCGACAAATTCCATGATTGAAAAGCTAATCGTCAATTTAGAAAGGGAAGGGACGATTACGGGTTACACATTTAGCAGCATGGTAAGTGAAATGGCCACATTAAGTGATCCTGTACGAAAGGCTTGCGCCGATCTCTATACGAAAATTCAAGGGATTTATTTTAAAAAGCTAATGGAAGATGGATATTCAAAAGAGTTAGCTTCCAATATTGCATTGATGATGACAGCCTCCATCGAAGGGGCAATGATGCTTTGTTTGGCTGAAACATCGGCAAAGCCGCTAAAAGTAATTTCACAATTGTTACCCAATATATTGAAGGAGTTTTAACAAGTGGATAATAAAAATATTAAAACAGGACCGATAATGAAGTGAACCCAAAAAGTTAGACACTTTATTTACTTAGGCAGCCTTGAGGGCATGAACCCGGTAATCTACCGGGCTCATGCCTTTTAATTTTAC
>NZ_JAZHFU010000013.1:0-120118 GCF_036541465.1 Bacillus sp. CFBP9009 | reverse complement strand
TAAAATTAAAAGGCATGAGCCCGGTAGATTACCGGGTTCATGCCCTCAAGGCTGCCTAAGTAAATAAAGTGTCTAACTTTTTGGGTTCACTTCAAATCGAAGATTCTTTTTTCATTCTATAAGGTCGCTTATATGTAAAATGCTTACTATTTTTGCTGAATATAATGGGTTAGACTTTATTTTGGGGTAATGAGCAGGTTTGTCGTAGATGGTGGCGGTGAAGATCCGCCATAGAAGTTTCTTATCCAACAAACGGGGAAGAAAGGGCGTTTAAGTGCGGTAACACTTCAATAGGTATTACCGCATTGAAATATAAATATAATATAAAGTAGTATTCTTTCTTTTTGAAGAACTTCTAGCCCTTTAAAATTTATACCAACCGAGTGATTCTACACTTTTTTGTGTATTTACGTGTTTTGTTTCCAAAAAACCGTCCAATCCTTCTGGGCCAAGCTCTCTCCCGATTCCGCTATGTTTGTACCCTCCCCAAGGCGCTTCCACGTATGGTGTATGATAGCTGTTAATCCAAATCGTTCCCGCTTTAAGTTCCCCAGCTATTTTTTGTGCTCGTTCCTGATTACCAGATAAAATCCCCGCAGCAAGGCCAAATTTCGTGTCATTTGCTAATTCAATGGCTTCTTCTTCCGTACGGAAAGATTGAACTGTTACAACCGGACCAAATATTTCCTCTTGAACAATTCTCATATTTTGTTTTACGTTCGTAAACACAGCTGGTGTGATATATAAGCCTTTGCGATTTAAACGCTCTCCACCGCATAATAGGGTTGCTCCTTCTTCTTTTCCAATGGAAATATACCGCTCAATTTTGGCCAAATGTTCTTTTGAAATAATGGCACCCATTTCCGTATTTTCGTCAAATGGATCATTAATTTTCAATTTTTGAAGCTTTTCATCAAGTTTTCCTAAAAATGTTTCATAAAGGTTTTCATGAACAAGTAATCGGGAAGATGCCACACAAACCTCCCCTTGATTTAAAAATGCACCATAAATAGCCAATTCAGCTGCTAAATCAGCATCCACATCATCAAAAATAAGAAAAGGTGATTTTCCTCCAAGCTCTAAAGATACCCGTTTAAACGATTGAGCACATAATTCGTTAATTTTTCTTCCAGTTTCCGAACCACCAGTAAATGAGACTTTATCCACTTTATCGCTAGTCACCAGAGCTTCACCGGGTCCCTTACCAGCACCTAAAACTAAATTAAACACACCATCCGGCACATCGCATTGATCTAGCAGTTCTGTAAACAGAATTGCTGATAAAGGCGTAATTTCCGAGGGTTTAAACACGATTGTATTTCCGGCTGCAAGAGCCGGTGCTATTTTCCACATCCCAAGTAAAAAAGGAAAGTTCCAGGGAACAATTAACGAACAGACACCGATAGGTTCTTTGTAAACTTCACTGACAGACCCATCTTCCATTTCGATACGTCTTGGCTGCTTTTCAACTATTAAATTCACATAATAGCGCAAACATGCAATTGAATCTTCTATGTCCAGTTTTGCTTCATTATATGGCTTGCCTGTATTAATAACTTCCAATTTAGTCAAATCGTCTTTTGCGTCTTCCAAGCGTTGGGCTATTCTTTTCAGAGTGTCAATTCTTTTTTCTTTATTGATTGCCCAATCGTTTGTTCGGAAAGCATCGGAAGCTGCCTGTATGGCCAGTTCGACCTGCTCAACACTCGCTTCGTGTATCTCAGTCAAGATTTCCTCATTAGCTGGATTGGACAGAACTCTTTTTTCGCCTTCACCCTTCAGCCAGTGTCCGTTAATGTATAATTGGTCGCATTTTTCTAATAGTTTTTTCAAATGACACACTCTCCCTAAAAATTTAATTAATCAGCTAAGTCCTCTATAACTTCGGTAGCTGAAGTTCTTGTGTAAATAGTGTCCAAAATTGGTATAAAGGTAGTTACTACCTTCTTAGGATACTTTTATGACCTGACAGTATTTGAGGATAACTTTTATAATAGCTTGAAAGTAAGGAGATCGAATCCTTATCGATCATTTTTTTTGTGTATCGGTTTTATAATCAACTTTCATTGCTACGGCTCGTACAGGTGAACCATCCGCCCCTACAATCCGTAATGGAAAAGCGCTGATGAGAGGATTAGGAAAATCTATCGCTCCAAAATTAGTTAGATTTTCCGCGATGATTCCGTTTACCTTGGCCACTGCATCGTGGATAGGAAATTCTGTACCACCTGTATGATCGATATTGATTGTATCGATGAAAAATGAGCGAATTCCCCTTTTTATCATTTCATGAATGACATCTTCATGAACATAAGGATGACGAAAGAATGGTTCCTTCCCTACATATTGTGACCAACCTGTATAAAACAAAACGATTTTTCCAGAAGCCAGTTGATCCAAGTAAGGTTCCACATCTTTCAGGGTAATAGCTTCTTCCTCCCCTTTTTCTGTTACTGGAATTACTACTCCAATCCCAATAAATAAACGCAAATCTGATTCATCAATACGTTGGCTCTCATTAATAAAATGGTATGGTGCATCTACATGAGAGCCTGTTTGGGAACCAAGATGTATATGAAGAAGATTATACCCGTCCCTTTCTATAGTTGTAGCAACACTAATGTTCGGTTCAGGATCTCCAGGATAAATAGGTGTATCATTCGTTAATTGGAGAGATAAATCAACAATTTTTTCAACTTTAAGCATAACTATGCCTCCCTTTCTGCATCCCACGCATATAAATTGTTAATTTTTTATATGACTTCAGATTCTTTGCTTTCTTCCTGCACCCTGATCTTTCCCGTAACTTTCATTAGCCCTGAATAAACTACGCAGGTAAGCAGGAAGGTTACTATTGTAGTTCCTATGGAAAGAGGTTGTACGTAGGTAAAGTAATAAGAGAATCCAGCTCCGATAATAAAAGAAATATAAGCAACATAGTTAGTCCCATTCCTATACCAGTAAAGCTTGTTCTCGCCAGAAATAATCTCAGAAGCATCATACTGCCTGCGTTTAAGAAGGTAGTAATCTGTCAACATAATAGAGACAACTGGTATAAAAAGACTTCCAATCATTATTAGAAAGCCTTGGAAATTCGAAAGTAACCAATCTTTAAGCAGGGCACCGCATATACAAATGATTCCTATTGTTAGCGCAACTTTCCAGAATCTCTGTTTCTTAAAAATCGCTAAGTATGAAATTGTGGCACTATATAAAACCATTGTGTTCGTTGATACAACGGAGATGAAGATAACTAGCGCTGCAACAAGACTAAAAACTGGATTGGATTCTCCGATTAAAACAGTTGGGTCATACGTTCGTGTCATATTATTCAATAGTGAAAATCCAGAGACAGTTGCCCCAAGTGTCATCGCAATAAATGTTGCGGCACTAAACCCAAAATAAGTTCCACTCATACCGCCTTTTTCTGTTTTACAATGGCAATTATGATCACTTACCATAAGCATCCAGGAAAAAACAGTTGCAACCACAAGATCGAATGCCACTATAGCAGTTATGGAAGTATTATGGATTGTTGTCATTTGAATTAAACTTCCTGCATCAAATTTAATAAACATATAACCAAAAACGATAACAACCAGTATAACCATTAAACTAACGATGAATTTTTCCGCGCTCTCAATTACACGGTGGCCGTACATAGCCAAAAGAACAACTACCGCTTCAGTTAGAATCGTAAATAAATTAATATTGCTGTATCCTGTCAAATAAAATACCGCTTGATTTAGGCTCAGAGCCCCCATATATGCCTGAACCCAACTCCAGCCGATGAGTACAAGAGTGTTCACGGCTGTAGGCAATACTGCTCCACGCTGACCGAAGGCTCCTCGAGCCAATATCATGGTGGGTAAGCCGGTGCGGGTCCCTATATTCCCCATTAAAATTAATGGTATTCCACCTACTAACGTTCCGATTAAAATTATTGTAAGCGCTTTTGAATATGCCATGTCAGGAACAAACAGCATGCCAGAAAATACTGTGGTTACTACAACATTAGAGCCTAACCAAAGAAATAAAGTAGAGAACCAACTCATTGACCTTTCATTCATAGCGATTGGTCTCATACGATCTATGCCATTTGTTTCAGGTAAATTCGACATTCAATTCTCTCCCTATTTCACTAAAATTTTGCATTAATTACGAGCAAGAATTTTATCATTTGGCTTTAATCAATTTCAGCTTATTAGGTCTTTACCTTCAATTGTATTGATTTCTTTTGACAATACTTTGTTTGCATTTTCAGTCTGATAATAGCCTTTAATAGCTTTGGACGACGTTAAGTTATCTTCACATTTATCAAAACTATTGTAGACGCACTGGCAATGGCTTTTGGTTACAGCATAGTGAACGCCCCCATGTTTTTCATAAGTAAGTTAACACTCCTTTTTCTTGAATAAACGTCTGAAAAATATCAATTTACATATTACTTAAGCAAGATTCGCGCCAACTTACTTCGCAGATATTGACAGCCATTTTAGCTAGTTTTTTTGATATATTGATTTAAAATTTAAGCAAATCCTTATTTTCTGATTTAATTTTTGATTATTTCCTCTTTTTAATTAATATTTTAATCAATATCCATAGAAATAAAAGGAGGGGAACCTATTGGATGTTAGAATGACAATTCGGGTAGCTTTCGCTAAACTTGATTAGGGGACGATTATTAGCTATTCGCCACTCGAATTAAATAACTTCGTTAGCTGAAGATCAGAGCTGTCTTTAAGGCAGCTTTTTCTTTATGGAACTAACGGGCAGGATAGTTCCATAAGAAATACTGTAAGTGAAAATAAAGTTGTTTAAAAACATCAGTAATTTTATTCCATCAAAGGGCCAGATTGTTGAAGATCGTGTAGACAAACGTTTTCGATCAGCCCGAAATTTATTAAAGTCGACTTTGTCTAAAACCTGAAAGATAAAAGAAAAAATATGTTGGTTGACAAAGTTAATAAGAAACTATAATATCTGTATATCGGAATATTACGATTAACTTATCATTTTAGTCTTCCGATAGATGAATGACTTTCACATGGATATCGATATATTCAAATTTATCGATATATTTTTGTTATTCGTACTGTTATTCGTACTAATAAATAATAGGAAGGAGAATACTAATGAAAATTAGTTTATTAGATCAAACTCAGTTATTAGAAGGTATTTCAGCAGAAGAAGGTTTTGAACAATCAGTGGAACTTGCAAAATATGTTGATAAATTAGGATACCACCGTTACTGGTTATCAGAACATCATAGTACAGATGCGTTAGCTGGATCTTCTCCTGAAATTCTTGCTAGCCATTTGTTAGCTAAAACAGATAATATTAAAGTAGGTACTGGTGGCGTTATGTTACCACACTATAGTGCATACAAAGTAGCAGAGAACTTTAAGGTTATGGGTGCACTCGCTCCAGGTAGGGTAGATATTGGTGTGGGACGTGCACCTGGTGGTCATCATTTATCATCTATAGCTCTGCAAGGTGAAAGAGCTAGAAATGTTGATATTTTCCCTGAACAAATTGATCAACTAATAGAATATCTACAGGACAGGTTGCCTGATACCCATCCCTTAAGAGGTTTAGAAACAACACCTGTAATAGAGAAAAAACCAAATTTATGGATACTTGGTACAAGTAATTCTTCGGCCCTTTTAGCTGCAGAAAAAGGATTACCTTACGCGTTTGCGCAATTCATTAATTATCAGCCAGGGGGAATGGAACAGGCGTTAAAGTTATATGTTGATAACTTTAAACCATCCAAATATCTAGATAAACCACAAGTACTGGTAACAATGAAGATTATTGTTGCAGACACCGATGAAGAAGGGGAAAAAATTGCCGAAAGTGCATTGCGGTTTAATTACTACTTACACCGCGGGCGACTCACGCGTCTAGTAGATCCAGAAATAGCACTTTCACATGTTATAAATCCGTCTGAAAAACGAGAAATAGAAACTGTCAAAGAAACATATATTATTGGTTCTAAAGAAACTGTAGCTCAAAAAATAAAGGAATTAACGAATAAGTTCTCTATTGATGAACTAATGGCAATTACACCTATTTACGATTTTGAAAAACGAAAACGCTCCTTTAAATTGTTAAAAGAAGCTGTTAGTGAATAATTATCTTCCTCATTGGCTTCTTAACTTGCTGAAATAAATAATTGTTTCTAAAAGGAGCGTCTCTTGTCTAAAGAAAGGATACTGGTGAATGATGGAGGATCAACAAGTAATGAATGATGAAAAATTAGTAGATATGTTTAAAGCATTATCAAATGCAACTAGGTTGAAAATTTTACAAATGCTAAAAGAGCCGGAAAAAAATTTTCCTTCTCAAGTCCATATCCATAAGGGAGACGATTTCTTAGGAGGGGTTTGTGTGGGAGATATACGAGATAAGATAGGTCTGGGGCAGTCAACGACTTCTCAATATTTATCGCTGTTGCTGCAAAGTGGTCTTTTAGAGATGAAACGAATTGGCCAGTGGACCTATTATCGTAGAAATGAAGAAGTGATTAAACAATTAGAAGGTTTTATCGGTAAAAACCTGTAATTATCATAGGAGGGATTATATGAGTCTCGAACAGCATAGGGCCTTTAATCGGATGTATCAAAAAGATAAAATGACTCTTGGATTTTTAACACCCTTTGAACCGATGACAAATCAGCCCCCAAGAATGGAAAATACAGTAGAACTCGCTCGTAAAATAGAAAATTTAGGATTTTCAGCAATTTGGTTGCGGGATGTTACGATGCAAGACCTTAATTCTAACGATCATGGGCAACTTTATGATTTATGGATTTATTTAACTTACTTAGCTGCTCGTACAAATCATATTGCAATAGGAACATCAAGTGTGGTTCTTCCGTTGCGTCATCCCATTCGAGTAGCAAAAGAAGCAACGTCTATCGACCGGTTGTTTTCTGATCGTCTTATTATGGGAGTTGCTTCAGGAGACCGACAAAAAGATTTTACTGCTTTAGGAATAGAAAGAGAAGAAAGAGGACGCATATTTAAACAGAGTTTTGATTTCCTTAATCGATTACTTAAGGAAGAACACCCAACGATTGATTCTAATCTAGGTTTCATAGATGGCAGGAGTATGAAACTAATGCCAAACCCTGTTTCCACCATTCCAACAATGGTGACAGGGTTTAGCCAGCAATCCATGGAGTGGATTGCTGAAAACGGGGACGGCTGGATTCAATACCCACGGAGTATTGAAGAGCAAGCCTCATTAATTCGAAATTATCGTGCACTAACAGACATAAAAAGCCCGGGAGCATTTAAACCGTTTACTCAAACTTTATATATCGATTTATCGGAAAATTCCGATGAAATACCAACACAAATCCCCTTGGGTTATCGTTTGGGGAGGAACCACTTATTGGAATTATTATATCAATTTCAAAAAATCGGAGTGAATCATTTGGCATTCGTCCCTTATTTTGCTAGACGGCCAATGGAAGAGATGATTCAGGAAATTGGAGAAGAGATTTTACCCTATTTTCCTACACATGAATTTTAAAGAAAAGCGTCATGGTTGATGATCCACTTTAAGAATATAGGAGTGAGAAATAAAGTGAATTTAAATAATAATTTTAACACTGAATTCAGTGAATACGGCTCTAACCGTGCTGAGATTCAACATATCATTTTCACGTTTTCAAAGGCGCTTGAGGTAAATAATATTTCTTCGATTAAAAGTTACTTTACACCTGATGCAGAAGTGAATTTTAGCCATTTAGGTCAATTTAAAGGTGTGGAGGCAATTGTAGCAGGTTTGAACCATCGCGGACCTGAACTTGATGTGATGCGGTATAAAATAACTAATTCTTACGTGGCAATATCCGATGGACGCGCTCAACAAAGTGCATACCTTATGGGGGTCCTCGCTAATGATATTGGAAAAGGAAAACTTGACACCTTTTTATTCGGTGGCCATTTTGTTAACACATATGTACGTACCACTGAGGGTTGGAAAATTTCACATCTTCGTTTCGAACTCGATTGGCAGAGCGGCAACAAAAACTATGTAATGAATTGGAAGTTGGCTGATGGTACGGTCGGTTGGCATCAAAAAATAGTTGCACCGACAATACTAAGTGAGTTGGATGCACCTTGGAGGGTTTTTCAAAATCCTGACGAGCGTGGAACTGACGAAGAGCAGGTCGCTGAAACGTACATTCGATATTCATGGGCATTGGACCAAGCTGACTTTAGCTTACTGACAACTGTATTTACTGAGGATGCAAAAGCGGATATGTCTCCATTTGGTCCTATGAATGGACGTAAGGAGATTGTCAGCTTGTTGAAAATCTTACGTTCAGGACATCCCTACATGCAACATGCAGCTACAAATTTTCGTGTGAACGTTATAGGAGATACTGCAACGATGGACATCTATCGAGTTGTACCGTTCGTTCCGACTAGGGAGACCTTAGATGCTACGATTTTTGGTGCTCGTTATGAAAGTCGACTACGCCGTGATGGGGGAGTGTGGAAGTTCGAGTGGCTTCACTATATTCCAGGTTGGATTCACGGGGACAAAAGTATTTAGGAACAAATACTTTACAGACCTATTTAAGTTCTTACAAAAGCAGAAAACATTACTTTAAAAGTTAGAGTAACGTCAAATATATTCGGAGTGTATTGTTATGAACGAGGTACAAGAGAAGATGGTCAATAAAACTGATTTGCACTTTTTTAGACACTGCCAAGATAGGTTTGGTATAAATCGTGGCGTCTATAACACCATTGAACAGTGGTTTTATAATAAGAAAGTTCAGGATATTGCATGTAGAAGGCAATATGTTCTATGTTTTCTTAAGCACGTATATGGAGATGAAAAAGGTTCTGGAAAATTTGGAAAAGAAAGATTAATAAGTAGACTTCACAAGTTTTGGATAAAAGTAAATAAAACACAAATGTGAATGTTTCTCCTTTGTTTTATTACCTTGTAATATAAGGTAGATGATTAATATAAGCATTTTTATTGATAAACTTTCTTTGCCTGTATAATAGGTTAATTCTTATAGGTTCCACTCGTTCTATATAAACATTATAAAGATATGCTAGCCGAGATAAACAGTCGTTGATGTCTGCAACCTGAACAAGTTGCTCGCTAGAGTAATGTATAAAAAGAGGATTAGATGAAATTACATGCATGCGCATGCATGAAAAAGAATAGGAGAATATTCATGAAGGTACTATTTTATTTTTTAGCCCTTGTAGCAGGTGCTTCATTAAGTATTGAAGGGGCAATAGGGGGAACATTAGGACGAAATATAGGTGAGATAGAAACCACCTTATTTATGTTTACTATAGGGTTTATGACTATATTATTAGTTACGTTGTTCTTTGGTAAAGGTGATTTAAGTCAGGTGTTCAAAGTACCAAAGTGGAAATTGCTTGGTGGTAGTTTAGGAAGTTTCTATAATCTGATGCTTGTCATTAGTGTGCCAATCGTTGGGGTAGGAATTTCAGTTATTGCTGCTCTTGCTGGGCAGATCTTTATGAGTACAATGATAGAACATCATGGGTGGCTTGGATCTTCTAAAATTAAATTCAATAAAAATAAAGGTATTGCGATTGTATTATTAGCCGTATCGCTCTATCTTGTATATTAAAGGGAGAGGTATGTTATGAGTATTCTTATTATTATTCTTACGCTGATATCCGGAGCAGTTTTAGCAACTCAGGCCCCAATTAATGCAGCTTTTGCTGCAAAGGCAGGATCGTTGGAAAGTACAGTGGTTAACTACTTCTTTGGAACTGTAATAATGTTGATTGTAGTTGTTCTATTTGGAAAGGTAGATATGATTGCTATTTCTGAAGCACCCACTTGGCAGCTTTTATGTGCTTTTTTTGGGTTAGCATATGTATTACTATCGATTATTACTGTTCCAAAAATTGGAGTAGGTGCTGTCGTTATTTCGGTTATTATTGGTCAGTTAGTAACTGGCATGGTGATTGATAACTTTGGATGGTTTGGAAATGCGGTCATTCATTTTGAGATGAAACGTTTAGCAGGTTTAGTACTAATGTTTATAGCGCTATATTTTACTCTGAAAACTGGACCTGAAACGCAGGGGATTCAGGAACATAAAGTAGCATAATGGTTTGAGACATAAAAGAACTAAAAATTGAATTAGGGAAAAATGAAAGAATGGATTTAATTCCATACTTCTTTTCAAGAAATTGACCCATTATTGAACTGTTAATACCTTTCCTTACTGGGAAATAAAAACTTTTCTTGATAATGATAAATAAAACCGATTATTAAGATAACGGAGGTTGCTGCGGCAACCTTTTTCTTACAGAACTAAAGGGGCAGCATTCCTGTATTAACTGAAATACTAAAAAGTATGTGAAGAAATCTACTAAAACTAACGGGTGCGTTAGCTGAAGATCGGAGCTGTCTTTAAGGCAGCTTTTTCTTTATTACACTATCGGAGCAGGTTAGAACAATAAGTCCTATGGTATAATTCTGCTAATAGTTGAGTTTTCGGGGGTAAGTCAATGAATAATCAAGATTATTTTAATGATGAAAACTATACTGGTAATCACCTTCATGTAGATAATTGGAAATATGAGTTCACTCCATATATAGAAGCAATTGCTTGGGTAAGAAAAGACAGTTCAATGGACTTGTTTTTTAATGATTTCGCAGATGATAAGGAGTTTCAAGCGTTATTTAGTGATAAAGAATACTATTATAATGAACTTATGGGTGTATTTCTTGGAAGAGAGCTAAATAGAAAAGAAAGGATTTTTTCTCTCTTAATGGTTAGTTCTATTTATCATTGTATAAATGTAACCTCTTTACTAATTTCCATATTTCACACCCCCTACTTGGACGTGAATGCGTTTACATTTGAATTTGCAATGATAACGTTGTAATTTACTAAACATATTGGTGTATAATAAATAAATCCATATAAAGACGGAGATGAATGCTTTGGTTACAATTACTGATATCGCGAAGCTTGCCGGAGTTGCTAAGAGTACAGTTTCACGTTATCTAAATAATGGTTCTGTTAGTGAGGCAACGAAAAATAAAATCGAACGTGTGATAAATGAAACCAGCTATGCTCCTAATGCCTTCGCTCAAAGTTTAAAAGCAAAGAAAACTAATATAATCGGTACCATCGTACCGAGACTTGATTCGTATGCTTCTTCTCATACGTTAATTGGCATTGATGAACAATTAAGAGAACTAAATTATCAAATGCTGATCTCAAATACCGGTCAGGATTTAGATCGGGAAATTGAAAATATTTACACATTGGCTAAGCAAAAGGTTGCGGGAATGATTTTGCTTCCATCCCAAGTTACAGACGCCCATTTAGAGGCCTTCAAAGAGCTGCACTTGCCCGTTTTACTGGTTGGTCAGCAGCATGAAACAATTCACAGCATCATACACAATGATTATGAAGCAGCATATGATCTCGGAAAACATGTGCTGGAAAAAGGTCACCGTAAGATTGCTTTTTTGGGCGTAACAGGAAAAGATATTGCTGTAGGAGTCATGCGAAAAAAAGGATTTCAGCGGGCGATAGATGAAAAATCAGACTGTGAAGTAAGGTATTATGAAACAAGCTTCAGCATAACAGATGCATTAATCAATGTCCCCTCTATTATTGAGGAATTCACTCCCTCTATTATCGTATGTGCAACTGATAATATAGCAATTGGTGCTTTGAAAGCAGCTTATTTAAGAGGTTTAAAAATCCCAGAAGACTTGTCGATCACTGGATTTGGAGGTTATGAAGTAACAGAGATGATACACCCAGGCATAACTACAGCGAAATTTTACTACAAAGAAGCAGGACAAATGGCAGCTAAAAGTATCGTAAAGCTTGTTAACGGGGAAGAATTACCAAAATTATCTCTATCAAAATATAAAATTATTGAAAGAGAAAGCGTTGACAATCGTTTACTACACCGATTATAATCAAAATGAAATCGGTTACCAAATATTTCTCTTCTAAAATGTAACCGGTTTCTGTGAATCAACTTGTTGATATTATATTTTTTTGGTTTATGCTGGAACCGGTTCCGTTGCTTAATATATTCATATATTTTTTTGAATTCAAACGGAACCGGTTCCAAGTCAGCGTTTATAAACTTTTAAAAGGAGGATCATTATGAATTATAAAGAAGTATCCCAGGAAATATTGGAGGCAATCGGCGGGAAAGAAAATGTGGCAGCTGCAGCACACTGTGCGACTCGGCTCCGCTTAGCTTTACATGATGAAGATAAAGTCGATCAAGCAAAACTAGATGAGATGGATGCAGTAAAGGGAACATATTCAACTGGAGGACAATACCAGATTATTATCGGTGCGGGAACTGTTAATGAAGTATACAAAGAGTTTTCAAAGCTAACTGGACTTACTGAAATGTCGACGAAAGATGTAAAAGATGCTGGTTCGAAGAAAATGAATCTGCTTCAGCGCTTTGTAAAAATGCTTTCTGATATTTTTGTTCCTATTATTCCTGCAATTGTTGCCGGCGGTCTATTGATGGGGATTAACAACTTGCTCACAGCACCTGACTTATTTATCGCAGGGCAATCCATTGTCGAAGCTAACCCGGGATTCGCAGATTTAGCAGCTCTAATTAATACATTTGCCAACGCAGCATTTGTATTCCTTCCAATCTTAATCGGTTTCTCTGCCACACAGCGGTTTGGCGGAAATCCTTATCTGGGTGCTACACTTGGAATGCTAATGGTTCACCCTGACTTATTGAATGGTTGGGGATACGGAGGAGCCTTATTAAGCGGTGAAATTCAGGTCTGGAATATTCTCGGATTTGAAATTGAAAAAATTGGATATCAAGGCACTGTGTTGCCAGTACTTGTTGCTTCCTTTATTTTAGCAAAAATAGAAACGTATTTGCGAAAAGTCATTCCTTCCGCACTAGACAATATTCTAACACCATTATTGACAATTTTTATTACTGGTATCTTAACGTTCACAGTAGTAGGACCGATTACTCGTGCTACAGGGAACTTATTAACAGACGGTCTCATCTTCTTATATGATGGAACTGGTTTTATCGGAGGAGCTATATTTGGACTTCTTTACGCACCAATCGTTATCACAGGTATGCATCATAGCTTTATTGCTGTAGAAACACAATTACTTTCTGATATTTCAAAAACTGGGGGCTCTTTTATTTTCGTAATTGCAGCAATGTCCAATATTGCTCAAGGTGCAGCAACCCTTGCAGTTACTTTCATTACGAAAGATAAAAAAACAAAAGGCACGGCATCTGCAGCGGGTATTTCGGCTCTTTTAGGGATTTCAGAACCTGCAATGTTCGGTGTTAACTTAAAACTGAAGTATCCATTTATTGGAGCAATTATAGGTTCAGGAGTGGCTTCTGCTTTCGTCACCTTCTTCAAAGTAAAGGCGATTGCACTTGGCGCTGCAGGTCTACCAGGGATTATTTCCATAAAAACAGATACAATTATCTTTTATATAATTGGTATGGCCATTTCCTTTGCTGTTGCCTTTATCGCAACATTCAGTTTAGCAAATCGGACAGATAAAAAAGTTGCTGCCCTTTCTCGAAAAGAAGCAGCCTAATTTATTAATATGAAAAGGGCTGTTCGAAACAAGGAACAGTCCTCTGATTTTTTAAAGGAGTCTGATCACATGGGATGGACAAAAGAACAGCGTTATCGCCGCGTTGAAGATGTTAATCAGGTAGAGCTGCAAAATTTGCAAACAAGAGTAAATGAATGCACATGGCGACAAACCTTTCATATACAGCCTTTATCCGGCCTACTTAATGACCCTAATGGCTTCTCTTTTTATCAGGGCGAGTACCATTTATTCTACCAATGGTTTCCACTTGGTCCTGTACATGGGTTGAAGTATTGGTATCATACGAAATCAAAAGATCTTGTTTCTTGGGAAAATGCCGGCATCGGGATCGCACCGGATGATTATTATGACAGCCATGGAGCCTATTCCGGAAGTGCTATTGAATATGAAGGAAAACTATATTTATTTTATACCGGCAACACCCGTGATGAGAATTGGCAAAGACATCCCTATCAATGTATCGCCATCATGGAGAAAACGGGACAAATTGAAAAATTGACCCATCCATTCATTCGGGACGTACCAGAAGGATATACTAATCATTTCCGCGACCCGAAAGTTTGGAGAGAAAATGATACCTTTTATGCAGTAATCGGTGCACAGCGGAAAGACAAAACAGGATGTGTCGTCCTATATCGTTCCTCCAATCTAGTAAACTGGACATTTGAAGGAGAGTTACAAACTGACCTTGGAACTTTTGGATATATGTGGGAATGTCCAGATTATTTTGAACTGCAAAACTATGGTGTACTGATGTTTTCTCCACAAGGTTTGGAGCCCAAGGGAGACCTTTACCACAATATTTATCAATCCGGTTATGTTATTGGCAGCAAGCTAGATACAATAACCCACTCATTATCACATGGCTCTTTTCAGGAGCTTGACAGAGGCTTTGATTTTTATGCGCCGCAAACAATGGTTAATCCTGACGGAAGGCGTATCCTTGTCGGATGGATGGGCTTGCCTGAAATCGACCTACCCACAGACAAAAATGGCTGGGCGCATTGTTTAACACTGCCAAGAGAATTATCTGTTCGAAACGGCAAACTGATTCAGCGGCCAGTGCAGGAACTTCAAGCGCTACGCAGGCAGGAAACTGAAGTAAAAGGTGTTTTGAAGAACACCAAGAACATGTATGAAGAATTCAAAGGAGTATCCTATGAAATGGTATGTGAATTTGAAAACAACGATGCCGTTGAATTTGGTATTGAATTCAGGGCCGGTGATGATGAAAAAACGGTCATTAAATATGATACTGTAGAGAAAAAAGTCATTCTTGACCGCTCTTCTTCAGGTGAGACCGTTGGAGAAGCTTATGGAACAATCCGAAAATGCTTTGTGAATACCAAAAAAATTAAGTTTCATTTATTTGTAGATACCTCTTCTGTTGAGATTTTCATCAATGACGGTGAAGAAGTATTCACGAGCCGGATTTTCCCTCGTGAAAACAGAAATGAAATTCGTTTCTTTGCATTATCTGGAAGCACCACTTTTCAAGCAAAAAAATGGAGTTATGTATGAAAGCGAGAGGTAAGGTATGAGAAATTTATATGCAATCGGTGAAGTATTAATTGATTTTATCCCCCTTCAAAAAGGAATCGCACTAAAAGATGTAATGGAATTCGAGCGTGCTCCAGGAGGCGCTCCAGCGAATGTTGCTGTATCAGTTGCCAGAAATGGCGGCAATGCATCGATAATTACTAAGCTCGGAATGGATTCATTTGGGGACTTTCTTTTAGAACAATTGCAGCAAGCCGGCGTGAAAATAGATAAAATTACGAGAACGAATGAAGCCAACACAGGCCTTGCTTTTGTATCTTTGCTTGAAAATGGTGAACGTGATTTCTCTTTCTACCGCAATCCTTCTGCAGATTTGCTGCTTCATGAGACTGAAATTAACGATAGCTGGTTTGCAAACGGCGACCTCCTCCACTTCTGTTCAGTCGATTTAGTGGAAAGTCCTATGAAGCATGCGCATGTGAAAGCCATTACTTCTGTAAAAGCAAAAGGCGGAATCATCAGCTTTGACCCAAATGTCCGCCTTCCGCTTTGGACTGATCCTGAAGAATGCCGGAAAACGATTTTAGAGTTTGTTCCAATGGTTCATATTGTGAAAATTTCTGATGAAGAGCTTGAGTTTATTACCGGGATTACTGACAAAGGAAAAGCAGTTTCTTCGTTATTTACTGGTGCTGTTAAAGCAGTAATTTATACAAAAGGAGCTCAAGGTGCCGAATTATATGTAAGAGGTAAAAAATACGAATCAACCGGGTATCGCGTCGGCGTACAGGATACAACAGGGGCTGGGGATGCATTTATCGGAGGCTTGCTGTATCAGTTATTAGAAAAAGACGTTCGGCAGGGAAATCTGGAAGAAGTTCTTGAACTTCATCACCAAGAAATCCTAAGCTTTGCAAACGCTAGTGGTGCTCTTACTACGACTGGAAAAGGAGCAATCTCTTCCATTCCGGCCAAAGAAGCGATTTATCAACTGCAGCAAATCGATCAATAATGGCGCCTGCCCTACACGGATAAGTACCGACCGATTGGCTTGCTAAGTTGATAAGGACCGATTAAAAGGCCTTGGAGCTGCGGGCGTTTTGGAGGTAGGAAATAAAATCTAGGCAATTTTTGGACCGAAATCAGACCAGCTAAAAGAACAAATCAAAAAAGTGATTGCTTAAGAATTTTGCTGTTCAGCCAAAATATTAAAAATAATGGGAGGTATTACCTTGTTAAAAAACTTATTTGGAAAAAAAACAAAAAATTCGGAAATAAAATTAGTATCGCCAATTGAAGGAGAAATTTTAAAGCTTGAAGATGTACCGGATCCAGTTTTTTCACAGAAAATGATGGGAGATGGTATTGCTTTCTTTCCTATCGAAGGGAAGGTAGTGGCGCCGGCTGATGCAAAAGTCATCAATGTCTTCCCGACGAAGCATGCCATTGCATTGGAAACGGCAGAAGGGCTGGAAATATTGATTCATATTGGATTGGACACGGTTAACATGAAAGGAGAAGGGTTTTCCGTTTGTGTGGCAGAAGGTGACCAGGTTAAAGCAGGAGACATATTGGTCACCTACAGCCTTGAACTGGTAAAGGAAAAAGCATCAAGTACTATTACACCGATGATCATTACCAATGGAGACATTGTGACACATTTAGAGTATCACTATAGTGGACAATCTGTAGCCGGTAAAACGACCGTTCTGGTAGTTACCTTAAAATAGGAGAAGGAGTAAAATAGAAGAAACTCGTTAAAGAACTAAAGAACATATGACCAAGAGGTGTCCACCCCAGAAATGGGGTGTTTTTATTTTGACTAAGTTGGTATCATAACTTAACGGAATTGTGTTACTTTAGGTGATAATTTGCACTTATTTTAAGTGCTATTTTGCACGTATATGATTACTGCAGTTTTCCGGGGCTGCCATTTGGTGACCTTTTTGCTTAATGAACTAAAGGGGCAGGATAGTTCCATAAGAAATTGACTATTGGTTAATTGTGGAATATAATTGGATTAAAAGGAACGTACGTTCTTTTTTGGTGGAGTAGCTTTTGATGTGGAAAAAATAAACTATGAAAATTATGATTGGAGTGTTAGTAGATGAAAATAAAAAAAGTTTATCTATATGTATTTAATACAATGTCAGACTGGGAATATGGATATTTAATTGCTGAACTAAATTCAGGAAGATATTTCAAAAAAGATTTAGCACCTTTAAAAGTAATTACAGTAGGAGCGAATAAAGAAATTATTACTACGATGGGGGGACTGAGTATAAAACCAGATATTTCTCTTGATGAATGTAACTTTGATAGTAAAGATCTTGTAATTCTACCTGGAGGGAATACTTGGGGAGAAGCTATTCATCAACCTATCTTGAAAAAAATTGGCGAGGCTTTAAAGCTTGGCACTATTGTTGCTGCTATTTGTGGTGCTACTGAGGGACTAGCGAATATGGGATATCTAGATTCTAGAAAGCATACAAGCAATAGCTTAGAGTATATTAAAATGGTCTGTCCTAATTATAAAGGAGAAAATTTTTATGAGATGGAACCTGTAGTAACGGGTGAAAATTTGGTTACTGCATCAGGAGTAGCTCCTTTGGAATTTGCGATGGAAGTACTGAAAAAAATAGATGTATTTGCACCAGATACATTACACTCGTGGTATAACCTAAATAAGACTCACAAACCTGAATACTTCTTCCAACTAATGAACTCAATAAATAAGTTATTTTAAAAATCAACTTGGCAGTTTTATTTTACTTGAAATAACCTCTATACTTTATGCGATGCCAAAGTATAGTTTTAGTACATAACTTAAAATTTTTAGAGAAGTTAATAGAGATTGTGAATGATTGTACTTAAACTAACGGGTGCGTTAGCTGAAGATCGGAGCTGTCTTTAGGCAGCTCTTTTCTTATGGAACTAAAGGGGCAGTTTAGTTTAATAAGACTTTCAGAATCAAACTATCAGTTGAAACCTTTTTAGGAAAAATCTAGTATATAGATTAGGGAAATGTTTTTTGAATAGGAGGATCAGGTAATGTTAGGGGATATTATATATCAAGTTATTGTTTTCGGAGGTATAGCATTAATTTTAGGTGTATTAGGTTATTTATTTTTTAAGAGGACCAAGAAAAGCTAATTAAATTTCTAATTCAAGTAATGGGTGCTTTACTTCAATAAGGGAGTTGCTTTGGCAGCTCTTTATGGAACTATCGGGGCAGAATAGCTATATATGCGATCCTAAAAAAAGGAAGGTTAAATATGCTTTTTCATATTATTATTGGATTTATCCTCCCTTGGATTGTAGGTGTATATTTATTTAGAAATCAGAAGAAATTGTTCATTATTTTTTATCCAATTGGTATAGCTACTAGCTTTTTAATAAATGAAATTGGATTTAACTACTTTTGGAGGATGGATATAGTATTTCAAGAGTCATCTTTAACTGGAATTCCGTATGATTTAGGTCTTTATCCTATACTTGGTTGTTTATTTATTTGCGTTATTCACTATAAAAAAATGCCTATTCTTATTGCATTTTTAGTTTTTACTTTAGTTACAACCTTTGGAGAGTACATACTAGTGTGTCTAGAGAAAATAGTATACAGGAATGAATGGAATATCATTTGGACTGGTGTTAGTTATTTATTTGCTTATTCAATTTTTTATGTTTATTACAAATTAGTTCGTAAGTTTATTTTATTAAATTAATGGGTGCTTTACTTCATTACCAGGAGCTGATCAGCAGCTCTTTTACTTATGGAACTATCGGGGCAGTTTAGTTGAAGAAGGAATTATAAAAGTTACCCAAGAATATATAGAATTACGACATTGTTATATAGGTAATGTCTAAGGGCAAAATAGAAAAATAGAAGAGGGGAGATATAAATGATAGGAATCAGGAACGGAACTTTGGCAGTGTCTGGGGCGAAACTCTATTATGAAGTACGTGGCTCTGGTCCTCTACTTTTGATGATTCATGGTGGAGGTGGAGACGCAGATAAATTCCAATTTGTCGCAGACAATCTTGCTAACCGGTACACAGTTGTTACCTACGACCGGCGTGGACATTCCCGCAGTAGTCTCTTCAATGAAACTGAGAATTACCACGTGAAGACACATAGCGACGACGCTCACCGTCTGCTAGCTAAATTGACCGATGAACCGGCATACGTATTTGGAAGCAGCTCTGGTGCTGTCATCGGACTCGATTTATCCATACGCCACCCGGAGCAACTACGAATATTGATACCACACGAACCTGTTTTATTGCAATTATTATTCGGCAATGAGCTAGTACAGGCAAAGCTATTCTTGGAATCCCTTAAGAAGAATCATCAAAGTGAGGTCTTAAAGTTATTGTCAAATTCGGAAAGGGACACAATTAACTCCGAGAAATCGAAGGATGCGATAACGGAGCGTCTTTTAAATAATTCAACGTACTTTGTTGAACATGAGATCCCGGGGATTATAAACTATTCACTAGATATTGATAAATTGAAGAATGTATTAAAATCTTCATCGATACAGGTACTTCCAGCCGGTGGCATTGCTTCACGAGAATTTTTTGCTTATGGATGCTCGGTAGCTTTAACGGAACAACTAGGAGCAAATTTTGTGGAGTTTCCAGGGCATCATGGGGGCTACAATTCTGAGCTTCATAAGAAGTTTGCTGAGAGGCTGCACGAGGTTCTACGTTAATATCCATGACGGAATTTAAACTGAAGGAAATAAGACAATTGGAATTTTTAGCTCAAGATGGCTGGGAAACCTATACAGTGCAAGACTTTCTAAAATGGAACTGAGATTAACCCAGTTCTTTTTTTGCGGATGTTTACAAATAACCAAGGATAAGGGAGAAGCTAGGGCAGCCTTTTTCTTAGGGAACTAACGGGGCAGGTTAGCTCAATAAAAATAAGGGTTACCCAATTTAATGTAGCTTACCTTCTGCTATATTTATTTGTTTATTCTTTAGCTAGATATTCACGGTCAATGGCTTGAGGTGGTCTTTCAAACCAACTGTGCTTAATCATTAAGTTTGCAGCATCTCCATCAAATCGAAATGAGAGATGTAAATTGTTTAATTTTGAAGCAGAAAAATAAAAAACCACTCAGAGTAGTTTTTTAATCGCGCATTGTTCCTGCCTCTCGGGAAGTCATTGCACCTTGTCCTTCGCTTACATCTTTTTGAATTTCTTGTTTTACTTTTTGTGCATCAGTTCCGGAAAATTCTAGTTTCATAATAGAACCCAAATTCTCTTTAGCTTGTTGATCCTGTTGCATACCAGTCCTCCTCAATTTATTGTTTAACAATCTTATTATTTACAAAAAAACACTCGTTATATCCCGAGGATTTGAGCGAATATGTCCAATAACTATTTTTTAAGTATAAATAAAAAGGGCTTTACATACCATAGAGGGGTATAGTATTATTTCGTTAAAGGAGTTGAGAAAAATTGACAATGAATTCAGATAGTCTTGATAATATTGGTGAAATCGATTCATGTTGCTCATCAGAGAGTGAAAGGAAAAGTCACCATTCAGATAAAGTGAAAAATAATTTAGTAACAAGATTAAATCGAGTTGAAGGACAGATCCGAGGAATAAAAGGGTTAATTGAAAAAGATACGTACTGTGACGATGTAATTACACAAATAGCTGCGACTCAATCAGCTTTAAATAGTGTTGCCCGAATTTTACTGGAGGGTCATTTGAAAAGCTGTGTTCTTGAAAGAATTCAAGAGGGAGATACAGAGGTTTTAGATGAGGTACTGGTTACATTTCAAAAATTAATGAAAAAATAGAAGGAGATTGAGTTAATATGGAAAAAAACACTTTAAATGTAAAGGGTATGTCTTGTGGACATTGCATTAAAGCGATTGAAGGTAGTGTAGGGAAATTATCTGGAGTTAATTCTGTGAAAGTAAACTTGGATTCAGGAACTGTGGAAGTGGAATTTAATCCAAATGAAGTAACCCTTAATTCTATTAAGGAAACAATTGACGACCAGGGTTATGACGTAAAATAAACATGAATAAAGAACGTGCTGATTAAAGCACGATTTCTTTCCGATATTCATATACTATACGAGGGTATGGTTTATGTATTTAAAATAAATCATCTAACATAAATTAAGGAGGACAAAAGAATGGAGAATGTAATATTAGCAGTGAAAGGAATGTCATGTGGGCATTGCATTAATTCAATTGAAGGGAATGTAGGAAAAATGAATGGAGTTCATTTTGTTAAGGTTCACTTAAATGAAGAAAAAGTAGATGTATCATTTGATTCGAAAGTAGTTTCTTTAAAGGAAATTACTGACATTATTGAGGGCCAAGGTTATGATGTAGAGCTGAGTAAATTTCCTAAAGATCAAAGTTGTCACTAAGGAATTGAAAAAACGTGCTGTCTTGCCCCGGCACGTTTTCTTCCCAAAAATAAAACCCCACTGTAGTATGTGGTGATAGGAGTGTAAGGTTATGAGCGATAAAAAAGAAACAACACTTCAAATAGCTGGCATGACGTGTGCTGCCTGTGCAGTGAGAATAGAAAAAGGTCTCCAAAAAATAGATGGAGTAGAGGATGCAAGTGTAAATTTTGCGTTAGAAAAATCAAAAGTAACGTTTGATCCATCCAAATCAAGTGTTAACCAACTTAAAGATAAAGTTGAATCCTTAGGGTATAAAGTGGTTAGTGAAAAAGCTGAATTTGATATATCTGGTATGACATGCGCAGCATGTGCTAACAGGATTGAAAAACGTTTAAACAAGTTAGATGGAGTACAAAATGCAACTGTAAATTTCGCTTTAGAATCAGCGCTTGTAGAATATAATCCTGATGAAGTTTCGGTCCCAGATATGAAGGATGCCATAAAGAAATTAGGTTATCGTTTAGAACAAAAGCAAGAAACTAGTGGCGAAAAGGTTGATCATAGACAGAAGGAAATTGAGAAACAAACAGGAAAATTCATATTCTCTTCTATTTTGTCCATCCCTTTACTTTGGGCGATGGTCAGTCATTTTGAATTTACATCTTTTATTTGGCTACCAGAGATGTTCATGAATCCATGGGTCCAACTCGCACTAGCGACTCCTGTTCAATTTTTAGTTGGAGGTCAATTTTATGTAGGCGCCTTTAAAGCTTTAAGAAATAAAAGTGCAAACATGGATGTTTTAGTTGCACTTGGAACCTCTGCAGCTTATTTCTATAGTGTTTACTTAAGCATTTTGTCAATAGGGTCCGATACACACATGGTTGAATTATATTTTGAAACAAGTGCCGTATTAATTACTCTCATAATATTAGGTAAGTTATTTGAAGCAAAAGCAAAGGGGCGTTCATCGGAAGCCATTAAAAAGCTTATGGGTTTGCAGGCCAAAACAGCCACTGTTTTAAGAGACGGTCAAGAATTGAATTTACCTATCGAAGAGGTAATAGCTGGAGATATCGTTTATGTTAAACCAGGTGAAAAGGTACCTGTAGACGGAGAAATATTTGAAGGGAGATCTGCCCTAGATGAGTCAATGATTACAGGTGAAAGTATTCCTGTTGATAAAACAGTAGGAGATTTAGTAATAGGCTCAACCATTAACAAAAATGGATTTCTCAAGGTTAAGGCAACAAAGGTAGGAAAAGATACCGCCTTAGCTCAAATTATCAAAGTAGTCGAAGAAGCACAAGGATCAAAAGCGCCTATTCAACGCTTAGCCGATGTCATCTCAGGAATATTTGTCCCTATTGTAGTGGGTATAGCGATTATTACGTTTCTTGTATGGTACTTTGTTGTAAGTCCGGGAGAGTTTGCAGTCGCACTTGAAAAATTAATTGCTGTTTTAGTTATCGCCTGTCCATGTGCACTAGGCCTAGCTACTCCTACGTCCATTATGGCAGGTTCCGGCCGAGCTGCTGAGTATGGAATTTTGTTTAAAGGCGGGGAACATCTTGAGACGACTCATCGATTGGATACAGTGATCCTTGATAAAACGGGAACTGTAACAAATGGAAAACCAACCCTTACAGATGTTATCCTCTCAAATGGATTTGAAGAAAAGGAATTTTTAATGTTAGTCGGTGCTGCAGAAAGAAATTCAGAACATCCGTTAGCTGAGGCAATTGTTGAGGGCATTAAAGAAAAAGGTATTGAACTAGGCAGGTCTGAACATTTCGAAGCAATTCCTGGCTTTGGAATCGAATCTACAGTTGGAAGCAAATCCTTATTAATCGGAACACGCCGGCTAATGGCTAAGAACAATATTGATATTCAAGATATATTACCGCAAATGGAAAATTTAGAAAAGCAAGGTAAGACCGCAATGTTAGTAACCATTGATAATCAGTTTGCTGGAGTAATTGCAGTCGCGGATACAATTAAAGAAACCTCTCCAAAAGCGATTGCAAGGTTAAAAGAAATGGGTCTGGAAGTTGTCATGATTACAGGTGACAACAAGCAGACAGCACAAGCAATTGCTCATGAGGTCGGAATTGACCATGTTATAGCAGAAGTTCTGCCAGAAGGAAAAGCAGATGAAGTTAAAAAGCTTCAAAAAGCTGGAAAGAAAGTAGCGATGGTCGGTGACGGTATTAACGATGCACCAGCGTTAGCTACTGCAGATATTGGCATGGCAATCGGTACTGGTACTGATGTAGCAATGGAGGCTGCTGATATCACCTTAATCAGAGGAGACTTAAATAGTATTGCCGATGCCATCTTTATGAGTAAAATGACAATTCGAAATATCAAACAAAATCTATTTTGGGCCTTTGCTTATAATGCTATAGGAGTTCCAATTGCAGCACTAGGTTTTCTGGCACCATGGTTGGCAGGAGTAGCAATGGCGTTTAGTTCAGTTTCAGTTGTTTTAAATGCACTCAGATTACAAAGGATTAAGTTAAAAGGATAATCTATCTATAAAAAGAAAGGAGTGTTTTTATGAAACAAAAAAACATTGTAACCTGGGCGATTTCAGCCATTGTTTATCTCGGGTTAGTAATTGGCGGATATACCGTATATGCAAGCTTGGACAGTAATAACGATCACACGGATACCCATGATGAGGCAAAAACAAATGGTAACGAGGAAAAAGAATCTATTAATGAGCAAGCACATAAAGATAATCATATTAGCCAAAGAAGTGGTGGTAAGGATTCCGGGCATTCAGATCATGTAGATCAATTAGAAAGTGAAGTGGTCACAAACGTAAATTATGAAAAAGGTTTAATTTTTATAGATGTGAAGGATAAAGATCAAAATTCACCTGAATTAGAAACTTCACATGAAAAGATTATGCATTTAATTATTGTAAGTGCCGACTTAGAAGATTATTATCATTTACATCCTGAGGAAAAAGGAAATGGCGTTTATACTCTGAAATTCGACTTACCTGAAAACACTTATAAAGCGTTTGTTGATATTAAACCAAAAAACCTTGCCTATCAGGTTAGTCCGATAGGGCTGCACGTAGGGAAAGGTCATAGTGAACTTAAGGAAAATCCACTTAAGGTTGATAAAAACTTAACAAAAACAATCAATGAAAAGACAGTTGAATTAAACACTACAAAGCTAGGAATAAACAAAGATGTTACGTTAAGTTTTGATACGAAAGGGATTACTCCAGAGCCCTATCTGGGGGCTTTGGGCCATGTTGTTATTTTAGATGATAAGGGTGAGAAATTTGTTCATGTGCACCCTACATCAGAAGAACAGACACAATTTGAAACAAAATTTGATAAGCCTGGGATCTACAAAGTGTGGGGAGAATTTAAATTTGATGGTAAAGTCAATAGCTATCCATTTGTTATAGAGGTCAAATAAAATCGAAGAACAAAGGGGAATTTTTATGAACTTAGATGGGGTTAGTAAACATCTATTAATTTGCAATGGGAAAACATGCACGAAAAATGGAGCAGAAGAAATAACAGAGACCATTAGGGGCGAATTGAAAAACTTAGATCTGCAAAAAGAGATTCACACAACAAAAACATTGTGTAATGGCCAATGCAAGCATGGTCCGATTGCAGTTCTATACCCACAAGGAACCTGGTATAAAGAAATGAATAAAACAAAAAGTGAAGAGCTTATTCGTCAATTGAAAGAAGAAAGAAATGTTAATTTAGGCTCTGAACTTTACTACCATGATGGGAAAACATTTAAGGACCATGAAAGTGAACTGTAACATCTTATTTCTATATCGAAAAAGGCGTTTCTCTATAACAGGGCGCTTTTCTTATGCAACTATTGGGGCTGATTAGGTGCATAAGAAATAATTAGTAAAAATGTATTGGAAAAAATAACCCCGAAAGATCGAGGTTAATTTTTATTTACTTGACGTCCACTTTTTTTTTGGCTCTGTGAACTTGTGTTTCCAATTTGAAATTCATTACCTAATTCAACATCATTTCTTTTATCCTGTTTCTCGATTTGCTCTCTCGTTTGAGCCTTGTTTTTTATCCCTTGTTTAGACATTACGTATCCATCTCGCTTTCAAATGTTATTGTTTTTAATATGCGCAAGTATAAGGAAAATACGTATTATTTATTTTAAAAAAATAATTCTTGCCTTTAGTAACTCATTAATGGTCCTTATATTAGTAATTATCTTGTTCTTCTTCGGTGCCTTACTTCAATAAGGGAGTGCTTCAAACAGCTCCTTTTTTATGGCACTATCGGGGCAGCATTCCTGTAATTAATGAAAATGAGTTTTGAGCACATCTTTCTTATTAAACAAAACCAGCTAAGTTTGTGATTTAATACACTTAAACTAACGGGTGCGTTAGCTGAAGATTGGAGCTGTCTTTAAGGCAGCTTTTTCTTATGGAACTAAAGGGGCAGGATAGTTAATTAGGAATCCAATAAAAAACATCGAATATTATATAGAAGTTGAGACAAAAGAATACAGGAGGAAAATAAATGGGCTTCTTTTGGGTGGGTCTTGTTTTTTGGCTATTGATTGGAGCTTCATTGCTTTTTTTATATGGGGTTTATGGAAAAAATCTTGGAAAGCATTATTAATAAGTGGAATTGCACTTGTCCCACCATCACTATATTTCCTCGGTGGAAATAGTTGGTTCAGACTGGTTGCACTCCTGCCTTTGATTCCTTTTCTGCTTGCTTTTTACACCAGAAAAAGTATCAAACACTCTTTATGAAATAAAATTGTTGATCACTAACGGGGCAGGTTAGTTGCTTAAGTTAAAGGAGATTTAATGTGTTTTTAAAAATCTGGAGATGTTATAATTTGGAAAGGGTAAGCCGGAATTTTATTAAAAAACAAATCATATAGGATGTGTTGTTAATGAAAAAAATTCTGGTAGGAATAGGCCTTGTAGTGGTAGCCCTGCTCATTTCGGTGTTTTTGAGTGATTTCACTTTATTGTATAAAATTACTGGAGTGGTCGCATTAATCTCACTAATAATAAGTGCATTGTTTTCTGGAGCATTTGTTGATGGAGATAGGTTAGGAAGAAATTTACAATCTGAATCAAAAGAAGATAGAAAACAAAGATTTTCAATGACTAATACAATTTTATTGATTGGATTACCGAATTTATTAATCGCAATGGTTAGTTATTTTGTAATGAACTAATGAAAAAAACTAAAATTCCTTTTCATAATGAACTAACGGGTGCTTTACTTCAATAAGGGAGGTTGCTGAGGCAGCCTTTTTCTTATGGAACCATTGAGGCATGGTAGTTGAAGGGGTATTGTGGTATTAGTGGTAAAATGTAGGTAAAGATTTTGGGATTACTGGGGGAGGTTAAAGGTAGGGTGACAAAAATAAAACAAAATATATGGGAGAAAGAATATAAAAATGTTGATAGTTTATGGGGATTCAAACCTAATAGTATCTTATCTCAATATGTTGAAATGCTTCCTGAAAACGGAGAGGTTTTAGATATAGGTGTTGGAGAAGGAAGAAATGCCCTTTTTTTCGCTAAACAGGGATTTGCTGTTGAGGGTATTGATATTTCGGAAACAGCAGTAGAACGATGTTTGGAACTTTCAAAAGAGCACAATTTGAATGTTAAAGCTAAAGTTCAAGATATTACTTCTTTTGAGATTGAACCAAATAAATATTCTTTAATCATACTTTCTAATGTACTTAATTTTTTTCCTGATGATGATATTAAAATTATTATCGAAAAGGTGAAAAATGGGTTACTTAAAAATGGGCTGGTATATATTAATGTCTTTGATGATAAAGAACCAGGTAGAAAGAAAGCTCCAGAGAAGTATGAACAGTTAGCAGAGCACACGTTTTATAATGAACGTTTAAATATGTTTCTTCATTATTTTACAAGAAGTGAATTAGAAGGCTTTTTTGCGGATTATAAAATGATAAGCTTGTCTCAGTCATACTCTTTGGACATTTCACACGGTCAACCTCATTTCCATAGCACATTAGAAATAATGTCACAAAAGCCTTAGAAAAGATGTCATTTTTATTACACTAATAATAACTGTGTTAATTCCAGAAAGGGCCATCTATTGGTGGCCTTTTGAATGTAAAAAAATATTCTTAATGAACTAACAGGTGCTTAGTTCATTAAGACTTATTTTTAACACCGTCTGAATAATCAAGGAACAAATAGGGGGCAAATATGGATAGAAGCAAAAAAAATAAAAGACCTACATTTAAAATTCAGCATGAGTATAGAAAGAAAATGAAAAAAGAAACAAATAATAAAGAGACTAATTTAGAAATGATGATTGTTGCTATAATTCTTTTTATATTATTAATAGCAGCATGGATATTTTCTCTAAGTTGAAAGGGGTTTCATAAACTTTAATCCTTGTTGAACTAACGGGTGCGTTAGCTGAAGATCTGAGCTGTCTTTAAGGCAGCTTTTTCTTATGGGGGTACCGTCAGCAAAACGCGGATTTACAACGTTAAGGGGATCTAGATACAAAAATAGCCGATTTTCACCACGTTAAGGATGTAATCGGCTTTAGAACTATTCTTGATTTAAAGACCGCAATGATTCTAAGTTGGTAACTCCTTTTGGATCAAAGCGATACTCTCCAAGGAAGTTAATATGTTCCCATCCTAATGGGGATATATGCTTTAATAAATCCTCCCGTAACAATCCTTTACTTTGTAGTAATTCGGTAGCTTTGCCTAGATAAACTGTATTCCATAACTAATTGCATTAATCAAGATGTTCAAAGCACTTGCACGTTGCAATTGATCCTGCAGAGTGCGTTCTCTCAGTTCTCCATGTTTTCCAAAGAAGATGGCTCGAGCTAGAGCATTCATTGCTTCTCCTTTGTTTAACCCACGTTGGATGCGGCGGCGCATCGATTCGTTTGAGATGTAATCTAGCATAAAGATCGTCTTTTCAATTCTTCCCATTTCTCTAAGTGCCTTAGCAACCTTGTTCTGCCGAGCATAGGAACCAAGTTTACCCATAATGAGCGCACCAGATGCTTTCCCCTCCCGAATAGAATGTGCCAGACGTAAAACATCATCATAATTTCCACGTATAACCTTCATATCTATTTGACCGCGTAAAAGGTTCTCTAATTTAGGAAAATCGCTAGGTTTTCCGATGACATAGAGTTTTGAATCTGACAAATCAGTCTCGGTTATAGCAGGGTGAGACTGTCGACTTGACCTTAATCGAATGATCGTTTACTATACGGGTATGAGATATAAAGATGAAAATAAAAGCGAGAGCATTTTTAATGCAGCAATTCAACTGATAAATGAACATGGTTTATCAGAAACTTCGATGTCCAAGATTGCGAAAAAGGCCGGCGTATCTTCTTCAACGATTTACGTCTACTTTGAAAACAAAGAGGATATGCTGAATAAATTGTATTTGAATGTTAAAAAGAAGATGAGTCTAGAATTGCTTCATAATTACGATGACTCTATTCCGTTACAATCAGCTTTCGAACACGCGTTGAAAAAGTATACAAACTATATTTTGACCAATAAAGATGATTTTTTGTTTATTGAGCAATTTGCAAACTCACCTCTCCTCCATAAGTTATCTCGAAAAGAAGGACTAGAATTGTTTGAGCCGATCTTTAGCTTACTTGAAAAAGGCAAGAGTCAAAATGTTTTCAAACAAGTGGATACGAACCTGCTCCATATGTTCATGTTTCTCCCGGCTATGCAATATGTTAAAGATTATTTTGGCGGTCGGATAGAGTTAAAACAGGATAACTTGAACGAATTAGTTCAAATGACATGGGATGCTTTAAAAGCTTAATTTGAAACTTCAGAGGGAGCAACTTTCCAGAAGGAAAAACAAATCCCTCTGAAAGAGTGCTTAATTTTAACCGAACGATCGTTTATTACTGAATCGAACAGAATCGATAAAAAAAATTGGGATTATTTTTTTATTTAAAAATAAACGAACGTTCGATTAAACATATATTGGATGACGAAGTCAAACAATTACTGACGATCGGGAGAAAACGCACAGATCAGCATAAGGTTACAGAGTTCGATTCCTGCTTCTTCTGCCTTGGAGTTTTCGTATTAGGGATTGAAGGAAGAGCAGTATAAGCGAATAACCTATGATCATACGTTGTCCATTGCACAGACCTTCGAGCAGCAAAAGGCGGCTATTCGAAATCCATTAAAGAAAATAATGAGTTGAAGATATTTAAGATCATTTGATTTTATAAGGTGGTGATGCTTAGAGTAAGTTAAATTGTTCATAAATGGGCTCAACCCGTGTACGCAGAGGAAACTGGATGGCTTGAGTGCAGGAGAGGAAAGTGGAATTCCACGTGTAGCGGTGAAATGCGTAGAGATGTGGAGGAACACCAGTGGCGAAGCGGACCTTTTCGAAAACCTGTACGACGAGCAGAACTAAAACTTTTTAATCAAATTCGTGTTGTAACACGTAAACTGCAAAAGGAGACAAAATGGAAAACAAGACAATAGTAGTGATTGGAGCGACAGGCTCACAAGGTAAGGGTGTTGTAAATGCCCTTGTAAATGAAGGTGCTTTTAATGTAAGAGCAGTAACCCGTAATCTGGAAAAATATTCTGGCAAGGCAAATGAATCGGTATATGCAGACTTAAACGATCTACATTCGTTAGAAGATGCTTTTAAGGATGCTTATGGCGTATTTGTGGTAACCAACTTTTGGGAAGGTGCAGACGAAATTGCTCAAGGTAAAAATGCCGTTGAAGCAGCAAAGGCAACAGGAGTGCAGCATTTTATTTGGTCAACACTTCCTGATGTTGAATCCATAAGTAATGGTGAATTCGACGTTCCTCATTTTACCAACAAATCTAAGGTCGATGCATTGGTGAAAAATGCAGGGTTTAAATACTCAACATTTGTTCAAGCTCCATTCTATTATCAAAATCTTGTCGGACGGCTTGCACCACAGGCAAAACAAGATGGCACAACCGGTTGGACGCTGTCGATCGATCCGACAAAAAAAGTGATCCATTGGTCGGACATCAATGATATGGGAAAAGTAGTCGCGGGTGCATTTTCGCAGCCCGAAAAAGCTGGAAACGGCAATTACCTTTCATTGGCAACAGAGCTGAATAGTTTCAACGACATTCTCGAAGCCTATAAAAGGCACGGCAAAGAGTACAGTTTTTCACAGGTGCCGGCTGAAGTGTTTTCAACTTTTTTTGAAGGAGCAAAGGAAATGGCAGAAATGTTTGGATATTGGGAAAAATACACATACATGGGGCCAGGTTCGGAAAGAAGAATAGAGGCGGCAAAAGAAATTGCCACCAGTGAATTAGTAACTTTTGACGTGTGGATAGACCAACAGTGATTGTTTACCGGGTCTGAGCTCGGAAAACGATCCTTTCCTCATTTGATATGTCTTCAAAGCCAGTAGATAGTCAAGATGAAAAAACATGGCTTGAATTAATTCTTGAAAGAGCAAACGGTAAGGTACCAGTGATGGCTGCTGGTTCCATAATAACACCGGATGATGCTCTTAAAACTATGGAATTAGGATTGCCGTTAGTTGCCATTGGGTATACGTTAATTATGAACCCTGATTGGGTAGAAAAGGTCGCAAATGGACGTGAAGCCGAGATAGCTTCTGAGTTGAATGTTTCGAAACTAGACCAGCTTAGCATTCCAGAAAAACTATGGAATGTTATTCAAACAATGCCATGGTTTAATATTGGTAAATAAAAAAATAGTCCTATGGGGGCTGATGACAAAATGGGAAAGGAGCCGTGACTCCTTTCCCATTTTGTTTTTTTGTTCGTTGTTTTTTTCAATTTAAGTAACGACACACCAGTCACTTTCGAACTTGGATTAATCATGTTTATTACTTTCTTCATTTTTCCTCCATGACCTTTCGGATAAATAACTATGAGTGTTTTCGAAATTTATTATTTAAAAACCCACTATTTATTAAATAAATTTATGTCATTTCATCTTCAACTAAACTCCAGTTAGCTTAAGTGAAGGTTTTCGCAAACTATTCATTATACCAATTTTCTTTAAACGTTTTATTCCGTAATATGGCCCTTTAATGGAATACTCATGACTAAGGTTTTTAAACAACAGTAATGAAACGTTGTGATTACTGTCAAAAAGCACACTTTATGACACGTAGAATAATAGCTCTAATCTGTATGTCAAAAGGTGAATTATCTCATTTTGACATATGTAATTTCTTTAAAGTACTTTTTGAAATAACTTTTCTGAATGAACTTAATCCTTAGCGTGTTTTTTTCGCGTTTTGCTGGTGGTACCCCTTATGGAACTATCGGGGCAGGTTAGTTTAAGTACACTTCTTCACAAACTAATAAAAAAGAAGCCGTCCCAATAGTAAGGTTGGAAGCCTCTTAGTGTTAATCTTTTTCTAACTTTATGAAATTTGCAATTATAGGAAGTTGGAAAGGATAGTAAGATGATTGATTTTATTCCTATGAGCAATATTTTTGAGGATAACAGAATAATAAGCTGAAACCTTATATTTAAAGGTTCAGCTTAATTTTATTATGAACGAGTAGTCCAACCACCGTCTACAATTACTTCCTGACCAGTTACATATTTGGATTCATCCGATGCTAGATATAAATAAGCGTTTGCTATATCTATTGCTTCTCCAGCATAAGGTTTTAAAGCTGATCTTCCATCATAAAGTGCACCCATTTCTTCTTGTGATTTAATACCAGTCTTTTCAACCATACCGGTATAAATAGCACCTGGATGGACTGAATTTGCTCTAATATTGTATTCTCCAAACCATTGAGCTGCGTGTTTTGTTAATGAACGAACCGCACCTTTGGATGCACTATAAGCAGCACCATGACCATCACCAAATCCACCAGTGATAGCAGCAATTGAAGAAGTGTTAATAATAGAACCTCCTCCATTTTCCTTCATATTTGGAATAACAGCTTTCATTCCTAACCATACACCAGTAGTATTAATATTCATAACTTTATTCCAGTCATCTAGTTCAGCTTCCAATATCCCTTTTGCAATGTGAATACCAGCGTTATTAACTAATACATCAACTTTACCATAACTTTCAATAGTTTTATCTACTACTTCTTGCCAAGATTCAGGGCTTGAAACATCTAAGCGTAGCGCAATCGCATCGCCTCCATTTGAAACGATTTCCTTCACTTTTTCTTCTAAAACATCGAAAACAACATCAGTAGCAACTACTTTTGCTCCTTCTTTTGCAAATAATTGAGCACCGGCTAGTCCCATCCCACTAGCAGCACCAGTTATAATTGCCACTTTACCTTCCATTCTTCCCATATCTATTTCCTCCTCTGGAATAAATTTTATATACTGATATAGACAACAGTTTGTCTATAAATTATCCTATAATTCGAAAGCGATTTCTTCAATCATCAATATTTATAGGAATGTTGTATAGTGTACATTTATGATAATAGTGTCGATGAATAATTATAATTCTTGGAGGTATGTAAGTTGAAAAGTGTAGTTGATCCTCGTGTGACTCGTACCCGTAGGCTACTTATGGACGCACTGGCAAATTTGATTATTTTAGAGGGGCATGAAACTATTACAGTTCGTGAAATTGTAAGGAAGGCAGAGGTCAATCGTTCAACCTTTTACCTTCATTTTCTTGATAAACAGGATATATTGACTCAATTCCAAAATGATATTTTGAGTGAACTGAAAGAATCATTGAAACAGCCGAAATATTCCTACCAAGCAGCTGTAAATGATTTCAAAAACTTAAATAAACCAATTGATTCACATGTTGCCATGTTTGAACATATAGAGAAACAATCCTCTATTTACAAGAAAATGTTAACTGAAAGTGAATTTCGTGAGCGTTTTACGAAAGAGATTATTACCAAGATCTTTCATTTTAGGGAAAGTATTTGGGAAGCAACCTATATGGCAAACGGGGCTGTTGGAATTATTCTTTTTTGGTTAGAAAATGGTATGAAGGAAACAGTAACAGAAATGAGTTTATGGCTTACCAAATCTATTTTGTTTCCTTTAGGAGAATTTGATAACTAATTCTTGCGACTAAAATGTCTTTTTTATTTACTAAGTATAATATAATTTCGTCTAAGCTTGTGAAGAAATGTACTTAAACAATAGGGTGCTTTCCTTAAATCAAAGGGAAGCCTTTTTCTTATGTCTCTATATTGGCAGGATAGTTGAACAAGGGGTAGCAAAAAATCTGCCAGAAACCTATCAGTATTATAGAATGACTTTGTCTTACCAAAATGCTTATTACTGTGCTAAAACTTGTATTCATTAAATGGGGTAATTCCAATCGTGGAATATACTGGTTAAATGCTGGGTAGAGAGTCATGAAATTTTCTTGGAAAAATAACATTCATCAAAAATCTAAAAAAATTTATTCTTAAATCTCGGTGTTCGACTAGATTATTAGTTACTCATCTTACTGATATTTATGAACCAAATGGGAGTTCAATAAACAAATCTATGCGGACATGATAATGGACTGAATATTATATTAAGATTGAAATCTCTCAACTAGTGAGTCGTTTTTATTGATGGTAGATGATTTATCATTGAAAACTTCATATTAAAGGAAATGATTAAAAGGTGCCTTAGAAATTTATTATCTAAATTTAAAAGGCACCTTTTTATTATTAATACTTAAGTAATACAATGCATTTCTATCACTGAGGAATAATTTGCAAACTTGAATGTTTCTTCCCAAGTATTTCTGCTTAGTATAATCTTATAAACAAACGAGGGCTTTAGTTACATTTTCTTTTCTATAAAAAAAGCTAAAATAATCAGTGGTTTATTCAATTAAAGGGCGCTTTTCTTTAATAAGAAGGCGTCGTTTTTAAATCAATCAGATTCTGGAGCAACACATTTAAATTGAATTTATATTAAGGTGTAGAAGAGGTTGTGAAGGATTCTACTTAAACTATCAGGTGCGTTAGCTTAAGATCGGAGCTGTCTTTAAGGCAGCTTTTTCTTTATGCAGGTAGGATAGTTCAGGAAAACACAGGAATATATGGTAAAATATACATGTGAGAAAAAACAAAATAGGAGGAAATTGGATTGGAAGACTTAAACATTTTTTTTCTTTCGGTGCAGGGGTATTATCTTTTATATCTCCGTGTTGTTTGCCTTTATATCCTGCATTTTTATCTTATATTACAGGCTTTTCAGTTAGTGAGTTAAAAGAAGATAGTAGAAAATTAAATCGGAAGACAATACTTCATACCTTTTAGGGGGATAAATCCAGTTTAGCTTTACTAAATAAAAAAACGATTACTAAATCTGTTTATATTAACAGGCTAGAAATCGTTAGTAATTTCCCTAATGCTATTTATTTTCATTTAAATTTAAATCTTCTATAAGATTGACAAATGCCCTCACTAAATTTAACTCTAAGGATTGTTGATGATAATACATCCAGGTTCGACGTAAAATAGGCTCTCCTTTTGAATCTGTTAAATCAATTTTATGTAAGCCTTCTATCCCATCGAGTATTAGACTAGGTAAAATACCATAACCTAACCCATTTATCACCATTTCTTTACAAGTATCCACTTGATCGACTGCAATACTTATTAATGGTTCTTGTATATAATTCTTTGTCCACCAATTATAAACTAGAGATTTTAATACATAGTCAGTTTTATATTCAATTCTTGGCATATTAGGAAGATTGTTCACATCAATAGCTTCTTTTGAGGCTATACACATAGTTTCTTCAAATAATAAGTGTTTCTGCTCTTTCCAATTATAATCTCCTCGAACAAATCCAATATGAACATCTTGATTATAGATAGCTTTATAAACCTGACTGCTCCAGCCAGTCATTACTTTGATCTCTACACGAGGATACTGTTCTTGGAATAATTTTAAAATAAAAGGAAGTTTATATTTAGTGAAAAAGTTAGAAACTCCTAGCCTTAGTGTACCTGCATAGTCATTACTTATGCTGCTTAAATTATCTTTTACTTTTAGATAATACTTAAGAGTTTCCTCAGCACAAGCAGCTAAGTACTCACCTTGAGGAGTAAAATGAACACCTCTTCTACCACGATTGAATAATTTCACACCAAGTTCTTCCTCTATTTGTTTCATTCTTTTTGTAAGAGCTGGTTGAGAGATAAACAAAACCTGAGCTGCTTTCGTAATATTCTTTTGGTGATAAAGAACTTTTATTATTTCCCAGTCTCTATAATCCATATCTATGTCATATCCTTCCCTTGATATAGAAATCTGTAATAATTAATTATAGTATTTCTATTATGACTTTTTTATATTAATATATGATTCATTATCTAAAGATTATTTTGGAATAAGTTAATCTTCGTCAAACGGAGTTAGTTGTAGAAGGGACAAAAAATGATCAAACTTTTTAATAAAAGAATGATGCTTAGAATATATTAAGAGCTTGGTTAAATCAATCTTTTTCAAAACACGCTCTTTTTTTGTCCGTTTTTAGAGGGTGTTAATATCGATTTGATCAAACTATACCTAAAGCTACTATAAGTAAATCCCGGACTTTACAAAAGTTGTACCTTTGAAAAGAACCGGGAAGTGTGAATCATGATATTAATTTAAAACTGTTTGATTGATTCTTTCCGAAATAGCCTCTGCAAATTCAGAAGTAGAGGCATTACCACCTAAGTCTTTTGTTTTTATCCCGTCTTTAAGTGATTGATAAAGACCTTGTTCCACTAATTTACCAATTTCTTCTATTTTTCCATCATTATGTCTTTCGGCAAGCCATTCCATTAACATTACTGTTGAAAGCATAATACCTGTTGGGTTTCCTATATTAAGGCCTGCAATATCTGGGGCAGAACCATGGGCTGCCTGAGCCATAGCCAGATTTTCATTTGAGTTGATAGAAGGTGCTAACCCTAGGCTTCCTACAAGTTCACCTGCTAAATCAGAAAGGATATCTCCGAACATATTTTCTGTTACGATTATATCGAAGTCTTTAGCCCGACGGACTAAGTGAGCAGCCATTGCGTCGATATGATAGTCATCTACTGTAACATCAGGATATTGTTCGGCTACTTCACGGCACACCTTTAAAAATAAGCCTGTACTTAATCGGAGAACATTAGCTTTATGGACAATTGTTACTTTTTTACGACGCTTCATGGCCATCTTAAAAGCTGAATGAGCAATTCGTTCTACGGCTTTCCTTGTAAACACACCCGATGTGACAACTACATCCTCCGTAATTTGCCACTCTCCATGACCGGCAAACATGTTTCGGTCTGCGTAAAATCCTTCCGTGTTTTCGCGGAAAATAATCAAATCAGCTTCTCCCACAACGCTCGATATACCTGGCATAGTTTTAGCTGGACGAATATTTGCAAATAAATCAAGGGTATGGCGGAGTGCTCCACTTGGATTGAGTTTCACTTTATGCTCAGGTGGATAGGCAGCAGAATCATGTGGACCAAGTATCCATCCATGAGTGTTTTCCAACTCATTTGTAGTTACCTTTGGAAGAGGGTCGTTGTGTTGTTTAATTCCTTCCCATCCCATAGGTAAGTCAATCCATTCAATTTCAACTCCAACCTTATATGCAGCAGTTTTAAATACTTCCACTGTAGCGCTTACAATTTCGGGACCAATTCCATCACCAGCTAGTACTCCAAGACGATAAACAGTCATTTCTTAACATTCCTCTCTCTTATAAAGTATGGTAATAATCTAAGAGTTCTTAGAAGTGTATGAACTTTATAATATTAATGTAATATAAACTTAGGAATTAATAAAATATTTTTTTTTTATATTTTTAGATTGAATTTTTCTATTTCTTAATTATTAAAATGACTTTTTATTCACTTTAAGTGTTAATATCTCCTTGTTGTATAGTTATTACCTAAGTGGCATGAAGTATTATATATCTTATCCTTTTATAGTCAGATGATAGGTTTCTATTTACAAGAAGTATCTTGTTCATTTTTTCAGTCCTATATTAAAAATGAACCTTTAAGTAAAAAATATGCGTAACTCAAAAAAACATCATACTAGTCATTCATACCGACCGAAAATGACTAGTATGATTATGAAAATTTCCGATCAGAAAGGCATCAAGAATATGGTCGTTAAAGCTTTATGCGCATTAATATTAAGCATCTTGGAAAAAAATGTTCAATTGTTTTTTGTAACACGTGTGTTTCTTTAATTAAAGTAAAGGTAGAAGAGGAGTAGATAGCTATGCAATTTATAAATTAATATATGATAGGAAATTCTTATGAATTTAACAACAAAGGTCTCTCGAGATATTAGTTTTCAGAGTAATTTCGATGATATTCCTGAATAAAATGGACGAACTCTTTTACCATTCCTAACTCGAGTAATTCTTCTCGATATAAGATGCGTGTTTTCCATACGATTGGAGAGCCAGTTGTATCACTAAGGAAAATTTTGTGTAACTTATCGTTTTTCTCTAATACAATACTGGGTGCTATACAATAACCTAATCCATTAAGAACCATTCTTTTGGCTATTTCGACATTATCAACATTCATATTGCTGATTGGAGGTTTAGAAAAATTATCTTTCCACCAGTTGTCTATGACCATTTCCAAGGTAGGATCAGTCTTATAACTAATTCTTCGCATGGAGGGAAGGTCTATTAAGTCAATTTCTTGGGATGAGAGTATAGTAATGTTTTCTTCTGAAAAAGTTATATTGTTACTTGGCCAATTGTGCTCACCTCGCACTATACCAATATGTGCATCCTGTTTATAAATGGATTGAACTACGTCTATGTTTACACCTGTATTAACATGAAATTCAACTTTAGGGAATTTCTCATTAAAAGCTTTTAGAATTTGTGGTAGTCGATAAAAAGCAAATGTTCTTGAAACACTTAACCGTAATGTTCCACGTGCTTCATTTCCAGAATTCCACAGCAATTCTACAATGTCCTGCTGCTGTTTAAGCATATCTTCAGCATATGTAACTAATAATTCCCCCTGTTCTGTAAAAACAACGCCTCTTCTTCCTCTATAAAAAAGTTTAATGTCAAATTCCTTTTCAATTTGTTGTAAGCGATACGTTAAGGTAGGTTGAGAAATATATAGGAGCTCAGCTGCCTTTGTAATATTTTTTTCAGCGTAAACTTTCTTCAAAATAAGCCAGTCTTTTTTATCCATGAGGAAATCCCTTCCTTTGAAATAGAAAATATCTATTGAAAATTATAGAAAATCAATATTTTATTTATTTCTATAATTATAATACATTTATTTTACACCAATGATAGCTTTTATTTTCAAATGGTTTTCAAAAAAACTCAAAGTCTTTATTTAATTGAAAAACATTTGGAAGCGAATTCAATATTAAATCAGGAGGTAGTAAATTGTCACGTCAAGATTATAGAATTGGGCTTATCCATGCGACGATGAACTCAGTTCAGCCAATTTTAGATGCTTTTCAAGTTCATGCACCACAAGTTACACTGGTGAATTTTATGGATGAAAGTCTTATTTTTGAATTAAATGAAACAGGAATTGTTACAAAAGGTATGGCTCGACGTTTATTGAACTTAGTAGAAAAAGCTGTGATGAGTGGTGTGGATGGTATCCTACTAACTTGTTCATCATTTACTCCAGTAGTTGCAGAAATTAGCCACTTATTTGACTTACCAATGTTAAGTGCAGATTTAAGTATGTTGGAAAAAGCAGTGGGAATGGGTACTCGGATTGGTGTCATTGCTACAGTAGAAGCAGCTGGCCCAACTACAACGACAATACTGAAAAAAATCTCTTCAAATAGACAGAAGGATGTCTCGATTAAAACGGTTATTATCCCAGAAGCATTCAAGGCATTACAAAATGGGGATCGTACGAAACATGATGAGTTAATCCATCGGAAGGTACAAGAACTAACTATTGATTGTGATGTCATTCTTTTTGCACAATTTAGTATGGCAAGAGCATTGGAAACAATTGATATTACGAAAACAGATATACCTATATTAACAAGTCCTGAAATTAGCGTAAAATCGATTATCGAAGAAATATCAAAAAGGGAGATAGTTTATGATAAATGTTGAATTAATGAAAGTTACTTCACTTGTGAATGGTAAAGCAGTTACACAAACAGAAGAAAAAACCATGGAAGTGATCAGTCCATTTAATGGAGAAGTAGTTGGAAAAGTAAATTTAGCTTCGCAAGAAGATGCCGAAAGAGCAATCGAATCAGCACATCGAGTGTTTCATGAGACGATGAAGAAAATACCGGCTTATCGTCGAGCGGACATTCTTCGTAAAACAGCTGACTTGTTAGAAGAAAGAACCGAAGAATTTGCAAGAATTCTTGGCTTAGAAGCAGGGAAACCAATTCGTGATGGGAGAGGAGAAGTAGGACGTGCAGTACAAGTCCTACGTTTCGCGGCAGATGAAGCGAAAAAAATTGAAGGAGAGCTCGTGCCTATGGATGCAGCGATTGGTGGAGAAAATCGAATCGGTATGGTTCGCCGTCATCCAATTGGTGTTATATCAGCCATCACACCTTTCAATTTTCCGTTAAATCTTGCTTTGCATAAGTTAGCTCCTGCGTTTGCTGCAGGGAATACAGTCGTCTTAAAACCAGCAAGTAAAACACCACTTTCGGCATATATGCTCGTTAACCTTTTTGAAGAAGCAGGACTGCCTGAAGGGGCTTTAAATTTAGTAATTGGAAACGGTTCCGAAGTAGGGGATATTTTAGTGACAGACTCACGTATAAGCAAAGTAACATTTACTGGAAGTCCGTCTGTAGGAATTGATTTACGCAAGAAAGCTGGATTGAAAAAAGTGACATTAGAGCTTGGATCAAATTCTCCGAACATTATTTTCAATGATGGGGATGTGAATGCGGCAGCAGCAGGATTAGTGCGTGGAGCATTTGCTTTTTCTGGACAGGTTTGTATTTCTGCACAACGGATTTATGTACAAAAAGGTGTATATCAAGACTTCTTAGATCAGTATGTTTCGTTAGTAGAGAAATTGGTGATCGGGAATCCGATGGAAGAAAACACAGATATTGGTCCTATGATTAGTGAAAAGGAAGCGATACGAGCTCACGATTGGATTACTGAAGCAGTAAAAGCAGGAGCAAGGCTTGCTACAGGTGGTAATCGGGAGGGGACATTGCTTGAGCCAACCGTCCTTGTCGATGTTACTCGAGACATGAAAGTGGTATGTGAAGAGACGTTTGCACCGATTGTTTCTGTTATTCCATTTGATACAGAAGAGGAAGTTATTGCAATGGCTAATGATTCAGTGTTCGGATTGCAAGCAGGTGTATTCACAACAGATATTAACCGCGCTATGAGAGTTGCTGACGGGCTAGAAACGGGAGGAGTATGGATTAATGAGACTTCTACATATCGCCAGGATAACTATCCATACGGAGGCGTGAAATTAAGTGGTGTAGGAAAAGAAGGCGTCAAGTATGCTATCGAAGATATGACTGAGATTAAATTTGTAGGAATTAAATTAGGATAAGGAGGAAATATCATGAGTATTACTTATTTTCGCACAGCGGATACGTTGATTACAGGAACAGGATCTATTGCACAAATTGGAGAACAAGCCAAAAAGTTGAATGCAACTAAAGTTATTATCGTGACAGATAAGATTATTCGCCAAACGGGATTACTGTCCAAAGTGACGGAGCCATTGGCGGCCCTAGGCTTTAAAGTAGATATTATTGATGATGTGGTTCCGGAGCCTCCTTTTGAAAACTTAGAACAGATGGTTACTCAAATGGAAGGAAAAGGATATGATTTGCTGGTTGGAGTTGGAGGCGGAAGTGCCCTTGATATTACCAAAGTCCTTTCCGTAATGCTAACGAACAAGGGAAATGTTCGTGACATGGTCGGGATTGAAAAAATAGAAAACCCTGGAGTGCCTACGATTCTAGTTCCGACAACTTCCGGTACAGGTTCGGAAGTTACCTATAATGCTATTTTTACAGATACCCGTGACATGGTGAAAAAGGGAATCGTCAGTCCTTATTTACTTCCTAAGGTAGCTATCGTTGATGCAGAGCTAACTTTAACGCTACCACCTGCCGTTACGGCAGCGACAGGGATGGACGCGCTTGTTCACGCTGTTGAATCCTACACGGCCATTCGCGCAGACGAATTAACAGATGGCATTGCCTTGCAAGCGATTAAGCTCATTTCCCGATCTCTGCGAAAAGCCGTATATAACGGAAAGGATTTAAAAGCGCGTGAAGACATGGCGATGGGAAGCTTACTTGCTGGTATTTCTCTCGGGAATGCAGGGGTTGGAGCGGTTCATGCACTGGCTTATCCTCTTGGTGGGAAATTTAAAGTCCCGCATGGTGTGGCCAATTCTCTCTTGTTGCCATTTGTCATGAAATATAATGCGGTCGCTGATTTGGAGAAATTTGCGGAAGTGGCAGTAGCGATGGGAGAAAATGTAGAAGGGTTATCTATTCGTGAAGCTGCGGACCGCGCTGTTCAGGCACTGGCTCAATTATCTGAGGATGTAGGCATTCCTGCAAGTCTAAAGGATGTAGGAGTAACTCCATCTGATATTCCTGCACTTGCAGAAGAAGCAAGTAAAGTAGATCGTTTGCTTAATAATAATCCAAGATGGTTGACAGTAAAAGAAATTCAAAAAATTTATGAAGAAGCATACGGTTCAGTAGAGTCACTAACTCTTGTTACTACTATCTAATTTTACACGGTAACTTAGACATATTATCCATTTTTTAGGGTGGGTAAGAGGGAGGGGAAAAATGAATTATTTTTCTGAACTAAAAGGGAAGAAAGTTCTAGTAGTCGGTGGGAGTAAAGGGATTGGCAAAGATATTTCTCTTGCTTTCGCTAGACTGGGATCGGATGTTGTAATTACAGGTAGGAACGAAGTGGATCTCAGTAAAACGACGGAAGAATTACGAGAGCTTAATCCTAATTGTTTCTATCTAACAGCTGATATACAATACGTTAACGAAATAAATAACATGATTGACTCTGCAGTATCTCGTCTGGGCCGGATTGATGTGATTATCAATAATGCTGGCATTAACATTCCTAAACCGGCATTAGAAGTGACGGAAGAGGATTGGGATCGTGTGTTGGATACGAACCTAAAAGGAACCTTTTTCTGTTCTCAACGGGCGGGTAAGCATATGATTGAACAACGTACGGCAGGTAAAATCATTAATATCGTTTCACAGATGGCTTTTGTAGGCTATATCAAACGTGCAGCCTATTGTTCAAGTAAAGGTGGGGCCGTACAGTTGACAAAGGCATTGGCGATCGAATGGGCTGAACACCAAATTAAGGTAAATGCAGTTGCGCCGACCTTTATTGAAACAGAATTTACTAAAACGATGTTTAATGATCAAGGCTTTTACCAGGATGTATTAAGTCGTATTCCTTTGGGAACATTGGCCAAACCAGAAGATGTAACAGGTGCTGTGCTATTTTTAGCCTCTGATATGGCTAATTTTATTACAGGGGAAACAATCCGTGTAGATGGTGGATGGACAGCTATATAGAAAAAGAGAAGCCTTTGTGAAGAGTAGTTCTTTCTTGAAGTATCTCAATATCACCTCCTTAGATGCATTTTTTAAGGAGGTGTGTTCTCCAATAAAAATAGAGGTTTAAAAATGTGAGCTGATGTTCTGATTTTGAGAATCCCTGCAATGTAAAATACCTCTAAGTAAAAAGCCAAAAATTGCTCATCACCAAGTGTTAATTAAGGTAGAAAATATCATGAAATAAAAGCTTATCTCTCGTGTTTTAGAAAAATTATAGTTGGACAATAAAGAAAGCGCTTAATGAATACGCTTACATAAATGCGCATACTAAAAATAATATTGAGTAATTTATGATTCAAATAAGTAAGTAGAAAATCGATTATGTAAATAGACATACAATTTAACAATAACTTCGTATATTAGCTCTTTGTTCTTTGTGAAGACTAGAAATTCAATAGTGATATTAAATCAAATACATTAAAAGTGAGGTAAATAATGTTATCTATATTAGGATTTGCTACTATTATACTTTTCATGTTTTTAGTTATGAGCAATCGTATGTCTGCGTTTGTAGCTATAATTGTATCTCCAATTATATTTGCCATATTAGGAGGATATGGTATGGAGTTAGGCCCTATGATGTTAGAAGGGATCAAGCTTGTAGCACCTACTGCTGTACTTCTATTGTTTGCTGTTTTATATTTTGGCATTATGATGAATGCAGGTTTATTTGACCCAGTTTCCAGAAAAATATTACAAATAGCTAAAGGTGATCCGGTAAAAATTGTGATAGGGACAGCCATTTTAGCATTATTAGTGGCATTGGATGGAGATGGAACCACTAGTTACATGATTATTTGTTCAGCCTTGTTGCCGATTTATAAAAAAATAGGTATCAATCCTTTAGTATTAGCTACGATAGCAGTAATGTCACTAGGTACCATTTCTGGCATGACACCATGGGGAGGAGCTGCCACAAGGGCAATCAGTGTTTTAGGAATTGATGCTACAGAATATTTTAAACCAATAATTCCTGCCATTCTATGTGGTTCAGCGTGGATTATTCTGACTGCGTATGTAATGGGAAGAATGGAAAGAAAAAGAATTGGTATCATTAAAATAGAAAAAACCATAGAAGAAATGAAAACTGAACAAGAAATGGCAGCTAGTATTGCTGAAGATCAACCTGTGACTTCTAAGTTAGTTTGGTTTAACTTCCTACTAACACTCACTCTTATGGTGGCACTTATACTAGGATTAGCACCACTACCTGTGCTATTTATGGTAGGTTTTGTAATAGCCCTTTCAGTCAACCATCCTAATCTTACTGAACAAAAAAGCGTAATTAAAGAAAATGCTAGTCATGCTGTACCTGTAGTCATGTTGGTTTTAGGTGCAGGGGTTTTTACAGGTATCTTATCTGAAACAAAAATGGTGAATTCAATGGCTTCAGACCTTCTTACAATTGTTCCTGATTCATTAGGACCATTCTTCACGATTATTGTTGCATTAATCAGCTTGCCATTAAGTTTCCTAATGTCAAATGACGCGTTCTTCTTTGGTGCTTTGCCTGTTCTTGCCCATTCAGCTTCCGAATATGGGATTAGTTCTATGGAAATAGCGAGGGCTGGAGTAATTGGGCAACCACTCCATTCTATGGGGCCAACATCTGCTCCATTATGGGTGTTGCTAGAGCTTGTAAGAAGAGATTTAGGACAATTCCAACGTTACGCTCTTGTCCCGGTTACTATTTTGTCACTAATGCTCATAGTGTTTGCCTTGATTACAGGGGCTATTTCCATCGCTTGGTAATTTAGTCTTTCATGGGAATTTAAGCATTAGGGTAAAAAATACATTTTATGATTTGCTATAGCTGTGTAATTAAGGCAATAATTTTAAAGAGTGCTATGGAATTAACAAAAATTATAAACGAATTAAATTTTTATCTAAGTGATGAATAAGATAAACAAAAAGCCAAGTGCTTGCTCAATTAAGCCTTGGCTTTTTCGTATGTTTCCAGCTATTATGTCATAAAAATCTAACTTAACTTTTAACCCACTCAGGAGTCAAAAGAATAGAAGTGTATACCTGAAGATGTACATATATGGTAAGTTAGATGTCTCAACTATGTTGAAAAACAAGAAGTTGGTCCTTGTTTATTACTTGTTAGAAGAATTAGATATAAAGGAATCTAAATACTTTCTTATAGCTTCAGGGTTGCCGGAAATATTTGCTTCCCGTTCTTGATCCCTTTTTAATCTATCCATAGCGATACGTAAAATCTCTTTTTCTGACTGCTGTGGTATAACTACGACGCCATCTGCATCTCCTACGATAATATCTCTTGGATGCACAGCAGCACCACCGCAAGAAATTGGTACATTGATTTCTCCCACACCAGCTTTTCCACTTGCTGCAACGGTTGTTCCTATACAAAAAACAGGGAAATCTAAATCTTTAATACCTACACAATCTCGGATAGTTCCATCAACTACCAATGCACCTACGCCAAGTGTTTGTGCCATACCCACAACAAAATCTCCGGCAATTCCACGATATTCATTTCCTTTAGAATCTACCACTATAACATCTCCCGGTTTTGCTGCTCTAATTGCTTTTAAAACTGAGAGATTATCACCTACGGGGATTTTTACAGGTAAGGCCCTTCCTGCAAACTTATATTTCTCTTTCAAAGGTTTGATAGCAGGGTGAAAATTGTTAAGCCCTTCCATAGCATCAGAAATACAAGTAGTTGGTATATCTTTAAATTGGTTAACGATAGTATCCATTAGTGTTTCCTCCTATATTTAAATTTTTATCATTGTAACTATAATAGAGAAATAGTCATTAATTTTTTCATGAAATTTAGTAGGTGAAGAAAATTTATACAACCTCAACAGGAAGATTGTTCTTCCAAAAGACATGAGACATGGCTTTTTTTGCATCTTCCTCATCTTTTCCATGAATTTCAAGTTGAAATGTTTTAGAGCTAATTACAGTATAGGTTAAACCAAGGATACTTTTAGCATCTATAGTTTTATCGTCAGTTTTAATGACAATGCTTGCTTGAAATTTGTTTGCTGTTTCATTAATTTCTACCACTACTTTAGCTAAGGATTTGTTTAGTCCCATGTTTCACACTCCACCCTCTGAATTTTTTTATTGTCTCTACACCAATCATTAAACCTTTAGTTTTCATTCATATGATTGAATTGTAATATACTAACAATAGTATATAACGCATAAGAGACATTATAAAAATAGTAAAATGAAATGACTTCCCATTAAAAATTTCTATAACTTGTTGCACTATACAATCTATCCAGATACAAATTCATTAAGAATCTCATTTATAAAATGATTGAATAGAATCTGCATTTTGTCCTGCATTTAAAGTGAATTTCAACATTTTTTCTTCCAAGGTATAACAAGACGAATCTATTTTCTTTTTAACAATCGATCTAAATATTTGGTGTTTTTTCCATCATGAACTGATTTCCTAATAAGGAAATCTTTTGTGGGCGTAAATACTGTCTCGTTTAAGCTATAGAAAAATTTGATGATGTTTTATGGAAAAATAATATTTTATTAATTTCATGAATTATTATAAATTATATGTAGAGATCAAAGATTTTCCAGGTTGGTTCAATTAGTCTCGGAAGCGTCAGTTTGTTTCTCCATATTTGGAAGTAGAGTGGATTAATATGACTAACTACCAACTTGGTGTATTATTTGGTTCGTTCGTTGGCAATTTTTGTTGCAGACCACATAGTAACAACATTTGAATGATTCGTGCCGGTAAGCATAATAAATTAGGAAACTTATGAAACAGCTTTAATAAGGTTCTTGTAGATTGTGTTTGTAAAAGTGATTTAAAAGATAATGTAACCAATTGAATTTAATTAGATTATCAATCTTAAAAACTAAGTGAATTAGGGTATTTGGATGGCATTAAAACTATAGGGGGTTCTTATGTGGGTGAAAAGCAGCAACTTATTAATACAGGGCATTATCTCATTTCAAATCATCTAGCATGGGGAACATCGGGTAATATAAGTGCCCGTATTAATTCTAATCGAATGATTATTACTGCTTCCGGAACATATATGGCTAATCTTGGTCAGAACGATTTTGTCGATTGCCAGATTGATACGGGACAGATCGAGGGAACACGAGAAGCTTCTAAAGAAACACCGATGCATTTAGGTATTTACCGGCAGCGTAATGATGCACAAGCAATTCTGCATTCTTCTCCATTTTACACAACTTTGTTTTCATGTAGTAATGAGCCGATTCTCTCTGAGTTATTTGTAGAAACAATGTACTATCTAGAAGATATCGCCTATGTAGATTATTATCATCCTGGCTCACAGGAATTAGCTGAAGCAATAACAGAACAAGCACGGAATGCGAATATTATTATTATGCGAAATCACGGAGTTGTTGTATTCGACGATTCGGTATCAGAAGCCCAAATGAGATTAGAAACATTAGAAATGGCTTGTCGAATGATATTAAAAGCTAAAGAGTCTGGAGTTCAGCTTAAAATGATTCCAGAAAAAACTGTCCAAAGTTTTCTAGAAGATTCTTTTTACAAAACAAGAAAAAAATAATTGAAAGCCGTGTATAATACGAACAGCAGATAATGATATGGATATCGAATAGGAATTATACATGCAACTTGAATGTTACGGAACCAATGAATTATGCTTTCGTTAGTTTGCTTTTGAAACGGATTTTTAGATGATGGGTTGATAAAGTATCTTACAAGTTCTGATATAAGCAGTAAGTTGATAATATCCACACTGTCACAGAAGGACAAGGGAAGATAGAAAAGAGGAATAGAAATGAGAGAATTTATAGGAGTTGTAGCTGATGATACAACAGGTGCAAATGACATAGGACTTATGTTTAGTAAGGGGGAATTTACAGCTAAAGTTCAGACGTTTGATGAAGAGATGAATGTAGTAGTCGATTCTGATGTCATTATTATTGATACAGATAGTCGACTAGATCCACTTGATTTAAGTTACCAAAAAGTATACAAAGCTACTAAAAAACTGCAAGAAATAGGATGTTCTTTATTCTTTAACAAAACATGTTCGGTTTTTCGTGGGAATATTGGAAAAGAATTCGACGCTATGCTAGATGCACTTGGTGAAGAATTTGCTGTTATCAGTTTGGCTTTTCCGAAAAATGGTAGACAAACAGTCGGAGGAGTCCATACTGTGCATGGTAACCTTCTAGAACAATCAGAGTTTGCAAATGACCCTGTACATCCTATGCGTGAATCAAACACTGTTTCGATTTTACAAAAACAAACATCCAGGAAGGTAACATATATAGAATTGAATATAGTAAGACAAGGCGCAACAGCTTTACGAGAAGCAATTGAAGAAGTACGGAAGAATTTCAATTATTGTATTATCGATAGTGAAACACAATCAGATTTAACCATAGTGGCTGAGGCAATTCATGATTATAAAGTTTTATGCGGGAGTTCTGCTATTGCAGAAGAGTTACCAAAGTTTTTATATCGAACTCCAGTAGAAAGTCCAGTAAAGAACTTAGACATCAATGACAAACACGGAGTACTTGTGATTTCCGGTAGTTTAACTCCCCAGACAAGAGCACAGACTGCACATCTTATTTCTACCGGAGTTCCATGCATGGTCCTTGACTCCAGAAAAGTCTTTTCATCGGTTGAATGTGATGAAGAAAATAGAAGGCTGGTCATCGAAGCTCAAAATCTACTAAAACAAGGAAAAGATGTTTTGGTCATGGCTGATAATAGACCGGAAATTGTTTTACAAACTAAGGTGATAGGTCAGGAAAAGAAAATTGATCCTCTATTAATAAGTAAAATGGTCTCAGCAGCACTAGCTGATATTACAGAGCGGATAGTAGATGAAACTGGTTTAAAGAGATTAGTAGTAGCAGGCGGTGATACATCAGGTACAGTTACTCGTCAATTGGGTATAAAAGGGAATTATGTATTAGAAGAAATTGAAACGGGATTACCTTCTGGATTGGCGTTAGGTCGCCATATGTTAATTGTCTTAAAATCAGGCAGCTTTGGTAAAACAGAATTTCTTTCTCATGCTATTAATCATTTGAAAACTATCCGATGAGCTGGAAACCATCGATTGATAAAACTAAAAAGCCAATTTATCAAGCACTCGCAGGGCAATTGGAACAAGATATTTTAAACGGAGTTTTATTACCTGGAACAAAACTTCCTCCACAGCGAGAATTGGCTGATTATTTGGATTTAAATTTGAGTACCATTTCAAAAGCGTTTAAAGTGTGTGAGTTAAAGGGCTTGTTAAGTGCAACTGTTGGAAGTGGCACATTTGTATCGTATGATGCGTTATAAGCCGAAGCATTTAATTGAAATGGGAGCAACACTACCAGATAATGCTTCTTACGAGCCACTACTACTTCAACTGAAAAGTATGCTGCAAGAGACAGATTATGAAAAATGGTTTGGTTATGGTCGAGCAGGCGAAAGCCTTTGGCAAAAGCATTATCGGATGCTTAAAGTAAAACCAGTAATTTACCTTTAGAGGGAAATACGTCATCGATACACAGGAGAGGAATTTTTGCAGGAGCATCAGTAATGGTTCTAACTCAATTTGTGATGACGGCAATAATGACGATGACACCCATACATATGGGACACCATGGACATGGTTTGAATGAAGTGGGGCTTGTCATTGGATTTCACATAGGTGCAATGTTTTTTCCTTCATTAGTGACTGGTTATCTTGTTGATAAAATTGGCCGTTCTGCTATGGCCATTGCTTCTGCCGTTACGCTACTGGCTTTAGGCATTCTAGCTGCCGTGGGACCTGCTGACTCGATGGTAGTCCTCATTACAGCACTTGCTTTACTTGGACTTAGCTGGAACTTTGGTTTAATTAGCGGCACGGCAATCCTAGTGGATGCAACTCCACCGTCTACTAGGGCTAAAACTCAGGGTTCTGTAGATGTTTGGATTGCTTTGTCAGGAGCATTGGGAGGAGGCTTATCAGGAATCGTTGTAGCCCACTCTAGTTATGCAACCCTTTCAATTGCTGGCGCTGTGCTTTCATTACTACTTATTCCAATTGTTATTTATGCCACTAGAAAAGAACGTAAGGTCGAAAAAATATAAATAACTGAAAATTCTATATGTTAATAAAATACGTTTAAAAAAATTTCTAAACGTTACATAAAAAGGGGGATTCTTCTGTCGTACTATATTGAAGAGTGGCCGAACCTTCTTCATTCAATACAGCATGGCATACATCCTTAAGAGCTTCTACAGGAAACAACTCTGGAGCTGGCAATCCTCCCGCAAAAGAGATGACTTCTGGTCTTTCTGTTACTTTTAGTATTTCTCTTGTTTCCGATATATACCTTTAAGGGAAGCAATTTGTCAAAGGATGAAAGTTACCGGATTCAACTCTACTATTGAAAATGTTCTTATCACATCAGGATCCCAGCAAGCAATCGACCTTACCGGAAGATTATTCATCAATGAGGGAGATACGATTATTTGTGAAAGCCCAACCTATCTTGCAGCAATTAACGCATTCAAGTCATATGATGCCAAATTTGTTGAAGTTGCTATGGATGATGACGGAATGGTCATGGAAGAGCTAGAGAAAAAGCTGCAAGAGCATCCTGACACAAAATTCATCTATACTATTCCAGATTTCCAAAACCCTACAGGTCGCACATTAAAACTCGAAAGACGAAAAAGAATGATTGAGCTTGCTAATCAATATGATGTACTGATTGTAGAGGATAATCCCTATGGAGCTGTAAGATTTGCTGGAGAGGCACTCCCGCCTGTGAAACATTTTGACACCGAGAGTAGAGTAATTTATATAAGTACCTTCTCTAAGATTTTTACTCCCGGTCTTCGCCTTGGATGGATTTGTGCAGACAAGCCTTTTATTGATAAGTATGTATCTTTTAAGCAAACAGCTGACTTGCACACTGACGGCTTTGCTCAAAGAATCACAGCAAAGTATATGGAACTTTACGATATCGAAGAGCACATTAATGAAATCAAAACTGTTTATAAAGAAAGATGCACAGCTATGTTATCTTGTATGGAAGAATTTTTCCCGAAAAATATAACCTATAGTAAGCCAGAAGGTGGATAATTTACTTGGATTGAGCTTCCTGAACCTGTTGATTCGAGGAAATATTCGCTGAATGCTTGAAAAATAATGTTGCTTTTGTTCCTGGTGCCCCTTTCTTTCCAAATGGCACAAAGAATAATACTTTACGTTTAAATTACTCTAATATGCCTAAAGATAAAATCTTTGAGGGCATGAAGCGTATAGGAGAAGTAGTACATCATGAATTAGAAAAAGAGAACACTCTTTTATTAAAATAATTTAAAAATAGTTTCTTTTTAAGATAGCTACCAGTAGGTGTTATTTAATACTTTAAACTATATTTGTTTAACTCAACCATACCGTACTATAAAATAAGGGATTTTGAAATTGAATTTATCCAAATAACGGAGATGCATTTTGTTACAAAGGGAAAGTTAATTTAGAAGAGACAATTTAAAAAGGGATGACTCTTTCACAAGAGCATTCATACTAAAGTATTTTTTTAAGGGACCAGCGGGTCCTTTTATTTTGTTCTTAATAAACTTATTGACAGCTTTGCTTGGGTAAATCCAAGGATTCACTCATCGGTTAAGTTTACGGCAACCATTAATTTTATTACTAAAAGAAGTTCGAGCAGATTATTCCCCTGTATCTTATCGTCCTATACAGCATAAGAAGTTCAAGTTCTATTATAAAAAAATCAGAATTATTAAGGAGAAAAGAAACATTCCTGGATTTAGCTTGTTAACGGTTTTATGAAATGGGGAAAAATTCCTCCAAAATGATTTTAGAGGGGGATTAAATCATTACAAACTTTTCCGGAACAGTTCTATAAAAACAAAGTCATATTAGGTTGCTTTTTCTTTATTTAATTCTGATCGTTCGCAAAAGTACACTTTTACGAACGGGGTTTTATAGAATAAGACGAAAAAATAAAAAAAGGAGTAAAGAAACGGTTGTTCGAATGATTGTAAGCTAAAAATAACCGATTTAAGCTAAAAGTAGTATAAACCATAAAGACCAATGTTATAATAGTAATAACAATTATAACTTTCTTTTGAAGGAGGAATGAATAATGGCCATTAGGAAATTAACTAAAGTCGGAAATAGCTTGGGTATTACGTTTCCAGTTGAAATGTTGAAAACTGCAAATTTAGCTTTTGGAGACGAATTAGAGGTTGAGTTCAAAGGTGAAGAAATCATTTTAAGGAAAAATAAAAATGTGAAATTACCTAAAGGTGTAGATGCGGAATTTATGGAAATGTTATCAGATGTTATTAAAGAACATGACGAAGCTTTCAAGGGTTTGGTGGATAGATAATATGACGTTTGATATTATCTATCTTTCCACTAATCAAATTATTGCTATCAATGCCATTCAAATAAAAGTTTATTCTCCTACTGAACAAATCGGGGTGAAAGATCCCGGCCTCCTTGATTCTGCAGTGAACAGACCCAGACAAACTGTTTTCGAGAATGATGCTTACCCATCTATTCATGAAAAGGCTGCAGCCTTATTCGAATCCATTTCTAAAAATCATGCGTTCCACAACGCAAACAAGAGGACAGCACTCGCTTCCCTTATTATGTTTTTGAAGATCAATCATTATCAATGGCTAATGGGGATAGAAGAAGAACAGGATTTTGTTGTAGATGTAGGTAACCATAAGTATGATTTTAAAGCTATCGCAAGAATCATCAAAGAGAACATAAAGGCCTTATAGAAGGGTTCGATATGGATTCATGGAGGATTTAAGCTAATTGGGTCTTTACGAAGGTCGGTTTATAACAATTTAAAAATATAGTTGAAGATATGCAGCAAATTCACGTTCAAAAATGATTATTCAAAATGAGGGGAGAACAAGTCACCAGATGTCTTGTTTTCCCCTTTTGATTATACTTCTGTATATACTACTTGCAAGGTATGAAAGGGATCTTTTATTAAATCTCGACTTTTTTATATCTTCAATCTTTCAACCATTTTCGTAACGGATCTTTAAAGGGCGTGCCATTCAATTGGAATCCAAAATCCAGCAAAAACTTCTCTGAAAATGACGACTTTCTTCCATTATATATACTCTCCAAACACATCTGATTTCCACAAATGAATCGCATGGCGTTCTTTTTCAAAAACCTTCTCCAAATAAATTTCTGTAGTGGAGAGCTGCTCATGGCCCAGACTCTTCATAATCTGATAGACATCAACTCCATTTAAGTGAGAAATGATGGCAAAAGCATGCCTAAATGTATGAGGACCAATGGAAGAAGAACGAAACTTCAAAAAAGGCAATCCACTCTCTTTAATGGCTTTTGTTATGTATTGAGACAAATAAGAGGGAGAGTATGCACGTCCGGTATTGGTCGTAAAGAGCGGGTCGTCTCCTTCTGCTGCATCTATATCTTCGATTCCTCTAGCTGAACGGAACATTCGAATACTATTCATTCCTTTTTCTTTCAATGGTATTTGCCTTCGTTTATTTCCTTTACCTAGGACCTCTAAAAAATACGTGCTGGTAATGGAATCATATTGAAGATCCTTGACTCGGAGTCTTGTAAACTCTTCATTACGCATGCCTGTCATCGTTAGGATATGAATAATCGAAAAAACGATGGGGTGGTTGATTTCCCTGAAGTAATCAAGTAGCTGAATGACTTCCTTTGGTCCCAAATCACGGTTCGGCCGATCATCTTTACGAATGCTTATCTTATAGAAACCTTCATGAATGGGTTCCGTGATATAGCCTGCTTCGAACAGGAATTTCAAAAAATTCTTAATGATCGTTGTCTTTCTGGATAATGTGGCAACGGAATAAGCTCCTTTTGTTAAGACATAGGGGCTTTTTTCTGATAACCATTCCTGATATCTTCGTATGTGCCGGGTAGATAGAGATTTAAAGAGTGAACCGTCCACAACTTTTTCCAAGTCTACATTGATTTCCACCGAATAAGTGAGTAATTGTTCAATAAATTGAAGAAGTTCTCGCTCATAGGCTTGTACGGTGCGGGTGGACTTTTCATGTTGCTGTTTTAAATGCTCTCGTCGTTGAAGAAACCACTGTAGCATGTCTAGATCGCTAAAATCTGAAAACGGTTTTTGCCCATTCTTTTCTGTCGTATCTAAACGTTCCTGTAACGTATGAATCGAAATGTCTGAAAGACTCTTTTTCCATGCACGGCTCTGAAGCTCTTTCGTTTTTCCCATCAGTTCATGCATACCTGTATCCCTCACTTTTATAATCCATCTATAAATAAGAAAAAGTATATAATAATCATTTTAATTATTTGTGGTTATACATTACATTATAGCAAACTACAAGTATTTATTAATTATGGAAGACCTAAATAAATCCTCCATTTATTTAGGTTTACTATAATTAGTATATAATTAGATTCATAAATTATAATAATATTGTTTGATTCAAATATTAGTTTTATAATGTTTATATAAAAGTAATTTGTAATTATACTTATTTAAATCAATATTATATATTATGATAGATATAGGAAATGAATAGTTAATCTTGAGGTAGATAGACATATAACAATAAAAGATAAAAGGTGAAGAGACAAATAATGAATAAACTAAACCATGAAAAAAACACGCAGACTGCATCTTATGAAATGGGGGAAACGGTTTTTGTTCTCCTAACATGTACGGAAGAAGATGACCCAGAGAGTTTTTACTACTTTAAACAATTTGAGAAAAAAGAAGGCGTGATTTTGGAAGTGATTGAACACCCACGTCTCCAATATCGTGTGAAATTTGGCCAGGCAGAAGCAGTCTTGTATCATGAGGAATTGACGAATGGGAAACAACGGGATGTTCCAAAAACCGGAACGGATAATCAAGAAGGATGGGAGGGGGATAAAGTGGAATGGTATACACAAAAAGAAGTAGCTGATTTATTAGGAGTATCCAAGGCAACGGTCTACCATTATGGAAAGCAGAAGAAAATCATTAAAATTCTGGACCCACATCGATTACATAAAGAGGCCCGTTATGAAAAAGCGGAAGTGGATCGATTAGTATCTGAAAAGAAATCTTTACCTACTGGTATGAGTCCCAATGAGGTTGCAAAGAAATTGGGATTATCTGTTCAAAGTATTTATAAGTATATCCAAGATGGATCAATAAAAGCTGAGGCTGTCCCTTATGGTGATGAGAGGACGATCTATGTCATATCAGAAACAGCATATGAGGAAGCCGCCGGATTACTGAAACCATCTGAATCTCAACGCCCAAAACGATTTGAGTATTATTATCCTAGTCACGATATTGTCTTATTTCAGAAATTTCATTCAAGAAAGGTTCCTGAAGCACGTGTTATACGGAACAAGGACCATGAATGGTTTTTTTTCTTAGCCAATATTCAAAAATGGTTGCCATTTGAAGAAGGGATAAGGGAGTATCAGTTAAAGCCGGTCTATCCCATTCATCAATCCACTTTGGAGTATAAAGGCTATGTACAGCTAGAAATTCCGAAGGATGCTGTTGTCTTTTATCCATTCCTGGACTATTTATATGAAACGTGGGGAATGGAAAACATACGATTGAGGGAACAGGATCACACGATCCTACTCTTCATCCGTGCAGGGGAAAGACCATTAACGACAAAGAGTTTCATTGCAGAGGATATCCTGCCATTTTTAATAAAAGGAGACATCTACAATGAAGAGGGTCACCTGATTTTTCGAAGTTCCTATCGAAAAACTAGTTTGGAATTACCCATTGATCTATTAGAAAGCATGACAGAGTTAGCTGAACAAGAAGGAATCAGTATGAGTAAGTGGGTCGAGCAAAAATTATCATCACTACTAAAGTGATTTTGATTGAAGAAAGGAGTTATTGGCTTCATTCAAATAACTATATATTATAGGAGCTTAGGTATGTTGTAAGTAAAACTAATCCTAGGAAGAAGATTTAAGAGATATACAATGGGATATCTCTTAAAATAGTGTGTTTCTAAAAGCTTCTACATTAAATCGAATGAACCATTATCCATAAAACAAAAGTTAATTCCGTTGTAGAGCGAATCTCAGTATCAAAAATAAGACATATAAAGGTAATCTTTACTTTATGAAGGATTTTTGAAAAATAGTGGATTTGAGTTCAGGCATTATCGTAGGGGTAACTTTTCTGACTAAAGGATTGCTTAATATAGCAATACTTTACCGGGGGAAATTAAAGTGGGCTCCGGACGCCTACTGGAATTTTCAAAGAGTAAAATAACGATTTTATCGAATAGAATGATATACTGCATTAATAGGTATTATACCTCCACAATATGTTAAATATCTCATTACGTGTAAAGGTAGCAAAAAACAGTTCAATTGACATGATTATTACGTGGAAAGTGTTAGGCATAAAAACTTTTCTTGCTTATTTTCTCTGTTTACATGGGAATTTGATAATGGTATCTTTAAAGCGGAAAAGACTTAAATAGAAGCCAATATCAAGCCTTAAAACAGTGTTTTCGCTTAAGTGGATTTGCTAAATAAAATTTGGTAGGAACTACATTTCTCAAAATATATCAAAACGGATATTAAAGTCATAGATATGCCTTTACTAAACTATCCAACACAAAGATACATTTAGACATGTTTGTAAGTGATTTAGTATTGAAAGTATTGAAAGTGTTGATTATGTAAGCGAGTGTGAACGTGAAAACACCTTGCAACGACAAGCTGAAGGAATTTCAGTAGCGAAAGTACATGGGAACATCTAGATGGACCTCGATTAAATCTAAGTCCCATATCTGTACAGAACTTTAAAGAAAACAAATTACACGAGTTGTATTTATGGAGATGCTAGAATTTAAGAAGTACTTCTTTTATAAAATGGGAGTGTGAGAAGGCATTGTATGCACTCGGTAGAGTACGTGGAAAAAGAAGCCTCTCTAATTAGAAAAGCTCCTCTCAGAATTACTATTTATTATTGCCAATCACGGGCATTACCGTCATTGTCTCTATCTAAATCATGAGGGTCACTTTGTGGACCCCTCCAGCAGCTATATAAAATTCTTGTGCCTCAAAACCTTCACTAGGGAGATCAGAACAGTCTTTATCGGCACCAGTCGGGTCATACATTAATTTATTGGAGGTTTCCTCTTCTTCTTCAGCAGCAATTCTGGCTTCCCAAAAGGCTGGACAAAAGAACTAAACCTAATTAGTTGGAACGGACGTGAACCGAAGTACGACATCCGTGATTGGGCTCCAAATAATGAGAAAATGGTAAGGGTGTTACTTTAAGCAAAGAAGAGTTGGACAAGCTGAAGGAAGTATTACAATCACTCTAACAACCTACAAAATATTCAAACTCTACAAAATAATATGCTACTATTGAACTGGAAGGGATTACTCTTTCAGTTATTTTTTTGCTCTGGATCAAATTGTTTATTTCCACCTCTTGAGGTCCTCCAAACTCCAAAGATATAGTAGTAAGGAGTAACCTAAAAGAAAAATAATAAAATATCATTTTATACACTTATTTGCCCTCGAACTATTAAATAGATATAAGGTTTGGTGTATTTTAATGTATCCACTCATGGTAAGATAAGTGGGTATCATTACCAAACGATAAGGGGGAAATGAAAATTATGAGTAAACATATGATTGTTACATATAGTGCAGAAAAGGCAAATGAAGGGCATGTAGATCCCAATTTTACTCAATTAGTTTATGGGAATAGTAATAAGAATGGAAATAGTATTAGGAACAATTTAGATAAAGGCTCATTCATCTTTTTCAATGCTCGAATAGACAATAAAAGATACATTACTGCCTATTTTTACGTTGAAAAAATATTAATTAAGGGTGAAAACAACCAAGAAATTGAATCTTTAAATTGCAGTGCTAAAGAAGATGAAGTAATTATAATCGGAAGTAGACTACATTCAAAAGTTTTAACTATCCCATTAGTATTAGATAGAAGTTTAATGGAAAAAATCAAATCTTATAACGCTGATAGTAATTACTTCGAAACTAAGAAAATAGCAGGTATTAGTGCTTGCAGCAATAAAGGACAAGACGTTAAATCCAACGAAAATTACTGAAGAAGAAAAGGAAATGCTAGTAAAGTTATGTAGAAATAGAGGCTAAACAGCTTATCTTACTTATAAAAAATATTACTAATAAATTTACACTTTCATACACCTTTATATAAGAATATCGAGGTAATTTTTTATGTACAAAAAGCAGCCCGTTTCTTGATGGTTCTGACGATCCAAATGTTATAAATAGTATAAGATTATTAGTAAATTCACTCGAACAACAACAACGGAAAAATGCCCAGTTTGCTCAAATGTGTAGACAAGTAATTAAGGATAAGTTTCTGACCTTGATTCCAAGCTTAAAACGATATTACATTTAATTTATTGTGTAAAATCCAGTAATTATAACTGTAGACGTAATACCATGTTTAAAAATAATGCTCTACAGCTAATTTTTGTTCTAAAGTAAATATGGCCAAAAAAAAATGCATCAAATGCTATAATTATGTCATATAAGACAGAAAGAGCGACGTAGGGGTGAAGTGATGAAAGAGTTTTTAAAATCAACTTTAAAAGTAATCGCATTGGGCATTTTGAATTATGGGGTGGAGAGTGATAAGTTTACTATTAAATGTCCAAAATGCGAACGTCATGTAGTATTAGAAGATGGATTTCTTAATAGTTATGAGGATATAGAGGTTACTGTTGACGAAAACTATATTGATAATGCTGACGAAAAATACATTATATCAATTAAATGCAGATGTGGAAGTAAAATATCTTCAGATTTTTAATGAACAGTTCAAAAATATAAAGTGTAATAGACCAACAAAGTGGTCTATTTTTATTTTGGTCAAATATCAACATGCTACTTTAAAAGAGCCATTTTTTTAAAACAGTTAGGCGATATTTTTATAACAACTAATTAGTTAAAAGAAAGCCCAAAAAAGAGCGAATAAATTAAACGCTCTTACATTGTGAATTTTGTTTTTTAAAATCTAATGCTATTCAATCTGTGACTATTTATAGTAATTAAGTAAATCATCCTTAGACAAACTAATTTCACACTTGTTAAGTCTTTCAATTCTTTCATCATATAATTTTTCAATTAAAGGCTCAATTACACTATATTCACCATGATGAAGTTTTTTATGGTAGCTAGGACATAGTGAAACAATATTAGCCTCTACATCAATACTTCGTTCAAATTCACCTTGAAATTCCATTGGAATTAAATGATGTGCCTCTACATAGTTTTCTTTGGTTATTTTAGAAATAAAATCCTCATGCCCATGGTCAATTTCACAAAGATAGTTTGCTAAAACAATTGCTTTCTTTGAAGGTTTAGTATCTCTTTTATATGTTATTGATGCACTTCCAAATGTTTCGAATGGTCTTTCTTTAGGCTGATCATCAATAGAAATACCTTCATCAACATCTTCTAATTCAACTTGATATTGAAAGTTAATTTCTGGATAGTTAAGCATTTCAATAAGAAAGTTTTCAATTTCTTCATCTATATTAACTAAGAAAATAGAGCTTGAAAAGTATTTTATTACCAGTACTTTCTAAAGTAATGTTATCCAAATACTTTTTATCAACTTTAAAAAAAGTAGTTACATCTACAAATAGAATTTGTATATCAACAGGAGTACCCACTTCAGAGGCATAGTAGCTTGGTATAAAATTAGTTAAATGACTACCAACAGGGATTTCTCCTCTATCATATACATTCATCATCTTACCAACGTACAATTCTCTATTACCATTATTGTTCATTAAAAAGAATGAAAATGTATTAATTCTATTATCAATTTGCTAAAATTCTTCTCTTTCCTTCCTACTTTAGGATAAACTTGTTTTTCAGTTATGCTAAATTGATTAGCTTTGGAAAAATCGAACCACATATTATTGTTATGTAAATATTTCGCAATATTTAGACTAATATGTTTTTTACTTTCTGTAAACATATAGTTGATTACAGTATTCTTGGTTAGTCCTAATCTTTGACAATGTCTTAAGAACTCCTCAAGTGACTCTTCCATGGTTACATCTTTTGTAGATGGACTGATCAAAGCCATCTGATCGAGTGATAATTTACCTTTTCTTTTACTAGTCATACTACATTATTCACCTTCCATTATTTTCAACTTTTCAATAATGGATGATAGATGTTTCGTAGCAGCGATAAACCCTTGCCATTACTCAGTTTGTCTCGTTCTGGGTCTTTCGTTAATCTTCCAACTATTACAACATTATTTATCATTATTATAGTACTAACACAAATATCTTTAGTATGTTTAAGGAAGTTAGGTTACATGATTTTTTCTTAAAATTAAAACACGAAATGATTGCAGCAGAATTTTTTACAGCAATCAAAAATAAGATCCCTAGAATAAAATTAGTTTCAGCAAAAAAATGGGAGACCTCAAAGGCGGAGGAAGTATTTGTTGGTTCTGGATTTACTAATGGAAGCTGTCTATTGAACTACAACTCTATGAAGAACTTAAAAAATCAAAAATAAGGGAGAAAATTGATCGATATGCTAAATAAAAAGCGAGTATGTTTTACCTTCGATGAGGAAACGATCAGAACTCTCGAAGAGCTTAGAATTATTGATGGCTACAAGGTCAGTAAAAGCGAGTTCATATCTAAGCTGATTAATAATAAGAAGGAAGAGGAGAAATAATGGCATACACTGAAATTAATGCACCACGAACTAGATTACAAGTAGTAACAATGGGAGGTCGAAACTATCAATTAAATGCTTTGGATTGTATCGAAGGTGGACAACCAATAACAAGATTTCTAGGAACAGCTGAATTGTATAACATGACTAAGTATGAACAGTTGGAACTGATTGAAAAGGGAATTGTCTATTGTATCCATGGAGGCACCTATATGCCAAAGCAAGTATATGCAATTAAGTAGAGTCTAGTCCATTGGGATTAGGCTCTTTTTTTGTATCTATATTATGGGTAATACTATCTTAAAATTATTTCTTTATCGAGGTCAGTCTTGATGATATATTTTAATAGTATGCAAGGTAAGGCACTATTTAAACGTTATTTAATCTAATGTGTCGCTAGAGAAAAACTATAAAGTAGTTTAAATCATAGGGAGTGTTCTCATGGAGAAGAAATTTAAACTAGGGATGATTATAGCCCTTTATCTTTCAAAATATGATCAGAAAGCTGTGGATAGGTTAGGATATAAGTCAAGAAGGGAAGCATTTCGTGAAGTTGGTAAAAAATTAGATGTAAACCATTTCACTATAAAACATATGAGAGATCAATTCGATACTATATATTCACATAGAGCTGGATACCATCAAGTTTCATTACCACCTTCAAGAGCAGAGGTTGCAGAAAAATACTCTGAACTAAGTGAATTAGCATTTTATGAAATAGTGAAGGATATCCTAAGTGAAAGTAATGACAAAGATGATATTGAGTCATATGTAAATGTACTAGATTTATCTGAGGAAAAAGATGAAATAAATAAAAAGAGAAAAAATAGAGGAACGATAGAATATACATCTAGAGGAATAACTGGGGTAAGAGCAGAGGAGTTTTTTAAAGAGCAATTTTATAAAGGAAAACTAAGTGAATTTTCTAATGGAGAATTAGTTGATACTAGACAAGATGGTTCAGGATATGATTTTAAACTAATTGGAGAACCAGAAGTTTATTTTGAAATAAAAGGGTTAACTGCACAAAAAGGAGGCGTATTGTTTACTGATAAAGAATGGGCTGTGGCAAAGGAGAAGCAAGACCAATATATTTTAGTATTCATTACTAACCTAAACCAAGAACCCCAAATAGAACTAATTAAAAATCCATATCAAAAATTAAAACCTCAAAAAAATATCTCTACAACTATTACAGTCAATTGGTCAGTAGATGCTACACAATTTAAACAGGAATAATAATAATAGAAGTTAAAAAGCGAGAGTTGCCTAAAGATGCTTTTTATGTAATTTTAATCTGATCTATTTGATAGTTTGAAAGAAGAGTTACTATAGGATTATGTCCAAAAGGAAATCAAATAAGGTTAATTGGGGCGACTTCTACTATATAGTGGAGTCCCCTTTTTGTTATAAGGGTATTACTCTACAGAAGTTCTAAAGGTAAGGTGCAATCATATGTACATTCTCCAAAATACATTTTTTCATAATAATCTTCTTTTTATTACCAAAATATAGTAAATTTACTATGCAATCAAACTATAATCTTTTATATATTTTATTAATATTCTGTAGAGGGGGCTTCTTTGTGAGATGTGTATTTTGTAAAGAATTCAAAGAAAAGTTAACTGCGGAGCATGTTTTTCCTGATGCAATAGGTGGTACTTTGGTTCTATATAATGTTTGCAAAGAATGTAATGATTTGTTAGGTCATAGTGTAGATCATCATCTTGTTGATAATTGGTTAATACAAGCGGAACGAATGATACTAAAAATTCCTGGAAAGTCTGGGAACCTACCTAATCCTTTGGAAAAAGGTGTTTTATTAAATAATCCAAATCAAAAAGTGAGATATCACATGAACAAAAATGGTGAACCAGAATCTCTTTATTTGGTACCTCTTATCGATAAGGAAAAAACGAGTGATAATTCTGAAATGATAACATTATCTATTGATAAAAAAGATAAAGATAAATTACCAGCTATCCTTAATAAGATGTTAAGGAGAAAAGGTAAGCCTGAACTAACTATAGAACAAATTGAGCAGCAAATGGTTGAGGGGGTTATTACAAATCCATCAATACAAATTAGTTCAAAAATAGATATTTTACAATATAAAAGATCTTTACTGAAAATTGTATATGAATTAGCGAATTATTGGTTAGGTGAGGAGTATTTAAATGATTCAGTTGGCGAGATAATTAGACAATGTATTTTAGATAATAATTTACCAGAGGATTTTTCATTAAAATATCCAATAAAAGGTACTATTGATTTGATAGATGGTCAACCCATGTTCGATTTATGGAATAAAGAGCCAAAGAATCATATTGCATTTATGAATGTAGATGGAAATCAGATAGTTTGCTATCTTAGAATTTTTAGTGTTTTTGAAGGTGTCATTGAAATAAGCAATAATGCAGAAAAATATGCATTTTTTGAGGGGAGATTTATTTCGAACGATCCAGTGACGGGGGCATTAAGAGAATCTAGTTATATTGACGAGATTATTAGATTAAATCAAGTAGAATAATAAAAGAAATTTCAAATAAGAAAACTAAAAAACAGGTTTAAACAGACAATATGTTTAGTATTCATAAAACTAGCAATTAGTCGTGCTAAACTATCGCTGGTAGTTTAATAAGGAAAAGCAAAGATCAAAATTTTTATGGTCTTTGAGACAGTTTGGGGGGATTTGTTTGATGATAAGCAAAGAATTACTTGCAAAACATAATGTAATAAAAAATATGTTCGATTATCAGGCCTATGAAACGAAAGATATTTATTCAAATTTTGAAAGTTCATTTGTAAGTTTATTTGATAGTTATGCAGAACTCTATAACATAAAAGATTACTGTTTCTACATCGCAAATAACGATACATGCAATGCATTTGCTTATAAGGAAAAAGGCTATAATATTATTGGCATAACAAATGGTTATGCAATTCTTCTTAGTAAAAAGCTAGACAAAAAATACTTTAAAAACTTTGTGCTCGCTGGAATTAATATGGATAAACCTTTACAAGAAGCATACATTGATTTGTATGAAGATAAAGAGTTTGATATGGGGAAATTTATGATAGATTGTTCTATACAATTTACTTTTAGCCATGAATTCCAGCATATTTTGCAACATAACAGTTCAAAATTTAGGAAAAATGATTTTCTTTTGCAAGAAAACTTTGTTAAAGATAATTTTGATATGAGAAAACAGGCATGGGAATTTGATGCTGATAGAATGGCCAGTTATGAAGTTCTAAAGTATGTGTTTAGTGTACATCGTAATTTAAAAGTAAAATCTGATGAGAAGTTAAAGTGTCTATTGTATCTTGGATGTTCAAGTATAATTATTACTAGAACCCTATTCTATTTTGGAGTAATGAATCAAGTTGAATCACCCTTTTCAGTTGATAAAAAGGAGTTTTATAAAAAGAAATATTCTCACCCTCATCATCTAGTAAGGTGTATGTATATAATGGAGTATTATTTGGATAATATTACTGATGATTTTCCGAGTCTAGAAGTAAGTCATCAAGAATTATTAATAAATACTATGTCCGTTGCAAAGTTATACTTCGATTCACTTATGCCATCACATAATATTATAAGCGATTTGTTTGAGGATTTGAAAAAACATATTGATACTATAAATAAGTACAATCAAGAGTTATATGATTTCGCAGTTCAAGATGAAGCAATAAGAAATCTGTTGTTGTTCCGGAATATGAAATTTGAAGATATTCAGTCTTTTTAAGTTGATGATAAGAGCAAGTTACATCATTAAAAGATGTTAAATATTTAACAATGATGGGTATTATATGTAAATCCCCCTATAAGAACTATTGAGATGTTAATATAATTACAAGTGACCTGATGGTATTTTCAATGATCCAAATAAAGATATTCCAAGTTTTTTGAAAACTGGATAAAGAAACAAGTTAATTGTTATTCAAATAACGCATGCTTTAATTTAATAAGAGTTCTTAAAGGTTGTCTAATTTGACAGCCTCTTTTTTTAGTTCATATTTTTTAGCAGACTTTGAAAATACTTCCATGTTACAATATAATCTCAATAATGGTAGGTAGATATTATGTAAATATGCTTAAACCCTTGAGGCTCTAAGAGAGTACTAATAAGCGTAGATGGTAATAATGATAAATATCTTCTCGTAAATCCCCACTAACCCTTTCTGAAAGCTTTTGGAGAGAGGTAGCACACATAATATAGTCTCTAATCACATTAGCATGATAAACATTCTTTACTTCTCATTATAAATTTTCATATTTATTTCAACTTTCAACTATTATTTTTATTTCTTCAATTATTTGTTTATTCATCAGTAAACTTTTAAGAAAAAAGAACATAAATGCCTAAAATCTACAATATATTTTTTTTTGTATATTTATCAATTTTTTAACAAAAAAAGTATAGTGTTATCTTTATAGGGTAATATTAAACTAGATACCCTTTTTAATTATATGGAGGAGATTAAACTAATGGATAATGATCAAAAATCAACTATTGATATTTTAGAATATCTAAAAATGTTTGATAATTACAGACAAAATTTTGAAAAAGATATGACTCATCCTAACATAATTCTCTGCGGTAAAACTGGGGTGGGTAAGAGTACGTTAATCAATTCTATATTTCGTGAACGATTAGCTGAAACTTCAACTGGAGAGCCTGTAACAATGGGACTAACAAAATACAAAAAAGAAGGAGTTCCAATTACACTCTTTGATACTAGAGGATTAGAGTTAGATAACGAAACACGAGATAAAGTTAAACAAGAAATTACAGATGAAATTGTACAAAGAAGTAAGTCAACAGATGTTTCAGAGCATATGCACATTATGTGGTATTGTATCTCAAACGAATCTGATAGACTTGAGCCAGTTGAAGAAGAATGGATTCGACAGTTTTCTTCAAAAATGAAAGTAATACTGGTCCTCACAAAAACCTACAGTCAGAATGAGAACTTTTTATCATATCTTAATCATGAAAATTTTCCAGTGGTTTATATAACCCAGGTTTTAGCTGAACCAAAGATATTAATGGGTGGATTTAATATACCTGAACATGGGTTAATAGAATTAACACAAAAAACATATGAACATTTACCTGATGCTGTTAAGTATGCTTTTACAAATGCCCAAGCTGTTGATGCAGAAACAAAGGAAAAAGAAGCTAAAAAGTGGTTGTATCTTCATCTAACTACCTCGGGGGCTGCTGGATTAATCCCATTAGGAGGGGATTTAGTAGCAGTTTGGGCGGCACAAGTTTGGATGATTAGTCATATTAGTTCAATATTTGGTCTACCAAAAGATAAAAAATTCTCTAAAGAACTAATTAAAGCAATAACAGGAGGAACACTTGGAGCTTCTGGACCAAAAGGATTAATGAAAGTTAGTGAAAAAATAGCTGGAAAATTAGGAAAAGAAGGCTTTAAGCAATTACTTAAAAATAGCAATCTAATAATAAAAGCTGTATCAGCTGGTTCATCTGTTGTTGCAACTTTAATAATTGGTAATACATTTATAAACGCATGTAAAAAGATTGTAAGTGAGAATTTAGTCGAACAACTCTCAAAAGAAGAAATTCAAGAACTTCTTCAAAAAGCTTATGAAGAAGAATACAAACGACGTAGTGACAAAGGATTTGATGACGAACTACAATATTGATTGTATTCTTTACAAAGCAAATCACCGTATTAGAAGTATTTCGAGGTGATTTCTTGTGTTGACAACGAAATAGCAACTAATTCAACACTTATCAGATAAAATGACAACTAAGATATTGCGAATATATACACAACTTTTCAGAAAAACATACACATATTATTAGGTTTCAACTCAATTCTAACGAAGGTACAATTTTATTGTAATGAGCATGGATTCAATGATGAAGTTGTATATGTAAGAAGTGGCGTTTGGTATTGTGTAGAATGTATTCTTATAAAGGAAAATAAGACAAGCTTCAATAACGGGTATAGCTAAATTGGCTTTGCCTATTCAAAGAAGAAGAAAAGAAAATGAATGAATTTAAAAAGAAATTGAATAAGGTGGTAGATAAAATAAGTGAAACCTATCCAATTAACCAAGAAGACCACGATTAATTTCATGGTCTTTTTATGTTAACAATTATTTTAGGTAGTTTACGATGCATCTGATAAAGGGTCTTTGGGAGTATTTTTTTCTTAAAGTATTTAGGCTTAAGTAAGTAGTAAGGAATTTTTTCAAGTTCTCTTATAGGTTTATTCCCTCTTTGCTGATTTACAATATAATCTACAGACATTATTTCATCCCTAAAAGGACCATGCAAATGCTGAATAAGTCCAATCTTTAGTCGGCTGAAATACCCTACATAAAGAACCTCATCATTCTGACCTCGTAGAACATAAACGGATTCAAGGTTTTCCGATAACTCCTTATAGGTACGAAATGAATACCAATATAAATTTACCATATCAGGAATTGTAAATTTAGCACTCCCAACTTAAAATAATTAATTTGGATTCACCCCTTTAGCTTGCTTCTATTTTAGTTTTGCTTGATGTACTCTGCTAAATAAACAAAAATAAAATATTAAGTAATAAAGTTACGTAGAGGCCAACCGCTTATAAATTGCTTTGTGTTTCTGTGTTTCTTCTTATAGTGAGCGATAAAAAGCGGTTGAACTTTACAAGTACCGATAATGTTATAGAACTATAAATAGTTTAGTTTATTATTTTGAAAGGTTTCAAGATGTCTAATTAACAGCTCTAAATCAACGCTCTTAGCTTCCAGCGCACTGACCTCAGCCTGTAACGATTGAAATTCTAGTTTGTACTGATTATACAAATCTGTAATTAATTTGTCCCTTACTAGATGTGCGTGATCTACTTTTACGTATTGGAATTCGAGTAACATTTCCTTTTTTCTTAATTCCCTTTCGACTTCGTTGTAATCTTCCCGTAACTCGTTCAACCAACTTTTTATATTAGTTGCCATCTTATTCACCTCCACGTACTATATTCGCTCCTTCCTATAAAAATCCTACCTCTTCCAATATACCTAATAAAGATTTTCACGGAAGAAGTATCGCCTACTGAATAGATAATTTGAAAAAACTTATGAATTTTACATTTAAGCAATTTTCATTATCTTCACATTATATATTGTATAATCAGGCTATTGTCCCGTAAGGGAAACTGTCTCGATTACACGGTCATAGAAAATTTCTTTGGATTATTGAAATCAGAATTACTTTACCTGCAAGAATTCAACAGCATGGCCCATTTCAAACAAGAGCTGGAAAACTATATCGAATAATATAATCACACACGGATCAGGGCAAATTTATAAGGATTAAGTCCGGTCCAATACCTAACTCATCCTTAGAAGCAGCGTAACTAAATAACGTGTCTAACTTTTTGGGTTCACTTCAAACTTTGGATGCTTTTTTTCCAAAACAAAATGTAAAAAGTATGAAATGTAAATTTTTTAGTGAAAAACGTAGTACAATGAGGAAAATAGGAGGTTATTAAATGAATTTTTGCATTTTTTAAATACGTGAATAGACAATTTCCTTTTATATATCTATAGATTATTATTAGAATTTATAGAATATATCAAAAATCATAACCAGTGGTAGAGGTATAAATGCGTAATAGAGGGGGAAAGAAATGAGTATTAAATTCCAATTTTATCCAAAGAACGTGAGGATACCAACTTTTTTAAGTGATGTAGTATCTGTGTTTAAAGATATCAATGAAGTAACTAGCAATTCACCAACTCCATTAAAAAGTAATGATGTTTTAAAGGTATGTACACCATTTTTTCTGGATTTGGGTTATAGGGTTGAAGGGCGTCACAATGAGGACCAATTTCATATAGAGGTTCCAGTTCTATTTGGTAAAAACAATAGCTTGGAAAAAATCATTTCGTGCAGATGCATATCATGACAAGAATAAATCCGTTATCGAAATTGAAGCAGGGAGAGGAGTTTTAAATAATCAATTTTTAAAAGATTTATTTCAAGCGTGTATGATGCAAGATGTTGAATACCTTACTATTGCAGTATTAAATGAATATAGAACAAAAAATGTAAATAAAAAAACCGCTAAGGTAAAGATAAAAAAAAATTACGACTTTGATGAAGTTTATAAGTTTTTTGATGCACTGTATGCAAGTGATAGGATTAAATTACCCTTAAAAGGTGTCTTAATAATTGGATATGATTTAGCTAATATTGACATAGTTACAGATTCTGTTGTAGATGAATAATTAAGTATTCATCTAGTAATTTATAATTGGGTCATGTTTTTAATTTCTCTATATAAAGAAGATGTTAAATCCCACTCGGTTGAACACTGACCTCTAAATATCCAATTTCTCTCATTTAGATTATTATCAATAATTTGGTTGAATGTTGACCAACTGTCTATTTCAATTTCTCTCCACATCAAATATCTCCTTTTTATATTATAATCTGTGCGAATCAAATATAATCAATCATAGAAAAAAGGCACAAGGTTACTCAACCAGTGCCTTTTTTGAGTTATATAGCATTTGTTGCATTAACCTTTTTCTTTTCTCTAAATGGGAAAAAAATTAAAATTATTCATTTATTGAACTTAAAGTCAATGTGTAAATCCCCTGTCCTAGCTACTTCATCAAGTAATATTTGGTCAAATGTATCTAATGGCGTGCTGTTGAAAATTAACACAGTATCTTTGGGGGAGGTATTTATAAAGTTGTAGAGTTCACTTCGATCATTATAACGATCAATAAACACACCCTTAATAATATAGTGTTTCTCCAATTGTTTTATTACGCCATCTATATAGGTAATGGAATCCTCATTAGCTTCATTTTCTTTTTGTTGATAGTATATTACTGTATTTTTCATCTGACTTCCCCTTCTTGTAAAGGAGTTTAACATTTATATTATAGATTATAAAGAACTAAAAATTAAGGGCCTACTATTAGGAAAACAACGTATATTTAGTTTGGTAGTATTTTCAGTGAAACTGAAAAGAAAATAAATTTTAAAAAAGAGTACATTAATTATAAATGTACTCTTTTTCAGCTGCATTTTTTACTAATGAAGCCTTATAGTCCGTAATAAAATCTGCAGCCTCCATAGCTGTTATCATTTCTTTGGCTACTGCTTCCACTACAGGAACTGAAACTGAATTCCCAAACTGCTTATATGCTTGTGTATCAGAAACTGGAATTACAAATTTTTCAGGAAAACCTTGAAGTCTCCTGCATTCAAATGGGGTGAGTTTCCTTGGATTTTTCCCTTGTCCCTGATCTATCAGTATCTCACTTCCATCTTTGTAATACCTAGCGCTTATTGTATTAGTATAAATACTATCTTCGTTAAATAATGAAAATCCAAATCCATTTCCTTTTTGCTTATGCATCTCTTTTCTTCGTAGATGCCCTTCATATAATTTATCGGAAATTGTATACTTTTCATCTACTTTGTCAAAAAGAATATCTCCTAAGCGAGTTGGCGTGTACGGTGGGGTAGGAAATTGAAATGGAACAAGTTCGCCCCCCTTTCTTTTATTAAAACCAACCATGAAGATTCGTTCTCGGTTTTGTGGAACACCGAAATCAGCTGCGCGAAAAACCCTTGCTTCAAAAGTATAATCCAATTGTTCCAAGGTTTCCTTAATCTTAGCGAATGTTCTTCCTTTATCATGCCCTCTTAGGTTTTTAACATTTTCTAGCAAAAATGCATCGGGTCGCTTTTCAGCAATGATTCTTGCTACATCGAAGAATAAAGTGCCTCTTGTATCTTCGAAACCTTGCTTTAAACCAGCTTGGGAGAACGCCTGACATGGAAATCCAGCTAGTAGAATATTATGGTCAGGAATTTCTTTTTCATTTATTTGAGTAATATCACCATTTGGTTCTTCTCCAAAATTTGCACGGTAAGTTTTTGCAGCAAACTTATCCCACTCAGAAGTGAAACGACAATAGCCACCTTGGTTTTGAAAAGCTAATCTGATTCCTCCTATGCCAGCAAATAGATCAATCATTAAAAATTTAGCATCCTCAAGAGGAGGATTTGGAAATCTCGGTTCTTCTGGAAAGTTAGTTATGGCATTAAATTCAAGAACGGAGGGGGTGCTTTCTCCATTTTCCCACCTGCGTATGGTCCTATCACCATATTTCCCTAATCCAAGTGCATCAGCAAACTCTTTTTGAGTTAGGCCTAGACGCTCTCGCTTTTGTTTTATATGTAAATTAATATTCATTCCAACACCCCGAAATGTGTAATTAAGAGGGCTAAACGTCCTCTTATTGACACTAATAATACCAAACAGATATTCTTATGTCAATATAACAGATTAATGGTATAATTAGCCTAACTAATATACATTAATTGGAGGATTCCAAAGTGCTTAGAGACTTAAATGCGTTAGCAATTACTTCAAGAGAAAACTACCGTAATACGTTTGTAAATGAAGATTTTAAACTTAATAGGGATTTCAAGGAACGGTTGGCAGAAGTACTAGCAACAAAAAATATCACGATTCAGTATTTTGATTACTCTGCAGAAATTAATACCAGTTCAAATATGAAAGTATTCTGTCCCAACCAATGGTTTTATCTGGCCACCTTCGTGGTGGAATATGTTTCAGAATTGATGGAGTATAAGAGAGTTTTGGAAAATTTATCCGAATCTAATGTAGATGGAATGACAAAGAAAGAGTTTATGCATAAAATAAAGAATCTAAAAGAAAACAGCGATATTGACCATGTTGCCCCAGAAATTAAAGAGGCAATATATCATTATTTTAATGATGACGTTACCAGCGCGGAATATCTCTGCGAGTTTATTACAGACTATAATTGGTGGTATGGTAGTAAAACAATTGATAGGCCAGATTATTATTATTCACCTACCCTTAGCCTGCTTGAACTAGTTAATGTAAGTCAAGGTTACGTTGCTGAAATTGTGCATTATCTGGCCTCAAACCGTCAGCTTATGAATAGTGCTCTAAATTTACGGGAACAAGAATTTAGAAACCCTACGGATTCGAATTCGAATTCTCCTTCTGAAAACCTGATTGTTTATGGTGCACCAGGTACGGGAAAAAGCAGGTATATAGAAGAAAATTTCGCTAATGCAACGAGAGTGGTATTTCATTCCGAATACTCATATTATGATTTTGTAGGGAGCTATAAGCCTGTTCCTTTATATAGGGAAACGGATGTCTCTATACATAGATTAAACGGAGAAAGGTTTCGGCAAGGTGAACCAATAATTGATTACCAATATGTTCCTGGACCATTTATTAATGTATTAATTAAATCAATACAGAATCAGGATACTAAACATACTTTACTGATAGAGGAAATAAACAGGGCAAATGCTCCTGCTGTGTTTGGGGATATATTTCAGCTACTTGACCGAACGGCTGACGGCAGCAGTCAGTATCGCATCAACTCAAATGAAGATCTGCAAAACTATTTATTGTCCATACAGGATGTGAGACACATTTTTACTGAAGGTTTGTATATCCCTAGTAACATGAGTATCGTTGCAACGATGAACAGCGCTGATCAGGGAGTTTATGTGCTCGATTCTGCTTTTAAACGACGATGGAAATTTAAATATATGCCTATAAGAGAAAATGGGTTTGTTCATGAAAATAGTCTCGTAAATTATGCTGGGGAAACATTTAAATGGAGACTTATTCTTACTACTATTAACCAAAAATTAAAAAAAATAGGTATAAACGAAGATCGTCTTATAGGACCATACTTTATTAGTCCTGAAGAAATTGTTGATAGTAGTAATGTTTCTTCAAAACTATTAATTTACCTCTGGGATGACGTGCTCAGGTATAAGAGACATGAATTTTTTGATGCAACCATAAGTACATATTCTGAGCTTGTAACAGGTTTTAATACAGGAGCTGATGTTATGAACATAAAAGCTGAAATTATTAAACAAAAAAGGGAAGAACAAATTGAACAAACACTGGAAGGAGAACAAGAATTTACAGAGGATGACCTAAATGGATAATAAAAATGAACGGAAATCTGGTGGTAAGTTCTAGTGAGACATGAACAACACTATATTTCAGTAATCGAATATAAGGAATATGATAATAATTATCCAGAAGAGTTTGTAAACAAGCTAATTAATAGGGAAATATGCAGCGTCAAAAACAATAAAATAAAGTTTAAAGCAACAGGTATATTAATTTATAAAAATACGTTTATTATTATTTTCCCTAAAAATTATAACGTTACTAATGATGAACAGGATTTAAAAGAACACGCCCAGGTTCTTTTCCAAGTTTTAATAAAGTACAAGAGGGAAGCGAAAATAACTCCTGAGGAAATGGATTTGCTTGGTGGTGATGAAGGTCAGAATAAAGAAAATCTGTATACAGCCTATCGTCTTATTTTAGACTTTACTCAAAACGGTCCATTTAAGAAAGAAATGAGAATTAAGTCCTCTGCACATTCTGGAAATATTGACTGGACTGCGACAATTAATAAAAAACAGCCCGTATTTTCTGGAGGGTCTGCCATTTATACTGACACAATTTCTCAGAAAACAACCATTGATCGTCATAATCTACTATTAAAACTATACCATTATTGTGTTCTTAAAAGTATTGAAAAATACGGGTGGCTATTTGGGGTGTCTTTAGAAAACTTGAATATGGATGTAAATGGATTGCCGTGTGACATCCATTTTGCTGTGAATTTTTTAACAAAAGAATTGAACAGTACCTTTGTTGAAAGAGAAATGAATGTAATAAGACTTCTAAGAGATTTTTTATCTGGGATTGAGCTGAAAAACTATGATGATAATCTGGATATATTGGTTACACCTTACTTTCATAATGTTTGGGAAGTTATTTGTGGCCATAACTTTAATAATCAGTATAGTTCTCTTAAACAAATTATCCCAAAGCTCAAATGGGAAATTGAGAGTACAGCAAAGGTTCAATCTCAGAGACCTGACATAATGGTTTTACGAGAGCAAACAATGTACATCTTGGACGCTAAGTATTACGATATTGATACAAATTTACCTGGATGGCCAGATGTTGTAAAACAGTTGTTCTATGCATTTACAATTCTGAAAAATATTGAATCCGAAAAGTTTAAATTATCTGATGATAAATTAGAAAGAAAGATTAAAAAAATAAAAATGGTTGAAAATGCATTTCTTTTTCCGTCAGGTGACTATGAGCCTATTAAAAATATAGGAAAAGTCAATATAGAAGAGAATAAAGACTTAGGTGATATAAAAGCTTATAAAGTTAACACCTTTTTAGCGATGAAGTGTTATATCGGTAAAGAAAAATATAATTTCCTAAATAAAATAGTATAATTTTAGAGAGAAAAATGTAAAACAGGTTCATTACCATGAGAGTTAAAAAGTTCAGGTTATGATATAGATATGAATCGTTGTTTTCAAGTTACACTTAGCTTAAAGTGTCGGTGTAAGGACTACCAGCATTGAACAAGAAGACTCAAAAAACCGTTACCTTTCATTTGACGTTCCTCTTTTCTTCTTAAATAAAAAATATATAGTTTATCGGAAATTGTATATTTTTTATTTATTTTAGCTTCTAAAATATCAACTACGAGTGGTTCAAAAGTTGGTTGAAGAAATTCAAATGGAACGTCAGAGCCTTTGTATCATTATACAATCCTAAAATATAAATACGTTCTCTATTTTGAGGAACTTCAAAGTTAACGGCTGGTTCTTGTTCAATCGCCGTTTTTTCCTAAGCCTACGCATCGGCAAATTCTTTTTGAGTTAATTCTAGTCTTTGTCTTTTGTTCTTTATTTCCAAATCACACAATTAAGTGTCACCCCTAAAATATTTCGTCCTTTTTTACAACAAATTATACAGATATAAATTGAAGTCTATAAAATGTAAAACGACTGCAAGATTGAGTAAAAGGAAGTAGTGTCAAAAATAGAAATGAATAAAGGAATGATTTTATGGATGTTGAGCAATTCAAGAAAGTAATTCAGTCGAACAGGAAGATAATAATTCCTCGTCCGAATGAAATAGTGGATTTAGTATTAAAGGAATCGCCATATTATGAAAAGGATTCAGATTTCTTCATAGAGCATGCAAATGAGATTTTGTATTATTTAAGGAAAGGAAGTTGGGAGAAATACCTTTTATTAGAAAAGGTATTAGATAGAGTATTAATGGGTGCTTTAATACAGGAAGACCCGAGTATTATGAAGTATTTTTCCCAAAGAAAAGATGAGGCGGTAATAACATTTGAGGTTGTTAAGGATATAGTAGCTAGTTTTCTTGAGCATCATGGAGGATATCTTTTTGAATTGTCAAAAAGCCATACAAATTCAAGAAGGTCTAGAGCGGGAAAAGAATTTGAATTCATTATAGAAACTATATTGTTACGTTGTGGAATAATGTTTGATAACCAAGGTGTGATAGGTTCAAAGTTATTTAATACAGAAAGATTAGGTAAGTTAGTAGACTTTGTAATTCCTGGGGTTGTTGAGTATGACATCGAAAGAAGAAAGTGCGCATTAGTTTCAATGAAAACATCGTTAAGGGAAAGGTGGCAGGAAGTACCCGAAGAAATGAAACGTACAGGCGCTCAAGAAATGTTCTTGTTAACCTTAGATTCTGGTATTTCAAGTAATACAATTGAAAGCCTTGCTTCTCATAATATTACCTTGGTTGTTCCAGATGATTTAAAGATAGGCAAATATGGAAAGAATCGAAGTGTCTATGGATTAACCAAATTTTTATTTGAACTAAAGGAATTGAATCGACATTGGCTTTCTCAAGAAGAAGACCTTGGACAGGATTTCTACAAAAAGAAGGTTCAAAGTATTAATAAACGTTTAATGAAAGTAACTGGTGGTTATGAAAAAAACATTCTGGTTTCATTAAGGGATTATTTCGTAGGTAGAATACAATAAGTAAATGAAAAAAGAGTTTCACTTACACTGATTCTCTTTTTTTGTGTGTAATAGGGTATTTTAACCACCACCATTTCCACATACAGGGTGTAATCTAAATCGATACGATTCAAATGCAGCGTTGCAATGATTTTATTATTATTTATATAAAAAAATGTAATAATTTAATTAATCAAATTTTTGTTACATCTTGGTAACAGAATCTATGTTTTTCTATATTACTAAGTAATATTAAAAGAGGTTTCAATATTAAAAAAGTGCATCAAATCAAGACTTTACACTATTAAATACAACCAACTGGAACCAAAATAGATAACTTCCCTCTAACTTCAAAACAGCTTGTTTCCTTCGTGCCAGGTCAGCTTGGTCCGATTCCCAGGCGCCCCCCATCCAAAAAGATGTTGACATGTTGAAGGGACAACATTGGAGCAAGTATTGAAACAGCCAAAGAAAATACCAAATGTTTAAAAACAATAGAGGTATGATTACAGACTTGCTTCCGGATTAATCCTAAGGCTTTTTTGTTGTGACAGGGGTGTCATATCACTTGTTATATACTTCAGGTATTAGATAATAAGGAGATGGTAGAGATGCTAAAAATAATCATTGAAGAATTAATGAGAAAAGTAAATAAACGTAGTGTCGAAACATTAGACAGAGATATTCAAATTGTACAAACTTATTTCGGTTTGCGGACGCAGGTATATCCAACGTACCAATCAATTGCTGATGAGTATGGTGTTGGATCGAGACAGACGGTTCAACAAATCATTTCGAAACGTTTTGTGAATCGAGTTGAGAAAGAAGACTTCATGGTCATTCATAACATCAGCCAAATAATTGAACAGAAAGAAATTCGTTACGTGGAGGAATTCATTCAGCAATTGAATCAAGGAGGCTTTATTAATGGAGAAGTGCATATAAAGGGTCTATTTAATTTACTACAAACCTTTGGATATTGTTTAGATTACAAGCTTTATAACTTAAATATCGAGAGGGCTACTGAAATAGACTTCGTAAACATGACAAAGCTTTTATTTATCAAGGACGATAAACAAGAAGACGTATTAGAACATGTGAGAACAATAAAGACATTGCCTGGGCGTCACGGAATGGTTAATTTCTTCGAACTCATTTCTAAAAACAGTTGGCTTAAAGACCAAGACATTCCTTTATATCAATCATTAATTCAGAATTCTAAGACAGCTAAGGTGTTTTTTGAGCTCGGTACAAACAACATGTGGTATATGTATGAAGATCGTTCCAACGCAATAGTCAATGCGTTAGGAAAAATAGTAAATGTAACGAATCAGGTCAAATCTGATATTTTAGCGGAAACTATTCATTCTGATATTAGTAAAAGAACTTTTCAAAAGAGTATCCCGAGCGTTGACATCATAAAACAGTACATCTCAAATTCAAATTTTATTGACATCGATGGTGAATTCGCAAAAATAAATATAGAAAAAAGAAAATTACAAGAGATTGAAACAGACATATGCAATTACTTTAAAAATAAAAGCAACTACACAGCAAGCTATTCAGAAATAAACGTTTATCTCGAAATGAAAGGGCATAGTAGAGCGTATCGAAAAAAGAAGTTATTCAGTTGTCCATTCGTCTATGTTGATAAATCACAGGGGCGAGGTAATTATCAGTTAAAACTAATCAATCAGTTTTCACCTCAGTTCGTTGGCCAAGAAAACGAGAACACCTATGAAAAGTATAGGAACCTACTGAGGCAGCTTCAAGGAAAAACAGATATCACAAGAGGGTTCAAACAACGAACGGAACAATCCTTGTTAAAAGAATGGTTGTTTAAAAACAAAGAAACGGAAAAATGTGCAATTTGCGGAAGAACCTTTTCATGTAGGTCACTAGTAACTGCACATAAGAAAAAGCGTGCAAACTGTACAGAAGAGGAAAGAACGGACCCATATATCGTCATGCCAGTTTGTCTATTTGGGTGTGACTATCTTTACGAAAATGGGTTTATTCGTATCAATTCAGGACAGATTCATATTCAAAATACAGATGCTTTACAAGATGCTGAGAGAGAATATTTACAAGCTTTAGAGAATACAGTTATGGACCATCGCTGGCTTCAAGGTAGTAAAAACTACTTTGCGAAAACAACAGGAAATGGTACTAGTCTAGGCTGTTTTCCTTTTGTATAACCTATTTAATATTGCTTGTGACAGTGCACGACCGACCAAAAGACACCCATCTCCGAAGCTGGGTTAGTGTATTTCATTAATAAAGTATGCTACGTTGAAGGAAACGGAGATAGGCAAGGGGCTTTATTTTAAATCCTGGTCATTTTCGGACTAAGATAAAAGGAAATTCTATTGTTTGAATAGAATTAAAACTAAAAAGGGGGAAATACTGTGACCGTATTGCTTAGTGTACTTGTTAAACCAAATCCAGAAACGGGGATTACTCCATATCTTCTTATGGGTTCAGATTCCTTAAGAATAAATGTAGATGTAGATGCAAATGATAATCTTTTCAATGAGATAAGAATTGAAAATGAAAGAAAAGTTTTTAGAGTTAACGATAAACTAGTTAGTATGTCAGGAAGGGTCGATCCAAAATTTTATGATGGTTTCATAGAATTTATTCGTAAAAATGATTGCGAGATAACTCAATTAGCAGATTTAACTTTAAATCATATTAAGCAACACATGTCTGAAAAAGAAAGTAATGAAGGCGCTAAGTTTGTAGCACTTATTGGGAGTTGTACAGATGCCAACCCAAGGCTTTTTTCTATACGGGCTGATAAAAACAACCTTGGGCAAGCTGCAGTTATGCCTATGTACCTTGATGGTTATGGTAGGATTGGTCAATACCCAGCAGGTAGCATTGATTTTAATAAAGACATCGATTTATTAGAAACGTTTAAAGAGAGGGTCGGAGATAATTTCGACGTAACTAATGTGGAGCAGGCCGCAAGGGAGTATTTATCAAGTGCCGCTTCGAGATACCCAAAAACCTGTAATCAGAAAATTAATATTGAAATACTAAGTTAAGACCTTCCCTTTGACTATCGGGAGGTTAGTTCTATATAAAACGAGAGAAGACCACAATAAGTGGTCTCTTTTTTATTTGTTAAAGGAGAGGTACCCTATGCAAGATAAAAAAGCATACTGGGATTTATTAAAAGAGCAGATTCGAAAACTGGATCATCAAAGAATTGCAGGAGAAGAGATTGACTATAATCACCGTAATTCTCTGGTTAGAAAGAAACGTTCTCTTGAACCTGACATTCCATATGAATTTGATATTGGAGAAGAAGTTAATGTCAGAGGATTCAAACGCAGATTCAAAGGAATTGTCTCTAAATACGATGAAGACCCCTGTTCAAAACAGGTTCTTATAAAACCCATCGATACGGTTTATAAGGAGGTTTTTTGGTACCCTGAAGAACTGTTGGATTCGATTCAGACTGATTTTGAAATTCTAAACGACGATCAATATACATTTAATTGGGAGGCATTAGGATGTTTGTAAAGACACCAGTAAAAGAATCATGGCATGAGGAAGCAGCAGATAAATTAATTGAAAGGTTTAACCATTTCGATTGGAGAGCGGTTAAATCATCGGAAGAAAAAGATCTGGATTTTGAAGAAACAATTGGACGTGATACGTGTTGCTTTGCGAATTCTTGGGTATAGAGATACAGTACTTGGTGATTTAAGTGATCATCATAGGTCTATTCTCTCGATCATTTACAAAAAGGTGATATTATAACATCCCATCTACAATATGTCAATAATTTCTAAGTTGTTAATTCTTGTTATTTTATCGAAAAATGTTATAATTTGCTTATACATGTAATATGTGTTCACTGAGGGAGATTCTGGCAAATGGGAATGAAATCTACAGGAATTGTTAGAAAAATAGATGAGTTAGGTCGTATTGTTGTACCAAAAGAACTGAGAAGAACTTTAGATATTGACAATGGTGATCCGATGGAAATATACGTAGATGGCGAATACATCATGCTAAGACGTTATGCACCTTTCTGTACATTCTGTCAAACATCTAGTAAATCTCTAACGCCCTTTAAAGGCCGGTTAGTTTGTGACGAATGTATCAATGATTTATCTCATATTCATTAACAATAAGCAGCCTATAATAGGCTGCTATTTTCATGTTTTTATAGGGGTCCTCTTGTGAGGGCTTTTTTTGTTGTGAATAGAAAAAGACATAAATTTTGCCGTAGGAAAAATGGATGAAGATACATAGAATATACCTACAAAAAATATTTTTAATATAAGCCCATTTTACTAGAATGGTTTGTTATACTATTAATGGAAAAATTGAGAGGGGAAGTATTATAATGGATGTTTTCGGAGCGATAGTAATGTTTTTGGGTCTACTTGGACTAATTGTTTTTTTAATATGGGGAGTCATTTCATTAGTAAGAAAAAATGGAAAAGCCAAAAAAAGGTTTATAGCGTCCGGTATTTCTATTGGTGCGTTTATAGTCGGATTTATCATTGTCATGTCTACAGTAACTGAAGAAGAACAAGCACTTTTCGATGAACAACAACAAGCCAAGGAACAAGCAAAAATAGAGAAAGAAGCGGCAGAAAAAGCTGAAGCTGAAGCTCAAGCTAAGAAAGAAGCAGAACAAAAAGCTAAGGAAGAAAAAGAAGCTAAAGAAGCAGAAGAGAAAGCTGAAGCTGAACTGAAGGCTAGTGCGAAGACAATCGAATATGCGCAAATGATAAAAAAACCTGACCGTCATGCTGGCGAATATGTAAAATATAGAGGGCAAATTGTACAGATCCAAGAAGGGGAAGACATGACCGTTATCCGCTTAGCTGTTACTCAAGATTCCTATGGGTGGAATTCCAGCGAAGTGATTTGGGTTGAAGTGGATGGTTATACAGATTTCGTAGATGAAGATATTGTTACTGTTTACGGGACTGTAGTTGGTAGTCACAGTTATACGTCACAAGCTGGATGGGAAATTACCGTTCCTGCCATGTTAGCAGATACAGTGGAATAAGGGTGGTTATAGAATAGTGATAACCTATATAAAAAAATTATTAATTAGTATTAAAGAGTCTCTTGAGTTTTATGCAAAACAATTCATAAAGGGACCGTTACAAGTAAGGGTTGGCATGATAGCAGATGTTCTCCAGATCGTCACATACACTGCCATTGTTTCGGCATTAGTAACTGTTCTTGAATTCACTTATCTCACAAAATTCATATTTATGTTTTTTATAGGGCTAATAATTGTTATTTTTATGGTGATCTTGTTAATTGTCTTTCAGCCTATTAATAGAATTTTAGAAAAAAATGATAATCCGTTACTTACAGTGTTTATTACTGTCTTGTATTTTGTTATTGGGATCTATGGATTAGGAGTTGTATCCACTTTTTTTTATACCAACCTACAACCAATGATCACTCACCTAAAATCATCATTACTGTAATCCAAACAAAATGCAGGGGGAAATGCACATTTATTTTCTATAAAAAAAAGGGGCGTGCAAAAAATGCTCTGGAAAATTTACTTTTGGCTAATTTTAGCTATAGAGATAGCTTCAATGTTTGTAGAAACGGTTCACGGTCCGGTGGTAGAAACTACGGATACGGTTATTAGTATTATTTCTACAATTGGATTATTCGGTTATGTATACAAGAAACAGATATTGTCACAATCATTCTGGAAATTCGTATTTATAATTACTGTCATTGAGGTGTCTGTATACATAAAGTTGGATGTGCTTAATGATCCAGAACTTGGAGTAGGAGGAGTGATTTTCGTTACAGCTTTCACGCTTATCATAATGTATCCTTTCTTTCTCGGTTTATATAGATATGGATTCCGCAAGCAAATTTCAGCTTAGTGATATAGATTTATTAAATTAAAAAACGAAGGATGTAAAGGTTAATGAGTCAAGATGAAGAATATTATTCTAATGATGGTGGTATGGTATCCGACAGTGCTACCCGTAGACCCAATTCAAGTAAAACCAAAATTCCTAAATTTAAATGGGTAACTAAAAAGGTACCACCTACAGAGTTTGGTGCAATAATGGGAAACCTTACGTTAGGCATGCTCTTTGTATTCCCAGCAATAGCCCTGCTAACTATGGAAGCTCCTAAAGTAATCTTTTCGATCATTGGAATTATTTTTCTGTTTACATGGTTATCTTCTAGTATTAGATTCGCTTTAATTATCTTGGGATTATGTTTGGCAGTAGTGTTACTAGGATTCGTTTCCATTGGCTTTTATATGATGCTATTAGGCTAGAAAGTTATGCTGTAAACAAATAAAAAGCCTGTTAAAGGAGGTGAAATAAACATATGAAGGATATGGAAATGAATATTAGTATGAAATGCAGTGTCTGTGGTAATGATCAGTTTTCTAATGTTGATGAGAGTATTGAAGATATGATGAACGCTCCTGATGAAACAGAAGTGAAATGTTCTGATTGTGGTCGAATTACTACTAAAGAACAACTTATTGAAGAGAATAGCCATATAATCGATGCTAACATTGAGGACTTCAAAGGTGATATTATGAAGCAACTAAAAAAAGACTTCAAGAAAATGTTTAAATAGGAGAGGCTATGGATTTTGTAGAATTATGGACACAATTTAAAGAAATATTCAAAGACCTTGTTGCATATGGCTTCCCTGCAGTAGCCATTGCACTATCTTATCTTTCATTCAGGGATTCAAGGAAAGCCAACAAGGTTCAAGACAGGCTCAAGGAGGTAGAAGAAAAGCTAAAAAAATACGAGCTGGAAGATAAAGAAAAGGAACGTGAAGAAGCAACTAAAGCATGTGTCGAAGCTCGAATTATAAAGATTGCCAAGGGAAAATACAGAATGAAAGTTTGGAATTCTGGTAAAGCTACTGCCTACAACGTTGATTTCAAGGTTCACGAAGAACAAATCAAAGGCATGATACGACGAGACAAAGTGCCTTATGAGTTTCTTGAGTCAAGTAAGAATTTTGAGGAGTATGTATTAGTGCATGGTGGTACTCCTAATAAATTCAAAGTTACTACAACCTGGACGAATGAGGAAGGAGTTCCTTATTCAAAAGAACAAATAGTAACAGTCTAAACCTATACGGTGCGTTATTTCTTTTAGGATGTATTTTAAAAAAACAAATATTTTCAACAAAAAGGAGCAGATATATTTGTTCCTTTTTTGTTTTTTAAAAAACTTGTAAAAACTATTCAACATTTTTGTCAGGGAACCGATGATAGTAATGTAGTACATATTACATATATCAAGGAGGATAACCTAGATGGCATTAGTATTAGGTAGAAAATTGAACCAAGGATTGGTCATTATAGATTCAAATGGCGTTAAATTCGATATGAAGGTCGTAGAAAACGACAGAGGTGATCTGCGAATATCTATCGATGCTCCTAAATCCATTACGATTATGCGGAGCGAATTATATCATGGCCAAACGGATGTGGCCACCAAATAATATAAAACACATGGAGGTAACACAATGATTATCAATCACAATATCACAGCTCTTAACACGCACCGTCAACTAGGTGCAGCAACGAATGCTCAATCTAAATCAATGGAGAAACTTGCATCAGGTATGCGTATCAACAAAGCAGGAGATGACGCTGCCGGTCTTGCAATCTCTGAAAAAATGCGTGGACAAATCCGCGGTCTTGATCAAGCTTCACGTAATGCTCAAGATGGTATTAGCTTAATCCAAACAGCTGAAGGTGCATTAAACGAAACTCACTACATTCTACAACGTATGCGTGAACTTGCTGTTCAATCTTCAAATGATACAAATACAGGTGCTGACCGTGGAGAACTTCAAAAAGAAGTAGATGAATTAGCAAAAGAAATCACTCGTATCGCTAACACAACTGAGTTCAATACTCAAAAATTGCTAGACGGTCAAGGCGCAAAATCACTTACTTTCCAAATTGGAGCTAACAAAGACCAAACAATGGAAATCGGAATTAAAGCAATGGATGCAAAATCACTTGGAGTAGCTGCAGATACAGGTACAGCAACTGACAATGCAGCTGCGACTGCAACTACTGCAGGTGTTGATGGCGTATTAGGAACTACTGACGATGTTGCAGGAACAGCAGCTACTACTACAGGTGGCCTTGACATTAGTACGGATGCAGCAACAGCTACGGCTGCAATCGATACAATCAACTCAGCAATTGAAAAAGTTTCTGCTGAACGTTCTAAGTTAGGCGCAAACCAAAACCGCTTAGAACATACAATTAACAACTTGAGCACATCTTCTGAAAACTTAACTGCCGCTGAATCACGGATTCGTGACACCGATATGGCTAAGACGATGATGGATCAAACTAAGAACTCCATTCTTTCTCAAGCGGCACAAGCAATGCTCGCGCAAGCAAACCAGCAACCCCAGGGCGTTCTTCAATTACTACGTTAATATCTATACAATTAAAGCCTGGTGGGTATCCTACCAGGCTTTTTTGTTTTTTCGTTTAAAGGAGGTGAGGCCTGTGTAAAAATCAAATACTTATGTACAACGAGACCTGTAATGAACTTATACGGTCTTTTTTGCATTTCCAAATATTATAAAAAATCAAAACAAAAATGGTGGAAAACTTAACCACACTATCTTTTAACTAACAGGGGGAAATTAAAAATGGGTATATTTACAAGTAAGATTGCAGGAGTTATTATCACAGGTTCAACAATTGGATTAGTAGGCTTAGGATTAACATTCACAGGATCTCCAATACTAGATGACGCTACGAAGGACGTTAAAGATTTTGGAAATCGCTTAGTGCAATTCTATGAAAACGAAGGTACTTTTAAAGAGAAGATTAATTCTTTAAAAGCTAATGCTAATCATGAAATTGGATTAGCAAATGCTTCAATCGCTAATCTAGAGGGTGAAAATGCTAATCTACAGGAACAAAAGGCTGATCTAGAAGCTCAAAAAGTAGCACTAAACAATAAAATTACTGAACTGAATAATCAAATGTCAGATCTAAGTAAGCAAATCGTAGCCTTAGAAACAAAATTAAATACTGAAACAGCTAACCACCAGGCCACTAAGGATCAGCTGGCCATCAAGACGGCTGAATATGACGCAAAGGTTAAAGAGCTTGCTTCAGCTAACCATACAATTAAAAACTTGAATGACACACTTAAATATGCGGAAGAAAAGGCTAAAGAAGCTGATAAATTAGTTGCTGAACTCGAAAAAGAAATTCAAAAGGCTAATAAAGAAGTGGAGAAGCATGGCAAAGAGGTTGAAAAAGTGAAAACTAAAACTGAGGCTGCTGAACCAATGACTAAAGATGAAGTGGATGCAATAGATATCACTATAGATAAAGCGGATACACCAATAACTGAAGAAGTACAAAAATAAGAATATCAATTAGTGAAAATTTCTCTTTTGTCTCAAAACATAAGAATACTAGTGGCAATGAGATACTAATAAAAAAAGCCTCTAAGATATACCTAGAGGTTTTTTCTGTCTACGGAGTTCTGGAAAAACCGTAAATGGAGTTTCCTCAATTATACATGACAATAAAAGAAAATGATTCAAGAAAATGTAAATGTATTTTTATTTTTTTGTTCCGTCTCACTACAACAAGATTACTTGTCATTTTGAGACGTATTTTTTTGTGTACTATTAACTTCCTATAATTTATCTTATGTAAACTAGAAAATTGTAAACTACGAAAAGGGCAATCTAATGACTACCCCTCTTTTGTGAATTAATCTTCTTTGCTATCTGGTACTACAACACAGTTCTTATATTTTTTAGTGTCTTTAGTCATCTTTACTCTTAACGCTTCTTCTTCATCTCCAATATCTGATTTCCCGTAACAATGAGTGCTAATGTTACTACAGAACAAATGTTAGAGACAAATCTCCAACGTGTCTTGATTGTATCTCATCATTCTCCTTTAATAAGGGAAAGTTGATCTTCTTATTGCAAAACTGCTGACATTACTTGCCGATGGAGAATGACTTATATGATTTTTAAATACAACTGCAAGCTCGTCCAATAAATCAACAAAATTCTCTTTAATCAAATTTGTTGCCGTTAAATAAATTCAATTCTATAGTTTAACTCCTCGTGAAACATTTACGAACAATATGGCCATTTCTAAATCAATTAGGTCTTTAAAGCCATACCAAACTTCTAAAGCTAACTGGTAATAATATCGTAGTAAATGTTTTGGAACAAATCTTTATGGAATTGCATGTGATAAATAATCGTTTCTTTGCACACTACAACGTGGTTCCATTTAATCTTAGACGCATTCATGTCATATAACATATAAAAGGGATGACTTATCCATCATCCAACATCCTTATTTTGGGAAACTCTCCATTCTTGCTTTTTCAAGTAGCTGCAAAATTTTTGCCGCTTGTTTATCCGATGGTACTTTACCTTCGTCAATTCCCATAGCTAGTTTTAAGAAACTAACATCCTGTATATTCCAAATTTTTTCTTGGACACCCCAATTGTAAACTTCCTTCCAAAAAGCAGAACCATATTCGTAAACTTGAAGTAAAGCATTCATTTCATTAGCTTTTTTTTGCTCCTTAATAGCACTGTATTCTTGTGTGATTACGTATTTTTTATTAACCAACTGAGTAATAAATTCTTCTTCATATTCAAAATCTATCTCTTTCGCCATCGTCCAAGATATCTCGCGTTTTGCCCATTCCGTAACATTTTCAACTGTACGATCCTCACGAGTCAAGTGTTGATACATTAGATATGACACTTTTTGAATTTGTTTCATCCATCCATAAGGTAAATCTTGATCTTTCCAAATTAGCTGGAAATCAATTGTTGATTCAGGGAAGTCTTTTTCAACTTTGTGAATAATTACTGATAGTGTATAAGCAACAATGTTTGCTTTATAGCTATCATACCACTCTTGATTTCGTATAATATTATCTGCTTTTTTGAACAGGATACATAATGCAATTACTTTACGATAGAATTTATCGTTTACAAAGTCAGAATTCTTATCCCACTGTTTAATCATCCATTCACTAAACTTGTTAAAACTCTTTTGGGATCCAGCACTTGCGATATGTGGTTTTTGAAGATATATGTTATAGTATTTTGCTAGATCAACCTTTTTAAACATTTGACTCTTAGGATATCGCGATTCAAAATTCTTTTTAAAGGAATCTGTTGATTTATATGTTTCTTGTCTGTATTGTCCATTTGCACGTTCGTAATACCAGAATTTACCAAATTGAGCCCCTCCTACCGCTGGCGCATGAATCCTTCTTGAAAGCTCTTCAACTTTTCTATGGAATGGATGGTTAGATGCTAGGTCAGCGTCACTTACCTTATTCTGGCTGTTTGCAAATCTTGAAATATTTGGTATCAATTCTTCTGCTGATTTTTGGGAAACAACCGAGACTTTCATCGGAACGAAAATCCTCTTTATCTGATTACGAGAATTCAGTTTTAAATCATTTTCCCATGCATTTGCAAGAGAAGCTGTTGTTTGTCCACCATTTACAATCTGTAATGATTTAAAACCTGTAATAACTTTCCCATCTGGTCCTTCCGAGATATCAATTGTTTCTGCGGTTGCAGCAATACCATTGTTAAATGCAAAGAACATTTCAGGATTGTTTAAAATTGTATTCCTAATACCTTTATTAACTTTTCCTTTGGATTGTAAGAACGAACGAACATTTCCTTCAAGCAATCTTGACTGATACTTATTATACATTCTAGCCAATAGCTCTCCCGGAATATTACACAGATACGCTTGGTACTCATCAGTTTTAGACGCTGGAAGTACCGGAATCCCCTCCGCTTGAAAATCCTCCCTAAGATCAATAATTAATGGTTCTTTACCATTTGCAGATTCATCAATTAATTTCATTCGGGAAATATCATAAATTGAGTAATTTACTCGGACGCTATTTTCAAGTGTGCTTTCAATGATGTTAATTGTATTTGATTTCAAGTAATCTGTTAATATGATTATTTCCAGAACATTAATCTCAATTTTCTTGTTCAAGATATCATAAGCCAAACCATAACCTTCTGAGCTCTCTTCTGCTTCTGAAATAATTTTTTCTACATCAAAATAAAAATATTTGGCGCGATTAAATAATGAATCGGCATCAGTCATGGTTAATATCTTATCTTCATAGTATGCCAAAGAAGGTATAATGAAGAGTGTCAATTTACTATCTAACTCGTTGTATACATATCCATCAATCTGAATTGATCGGTTGCGACTGCCTTTACCTTTAAAATGAAGATAGTGGAAATCCTCTATGATTTCAGACTGTTCAAGCTTCTCACAATATATTTGAAAAAACGACTCACGATCCGACATATTATCAGATACAGCTTGTACTTTCAGATCGTTTACTAATTCCTCTCTATATGAATCCATTAGTTATACCTCAACTTTAAATTGCTTTATTTCAGGCAAAAAAAGATCATACTCAATATTCGTTATTGCCTTACCAAATTCAACATTTGATATTTGAGGAAAGCTTCCGTTGACTTCATAGAACACAATTTCATGGAACTCCAAGTTTATTTCCTTATACTTTTCATCCGGAACAAAATTTAGATTAGCTAATTTCCTGTCGAACTCTGCTTGCAAGCTCTGTGTTTGAATTAAACTACTAATTTTTTGATACAAGTCGAACAGGTTAGTGGACTTTGAATTTGCTAAACTGCTTTTTTCATAAGATACGACGGTCAAATATCCGATACTATTAGAAACAAGTTGCGACTTACTGTTTAAATGAATTGTATCTTTGTTTAATGATTTCGTCTTTACCTCAAACCATGTATTATTTATATTAAAGTCCTTATCAGCCCCTAATGGACCACACCAAGAATTCAAACTATCTAATATCCCATATTTTTCAACCATGAATTCACTTATAAAATATAACTCGCCTGCTAACCCCACTACTTTGCTAAAATCGAGACTTGACGTTATACCTTGTTCAAACAGCGTTTTCCATTCAACAAAACGCTGCATAAACATCCTTTCGGCAACAATCGAAATACTTGCGTCACGGACAGTATCAACCAAATCAAAAACAAGCTTATTAAAAACTCCAAGGTACCGTTGTTCAGCAATCGAGACTGTCAACGCCCACAAGCCGTCCTGTCTTTTGTTATATTCATAGATTAGATACTTGCTACTATTATTAAACTTAGGCATTTTCGACAGCTTAACAAACATACTTGTCCTACCTTTATTGTCCAATCCTAGATATATGCCGAATTTCTCAGTTTTTGGAATTCGCTTATATTTATTTTCTTCGACGATCATGTTCAAACTCCTCGCTAATCATCTAATGCATCAACATCATCTTCGTCATATTCCTCGTCCCAATCATACTGACTAGAGCTACCTTCTATAAGCTCCATTTGATAGACCTTGTTCACCACATACTCATAGGTTACGGATTGTACCCCTTCAATATCAGGGATACCTATACTAATACCCGTAATTAATTGTTCCAACGAATCAACATATCCATCAACTTCAGAATCTACGCCTTTTGAGTTGGTTAACTTTACAGGGTAAATAACTATAAGTGGGTTGCGTGGAATTCCTGTATTAAAGTACATATTTTGAGTCGGAGCTTTTTGACCACCTTTCCTGTTTTTTTGGCCTTTTAAAAGATTATCCACACTATTTACGATTAATTTCATTTGCTCTTTCTCGAGTCCTGTCAAAGCGTAATCCGTGGAACCTAACCTTTTCTTAGATTTAGATATTCTGACATAGTGCCCCGTTCCGAAGAAATCAAACGAACGTGAAATTGGATAAATAGGAATTTCTCCAAAAACTACAGGTTCTTCATCCTTTTTATCTTTATTAGTTGCAACGACAACGTCCCATTTATCAAATATTTTTGATGCACTCTTCTTAATCTCACCAACAAGAATACTATCTTTTGAAAATTCATTCATGTATGGATATTCTACAAATGTCAGTAGCTCAATTATTACTTCTTTCGGAACATCTTTAAATGTTGGTTTCTGACTACCAAGTTTAGAAACATCTTCCACAAGATATTTTTTGTTATTCACTAACCAACGCTCAATCACATCGTTATTAGCCTCTATTTCGTCTTCCTTCGATGGAAGAATCGCTGTCTCGATCATTCGGCCATTCAATTGTCGTACAAGTTTTATTTGTTCGGAATGCCTCATCTTATTTCTTGCAGTTACAATTAATGGAGTATCTTCAGCAGAACGTACACGTAGCCCAAAATCTATTGGACGTTTATTTTCTCTAGACATCCGTTTAATTTCATTTCGTAATTCTTCAGTAGCTTCGGCGATATGTTCATACCATCCAGCAGACTCACTTGATGTCCAAAGTCTACACAAATCGGAATATCCGTCACGATAGCCAAACCATCTTCCCATTTGCATTAGCGTGTCATACATTTTTGTATTTCGATAGAAATAACTTATTGTTAACCCTTCAAGTGTAAGTCCACGTGCAAGGCTCAGGCCTCCAATTGCGATTAAGCGTAATCCGTCTTCATACTCATCATAATTCATTCTTTGAGATGCTGATCCACTATTTACTGTATGAACTTGAATTGGACTAATAGCCTTGTAAAGTACTTGTTTTACATCATCCCAATGTTCTTCAATTTCTTTTTTATTAAAAGACTTATCTCCGCAAATAGCATATTTCTCTTTACCAAACTCCTTATCAAAAAGGTCGTGTAATTCTTTGATGAAAGGCTCTTCAGAATCAGAAAGCGCATAGTTTTTAATCTGTTCTTTTGCGAAATTGAAGTAATTTTTCACCTGTTCTTGAACAACTTTTTGAACGCTAATAAATCTTGATACGTGAATTAGCATAGATCGATGTTTCTTTTCTTGACCACGTAAATCACGAACAGCATTAGCGAGTAAGAACAACAGTATAGATGTCTTAAGAGACTCAGGAAGTGTTGAAATTTTAGTACCATTTTTGTGTTTCAAATCCAAGATATTTTCCATATCATCGTTGTGGCGAATCATGTAATGGTATTGCCCATTCTCACTATACATCTCCATTGGACCAACATAATTTGAAGGTTGCTCTAGTAAGTAAATAAAATCTCTTGGAAATAGATCATTTTTTGTTTCGACCTCTAATTGAGGATCAATAAAAATATTTGCAAAAGGCGTAGCTGTAAAGCCCACATAACTATATTTTCTAAACAATTTCAACAAATTCCGAATTCCATTATTAATTGCTGTCGGATCTCGATCAGGATTATTAGTATTTACTGATGCGTTGTCTGCCTCATCATCAATTAACAACATTGGAAAATCGATCATACCTGTTGATTGGTCTGTATTTTTTTCCTTCAGCCAATAATGAAGCTTCTCTAAAATTGACTTGTTCTTCTTAATTACGAAAATTACCGGGTCAGCTACAGATGACAGTCTCATATTTAGACCTTTTAAGTCAAAATCTTTCTCGGTAGTAGTGAATGATGCCACATTGATTTTCTTGTTGTATTTTCCAGCGCCAAGAAAAGAGTTTCTCTTATTCAATTTCTTGAATTCGATGAAATTACGACTGTCCATTCCAACAAAACCTTCATCGATACGTCCTTGTGTTTGTTTTCGCAGCTTCTCGATCGTACCAGTCAACAAAATGATTACTTTGTAACCACTATCAGCTGCCTTATTTATTAATGCTGTATAATTCGAAGTTTTCCCAGACTGAACAGAGCCAATAATTAGCCCCTTACGTTGAAATCCTGTTTTTAACAACGGATCACCAAGAACATCCATAATATCTTCCGAAGCTTCATCAATTTTGTTAATAACAATTTGTGGCAAGTTCACATCATTTACAAGATATCGACTATATCTATCCCAATATTCAGTTCCTCGATCGGCTTTGGAATTGTAATACCATTTCTTATAATTGTCCTCTTTAAGAAGTGTCCCAGTATCCATAGTAATAGCGTATCTTTCCTCTAGATTTACTATAGCAGTATCAATATCGATTTGATTTATGTGTATTCCACCAAATTTCATTTGAGCCATTGGAATAATTGCCAGTACAGTTTGCTTAATTTGTTTTTCTGTAATTTCTTCTAGATTCTCTTTCGGCAACATAATACTTGCAAGATCTTCTATTGTTGCAACGATTTCATTACCCATTATATTGAAACTCCTTTTCCAACATCCGAATAACTTCCGGGTACTTCTGGAACATATCAATTGAAGACAAACTTTTCAAATGCTTAATTTGCTCATCCTTATTTCTAGCTAATCCATCAATCGTATTTTTGGCTAATTCGTAAACTTGTTCGACTTCAAGTATCTTATCCTCAAACTGTTCGTCTTGGGCTAGGTCATAATAGACAGCTGAATACGGAAAGCTATCTTCAATACTCTTAACAAAACCGTCTAAAAGTTTGAACTGCTCGTCATTTAAAGATTCTTGTAATACTTTAAAAATCGGTATGTCACGATTCACCAAGTATTGCATTTTTTCACGATTCTCAATCTTGTTCCAGATGTGTTGGTAACTATCTTGGACAACTTTTCTTCCTCGATATCTATAAACTCGTTCACTTTTACCAACCACACGAAGAACGATTTGTTTGAGTTGTTCTTTAATCATACTAGGGATTTGAGCAGATGATTTTTTTACATCTATTGTCCAATGCGTATCAATATTGTTTGGAAGATCAATACGCACTTTCGCAAGACGTTTAAGTTCCCCATCACTTAATAAGCGGAACCATTTTCCCCAAACAATTAGTCGATTATTTCGATAAATATATAGCCCCTGTTTTAAATTCAACTCTCTATATTCGTTTAGTAATTGTCTCTCTTTTGTTGATAACTTACTAACGAAAGGAGTAATAAATGGAGTAATTTTTATCGGTATTTTATCTATAAATAACGTTTCTTCTTCAAGTTGCTGTGTAGCTCGATTAGACAACATATATGGATCAATTGGTTCAACTTTTCTATTATTGAAAAAAAGTTCAAAATATTGTTTGGATATTTTATTCTCTAAGAATCTATGAAAAACAAGCGACATGTGTTTATCTGCGAAATTTAACTTTTCATTAAACTCTCTATCAAATTCATTAGGAGATTCCGAAATTCTATCTATTTTTTCCCACACAATCACTGTTCCTGAATTATAGTTTTCTAATTCAGATGCAAATCTGAGATTAGCTATTTGTTCTTCTGTATATCTTATCAGAGACCAATTTTTTGTTTTGTGAATATAGTCTAAATCCCAACACGCAGCTGAAAGTTTTCCTCGTTGTTTTGAAATTACGGTCAGTTTCCTACATTGCGACATAGAAGCCATTTTCAAACCTAAACCGAATCGTCCCAAATCAGTTTCTCCTCGTTCATCTAAAGAACTGCTACTTCCATATCGCATTGCTTTTTCAAGTTCAATATTTCCCATTCCAATTCCGTTATCAATTACAGCGACAAAGGGAATGTAAGAATTTGAAAATTTCACGTCAACGCGCTTTGCAAAATTACTGATTGAATTGTCAACAATATCTGCCATTGCCGTTTCAAAAGAGTATCCAATTGAACGTGTCGACTCCACTAAATTTGGTGCATAAGGAGTTAAAATTAAATCTTCCATTACATTACCATCCCGTTTATATATCCCATTTTAATTTATTTTTATAAAAGCATGTTTTCTAAATTGAAAAATAAGCTAACACTTATAAGTCTTAACTTTTTCTCTAGTATACTATGAACAAGTAAACTATTGTACTAGTGAATTCTGTGCGGCTCTTCCTAATAGAAAACGGAGTTCATGTGAAAACATATATAATCATCGTCAAAAAAGACTAAACACTTGCTATTAAGGTTTTAAAAAGTTGTTATTTTCCTTCTTTTCGTCGCATCTTGTAACAAATAGGACATCCAGTTCCATTACTTCTCTTTGAAATAGTGGCTTCCCACTCATGCCCTTGAACACACAGCCACCATACTTTTGATTAGAGTTAGTGGTTGCTCCACTTGATTTTAATTCTCCATTTTTTGTTGGATGCCACTCTCTTGCTACTTCCGGTTTGTTATCTAGTAACGAACCGTTTTTTACTTATCTTATTTTTATATTAGTTAAAACTTGTTTAGCTCTAGCGCAAACTGGACAGCACTATTATTGCTTCTTCTTCCAATTGATGTTTTCGACTCATGGCCTTCAATACATTTCCACCATACTTCTTTTCTTGATTTTAAGTAACATCTTTGGGAGTTAAATCACCATTTTTTGTTGGATGCCACTCAAGTGCAAGTTTTGGATTTTTGGTTTGCAAGTCATTTTCTCCTGGAATGATTACACGGTTGACACATACCGGACATCCCCTTCCTCTACTACTTCTTTCTGATATTTTTCCTTCCCACTCGTGCCGTGCCCATTAAGACATTTCCACCACACTCCCTTATTGGAAATTGGTGCAAATTCACTCGGTGTTAACTTACCATTTCTTGTTCAATTCCACTCGTCAACCAAATGTCTTTTATTGATACACCAATCATATAAACTTTGTTTCATTCAAGCACCTCATTAATAGTTCCATTTGTTCTACGACATTCCGGGCATAAAAAAGCCCGTGCCTTGCTTGTATTGGCCAAGCGTTCAATTGGTACGAAACAAGCCCTTGATGCGTATAAACTTCACTTGGGACAGTTATTAGAGGAATATGATCTCGCTTCATCCCAACTCGAAAGAGTGACGCAAGAAGTCACAACCGTCTTGGAACAGATTCCATTCGTTAAGCAACTATTGCCATTAAAGGAATCAGCGAGATTTCACTAGCGGGAATCTTAGGAGAAGCTGGAGATCTGAGTGGGTTCGCTCAAGGGAATGCACTCCTTCGTCATGCAGGATTGCATCTCGCTGAAGCAAGCTCTGGGAAGTGGAAAGGCCAAATTGTTTTTTCCAAACGTGGAAGATCACGCCTGCGGCGTTACATCTTCCTTGTGACCATGAGTCTGGTGATGAATAACCCTGAGTTTAAAGCCCTACACTCGAATAATGTTAAAGTGAAGAAGATTAAGAAAATGAAATCCATCATGAAACTTTGTGGAAAATTCGCCCGTACCCTAGTAGGGATAGCTCGTAATGGCTCTGCTTATAAACCGGAAATGATCTTCCCACTTGAACAACTAGCAGCGTAAATTTACATTCACATAGTTATTTAACGAAAGTTGACTTATCCGTAGGATTTCAAAGAAAACACGAGTACTGGATGTAATGAACAAAAGGGCAATGACCCTTTCCGTTAGCAAAACCGGCCTTTACCCCTTGGGTAGGCATGATGAAGGAATGAAAGGGCATAGGATTATGACCTGTTGAGACATGGGAGGGAAAGCCTCCAGGGGCAGCGTGGAGAATTCGTGTAGTATATGTAATAATATGGGATTTTCAACAGATTCCCTATTTCAATCTGCCCTCATCTTATCAAAACGGTCCTATCTCTTTCGTTCATCTAAAGCATCCTATACCATGTGGTTTGAAATCCAGCGAATAAGCGAGTATTCGTAAGCATTATCTATTAAACTGAGGGAGTTCATTAAGATTAATCCTTTTTTCAGTATTATAGATTAATCTATAATACTCATTAAATTCTCAGTATAAATATGATTCTCACCCCAAAAGGGTCGGAATCAGTATCTTAATGGGGAATTAATCAACAAAATATAGCTCTCTACTCAAAATTCTAATCTAGAGTACATTTCCTTAAAGGTTACGTTGGAGTTGATCTGGAGAATGTGTCTCCCAGACATGGTGCTTTTCACCACTCAACATTTTTTATGAGATTTTTGAACGTGAGCATCATTCTCCTAATGCCTACATCTTCTTAAAGAGCCATTTCCTACTAACCAATATTTCTTTGTAAATTTAATATATTCTATCGAGGTGCGTACTTTAATACATAGTAAGTAATATGTTTATCAAACTAGTTACTTAAAGTAAAACATTTAATATAATCAATACTTACTACATTCATTGTCATCCTTTCCTTGATTTTAACATTTGCAGTGCCATTAACCTTATTCTTAAGATTGAGGTTAAAGTATTAAATTCAGTTAATTAATACACGAAACCTTTATAAATGAATACATAGAAAGAGCATGTTTTGAAAAAGATTAATCCAAAAATTGCATCCCCTGACTCAAGATTTCCTAACAATTTACTTAATGAAGAAAAACCGGAAAGAAATTGCATTTCTCTCCGGATTTTTTCGTTTATTACCTAGCTGGTTCTGAAACAGGGTATTTACCTGCACCTGCTTCAAAAAATGGGGACCGTCGCGGCCAGTCCGAATTCGATGTTTACCCTATCCAGCCCTCTTTGGTTGAAGCGGCGAAACGAACCATGCCCTTGATATGACCCAACACGCTTTCTGCCGCTAATTTTCGTCGGGCACACAATTTATCCATACCTCCTTATACTTTGTATACGAAACTATTAGGTACGTTCACTTCACTCAGACCTTATTTAATACACTCATCAACCTCCCATATATAGACTTCCACGAATCATCTAAGTTCAAAGTCATCACTTCCATTGTCATCCGATCATCCCAACGAAATGATTCATCTATGGTAATCCCGTTAAACGGATATATCAAAATCCCTCTAACTTCCAGTTCTTTTGGTTGATGCATCAAGTAGGTATAAAGTTGATACATATTATTGCTATGAAAAGAGGAATTCCCATGATGCTCTTGGAAGACATTTTTAGAAAACTTCGCATCAATGATAATTTTCTTGAGCCCGTTTTTTTGTATCATTGAAACATCTGTCCTCATGGATGGCAAAAGTGATTGATTCCCCTCCAACTTCCACTGCATGACCTCTGATAACACTCGATAATCTTGTTGCTCAATTCGGTAAAAATGAAATAGAAACTTCTCAAAAATATGATTTAACGATTTTTCATCTAGTTCGGTAGAAAACAAACTCCAGTTACCTTGTTTATGGGATAACAACGTTAACTCATGCAATAATCTAGCGATATGCACCATGCGTTTAAAATGGATATTGTATCTTCCAAAGTATATTTTTGAGAACACTTCCTTCGTTAGTGTTAAATTATCTACTTCCGCCATTAACTCCAAATACATGAAACTACGTTTTCTTGTTTCTTCTTTTACGTAACGATTTACACAGATTGCTCTCAATGTGGATTTCATCACTTGGTTCAGCAAAATATTTGATGAATATTCATCTTTCTCGCAGACAACGATAGGTTTTCTGGCGACAATGTAAGGCATGGAATCATTAATCATCACTCGGCCACCCAGCCGACTGGTGGATTCTGTCCTGACCACGTAATTCTTCACCAATCCACGACGATTTAAAGTATGTACTTCATTTAAAAATTGTTTAATAATAAAGTCATACGTAATCAAGTCTTCATCCACATCATTTAAACTCTCGACTAACTCAGGCATTTCATTCATGTAACTGAGTAAACAAAACAAGTTACGAATGGGTACTTTAAACAAATTCTCCATATTAGATTCCCTCAATAAGAGACTTAACCATTTCTGGACGATCAAAGAAGTATTCTTCTAACAGTGGTTGGATTTCAAAAGTCAGTATTCCTTCATACCATGTGTTTTCATCCATATTCTCAGGTTTCGAAGTGAAAAATGAGTGTCCAATCGCATAGCCACTTCCTAGCTGAAAGTCCCCATTAATTTCTTTGTTGATTTTATTAACTGCAAATAAAATCCGAGCTACCATTTGATCAGAAATACCTGAATCTTGAATGGTAAGCTTCCATTTCTCATTAAAAGCAGGTATAAGTGTAACAAAAGCAAAACGACGTCGAAGAGCTACCTCTAACTGAGCTAATGATCGGTCAGCTGTATTCATTGTTCCAATCAAATATACGTTACTTGGAACGGTGAACTTGTCCTTTGAATAGCCCATCGTGACAAATTCATCACGTTTATCACGCTCTATCAACATGAACAATTCACCAAAAACCTTAGACAAATTTCCTCGATTTATCTCATCGATAATGAAGTAATAATCCTTCTCTGGATTCTCTAATGCACGTTGGCAAAAATCATAGAAAATACCAAACTGTAGAGAAAACCCATGTTCATTAGGTCTGAATCCCATAACAAAATCTTCATAAGCATAATTTTGATGGAATTGAACCATTTCTACTCTATTGTCATCTTTAACACCCATCAGTGAATAAGCAAGACGTTTGGATACAAACGTTTTACCAACTCCAGGAGGACCTTGCAAGATAATGTTTTTCTTATAGTTCAATAAGTTAGTAATCGTAACGTATTCTTTTTCCTTAATAAATACTTCTTTTAGGAAGTCTTCTTTTGTATAACTTTCTAGTTCGACTATACTCGAATCCACATGGGTAGCTGCAATCGCTTCTTTAAGGTTAGGTTTTAACCGCCAAGTAAAATGTTGATTCTCTTCGTACTCACCTTCAAACAGAACACACCAGAAGCAATTAGTCCCATCTTCTCTTTTAATCGGAGGAATGTCGGTAGCCTCATATACTCTTTTTGCAAGTTGTACAATTGGGGTGTTGAATGAAGAAGAATGCTTCCCAAGAGCAGATGCTAACTCGGTCGCTGTTGCCTCTCCACCAAGTTCGAACATTTTATGAAGATAAACTAGATCTTTCTCTTTAAAAACAGCGTCATTCTGAAGAAGCTCTATCCAAGTTTCAACACTGATTTCCAGATTGGTCTTGTAAAACCCTAACATTTCTTGAACTAAGTCAGGGTATGGCTGATGTTTGTTAGTGTTTTTGTTGGAAGTTTACCCTTTAGAAGTAGATGTTTATGTACAGCTACCCATTTCACTTCTCTGAAATTAGGATGTGGCTGCCTTAAAGCATCATACTGATATTCTGATTCTATTTCAGCCACCGCTAAAACTTGTTTAGTACCTTTTTTTATAAAAACCAAATCACCAATATTCATAGAATTTGTAAAGTCATTACATGCATTGGCATCATTACTTCTTCTTATTTCATCCGCTGACATCTCATTAAACTTGTCCATGATCTCACCAGTATCTTTATACTGCTTCAGATTACCGAGTTCTCTCCAACCGATACTAATGACATTAGAGGAAAGAAAATCATCCCAATACTTCGCATCCTCCCCCGCTCCAATAGTCCAATACTGAATAGTAGCTGGAATGTCTTTTTTGAATTCATCTAACACTCTAACCATTTTTTGATGAAAGTCTTCATAGATAAACGATTCTATATTGGATTCAAAATCCAAATCTGATTGCCCTCTATTAGGATGTTGGTCACCATACAGTAAACCGTATCGGATTCCCTTTTCATCAATTGATACAAAGAACTGTGCAGCTGTTCTATGACTTGCATGTCCCTTTTCATAAACAGCCAACCAGCACTCGGAACATCCAAAACTTTGATTCCAGTTAAAACCGTTTAGGACTTTTTTATCTATAAAATTCATATTTGCGAACTCTTCCATTTGACGAATAGCTTCATGAATCTTGCTTTGCTCTTCTTGGACTTTTTGCTTTTTACTTGCATAATACAACTGAAATAAAATCGTGAAATTATTCCACGACTGCAAAATGTTCGTCTCATATTTCACTTTTACCTGATTTTTGATATCTTCCATTTCTGCAATACTTATAGAATCAGATTCAATGATTTTGTCTAGCACCAAAAATCTAATGAGATTTACTTTTTCATGGTTTCGGTACTGCTCTCGCAGTGAACTCAGTGTATTCGAATCTAGTTTTCTAATAGCCTCTAATATAAGTGCTGGTTGCTTCATAAAATTGCTCAACTGTGTTGCCAACCCATGTAAATAATGTACAGCAGTTTCAACTATGATTTGTTTATAATGCGTGCTACAGAAAAAGAAATCTTGTATATCAAGAATTGTTAACTCTGGATAGGTGGCCTTTAAGTGGTGGAGTGCAATCTCACACACGCTCACAAAAGTTTCATAATTGTTACCCACTGTTCCAAGTTTGAGCTCAATTCCATAGGTCTTTTTCAAATCAGTAAAAACCTCTTGTTTATAGAGCGGATATTTTGTAAAATCAACTGCTGCAAACAAATACCCAAACAACGGCGCTCCTAAGGAAATACTTGGATTGTATGCTTTACCTTTTTCTCGGAACACTTCAACGCGATCTTCAATTGATAGTGGTGATTGAAATAACTGGTTCATTAACATTGAAACTTCTGCAGGACGTGCCTCTGTATACTTAACTAAGTCTTCTGTATTACTCCAATGCACAAAACTCCCAGCGGAAGGATTCTCTTTTTGTAGCTTCTTTACAATATCAAGTACTGTATACTCGTTAATGTTCTGTCCTTTCAGGAAACTATTTAGGCGGGACAAAATTTCTATTTTATAAGACTCATCATATAAATTCGTCTCTTTAAAAGCTAAATATCTTTTAAATGAAATGTCTATGTATTCATCTTTTAATAAGATTTTCTGTAATTCTTCGTAACTCATCTCTTACACCCCTTACATCGAATTGGATATACCTACCTATTATAACCTTAAGGTAATAACAGGAAAAGCAAAGAGCAGACCTAGGAAGAGCTCAATAATGCCTATAAGATTAACTTACCAATATCCCAAAAGGTCAAACTTATATAAACTAAATATTTTTGAATCTTACGTTGACACTAAAAAAAGCAGAGTATATAAATCTACCTCTGCTCTTGAAATTCTATGACACTGTAATAGATTTTGTGACACTCATACGGCCTTTTGAGTCTGTTGCATTAATAAAGATTTTAGTACCTACTATTGCTAAGATAATTCTAACCACTTTCAAGAATATATTTCTCCCCAAAAATTAACAGTTCTGTCCCTTATAGCACGTTTCTCGAAATTTACATTCAAAACTAAAAAAGAGAAGACTAAATAATCTTCTCTTTTTTCATTTAGTCCTTTTCAAGATAATTGGTTCTTCTCTCTCCCAGCAGTTTCGCAGCCTTTTTAGCCTTCTCTTGCTCAGGGTTTGTATAGAGGGCAGCCGTTGTGGTTGAGGTATGACCGAGTTGAGTCATCAACAAATGGATATCTCCTGACTGCTCCATTAAATTCGTCCCGTACGTATGCCTCAGTTTGTGTGGGGACATGGATTTATTGGACTTAAAGGCCTTCGTGTATTTCTTTACTAAAGCCTCGATGGCTCGGTTGGAAAGGGGGGTGGCTCCATCATTCACCCGAGTCAAGAATACATAGGCCGTATCATCGTTTGATCCCCTATAACGTTCCGATCGCACAGCTAGGTAATCTTTTATGTCCTGCATGGACGGAGGAGAGACTGCCACTACATCCTTTTTTCCACCCTTACGTAAAACATGTATTTGTTTTTCCTCGAAATCCAAGTCTCGTAGCCTTAAGTTGGATAGTTCATTCACCCGGACGCCACTTCCTAAGAAGAGGGATAAGATTGCAAAATCACGTTCCTTGTCCCTTTTAAAGTATATGAGTTTTCTGGACTTCTCAGGTAGCTCTCTTTCATAGTCATGCTTCACGAATTCAAGAAACCGAGCATCCTCATCATTGTGGAAAATCTTTGTCGATATTCTGGAAGCACGCGCCCCCAATGTTTCTTTCACTTTATTCACTTCAATTTTCAACATGACATTTCGGTAGAAGTAAGGTTCGCCATCTTCATTTTCTGTCTGAGTCGTTAAATACTTTAAAAGGGAACGTAATGCTGAAATTTTCCGATTGACGGATACCTTTTCCGCTTTTTTTGTTTCTTTCTTATTGATAGGGATATTTCTCCGTTCCAAAAATTTGATAAAGGATTGGGCTTCGATCAACTTCAACTTTTCTAGAACTGACAGGGGGATATCCTTAATATGCTCCTGCTCAGCAATGCCCTCATCTATCAGCCACTCCAAAAATAATTTATAATCAAGAACGTAATTCAAGAGGGTAGAAGGGGACCGGGTATCCAATTTATTGTCAACATATTCAACAATATAGAAGGGCATGGACTTAACCAGCTGTTCCAATTTCAGCTCATGGACTTGATGTTGTCTGGTATTGGCCATTGTTTGACTCCTTTTCAAGTTTGTTTATGCGTAAAATTCAATTATTACGAATAGTTGTTTACATAATAATATTATTTATTTTACATTGATTTACGTAACAGCCCCTCCAGGGAATAGGACTGCAATAATCAATTTTTCACTGGAACTTTCACATACTCATATTTATCTGGATATTGAAGTTTATGATTTTCGATAGTTGCTTCAGCTGCATTTTTATCTTCAAAAACCTCATCTAACTTGATTGTTTCTTTATTTGTATGGAGATCATAAACTCGGATTATGTATTTCATCTTAAAACCCCTTTATTCGAATTTAAGGATTTGTTTTGTATAGTCGGTAAAATCTCCAAGATGGTTTTCAATAATTTGCTGCAAAATTTCTATATTCACGGTTTGGTAATCATGAACAGCTATGTTCCTAAAACCTACCATGGCCTTTAATCGTTTGGCAGTATTTTCATCAATAATTAAAGCAACGTGAAGCATATCAAATGCATCTCTGCTGGTTTGAGGCAATCCCAATCTCTGTTCAGCAACAATATGCATAGCTAGGTCGATTGACGCTTCGCAGGCCCTTTGAATATTGAGGATGATGGAATCTTGTTTAGTAAAGTCTTTTAGGCTTCCAGCATCGTTGGCATATACATCGCGAACGCGGTTCATGCAACGTTCTATTACACTGATTTTGTTCAAAATCACATCATTCTTCATAAATGGTCCCACTTTCTCCTATTTGTTTTAAGATATTTTCACGTTCCTCATTCAATTTAGCGTACATGCTAAGAGCAGTCATTTGTTGGTTTTTAAGAAGTGTGTCATCTTTTGAATAAATCACAGTACCAGTTGTGTAAATCTGTGCCTGAAAAACGGTTGATGCTGATCTTAGATTAATCAGGTCGACATCTATTTTAAGGATATCGGCCAGTTCCTGGGCCAATAAAAATAACTCATATGTAATATGTGAAGAATCTTCACTGTAGAACGCTACATCAATGTCACTATCCTTATGTGTAGTGTTCTTCGCGTAAGAACCAAACACGATGATAAAGGAAGGATCAATTTTGCCTATTAGGAACTCTTGAATACTTTGAAACATTTCTGTTTTCATAAGACACGCTCCCTAATGATAATATGAATATTATACCAAACGTCTATTCCTATGTCCATTTGTTCGTAAAACTGAAATTTTACGCATAAATAAAGATCTTCGATCTCGAATACAGTCTTTAGATTGGGCCACCTCCATCCAGTTGCATTGCTTTTGTCCATTGTTAGGTTTTCTGGTAGACTATGAAAGCCAATACCTAGTTCATTTAAGCTATACTCAATTTGAATCAAATCTTGCATGTTATGGCCTAGTTGGTCCAATCTCCTAACGACGATTGTATCGCCTTCACATGCATACTGATGTGCTTCCTCTAAATCAGGACGTTGTTTTTTTGTCTCACTCACTTTATCGTGAAAAATTTTTGTACAACCATGTTGCGTTAACGCATCTGTTTGTACACGTGCCTATCCAATTAACATCAACTATCACTCTCTCTCATTGTTGCTCTGATTTTTTTTAAGATAATATAAAAATAAATCAATCTTTGAAAATAGAATAATGAACAGGGTTTTATTACATTTAAGTCAATAAAAAATGCCTCTTTCAAATTAAAAAGAAGCGTGTTCAGAAAAGGACGAGTTTTGGAACAAATAATAACTTATTGATAATATCGTGCTTTATCGATAAAAATCATAAACGCCAATCCCTTATAGATATGGGATTGGCGTTTTGGCGTACTTCTTAAAGTTACAAATATGTTAAGTTCATTTTATAAACAACATTTTAAGAAATGTTTTTCAATTCCTCTGTTAATCGTAGGAATTCTTCTTTGTTTTGATCCTGTAATGACTGGTCAATCTCTTTTCGGATTTGCTCTTTTCGGAAATTAAGAAGGGCTTTGTTTAACACCATTTCAGCAAATTCAGAATCCTTAATGTTTATTTCAGGTTGTGGTGGTGTATTAGCCAAATTCTTTTCCATAGGAAACCAACTCCTTGACCTTTTTTCTATTATACTACCATTTTTCAGAATATTCAATTATTTAGCTAAGTAGTTCCAATAATATATCCATTAGTCAGATAATTGTTTTATATGTTTTCAATAACAAAACTAATTATATATTACGTAAGTACTTCCTTAAATAATCTTATATCTCTAATTTGAATCGAATAGGTAATTATAAATCTAAAGTTAGTTAATTTATTTGTAGAGCGTTTCTCAGCATTAAATTTTTAAAAAAAGTAGTGTTTTTGACTTTAAAAGTTATGTTTTTACTTTCAGGTAGGTTTACGTTTAGCTGTTCAGTGATTGCTGGATCTAGTTTACACTAAACGAACTTATAGGAAGAAAACCCCTGAAAATTTTGATTGCAGGGGTTTTCTTCCTTTTTTCTATTTTTGATTATGTAAAAGCTTATTTTTCATAAATAATAGGGACTAGTTCCATCCCCACCTTTTGGGCTGCAATATAGCGTCTGTAACCGTCCCTAAGGATCTTTGTATCCCTATCTATCATAATGGGTTCATCTAAGCAGCCTGTCCGTTTAACATGATTTAAAACTTGTTGTGTTTTTTCAACACTCGGATTGGAATTTAAAAACTCTTCCGTTACAACAATCTGTTTTAGTAAAATAAACTCTTCTGTTTCATCTGGTTTCATTTTTATTTCACCCCTATCTGAAGTCTAATTATATTCTTTATTCACCTGTTATAAGACCGATTTAATCAGCTATTCTCACTTTTCTCATCCTAAGGCCACCATTTGGCAACCTTCTTATGGCACAAACGCACCCTATAGTTTAAGTAGAAACATTCACAATCTCTTCTAAACTTTAACATAATCCGATCCCTAAAATGTGTTGTTCTAGAATCTGGTGCAATACAAAAGGACGCCTTCTTATTATAGAAAAGCGCCCTTTAAAGGAATAAAACGACTGGCGTTTTAAACATCTTTATTGTAAAAGCATCAACTTTATTCGTAATGAAACACCTTTAAAATTCAATAAGTCCAGTACTACTTTCTTTTTTTGAGAGTTTGTTTATTTTTTTAAAATTAATAATTATCACTATATTACTAAAATTATTAATTTTCTTAAAAAATAATCAATGATATAATAGTTAAAATAAAGAAAAAGGAATTTTACAATAACAACTTAGATCCACAAAGTGATCAATTTCACTTTATTTTTCTATATAGAAAAGGAGGCCATTTTTATTTAACTCTTAATTTTGGAATAAAATTTGAAAAGGTTATCATCAAGAATACAACGGGGGATTACAATGATAGAACAAAAACATACACAAATTGAGCAAGATCTGGGGGTAAAAAAAACTTCCATTATTGGACCTGGATTGATCGTTGCTGCTACTGGCGTAGGTGCAGGTGATTTAGTTGCCGCACTTGTGGCAGGTACAAATTATGGCTTAGTATTTCTTTGGGCGATTCTTATAGGTTCCATTCTTAAATTCGCTTTAAATGAAGGCGTTGGTCGTTGGCATTTAACAAGTGGTAAAACTATATTAGAAGGCTGGCACCTAATGGGTAAATGGGCAACAGGTTATTTTGGTGTTTATTCAGTCATTTGGGGCTTTGTTTATGGTGCTGCCGGTACAGCTTCATGTGCGCTTGCTATGGCGGTATTATTCCCTCAACTTTCTTTAACTCAATGGGCAATCATCCATGGATTATTAGCATTTATATTAGTATGGTGGGGAAAGTATAAAACATTTGAAAAAATCATGAACGGGTTAATCGGAATCATGTTTATCACAGTTGTTGGATCTGCCCTTCTAGTCGTCCCACAACTTAGTGGTATTTGGGGGACTGCTGTACCGACACTTCCACAAGGTTCATTAGTATATGCTCTCGGTTTAATTGGTGGTGTAGGTGGTTCACTAACAATGGCTTCTTATGGTTATTGGTTACAAGAGAATAAATGGAAGGGATCATCTTTTATACGTGCGGTTCGCTATGATTCTGCGATTGCATATATAGTTACTGCGTTGTTTACAATCTCACTTCTTGTATTGGGTGCGGGATTATTATATGGAACAGATGTTAATATTAGTGGAGAAAAGGGATTAGTAGAGTTTGCTTCAATCTTAGGTAATGAACTACATCCATCTGTTCAATATTTATTCTTAATTGGATTCTGGTCAGCTTCATTTACTTCTGTACTTGGAGTATGGAATGGTGTTCCTTATTTATTTGCCGATTTCATTAGATTAATTCGTCATCAAGACATTAGTAATAGTGATTTAAGTAAAACAAAGGCATATCGTTTCTATGTATTATGGTTAACATTCCCTCCAATGTTACTACATTTCATAGGAAAACCTGTTGGATTAATCATTGCATATGGCGCACTAGGATCTATCTTTATGCCTTTTATGGCAATCACTTTGCTTTATTTACTTAACAAGAAAAAATATATTGGTACGCTTGATCGTCATCAGTGGCTATCTAATATTGCGCTAGGCGTTAGTATTTTACTATTTATTATTTTAACTATTAATGAATTAAAAAATATATTTTTTAGTTAATCGTAGACAAATTAGTGTATTTGATGTACGACTCCTCAATATGAATCAAACAGTACTCCAATTGTATTATAAATTCGAGTACTGTTTTTGTTGCCAAAAATGCTCTAGCCCCCATATAGACAATTTTTATGTTTCACTTCTACAAGAATATGGCCCGATTGTTGAACACAAGTTAAAAACCTCTCTTCAACTAACCTGCCCCGATAGTTGCATAAAGAAAAAGCTGCCTTAAAAACAACTCCAATCTTAATACAGATAGGTAAGGGTTTTGTCAACTTTTATCAAAACATGGTCTGTGAACATTTTTTAGAAAATAACGTTTACCATTTTTTTATTTTTAGTATATTATTGTATAGATTATTAAAAGCTGGTAAAAGGAGCGTTAAATCAAGCATGAAAAAGAATCTTGCTTATCCATTTTTAGTTGTATCTTTAGTCTGTTTATTAGAAGCTTGCTCGTATAAAACTAAGGAAACAACTGCACAAAAAGAAGAGGAACAAACCACTGGTACGAAAGAAAGTGAAGCAAAAGAAGCTCATAGTACACACACTTCTAATTGGTCTTATGAGGGGGACACGGGACCTGAACACTGGGGAGAACTAGACTCTGCAAACTCAGCCTGTGCCAATGGAAGTGAACAATCACCAATTAATATTGAATTCTCCCAAGTAAAAACGGATAAAAAATTAGAAGGCATTCAAATCAAATATGAGCCAACAACTTTTTCACTCGTAAACAACGGTCATACAGTGCAGGCTAATGCCAAAATAGAAAGCAACAGCATTGTCGTTGAAGGAATTGAGTACAAGCTCGCTCAATTTCATTTCCATACTCCAAGTGAACATCAATTTAATGGCCAAAATTATGATATGGAACTGCACCTCGTACATAAAGACGCGAATGGAAAGCTTGCCGTCCTTGGAGTGATGATTCAAGAAAGAAAAGAAAATGAAAAACTGGATTCTGTTTGGGATGTATTACCGAAGGAAGAAACAGAAAAAGATATTACCGTAAAAGAACCGATTGATTTACAAGCTTTACTACCTCAAGATCAAACGACTTTCCATTATATCGGTTCGTTAACGACCCCTCCTTGTACGGAAGAAGTAAAATGGATAATTTTTGAGCAGCCAATTGAAATGTCAAAAACACAAATTCAAGCATTCCAGGAAATTTCCCCTGATAACAATCGTCCTGTTCAATCTTTAAAAGAACGAGAAATGATTAGGAACTAGATAAATAAAGAAGTCATTTACTGTTTTTTACACCGAAAAAGAAACAGCAATTGAACCGAAATAGGCCGCGTTGTTTAAAATGGCACATTTCAGCACATCTCTAGGATGGACGACACTCGCATTCAGACTTCCCACATGCGCCCGATGAAGACCTACCACATGATTTTTCGTGTTGAGCATCATGACAAGGAACACTTCCCTGTCCTCGTTGGCGATTTGAGCGGCGGCTAATTCCCGGGCATCTTCTGGATTGCGAATTTGAAAGGCCGCAAACGGCTCAACCATTTCCCTGATTTCCTGCTTAATTCGTACCACTTCAAAAATTGGGGTTAATTCCATTTTCAAAACTCCTTTTTTTTATTTTTTTATTTGTTGCCCTTTTGTTTTTTCTCTGGTGGGTTTTTCTTTCCTATTTTCATTTGCCTTGCGAAGCGAATTAGTTCCCCAAAGGGGGATTATTTTTCCCCTTTGACATGTAGAACGAAAAACATGCATAGGCAATCGGTCAAGGGATTAAGCACAAAAAGTTTTTGATGTTGCGATAGCGCCCCTAATCAAAAAGTTTTTTGCCCCTTGATCGATTGACTGGCCGTCTTAGCTTCCTGCCGGAAAGGTTCGGGTGTCCTACCGGCTGGGAGGTTAGCCGGCCTGCGCTGTTTTACGATTCGGAAGGCAAAGGGAAATAATAAAAAAAAGCAGCCGCCCGGCTGCTATCCTTGTGACCTTTTATTCTTTTAATCCTTTAATCCCTTATTCTTACGGTTTCCGGCTCGTTCGGTATGGCGGCAGTAGCCGTAAATGGTACAGGAACCTACGGAATTTAGGCGAAGCATGAGCCGTACAGTTAGTCGTTATCGAATCATTTAATGCCGAAGCCACACGTACAGAATGTTGTAGAAACGCCCCATTTATTTGAAATGGTCAACAAAACAAAAACTCATCGTTCAAGTCGGGAATTTATGAAAATATTTATTCCATCATTTTTCTCATATTCTGTATCTCTAGATTAATCTTCCGTATTTGTTTGTCAATTTCATCAATTTGAAGCTCACTGGCTCCTTGTTTTCTTTTTTCTAACAGCTCTTCTCGTAATCTTTTTAAAAAAACCACCCTACCTAACAACCCCATCTCAAACCCACCTTTGTTTATCATTATCTTAAACCAAAGAGGACTATTTTTTATATGTTAAACTTTCTGGATCTTTGGCTCAAATAAATGAATATTTCCCCATTTATTTTTCTTTTTTAAAACAAAACACTTCAATAAAATTACTCTCTTTTCTGGGATTTAGACAGACTTAAGTGAAGGTATTTTTATAAATATAATTGGTAATGGAAAAAAAATCAATTTACATGTTAGGTTAAATGACATGATTTTATTATTCATCTTAATCAACTAATATATTTTCTGGTTTAAATTTAAACCAATACGACGTGTAATTGCTGAATTAGGTCCTCATATTATTTCATTTTCCGTGCAAACAAAGGACCAGCATCGTTCTTTTCTCTCTGTATCCTTAGGTTTCGGGGGGGGGAGTGGGACTTTCCAAATTCTTTCCCCCTAGCTGTTGTAGTACGCTTGCTTACCCATGAATTATCAAGATCATAATATAGACCCTAGAACCCCCTACTATCTTAATAAAGATGGTTTTTCAGTGTACCCTAACCTATTATTAATCTGATAATCTACTACTTAAGGAGACAACAATGTATATCTGGAATATTAACAAACTCGTCATGGTATTACAGGAAGGAACGATTTCTGACAAACAAAAAAATTAGGCACTTTTTTATACTGTCCGTAAAATGGGGCACAGTTCAGACAGCTCCGATCTTCAGCTAATGCACCCGTTAGTTAGAGGTTTCCTTACATAGTACAAAGAAATATTTTGATTGCTTATTATTTATAAACTTTTAGTAAACGTTTACTATCAATTTTAATAAATGCAGTCGCAATTTTTAGCATTATCTTATAAATATCCCAAGATTATAGACTTTAAATCTCATTTTTTAATTCAATTTATCAGAAAATAATAAAAATATTGACAATTAAACGCTTACATTATAATATAAGTTACGTAAACGTTTACTATAAAATTCACCATTAACCGAGGAGGAAATTGGGTATGAAAAACAAATTGAAGTGGAGCGGTGTGTTTCCAGCAGTTCTTATCCCTTTTAAAGATGACTATTCTATCGATGAAGAAGGATTTCGCGCTTTAGTCCGATGGGTAGCAAGCCATGAAGGAGTCAATGGTATAGTAGTAAACGGACATACAGGAGAAATTATGACTCTACTACCAGAAGAACGTGCGGAAGCTGTACGAATTGCTGCTGATGAATTAAAAGGTCGTATTCCTGTCATTTCCGGAGTATCTGCAGAAGGAACAATTGAGGCCATTCAACATGCTAAAGCTGTTGAAAAGGCAGGAGGTAGTGGAATCCTTCTTATGCCTCCACATTCCTGGTTACGATTTGGTATGCAAGAAGAATCATCTGTTCAATTTTTTAAAGACGTTGCAGAAGCCATTAACATTTCTATTGTTGTTCACCAATATCCGACTTGGACTAAAACTTCTTACACAACTAACCAATTGCTAGAAATGGCTGCAATCCCAAACGTTGTTTCAATTAAAGTCGGTCAAAGAGATATGGCACAGTATGAAGTAGATGTTAGAGCATTGAAAAAGAATGCCCCAGATGTTTCACTTTTAACTTGTCATGACGAGTATCTGTTACCCACTTTAATTCAAGGTATTGACGGTGCACTTGTTGGTTTTGGTTGTTTTGTACCTGATTTAATTGCTGAGTTAGTGAAATGCGTTAATAATCAGGATTTAGTTGCTGCTAATGCTGTCTATGACCGTATCTTTGAATTAAAGCATGCTGTATATAAAATGGATGAGCCTTCCTCTACTTCTCATTTACGTATGAAAGAAGCTATGTATCAACGTGGATTAATTAGTAGCTCCCTAGCTAGACGTCCGGTTTTACCTTTAACAGAAAAAGAGAAAGAGGAAATTCGCCAAGGCTTACTAAATGTAGGATTATTGAAAGATGGAGTTAAATCATAATAGACTTTATATGTAGTGGTTGCAGTCTTGCAACCACTACTCTTTAGCATTTAGGTGGGTCTAGTTTATAATGATGTATATCTATAAACGTGAACCACGGAGGTATGTAATATGAATGTAAGTATAAAAGATGTCGCACTTAAGGCTGGTGTTTCAATAGCTTCTGTATCACGAGTATTAAGTAGCAAGCCTGGTGTTGGTGCTGAAACAGCAGAACGAATTCGTAAAGCGATTGAGGAATTAGATTATCGTCCCAATTTAGGAGCTAGAGGGCTAGCTAAACGAAATACAGGAAATATTGCAGTTGTGGTTCCAAGGGGTTCATTTATACTTAATAACCCATTTTTCTCAACCGTTTTAGAAGGCATAGCAAAAGGTATTGATCAAACGAATTATAACATGTTGATGTCGTTTACCTCTTCTCAGCAAAAACGACTGCTAGAAACTCAATCCGTAGATGGTGTTATTCTTTTCTCGCCTAGAAATGAGGAACTGAGCTTAGAATGGCTAAAAAGTATTGGGTTACCTATGGTTGTAGTGGGAAGTTATTTAGAAGATTCTCCATTTCCTTGTGTCCGCCCCGACGATGAAGATGGAATAAGACAAGCAGTGGTAGCTCTTCATCAACTAGGACATCGCAACATCGGGATCGTTAATGGACCAATGAGTTCTATGCATAGTGTAAGGTGTCTAAACGGCTATAAAAGCACGCTGCTAGAACTTGGATTAGATTATTCTTCTGAAAATGTTTTTGAAATTGAGGAGTTCGATGCATTTAAGGCAACAAAAGAAGTAGCTGAATTTTTAAAAGACCACAGAAAAATTACTGGCGTTGTCTGTTCATCAGACTATTTGGCAATAGGTGTGATTAAAGCAGCTTCTATGATTGGGTTATCAGTGCCTGAAGATTTATCTGTCGTTGGTGCTGATGATGTTCCTCTTTCCAACTTTATCACACCATCTTTATCGTCTGTTCATGTTGATTTAGTTGGTATTGGAAAAAGATCCACTTCCATACTGATGGATATGATTCAAGGAAAACAGATTAGAAAAAAAGATGTCGTTTTTAACATGGAATATGTTAATCGTGCAACAACTGAAGTTCCGAAGATTAACTAAATTTCACATTCAGACTCTAGAAAGATCATTTTTAAGAAATAATCTTGGAGTCTGATTTGTATTACACCTAAATGGAAGCACTTTCATACAAAACATCTTTAAAAATAACTTTTAAAAAGATTGGAACATTCATTTTCATTTTTATTAGTAGGACCCCCTTACAAGGAGGATGTTAGTATGGAGATACAGTTGAACCCAATTGAAGGAAATAGGAAATCAGATCGCGCTTCGGAACTACTTACACGCATGGAAAGCGTTCCTTTTTCGCGCTGGCACATCAAACCCCGTATTATCATGGGATCCGCAACATTTTTCGATGCTTTTGATGCCTTATCCCTCGCCTTCGTTTTGCCAGTATTGATTGGTCTATGGAGCTTGACTCCCGGTGAAATTGGTATCCTCATTGGTTCTGGATATCTTGGACAAGCTGTGGGCGCAATATTTTTCGGTTGGCTGGCAGAACGATATGGACGTGTTTATAGTGCAAAATGGACGGTTTTTTTAATGTCTGTGATGGGTATCGCCTGTGCGTTTGCGGGCAATTTCGAAATGCTGTTGATACTTCGTTTCATACAGGGCATTGGAGTAGGCGGTGAAGTTCCTGTTGCAGCTACTTATATTAATGAGCTCTCACGCGCCCATGGACGCGGACGTTTTTTTATGCTATATGAAATGATCTTCCCTCTTGGATTAATGTTGTCCGCGCAGCTGGGAGCCTTAATCGTACCTAGCTTGGGATGGAAGTGGATGTTCCTGGTCGGTGGTATAGGGGGATTAATTGTTTTCTCGTTTTTCTTCAAGCTGCGTGAATCACCTCGCTGGTTAATTTCTAAAGACAGGTTTGATGAAGCCGAGGTGGTCATCAAAGAGCTCGAAGCAAGTACCGACGAACGCCTGCCTGTGACAATGAGTGCGCATGCAGCCACTCAAGCTGTTGCGAAAGGAAATTGGAAAGAGCTATTCTCGCCTGTTTACCGCAGTAGAACATTAATTGTCTGGACATTGTGGTTTACCGCTTATTTTGTCGCTAACGGACTTAATAACTGGCTTCCAAGTCTTTACACAACTGTTTATAATCTTCCTTTAGAAGAGTCTTTGCGGGCAGCATCTGTCACGAATATCGTACAGTTAGTTGCCGTATTCGCTTGTGCTATGCTGATTGACAGGATTGGCCGTAAGAGATGGGCAACCATTGCGTTCCTGGTGGCTGGAACTCTCCTGGTAACACTTTGGGTTAACGGTGCTGATTCTGCACAGAGCGTAATGTATTTAGGATCGGCGGCTTATGGCGTCATGGGTACAATCACTGTTCTACTTTACCTGTATACACCAGAAATTTATCCAACACGGGTGAGGGTCCTTGGTACTGCATTTGCTACAGCCTGGTTGCGTCTCGCTTCTGCTATAGCGCCTACGATACTTGGTTTTATTTTAGGTGCAAGAGGTATTTCGACTGTCTTTATGCTTTTTGCTTGTGTTACTGTCGTTGGTGCGTTTATGGCCTTTCGAATGATTGAAACAAGTGAAAAAGTTCTAGAAGATATTGCACCGTAGGAAGACAAGCTCTAAGGGGTAAGGTTGAAAAAACCTTACCTTTAATTTTTTTACTAACGGGTCTTAAGTCTATAATCTCCTATTCTATCAATTGGTTTTTATCTTGTTACAGATGAAAGATAGATAAATAAAAATATGCGTAACCGCATTTACTAAGCTGGTTTATATTTTATTTAAATTTATTATTAATGTTGAAAGGCAGAATACCAATGATTAAAAAAATGGAACATATAGCTATTATTGTTACTCATATGGATTATTCTATCCAATACTACTCGGATATGTTTGGATTTAAAGTTCGCCTTCGAGGATCTTCAAAAACAAGAGAGATGGCATTTTTGTACTTGGAAGAACAGCCTAGTATGGAAATTGAACTAATCCAAGACATTGAACCCATTGGTAAGTATAACAAAAGTGGAATTGTTAACCACCTTGCTTTTACAGTAGAAGATATTAATATAGCGATTAATCATTACCATAAAAAAGGAATTAATTTTTCATCCCCTCAACCACAACCAACACTAGAAGGTGGACGTATGATTTTATTCTATGGACCTAATGGTGAATTGCTACAATTGGTAGAACGCGCAAAAGATTAAAGATACTAAATTTAACACTATTTTTATAAAATAGATGTATAGTAATCTATAAAATTGAAGCCTTTACTCCTGTTGAGCAAAGGCTTCAATTTTGACGAGTTTCTTCTATTTTAATAATAACTTGCGAATTATTTTACCATACTCTCCAATCCTAGGCATTTTACTAACTGAAGCCCACTTTTCAGTAGATTTTGTTTCACTGGAACCCGTAACTCCCGTTCAATAACTCTCCAAGCAATTGCATATAGACTCCAAATTTTCGAGCTACAAAAACAGGGACTAACAATGGGGAATGGCTAAGAGAACAGGAATTAACCGAAAGAAAGTCGGCAAGAAGCTACAGCAGAGTAATTGATCCCCTACTTATTTTTTTATGTCTCCTTCTCCTAATCGAGTTTTGGGTCGTCTAAATAGTACAAAGTTCAATAGCGCCAATCCAATTCCAATAACTCCGGCAAAGAAAGTCACAATAAATCCCTGTGGAGTTCTGACCACAAGGCTATAGATAAGGCACCCCATGAACATCAGCACAATAAGAGTGTGCATCAATCGGTATCGTGACACTGAACCACCTCATTTGGTTATGGTAACGGTACTTAGTCTTAATTGTTCCCGTGTAATTGTTGCTATATTATACCACTTTCCCTAGCCAAGGGATCAATTCTCCTGCCTTTTCTTTATTGTCCTTCCAACATCTTTTCAAGTTCAGCTTCTTTTCTTCCTGGGTCATTTCATCCGCGGGCTTGTATTCCCCCTCTTAAAGAGAGTTACTTTGTTACAGGGCTTCAACCTTAGGATTTCTCCACCAGTTGCCTGTCAGCTACCGAGCGTCTTGGCACTTACTCGGGTTGGACTTTCGCCAACTAGCAATTAACGGCTTGCTGGGCACGCAGGAAGCAAAGAGACGGTTCTTGTGCTTCACCAGTAAGTGAATGAAGCAGTAGAACCGTCCCCGTGCATCCTATCCTTAATTTAATTTTCGTAGATAACCTTATCGTTTACAATTGTCTTAAGTACTTTAATTTCTTTAATTTTTATAGGGTCAATTGTTAACGGATTTTCTTCCAGAACCACAAAGTCCGCAAATTTCCCTTTTTCGATTGAGCCTTTTTCATTTTCCTCGAAGTTTTGCCATGCTGCATCACTTGTTACTGCGCGAAGTGCCTCTAATGGTCTGATTCTTTGCTCCGGACCAATCACCTTGCCGCTTCTTGAAATCCTGTTAACAGCAGACCATACTGCCTGCAGCGGGTCCATTGGGGTAATGTGAGAATCAAGATGAATGCTAAATTTAATACCACGATCAATGGACGATTTAAGAGGGCTCATCATAGCGGCACGTTCTGGCCCCATGAATATATCCCTGTGCTGATCGCCCCAAAAGAAGGTATGGGAAACAAAATATGATGGTGTAACACCCAGTTTCTTCATTTCATCCAATTGATCTAATCTAGCCATTTGAGCATGCTCAATACGATGACGGGCATCCTTACGCGGATACTTCTCCTGGGCAGTACGGAAGGCGTAAAGAATATCATCAATTGCAGCGTCTCCGTTACCATGAATCGCAATTTGGTATCAAGCCTTATGCAATTCCACTACTCGCTTCGTTAATTCCTCACGACTTGTCGCCGGATATCCCCGATAATTTGGATCATCTCCCGGCGGCACGTGGTACGGTTTTCTTAAATAGCCGGTGTACCCCTGAATGGATCCATCATGAGACAGCTTCACAGGGCCCAGCTTCAACATATTACTACCGAAACCTGTTACAATACCGCCTAATTCACCAGGGGTTATAACGCCACCAAACCCGGCACCCATGGCTGTAACCCTTAACGGCAGCAAACCTTGCTTCTGATATCTTTGTAAATCAATAAGACCCTGTTTATTTGCCCCAGCTATAATCGAGGTCGTTACACCTTTTGAGATATAATCCTGGACAGCCTTTTTAAACGCTGCAAGATTTTCCTCTTCTGTAACAACAGGAATATGCTTACTTACAAGACCTTTAGCAGATTCCTCTAATACCCCAGTCGGTTCTCCTGTCTTAGGGTCTCTTACGATTACCCCACCAGGTGGATCAGGAGTTTCTTTTGTAATTCCTGCCAATTTAAGTGCAACACTATTAGCTACTGCTAAATGTCCGGAAGTATGTCCAATATAGATTGGGTGCTCCGTTGAAACCTTATCTAGATCTTCACGTGTCGGGTGACGTCCTTCCGCTAAGAGTGTCTGATCGTACCCTCGCCCGAGTATCCATTCACCTTCGTGGGTTTCCATTGCTCGATCTTTCAAGGCAATGATCAGATCATCAATATTTTTAATAGGACCTACCGGTGGACTATTTAAATTAACTTGAACAGTCCCATCCATTCCGGAGCTCGGAAAATGACTGTGGGCATCATAGAATCCCGGCAATAACACTTTATTCTTTAAATCAACGACTTTCGTGTGCCGTCCCTTTAACTTGCTAATTTCCTTATTTGAACTAACAGCAATGATTTTTCCGTCCTTGACTGCTACGGCTTCGGCAATAGTAGCATCTTTGTCCATGGTGATAACTTTTCCGTTAAAGTAAACAGTGTCAGGTGCAAGAGGGTCAAGATGGTCTGGAAGTGTACCTGAAGAAAAGCCTACTAATGCAAGCACAAAAACTAGGGAGAAAATCAACAAATTTCTTTTACTTAAAAAATTTCTTTTCAAGAAAAAACCCCTTTTCTGATTTGATCCTTTCCATAACACCCCTTGATTAATGCCATATACACCGATGATGTTCCAAGAAATATTTCATTTAAACAACTAGATAGAGACCTCCCTACTAAATGCTGTTGAAAAATCTTCATAAACATCATGACGTCCGTACCAAGGGTATTATACGAAATATTCTGAATTTTATATAGGTCTATATAATTAAAAATGGTTTATTTTTCTCCAAAAATCATTAGGGCAAAATAACTCGTTGCTCAATAATTGTCACTTTACAATATAACATTTAATTAGTATTTTACGAATTGTTTAACTGGAACAACTCCCGGCTTAAGACCATTATGTGATTTTAAAATGTCCAACAGAAAAATATTGATATTTTCACACAACGTTCAAATATTAATGAAAACGCTTTCAATTATTGGTGTATACTATATGTTATACTCCCTATTGTTGCATTTTTACTAATCATCATAAATAAATGATTTCTAGCATAAAAGTAACTTTTGTAAAGCCAAACAGGAAGGAGATGATCAGATGATATTAAAATCATTAAAAAAAAATGGGATAATGACAATCACTTATTTTAAAGATGGGTTATTAGAAACATGTAAAGGCAATATGTATAAACTTAACCTTAATGAACAAACCCTGTCCATAAAGGATAATAATCAAAAGATCTTCTCCATTCGTTTATCTCACATCAAGGAAATACATTAACTTAGCTAGAAACGGCCTTAAGGAAAATCGAGGTTTTCAAGAAAATCCATCTTTATATTGATGCTTACAGAGCTAGATAAGCGTCAATCTCCTCCGATATGGACTTTCCCATCTAACCAGATGGGGAAACATCCATACTTACTAATTCTTGGGTGTGTTGGTTTCAACTCTACAATGTCACTGAGGCAGGAATCTATTTTTTCGTTTTAACTTCATCTCCTCCCCCATTTCAGCAAAATCCATTTGCTGAAGCGAACTTTCTAATTCCATCATTATAAGCCAATCCTACCGTACATAAAAAGAACAATAGGATACATAACCGCCCTTCACTTTCCCGAAATGGTTTTCAGCAATTTTCATATAAGCTTCCGTTCGGGTGCAAATATGACTTGTTAAAAACATAGAAACTCAATTTACATTTCATCTATGAACTATTGCTACTCCAAATAAATCAATCTTACTTTGAACAGACCTCTTGTAATGTGTATTATTTAAACTCCAATTTTCACCTCATCAATATAGATTTTCATGACAAAGATAAGATACTTATGCAAAAGATGATTGGTAAGAGTTAATACAGGCATAACGTATGCTACGTGAGGGGGAAGTTTAGCTAAGTCCACACTAAGAGTATCAAAATGACAATCAGCTTAAGCAGTAGATGCAGGTGGCTTATTGTCTCTTCTGATTTTTCGTTTCATTCGCTTTTTCATAGATGCCGAACTAGTTATCCCGTAATTTATTTTAATCAAACGATTGATTAAAATATAAAGAAACTCGTCATAGAATGATTTTCTGTTTGTGCTTGAAAATAAATTTGTGTTTCTAGGAAGCTCTGTAATGACCAAGGGTTTTTGCTCGTATTTCCAAATGAAACCCTTGACAATGTAAGCGCTTTCTTTTATTATGATAATAGGTTGGATGGCATGCGTGGCCGTCATAGTATCTGGCATAGGTGGGGCCAATACCGGGAACAGTACATAGAAGAAATCCCCTATTTTATGCAACAGCTAACTTCTTCCGAATAGGAAACAGTGATTCATCAATCATGTTAAGTGGGCTCTTTTCTCCTTTTTTCACATACAAACCCAAAAAATTCAGGGTTTCCCTAGCTTGAAAGATCCCCTAAAATCCCTTATGTTTCTATTCCAAATGTGTATACTAGATTCGAATGAGGAGGTACTTTATGGAGAAAGAAAAGAGTTCCCTTTACGATAAATTACCGGTAGAATTGTTGGCGGGATTTTATTATGAAATAAATAAGAACATTGAAAAAGGAATCTTGTCTGATGCTATGTATCATGAAATTAGATTAATGGAACAAACAGCATTAAGAAGGGGGATCTCACTTGTCTACCTATATGACAAGGGTGCTCGTATAATTGAAGCTGAGAAACTACTAAGAGAAACAATCATGCAACCCTAAATAGTAGAATAAGAAGTTCAATGATGTTTTCTAGTCTACCCTAGGTGAGGCCAATACCTGGAACAGTATATAGAATAAATCCCCTTTTATTAACCCTCTTGGCTACCAAAAGGTTGTTTTGGTGCTAACCTACAATTTTTTTACTTACGTCGAAACAAGAAGGTCAGAACAAGCAAAAATGACCCTGTACCAGCTTCTTTACGGCTGATACAAGGGCACTGGCAATAGTTGCTTTCTGATTTAACAGTTAGGTTATTACTACTATGCCACTGGATTGTATTTTTTATTCACATTGTTTTTTTATTTGCTAAGGCAAAAGAATACCCCAGCAACCAACCCTGGGATAAGGTAGGGGGCAGAGGCTTACAAACTAATTTGAGAAGATTATCTTTATGTATATTCCCCAACTAAAGAATCTACTATTCACGGTATCCAATAAAAAGGCTCTGAAGTTCTGGGAAGAATGAAAAAAGTGAAAAAAGAAAGGAAAGAGCATAAAGAAAAACTGAGAGAAAGGCTATTTTTCAGCAGCAAGAATTCCCCAGTGCCATTGGAATTTATATAATGAAAAGGATTGGGAATACTCCCCGATATACAAGAGTTTTCCTCCCTTATAAATTATCAAAAGTATTTTCAATAGCTAATTCCAATTCTTCTTTTCCTTCTCCTATATAACGTTTGGTCATGTTCAAATCTTTATGCCCCATCAATTTTGAAATGGTTTGAAGGTCTATCCCCTTATCAATTAATGTTTGGCAAAACGTATTCCGTAGCTTATGGGGAGTCGCATTATATTTAGTCAGCATATATTGCACGGACCTTGGCGTGATGCGCTGATTCACACTGGATATGAAGATAGCTTCCGTTTCCATATTTAAAAATTCCTTGTATGCCTTGATCTTTATACTAGCAGTCATGGAAAGTGGAATCTTCCTGTCTATATCACCTTTTGAATCCCGGATGAGGATATATTGCCTTTCTCCCTCTTTTTGAATATCGCTATGGTTCAAATCACAAAGTTCAGACACCCGGATACCCGTATGAATCATTGTGTAGACTATAGCAATATTCCTGAAATGCCCAGAGGCCTCGATTTCTTTTAGGAGAGCAGCTTGCTCAAGCATGTTCAGGGCTTTTGGTGGATCTTCTTTCTTTTCCTTTGCTTTACGATCGATGTTGAGGACGATTTCGGGTTTATCAAGGAACCTGGAAAACATGGTAATGGCTGAATAATGTTT
>NZ_JAZHFU010000012.1:0-120212 GCF_036541465.1 Bacillus sp. CFBP9009 | reverse complement strand
AAGGGTCATGACATCGGAAATCAATTCAGGGTCACCCTATTTAATGGATGCCGTCGCGGCAGCCTTCATTGGTTCCTCCGTTTTAGGAGCGGGAAAACCAAATGCCTTTGGAACCTTTGTCGGAGCAGTCCTGATCGGAATACTACAAAATGGGCTGATCATGATGTCCGTTCCGTATTATGCGATGGATATTGTCAAAGGAACAGTGCTGGCCCTTGCGCTCGCTGTAACTTATTACAAACAAAAACACTAAAATGAATCCGTTACGTTACTCTGCAGAAATCCAAAATTATGAAAAAAATCCTGTTGGATATGCAACAGGATTTTTCCTTTTAAAAAAAGGGACGGGTCATGGAAATGAATTTTCGCATCTTCATCATTTTACTTAATAATGAACTCTTTTTACTTAAGCTAAAATAGGGCAGGAGGACTTTTTGATCCCTCATTGTTGGAGTAAATTTTTATAGGGACCCTATTTACCTTTCAATAAAATTGATAATGATCTATTGTAAAGTATGAACATTCATATCCTATACTTAACCAAAGGAGAGTGTAAACTTATGCGCGAAACCTGTGTTCCGACTGGCGTGAAACCAAATGACACTGGCTTTGGATATACGTTGTCCTTAATAGGCGGCAAATATAAAATGATCATTATGTATTGGCTGTCTGAAAATAAGGTTATGCGGCATAATCAGCTGAAGCGGAGTATCGGCACCATTTCCTTTAAAACGCTAAGCATCATGTTAAAAGAGCTGGAGGCAGACGGCCTTATCATACGCAAGGAATTTCCCCAAATACCTCCGAAAGTAGAATATTCATTATCTGAACGTGGTCTATCTCTCATTCCATTGTTAAATATGATGTGCGAGTGGGGAGAGAAAAACAGTTTGCCAGCTCAGGAGATTGTACGGCCGTAGGTGTAGCCATTTTGATAAATCAAAAGAAGTATTTCCCTAATAAGGAAATACTTCTTTAATGAAACTGCCTATTAAAGATTGTCGACAAAATTCAAATAATCTTGTGCGCTATTTTCCAATTCGCTTGCGGACGGTTCATTTTCAGCACCATAAAACGCAAAGAATGAACGATAATCTGCATTGCAGTATAGGAAGGTAGTTTCAAAGGGAGATAATAAATGTTCAAGTGTATAGCGATATCTTCCTTCTTCACTATAATCCTCTTTGTTAATTCCGGCAGATACAGCTAATGCAGCTTTGCGATTCTTTAGTTTATCGCCTCCATTTGAACCATAAGCCCAACCATAAGTAAAAACATCGTCAAGCCATCTTTTTAGGAGAGGCGGACAATTAAACCAATAAAAAGGGAACTGTAAAACAAGATTACTATGCGATTCGATTAATTGCTGTTCTTTTTCCGCATTAATGTTTCCGTCAGGGTAAACCTTATACAATTCGTGTACTGTATACTTTTCCGGATATTTCCTTAGCGCTTCTACCCATCGCTTATTTATGACGGATGTTTCTAGACTTGGGTGTGATACGATAACAAGAGTTTTCAAAGATTTCTCCTCCTTAATTATTATTTATTTTAAGTATAAAGTGCACTCTGCAAGTATGTAAGTATGCACTTTTAGTATAGGTACTTACCTAAAGGAGAGTGTTAAATCAGGTATAACTAAAAAAACGGTTAGTTGAATTTGTAATATTTTATTAAATGAATACCTTGCATTATAAAGTAATATAAATTATATTTATTCCAATATGTGGAAAAGTAGGATATTAATAAGGAAGTCTTAAAAGGTCATATAGACACGCTCATCCTGTCACTTTTACATAGGAGTGATATGTACGGCTATGAATTAGCCAAAATCGTTCGTGAAAAGAGTGATGACCAATTTGAATTAAAAGAAGGTACACTTTATCTGTCTTTAAAGAGATTAAAAGAGAGAATGGATTTCTTCTTACTGGGAAGATGAGCAAGGACCAGGAGGAAGAAGAAAATATTACAGACTTACATCAGTGGGTGAAGAAGGATTTAAACAAAAGCGCCTGGAATGGGAATTTGTAAGAGATGTGATTGATTCCTTTTTAGATTGGGGGAAATAAGGAAGCGGCGAGACTTTCCGGGATATCGGTTAATAAATACAAAATCCTTGCCTATCTGCTTTCGGCTCTATTTGCTGCATTCGGGGGGATTGTCCTTGCTTCAAGGGTCATGACATCGGAAATCAATTCAGGGTCACCCTATTTAATGGATGCCGTCGCGGCAGCCTTCATTGGTTCCTCCGTTTTAGGAGCGGGAAAACCGAATGCCTTTGGAAACTTTGTTGGAGCAGTCCTGATCGGAATCCTACAAAATGGGCTGATCATGATGTCCGTTCCATATTATGCGATGGATATCGTCAAAGGAACAGTGCTGGCCCTTGCGCTCGCTGTAACCTATTACAAACAAAAACACTAAAATGAATCCGTTACGTTAATATGACTATATGATAAGTCTGCATGTGGATGATAAAAGAGACTGGTAACTCGTGTGAGTTTTAACTATAAGAAGATAGGGGAAGAGGGTTTTTTTTAACTCTCTTTCCACACTAATTTCCAATATCCAAATTTTAAAAAAGTAATTACACTCACTATATTTTGTTTTTATAAATGACTTTGTTAACATCGTGTCTTACTGTTTTGTGACCTTCTTTAATTCCTTTCCCTATGGCAATAAGCATAACATCTAAATACCTATCAGAAATTTTTAAGGCTGACTTTAATTGTTCGGAATCATACCCGGACATTGTAATGGTTTCAAGACCTGCCTCGTTCGCCAATAAAACTAACGACATTGACGCCAGGCTTGCGTCTCTTATTAATTCAACCTTTAAATCTTCTTTTGATTTATTTAGATAATAATTGATTGCCGCGTTTGTTAGATAATCTCTTACTGATGCGTCAAAATAACCTTTTTGAAACTCATCCTCATGTATCATTATGATATTTTCTTTTTCAAATGCTTGATAATCACCTAGTATAACAATCAGTACTGAGGCTTCAATTACCTGTTGCTGATTAAAAGCAATGGGCAGTAACAAATTCTTTAAATATGGTTCATCTATAACCAGGTATCGTGTTGCTTGAATATTGTTTCCGTTAGGCGATTTACTGGCTCCTTCAATAAATGTCGCCAACGTTTCTGGACTAATTTTATAATCGGGATCATACTGCCTTACGGAACGCCTTTTTTCTATAATCTCTCTTACACTCATCGTGCTCACTCCCAATGTTATATTTGCTTCATAATCAGAGTATAATGGACCCATGATGTAGAAGAAAATAACGCACAATAAAGTGGCATAGCCACCTTTATGTGCCTATTCAGGAGGAATGAGGAATGAAGAGTCTAAATACTGGAATAAATATTTTCATGAATACTGTAGGAGGAAAGTGGAAATGCTTAATCCTCTTTTTTCTGAGTCAAAAACCAATGAGGACAAAAGAGTTTTATATTCTAATACCGGCCATTACCCAGAAAGTCTTAACCGACCAATTAAAGCAGTTGGAAAGAGATGGGCTTGTCCGAAGAGAAGTATATAAAGAAGTACCACCAAAAGTAGAATACAGTTTAACTGAGTTGGGTCAATCCTTTGTACCTGTATTAAATACAATGTGTGAATGGGGCACTACATATGCAGTCGAACAAAACCTCGAAAGACAAGAACAAATCTGTCGTCATCATAAATAAGTAAGAGCTGCATCAACTAGGAGTATGGATTTTTTTTTGACAAGTTCAGTGATGCAAGCAGAATTTATTCAAGCTATCAATATAATTATAAGAAATACGTTATTAGAGGGAATGTCTTGAAGATGACTTTTGGCAGTCTCTCTAGAGATTGTAAGAAACTAACAGATGCTTTACTTTAAAGTAGTTGCTTTGCCCGGCTCTTTTTCTTATGGGTTTAAAGGGACCGGTAGTTGCATTAGATTTTTTTTGCTTTATAATTAGTACCAGGTGTTGATATCAAGTTATAAAATGATGCAATTCATACACACGAGGTGGCTATTCTATGTTTAAATCCAAAGCACGTATTACTGCGATAGGTTCTTATGTTCCAGAAAAAAGGTTAACAAATAAGGACTTAGAAAAGATGGTTGAAACCAATGATGAATGGATTGTTAAACGTACTGGTATTAAAGAGCGAAGAATTGCACATGAAGAAGAGTTTACTAGTGATATAAGTTATAAAGCTGTAAAGGATTTAATGGAACGGTATGATAAATCTGTCGAAGATGTTGATATGATTATTGTCTGTACCTTTACACCTGATTTTAACACTCCAAGTGTAGCTTCTTTAGTCCAAGCAAAGCTAGGTATTAAGAATACTGGAGCTATTGATTTAAACGCTGCTTGTGCAGGATTTACTTATGGGTTGCATGTAGCTAATGGATTAGTAACATCTGGTTTAAATAAGAAAGTTCTTGTTATTGGAGCTGATACTTTATCAAAACTTATGGACTATGAAGATCGAGCCACTTGTATTTTATTTGGAGATGGCGGAGGAGCAGTTCTTGTAGAATATGATGAAAAACAGCCAAGTTTTATTTCTTCACATTTATATTCGGAAGGAGAAGGCGGGAAACATTTATATAGTACAAACCTATCGACACGTATAAATGGTGAAGACTTAAATAATAGTGGCAACCTTGTTCAAAATGGACGTGAGGTTTATAAATGGGCTGTTACTACTGTTCCAAAAGGAATGCAAACTGTGATTGAAAATGCTGAATATCAATTGAATGATGTTGATTGGTTCGTACCGCATAGTGCAAATTTAAGAATGATTGAGTCAATATGTGATAGAAGTGGCTTTCCAATTGAGCGTACTTTATATAGCTTAGTGGAGTATGGAAATACTTCTTCAGCAACAATACCATTAGCTTTAGATCAAGGAGTAAGTGAAGGAAAGCTCAATAATGATGAGAAGATTTTATTATATGGTTTCGGCGGTGGGTTAGCACAAGCAGGATTGCTTATCAATTGGACCCTATAACACTTTTTTGTGATATTGAGCAGCAGCTTTGTTCTTATTGATATAAAGGGTCAGTAGTTTAAGTTATCAAGGATACTAAAATAACAAAAGACACCGTACTAATAGGTATGGTGTCTTTGAATTATCTTAAGGATTTAAAAATCTCAAAATGGGCGGAAGTCGCCTATAGTAAGAAGTTTGGGTTTGTTAGTGATAAGTGAACAGGACCAAAATATCATGTTTACTCCAATATTTAGTGGGAATGCTATTTACAGTATATATCCCTGAAATTTGAGGAGGAAATTTTAACATGCTTGATGCTAAGACCATAGAAATCGTTCAGTCAACAGCACCTGTTCTCAAGGAACATAGTAAACCAATAGGAAAGAGATTTTATGAATTACTATTTTCAAAAGCTCCTGATTTGTATAATCTTTTTAACCAAACGAACCAAAAAAGAGGAATTCAACAAGAGGCCTTGGGATATGCTGTCTATGCTGCTGGTGAACATATTACGAACCTTGAAGCGATAAAACCTGTAATTAAAAGAGTTACTGAGAAACATCGTGCGATAGGGGTCAAGCCTGAACAGTATCCGGTTGTAGGTGAAACGTTGCTTCAAGCAGTTAAAGATGTGTTGGGTGACGGAGCCACAGATGAAATCATAGAGGCATGGGGAAAGGCCTATGGCTATATTGCAGATGCCTTTATTGATATTGAAAAAAACCTTTATGAGGAAACAGAACATCAGCATGGTGGATGGGAAGGATATCGAAGCTTCAATATCGATAAAAAGATAAAAGAAAGTGATGTGGTAACCTCCTTTTATCTAAAGCCTACAGACGGAAAACCCATTGCCTCCTACCATGCTGGGCAATACCTAACACTTAAGGCTGAAATTACTGGCGAGAAATATACGCACATACGCCATTACAGTCTTTCGGATTCACCTGGAAAGGATTACTACCGAATTAGTGTTAAACGTGAAGATGCCCATGGAGATGCTCCATCTGGAATTGTATCTAACTATATACATAGACAGCTGCAAGTTAGAGATACGCTGCAATTTTCTGCTCCAGCAGGTGACTTCGAACTGGATAACACCGATTTACCCGTTGTTCTAATTAGTGGCGGTATTGGCATTACACCTTTGCTTAGCATGTTAAATACCATTATAGAAAAGCAGCCACAACGTCAGGTTACGTTCATCCATGCAACAAGCAATAGTCAAACACATGCTTTTAAAGATCATCTGCAACAAATAGTGAATGAACATCAACATATAAAATCATTTGTAGTCTATGGTGCACCAACAGAAGCCGATCGAACCTCTGGGCATTTTGATAAAGAAGGATACGTAGGTTTAGACTTCCTGCAATCTATCGTTCCATCAAAAGAAGCTAATTTTTATTTTTGCGGACCTATTCCTTTTATGGAAGCAATCAATGAGGCCCTAAATAAATGGAGTGTATCGAAAGACCGTATTCATTATGAAGTATTTAGTCCACTCGCTATTTTAGGAGAAAAATAAGTAAACTAAATTTGTGAATAAAAAGGATCTTTCATTGAAGTGAACCCAAAAAGCTAGACACATTATTTACTTAGGCAGCCTTGAGGGCATGAACCCGGTAATCTACCGGATTCATGCCTTTTAATCTTTTCTTGATTCGTTGTGATTGTAGTAATGGAAATATTCTTCTAGTTCTTGTTTGAAATGCTTTCTTGTGCAATGGATTATGGGATTTTTTTCTTCCAAGTACCCTAAAAAAGCATGTAATTTTTCATTTATCGTATATTTAGTCAAAAAAAACTGTACCTCCAATTGTTAGTTGGTGACTAACGATTGGGGTGCAGTTCATTTTAGGGTTCTCTGTTATCCGACACTTGAAATTAAGTTACTTAACATTTTTCTCGGAAGCGTCTGTATTCTCTATCAAAACATTCTCTTGTTTATTTATTGCATTTTCAGCGGTATTTAACTTTTTTCTCATTGGGAAGTAATACAAAACAGCTGGGACAACTAACCCAATAATCCAAGCGATATCTGCTCCTTCAAAGGCCTTGGCTATCGGTCCTACATAGAATGATGTGTTTATAAAAGGGATTTCCGCCAAAATTGATACAAGAAATGCCATACAAGTAATCCAATTTATTTTGCCATATTGACCGTTCACATCAAAAATATCTTTTACATTGTAATGGCCATGTCGCAGCAAATAATAATCAACAAGGTTGATGGATGTCCAGGGAATTAAAAAATAACTAATGAAAAAGATGAAATTCAAGAAAAAGGATAGGAAATTACTCTGACCTAGTAAGCACAAAACGGTACCTGCTACTGTTACACAGAATATCATTCCTATTCTTACTTTCGGTGTGACCTTTAATTTAATAAACGGTTCAATTGTTGTTATGGTTGCCATGAATGCTCCATATAGGTTAAAGACATTTATAGCAAGCTGTCCAAAGATGATTATAAAGAACATGATTATAGCAAAATTTCCAAACAGGCTGGCCAAGTTACCGCCAGAGTGATCAAGGAAGTTAGGAATCGCTATGGTTAAGGTTGCGCCTAATGTCATCATCCATATAGTCCCGATGACTGTGCCAGCGTAACTATACCAAAATGTATGGGCCGTGGGTGTGGTTATCGGTAGATAGCGAGAATAGTCTGCAACGTAGGGGGCATATGCCAATTGCCATGTAGCAACCATACTCACCGCCAGCAAAAACACTGGTATATCCAAATTTCCAATGGCCCAACTGCCTGCCGGAACTTGCAATTGGAAGACTATATATGTAGCTACAATATAAATACAAAGAGACGCCCAGGATAATAATTTTTGCATTTTATGAATTAAGTTATAGCCATAAATGGTGGCCACGAAACAAAGAACATTTAGAAGTATTATGCTCCATGTTTGGTCGATCTTTGTTAAGCTGCTTAAGGTTTGTGCTGCAAGCAAACCGCTGCTGGCAAAGAAGCCTAAATAGACAAACATAACGAGAAACAAGGGGAAGATGGCTCCGATTACACCAAATTGAGCCCGGCTTTGGATCATTTGCGGAATTCCGAGTTGAGGTCCTTGAGCTGAATGGGAGGCCATGAAAATGGCGCCTAATAAGGTACCGACAATTATTGCAGCCAGACTCCAAAATAAATTAAGACCTAATGTAATGGGCAATGCCCCGGTCACAAGGGTGGTAATATGCATATTTGCCCCAAACCAAATTGGAAATAAATCCCGGGCCTTGCCATGGCGTTCATCTGCCGGAATATATTCTATACTGCGAGTTTCAACTTTCATCAATTTACCCCCTATCAAATTCGGTATACTACCATGTACCATGCAAGCTTATTTTATAGAATCACTATAATTGTAAGCGTATACAGATGTCAATATTTTCAGAAAAAATAATTTTTAAGGGAACTATCATAAAAGATCCGTTCATTCATCTAGTGAATTTCAATCAATCAGTTTGATTATTAGACTGAATGATTGAAAATATTAAACTTTAGTTTGAAAATTGTGGAACAACATATCTTCGAATAAAAAATAAAATTTTATTTTTTTGAATTGACAGTCTATTTACCATGACCTATAATTGCACTTATCAAGAGCTTGCATGGTACATGGTACAAACTTTTAAAAAGGAGGGGCTTTTCATTACAGCTATCTTAACGTTGGGGATTACGGCTCAGGTTACGAACGCTATACGCGAATCCATAGTAACTGGAGATTATGAACCAGGACAAAAATTATCGGAAACTGTTTTATCTGAATATTACAAAGTTAGTAGAACCCCTATCAGGGAAGCATTTAAACAGCTAGAAAGAGAAGGGTTAGTCGAGATCATTCCAAGGGTTGGAACATGTGTGACCAAACCAACTGAAAAGGAATTGGATGAGTTATTTACTTTAAAGGAAGTAATGGAAGGACTTGCAGCGGGGTTGCTTGCAGAAAGCGGAAGTGCTGAAGACATTAACAACCTTAAGCAAGCAGTGTCTGACATGGAGGTTGCTATACAAACCTCGGATAAAAAGCTATATGTCGAGGCTAATGATGTTTTTCATTCAGTCATCCAAGAAGGCGCCAATAACTCTAAATTAAGTTACATGCTAAACTTGCTGCTCAATCAAATACCTTATAGACAGTATGTCTTTTTAACCATCGAAGATCCGAATCGCCGTGAGAGATCATTAAAGGAACATCAGGCGGTCTTGATAGCTATAGAAAAAGGTGATCGGGAGGAAGCGGAGAAGGCCATGCGAGAGCATGTAAAAGCAAGTGGAATGCAACTTAAAATGGACATAGCAAAGAAACTTGGTCAAAAAAAGTGATATGAGGGGGAATGAGTACTATGAAATTTGGAATCTTTGCAAATCTTGCAGGACAGGGAAGACATGATGAGTATTATAAAGTGCTGGATGAAGCCCGTGAGCAAGCTATTTACTGTGATGAAAATGGTTATGATTCGATTTGGTATACCGAGCACCACTTTGGTCATGAAGGAAATGAATTGATTTCTAACCCGATCTTAATGGGGGCTGATATTGCTGCACGTACAAAGAACATTCGAATTGGACAAGCTGCGAATGTCGCCACTTTCTGGCATCCGCTGCGTTTGGCGGAAGACATAGCAATGCTTGATCAGTTAAGCAAAGGACGTGTGGAAGTTGGTCTGGCACGTGGATTATACGGACGGGAAGCGGCCAATTTAAACACTTTGGCAGATCCGGCAAATCAAGAACAAAACCGTGCACTGTTTGAGGAAACATTGGAAATTTTAAAAAAGGCTTGGTCAAACCGTTTCTTTTCACATCAAGGTGACATCTATCAATTTCCCCCTAAAGGTTTAAAGTGGAGTCACCCTATGAGCCCATCAACACCGGAATTTATGGATATGGAAAAAGGCGAAATTGATAAAATTTCCCTTATGCCTAGACCTTACCAGCAATCACTTCCGCTGTGGCAAGTAATTGATTCACCGCGTTCTATTGAATTGGCCGCGGAGAACGATATACAAGGAATGTTTTGGATGCCGACCGTCAAAGAATTAAAAGGCCGTTTTGAACTGTATCGTGAAAGGGCTTCCAAATCCAAAGGCTATGAAGTTCCACTTGGTCAGGGTATAGCTTTAGTACGTGATGTATATGTAGCTGAAACGATGGAACAGGCTCGTCAAGATGCGGCAGAAGCAGTATTGAACAACTATCGCTGGATTTGTCACTGGAGGGGGCTTAGCAACCTTATGGATCCGGGCGAAACAGTAAAAGAAGGACAGGAATTGAACTATGAATTCTTACATCCAAGAAATTTATTGTTTGGTACACCTGACTATGTAGCTGAGAAAATTCAAGAATTGAAGGAAGAACTGAATTTAGAAACTTTACTGCTTTGGGTGAACCATAATGGTTTGCCACATGAAAAAATGATGAAAAGTTTAAAATTGTTCACGGAAGAAGTAATGCCAAGATTCACAAAAACTAAATTGGGGGTAATGTAAATGTTAGATATTCGTAAAGTGTATACAGCTATTGAAGAAACACGTATTGAGGGCGGTAAAAAAGTAGAGAATCCCATCAAGATGATAACAACTATGGCGGTTATCAAAAATCCATGGGCTGGCAGAGGGTATGTTGATAATTTAAAACCGGAAATTGATGAATTTGCACCGCAAATTGGCGAACTATTAGTTGCTGAACTATTTAAGCACATTGATTCCGCTGATGACGTCGAAGCATTCGGCAAGGCAGCTGTCGTGGGAGTTGATGGGGAGGTTGAGCATGCATCAGCTTTTATCCATACTTTGAAATTCGGTAACAAATTCAGGGACGCCGTGAAAGGAACGAGTATCTTAAGTTTTACTAATAAGCGTGGTGGCGCTGGATCTGCTGTGCTCATACCGATGGTACATAAGACAGATGAGTCTGAACGCTCTCATTTCATTACATTTGAAGCTTCTATACCTGATGCACCAAGGGCCGATGAGATCGTTGTTGCCATTGGGGCTTCTACAGGAGGACGTCCTCATCCGAGAACAGGAAACAGGCATCAAGATATGGTTGAAATGGGGCTGGTTTAATGCCAACTACATTGCATGGAAAAGATTCGCTTCATTATGAAGAGAAAGGGATTGGTCAATCGCTTATCTTTATTCATGGTGTTGGTCTTGATCTTACGATGTGGGAAAAACAAGTTGAAGAATTGTCGAAACATTTCCATGTTATCACATATGACATGGTTGGGCACGGAGGATCCGAGCATCCTCCGGGTCCTTATTCCCTTTCACAGTTTGTTGAGCAGTTAGCAGAACTAATGAATCACTTACGGATTAAAGGAAGTCATATTATTGGTTTCTCCATGGGTGGTATGGTTGCTCAGGCATTTGCATTAAAATATCCGGATAAAGTAAAAACGCTAACAATTATGAACGCAGTGGCCAATCGGACGAAGGAACAGAGGAAAGCCGTTTTAAAAAGAGTGGAAGAAGTGAAAATAACGGGCCCTTTGGCAACAATTGAACCAGCCATTAAACGCTGGTTTAATCTTGAATTCTTGAATTCAAAGGAAGAGACCGTCAGTAAGATTCGGGAAAGACTTCAGACAAACGATGCTGCTTCATATTTAGCGGCCTATACACTTTTTGCAACTGCGGATGAAGAATTGTGGCCGCAGATCCACCAGATTAATATACCGACCCAAATTATAACAGGGGAGCATGATGTAGGTTCAAATCCCGAAATGGCAAGACAAATGCATGAAAAGATTGTGGATTCAGAATTAATGATAGTACCAAATATGAGGCATATGCTGCCGATAGAAGGAGCCAAAATAGTGAACGAAGTTATTAGGTCGTTTATTGAAAGACAAAAGCAAAGGGGTGACTCGATGTGAAAGAGCTGAAGAAATATCAGATGTATATAAACGGGGAATGGGTAGAATCATCAAGTGGTGAATATTTCGATAGTTATAACCCTGCAACCGAAGAGGCTTGGTGTCAAGTCGCCAAAGGGAATGCTGAAGATGTAAATCGTGCCGTTCAATCTGCGCATAATGCATTCTTGCATTCAGGATGGACCAATATGACATTCACGGAGCGGGGGCGTCTGGTTAGAAAGCTTGGAGAGCTGATTGCTGATCACTCTGAAGAGCTTGCGAAAGTCGAATCACTGGATAATGGGAAATTAATACGCGAAATGCGTGGTCAGGTAAAATATTTACCTGAATTTTTCTATTACTATGCGGGTCTAGCAGATAAAATCCATGGTCAAACCTTACCAATTGATAAAAAAGATATGTTCGCTTTTACATCCAAAGAGCCCCTGGGGGTAGTAGCCGCCATTACTCCTTGGAATTCCCCTCTTTATTTAACAACCTTGAAGCTTGCACCTGCACTTATAGCAGGAAATACCATAGTCATTAAACCTTCGGAAATGACTTCGGCCTCTCTATTGGAACTGGTGAAACTGGTTGAAGAAGCTGGTTTTCCACCTGGTGTAGTCAATGTTGTTACCGGTTTTGGAATGCCTGTAGGCGATACACTAACCTCCCATCCTCTTGTAAGGCGTGTGGCCTTTACGGGAGGTTCAGAATCAGCACGGCATATTGTTCGTAATTCGGCTCAAAATTTTGCACAGGTATCACTTGAACTTGGAGGGAAATCACCCAATATCGTATTTGAGGATGCTAATCCTGATAATGCGGCGATGGGTATCATAGCTGGTATATTTGGTGCTTCAGGACAAAGTTGTGTGGCAGGTTCGCGTGCATTTTTACATGTCGATATTTACGATGAAGTGATGCAAAAACTTGTAGACCGAGTATCGAAAATCAAGATTGGTGATCCTTTTCAAGATGAAACAGAAATGGGACCGCTGGCTACGCAGGCCCAATTGGAGCGAGTCGAAAAATACGTGGCTATCGGGTTAGATGAAGGTGGAAAACTTGTTTGCGGAGGTAAAAAGCCTGAATATTTAGAAAAAGGTTGGTATTTTGAACCCACGATCTTCGAGCATCACGATAATAATTCCCGTATTACTAATGAAGAAATATTTGGTCCTGTGTTAAGTGTTATCCCTTTTAAAGATGAAGAAGAGGTTATTCAATTAGCGAACAGTACTGATTACGGATTGGCAGCTGGAATTTGGGTGAGTGATATTGCAAAAGCTCATCGAGTCGCGAAAGCTATACGTGCTGGAATCGTTTGGGTGAATACCTATCGAAGTATTTCACCAATTGCTGCAATCGGCGGATCTGGCCTAAGCGGTTATGGAAGAGAAGGCGGTTATGAAGCGATTCATGAATATATGCAAGATAAAGTGGTTTGGATCAATACATCATCTGAGCCGATTCCTGACCCGTTCATAATGAGATAATAGAAATTTTTGGGTAGACGCTTTTATCGTAGGGTTTTAATAAGGAGGAAAAGTGAAATGAAATTACTGGGGATTTCAGGAACGATAATAGGAACGAAGACGAAAGTTGTTATTGAAAAGGTTTTAGAGGAAGTTAAGAATAACCATCCTGATATAGAAGTCGAATTGCTTGATTTGAAAAAGTATGATGTTCAATTTTGTGATGGCCGTAATCCGTCAACATACACTGGAGATACGAAAAAAGTAATTGATATCGTTACCTCAGCAGACTTTTACATTATAGGAACTCCAATATTCCAAGGGTCAATTACAGGAGCTCTTAAAAACTTATTTGATTTAATCCCCCCGAAGGATTTCCGTAATAAAGTAATGGGGCTAGTGGCTACCGGTGGAACCTACCAGCATTATTTAGTCATTGAAAATCAGCTGAAACCTATAGCCAGCTATTTCCGTGCATTTGTTGCACCTGGCTCTGTTTATGCTCATAACGACCATTTCAATTCACAAAACGAACTGGTTGATGAGGAAGTTTTGGAACGTATTTCAATGCTGAGTGAAGAAATCGTTTTTATGCAAAAAGCACTGAAAAGTACTAAACCAGAGCACCAATTAAGCTAAAAGATAGTAGATTTAGGAAATGAAAAAACTCCAGCTGATAAATCGTTTTGGAATTGAGTACATTTCAATTAGCAGAGCTAAGTAGCAAGGAGGGGACAAATTGCTATTAGATGTAGAAGAGATAATAAACTTAACTGATTTATCCTTTATTAGAGTTTGTAATGAACAGTATGGGATTAATAGAGGAGTTTATAATACCATCGATGCTTGGTTTTATAAGCAAGGAATTAGTAACATTCTAGAAAGGCGCAATAGTATATTGTATTTTCTTGAATTTATTAAGCGAAGTTCCGAGAGTGAAAATAATCACTGTAAATTTGGTCACGGTGGCTTAACGACAAAATTAGAAGAGTATTATTTTTCAAGAATGGAATCGACTGTTTCAAAAATTGCCTCTAATCTTTAGATGAAGCACTTACAAAGAGTGAAGGGTGGCTGAGAACATGACAATCATAGATAAAGTAGAAAAAAAACATTTACTAATTAAAGGGGAATGGGTGGAGGCGAAGGAGTATAGTCCGCTTCGTTCTCCTTATTCAGGAGAAGTCATAGCTGAAATCCCCCTGGCCACTGACGAAGAAACCGACCAAGCTATTGAAGCGGCGCAAAAAGCTGCTAAGGTGATGGCAAAAATGCCAGCCCATCAACGTGCGAAAATCCTGGAAACATTGGCCCATCTTCTTGAGGAGCGCGCAGATGAAGCCGCCCAAATCATATCTATTGAATCAGCAAAGCCGGTTACAACCGCTAAGGGCGAGGTGGCGCGAACAATTGAAACCTACAAGTTTGCCGCTGAAGAAGCAAAACGAATTCATGGAGAAACGCTTTCGCTGGATGCCGCCCAAGGCGGCGAAAACCGACTCGGTTACACTGTACGTGAACCGATTGGAGTGATTGGGGCCATAACACCTTTCAATTTCCCCATGAATCTAGTCGCTCATAAAGTAGGTCCTGCTATCGCCGCAGGAAATACAATTGTATTGAAGCCAGCAAGCCAAACGCCTTTATCCTCTCTGTTCCTCGGAGAATTATTACAGGAAGCTGGATTGCCTGCAGGAGCATTAAATGTTGTCACAGGTGGAGGAAGAGTGGTTGGAGACAAGTTGGTCACTGATTCTAAAGTAAGTATGATTACTTTTACCGGCAGCCCAGGAGTCGGAATTGGCATCCGCAACAAAGCCGGATTGAAACGAGTGACGCTGGAGCTGGGATCCAATGCAGCTGTCATCATTGACAGGGGTGTGGATATCGATAAGATCATTTCTCGTTGTGTGACGGGAGCATTTTCCAATCAGGGACAAGTATGTATTTCTTTGCAAAGGGTTTATGCTCATGAAGAAATCTACGATCGCTTTGTTGAAAAGTTTATAGAAGCAACCAAACTATTAAAATTAGGTGATCCGCTTGATCCAGAAACGGATGTTTCCGCTTTGATCTCCCCAAATGATGTTGAAAGAAGCCTCAATTGGATTGATGAGGCGAAACAAGGTGGAGCCAAGATTGCAACAGGTGGAATAGCGGAAGGCAATATCCTTCATCCGACCGTCATATTGGATGCAGATACTCACACAAAGGTATCTTGTCAAGAAGTGTTCGCCCCAATCGTTTTGATTAACAAAGTGCAATCAGTAGAACAAGCTATTGATTTGGTGAATGATTCAATATATGGCCTGCAGGCAGGGATTTATACGAATGATGTAAGTACAGCACTGGATGCAGCGGAAAATTTACAAGTTGGTGGAGTCATGATCAACGACATTCCGACATTCCGTGTGGATAATATGCCGTACGGTGGAGTGAAGGAAAGTGGAACTGGACGTGAAGGATTAAAATATGCAGTTGAAGAAATGACAGAAATGAAGCTGGTTGTCTGGAACCGAAATTAGGGGGTGGAAAAGCATGGCTTATTATGCAGCAATTTTACATATGATTGATGCTGAAAAAAATATAGAAGTGCGTCCACATCATATCGAGTATTTAAACGAACTTGATTGTAGAGGGAAGGTTTTTGCAAGAGGCCCTTTTGCGGATGGCTCAGGCGGCTTGGTTGTCTATATTGCAGACACATTTGAAGAAGCACTCTCTTTAGCGGAAAATGATCCTCACGTTGTACATAAAGTGCGGAGATTCGAATTAAAAGAATGGAACATTTAATAATGAAACGTTATGATTGCGTGTCAATGCAATGAATATATACCGGGAGCTGGAGACAGTTCCTTCATTATAGGGAGGGTTGCCGAGGCAACCTTTTTTTATGTGCAAATCAAATCGATAACGAAAAGGTAAAGTTATACCAAAAGTAAGTAACGATAATAATCAGACCTTACTACCCTTTTATAACTGCCAGTTGTTATATTGTGAAAGTATTAGTGCAAAAAAAATCAAAGAGCGAAATAAAAAAATGCTTCGTGTAGTTAAACAGGCAGGAAAAAATAGGTTTAAAAGTCTTGTCTATACAAGGCTTTTTTTGAATTAAGGTCAATTATGTGATAGCAAGATGGCTTATTAAGTTGAAAAATTATAGAATTGAGTAGCTGCTTAACTGGCTAGCGAAGACCCGGGGACGCTTGCTTTGACGAGGCTTGGAAGGCGGAAAGGCAGCGGTTTTCTGAAATCAACTGGATTTTTTTAAAATTTTAACTTTCTACAGCAGTTCCGGAAAATTAATCTGATTCCCTTGATATATCAAGGCTTTCTTCGGTGTCACCCATAAGTTGCATAGTAATGCGCTTATTACTATCTTTACTTTGCATAATTCATCTCACAATACTAGGAGTAGGAAAGGCGATGAACTCATTATGATTTTTAGCGAACGATTAAAAAAAGAACGGGAAAAAAGAAATTGGTCACAAAATGATCTAGCAGAGAAGATTCATGTGAGTCGCCAATCTGTGTCCAAATGGGAAACGGGAAAAAATTATCCAAGTATTGAAGTACTCATTAATTTAAGTGATTTATTTCAAATTACGGTAGATGAATTATTAAGGAGTGACGATGAATTGAAAGAAAAAATAATAAGGGAAAGTAAGCAGTTAGCATTTCCAAAAAGGAAAATGTTTTTTGATATCGTATTATTAATAGGAGCATTTTTGTTAGTGTCTAAATTAATTATTTTTGGTCTTAATAAATTTGCCGGCACCGATATTACCATTTTAAAAAGCATGCCAGTTGTATCGAATTTTTTACCATTAGCTTTGATGGTTATTGGCGGTATTGGTTCAGATTATTTGAAGGATAAATATGTAGATTGAAAGAACTCTGCTTATAAAACTGATTAATGAATCACAAAATGGAATCTTGTATTTCCCTTTTATTGGGGGCAGGAAAACTTTTTGATTAAACTTAATTATAAAAGAACAGAACCTTTGAATTTCAGGTTCTGTTTCTATTTCCTATTTGAACTTTTGCACTTCTTCTTGTCCCTCGAATTTGTTATCTTTCAATATGCCGATTTCTTCAATATGGTTTCGTGCCGTTTCATCCCCTAATTTATAAATGAGGGCATAAAGCCTTTTCATGGCTGCATCGTATTTATCATTTGCCCGGTCATGATGATAAAGAAGGTAGGGCACATGTGAACGGGCATATGCCTCCAGGTCATCTGTCCGGTGTTCCTCCAAGCATTGTTTCAATTCTGCAAGTTCCTCATCAGTTGCGTGTACAGTGAAGCTTGGATTCTCTTCAAGTTTTTGTCCGAGTAAGTCGCCGCTGACCAAATCGACATGATAGGTCTGTTTTTCCTGCATCATTCTGCGCATCATCCTTTCAAGCGTTTAGCTATTCTGTACCACTATTTGTAAAAAGTTAATCATCAATGTAAACATTTCCTTAATGAAAAAGATAGGAAATAGAGGTATCGGATTTCTTATCAAATGGTATAAGATGAATTTACAGAATAATATGGAAAATCAAGGAGTGATATAGTGAAGAGGTCAATCATGGTTATTTTTTTGGTGTTGATTGCTTCAGGCTGCGTAACAAGGAATTATGATTCCAATATGGATTTAGGGAAAAGTCAGTTGAATGAGGAAAATTATTTAGAAGCCCACGAGGCATTTGAATTAGCTTATAAAGAAGCAAAAACACCGGAAGCAAGGGAGTTAATGGATCTTTCAGGTTTTCTGGCGAGTGGAATGAAGAAATACGACGAACAGGATTTTGATTCGGCCAAAAGCGATTTTGAAGAAGCGACCGCATATAAAGCAAAATACCGGGAAGGTAAACTAATGGTTTCAAAGGCGGTGGAAATGCAACCGGTATCAGACTCCGCCACGATAGAAGCAGTAGAGGGAAATGACGAGGCGGAGCCGGCGGAGGAAGCAACTGTGGACGGAACCAATGGATCCAAAGTAGAAGATGAGGCGGCAACGGATACAATAGGCAAAGAAGAGAGCAAGGCTTCGGTTAGTACATTAAGTAAATCTCAGGCAGAGAAGCTTGTGATGGATTATGTGGACATGGAAAATTTTCCGAATTTGAATATCGAATATGATCATGATGCCGAAAAGGGAGATTACATTTTTCATGTTTTCGAGGTGTATGAACCTAGTCAGAAAAGTGGCCACAAAATCACTTGGGGCTGGTATGGAGTGAATAAGAAGACTAAAGAAGTTTATGAAGTCTTGTAGGATAACTGTATGGTCGAATTGAAGGCCCCTGTTGAGGCCTTTTTATTTTGCAGAGCAGCAAAATACAGGATTCGATATAATTTTATACTTTTTGTAAAAATGTCGTCCTATTCTTTATTTCTTAAGAATTTTTTAATATTTCCTGTTTATGATTGAGTCAAGTAAAGGACAAAGGACAATCATAGGAGGGATAAAGATGGAGAATTATAATGGTGATGAGCAAGTCAGAGTGAAGGCAGAACGGAAAAAGGGTAAGTCTCTTTGGCTAACTAGCCTTGTTTCCGGAACGGTTGCTGCTATGGTTACATCGTCTGTATTTCTATTTGGCGGGGACTTTATAGATCAAGAGAATAGTTCAGTGAATGAGTCAACCGAAACGGCAGGTGTACAGCAAACGGAAAGTGTTGAAAAAGATAAAAGTGTCACGGCGGAAAAGTTATCGACGAGTACGGATTCAAATGATAGGGCAGAGATGGTCGAATCAGCATCCAAATCGATTGTCGGGGTCGTGAATTTACAGGAGATGCAAAACCAGAACCCGTACCAGCGGCAAAGCACGGAGAGCGAAACGGTTGAGAGCGGCACTGGTTCAGGGGTCATTTACAAAAAAGCTGGTGGGAAAGCCTATATCATCACGAACAATCATGTTATTGAAGGAGCTAAGGAAGTCGAAATTTCATTGTATGATGGACAAAAGACAACGGCAGCTGTTGTCGGGGCTGATGCTTTGACGGACTTAGCGGTTTTGACAATTGATGCCTCGATGGCACCTGAGGGAATTAAATTCGGGAATTCCGATAGCATGCGTCCAGGTGAAGAAGTATTGGCAATTGGCAATCCTCTTGGACTTGATTTTTCACGATCGGTTACACAAGGGATCGTCAGTGCGACCGGACGCTCCATTTCAGTCGATACATCGGACGGGGAGTGGGAACTTGATGTCCTTCAAACAGATGCAGCGATCAACCCCGGCAACAGCGGCGGTGCATTGATCAACACCGCTGGGGAAGTGATCGGGATAAACAGTTTGAAGATTTCCGAAAATGGTGTGGAAGGCTTAGGGTTTGCCATACCAAGTAATGATGTGATTCCAATTGTTACGGAACTGATTAAAAATGGAAAAATCACGCGGCCATATTTAGGAGTCAGCTTGGCCAGTATAGAAGAACTACCGCAATATTACCTTCAAAATGTTCCAGAATCTGCTAAATCCGGCGTAATGGTGACGAGTATAGAGGCGGGCTCGGCTGCGGCGAATGGAGGGCTTATGCAACAGGATATCATCGTTGAGATTGATGGAACGAAAATTGATACCGCGGCAGCATTAAGGAAATACTTATATTCAGATAAGAAGATCGGCGATAAAGTAAAGGTTAAATTATATCGAGGCACTGAAGAGAAAACGGTAACGATCACCTTGCAAAAACCATAGAAAGAGTAAAGGCCCCTGGTTATTATCAGGGGTCTTATATTGGAGTTTTTTAATAGTATACAGTAGGTTAATATCGGAAAAATAGATAGTGTATTTGCACTGTTTTTGCAGTTTGTTCATATAGTCTTGAATACCTAAAAGTGAATGGTGGCGTCTTCTATTTGTCAAGGTTTTCATCGTGGATATGTTAAAAAATAGAAAAGATTTGACAAATTTGTGAAATGTCATAAAATAGAAAGAAAGGGGATGAAATTATGGAAGCTAATCAGAAGATGTTAGATGCAGTGAAATGGGTATCGGGCACAGGGTGTGTAATCGGAATTATTATTTTTGCTTTAAGTTTCTTTGTAAGCGATTACAATAAGGATTATATATTTACCGCTGTTGGAATCGCCATCACATTAAGCGCAGCTGCCATTTTTCTAGTTGGTATATTTTTTGTCCTGACAGAAGAAATGGTAATGAATACACATAAAGGCGAAAGAATTGAACCGGAAACGACTAAAATCATAAAAATGAAAACAAAGGCTAAATCTCCAACAAAAAGAAGTACAGAATTCAGTAACTAAAACGAGGAATATAGTGCAATATACTGTTTTTCTAAACAAAACTAGTTGTTCTTTTGCCTAACTTGCTGAATTTGAGTCAACTTGATCTCATTTAGTGAATGCGCTTTCATTTTATGTGTTATCAGAATCGAACTCCCAATTTGTTACGTTTTAATTCAATACAATATACTGCACTCGTCATTGCCAAACACACGATGTGCTTGACATCCAAACCAACTGCCTGCACGCCAGGAAATTCTCACTTACATTTTAAACTATATCCACGAGAAAAGGACACTTTTAAGAAGTCCTTTTTTTGTGGATTTTTTTCTATGTAATTTTAATTGATAATTCAAAAGGGATACAGGTATCAATATGGGGTTATTGGTCAGTGGGTTTTGCTAAAGGCAGATTTGATAGAACTACCAAACCTGAATTACTTCTACCACGACTATTGCTAAACGGCTGTTTAAAAATAATGACAGGGCATAAGGATTGCGAAAGAACCCAATTTCATTTCAAACTCGTTGTTTCCTTATATATATATAATATTGACCTGTGTTGGATCATAAGAGTATTGAAGCATGGAGACAACATCGTGTTTAATGTGTCTACCATTTACCAACCTCCATGGCCGAGTGAAAAAAATCCGTTTTAAATAATGTTTTCTAACGATAAATACTTAATTGACAGGGTAGGTAATATAATTCATAATCTTTAAGAGTTTTGAGGCAATATACACGGTGAATATAATGTGAAATTTTTATTTCATTATATTAGAGTAATATTAAACGGAAAGAGGATCGGTAATATATGCAATCCTGTACTGATAAGTGAATTTTCATAGGCAAGATTATGAAACATTTATTATATTTCATTTGCTGAAGATTTTCGAACATTTCAGTTCATTTACCATCTTCTTACTGCTCTTTAATGAACTTTATGTGACAGATGTCACTTTGTATTGTCTTTTTTTAGACTTGGGATTAATATTGGTATGTCGGGGTTTGTGAACATGGTAACACTTTGTCCGAATAATTACCAATTGGAATTTTATTATGTAAGAAAGGGGTAGTACTATGAAAATAAAATGGGCTCTATTAACTATACTTTTTACTATTGCCACTGTGCTAACCGGTTGCGATAACCCATTAATGGTCTTGGACCCTAAAGGGCCAGTAGCTGCAACACAAGCAGATGTTATTATGATTTCGATATGGACAATGGCCTTTGTCGTCCTTGTCGTTATGGTACTGTATATCTTCATGATAATGAAATATCGTGCTTCCAAACAACGTGATGATTATGAACCGCCTCATATTGAAGGAAGTAAGGTTCTTGAAATAATTTGGGTTGCGATCCCAATTCTAATCGTCGCTTTCCTATCCGTTGTTACTGTTAAAACAACAAATGAAGTTGAGGCAACACCTAAAGGATACGGTGATCAAGAACCTTTAATTATTTACGCTTCATCTTCCAACTGGAAATGGCATTTTAGTTATCCGGAAGAAGATATCGAAACAGTCAACTATCTGTTTTTACCTACTAACCGACCAATTGAATTTAAACTTTACTCATACGGTCCAATCTCAAGTTTCTGGATTCCGCAACTTGGAGGACAAAAATACGCGATGTCGGACATGGTTAATACGTTGCACTTAGCAGCTGATGTACCAGGAGAGTATATGGGTCGAAATTCAAACTTCAGTGGTTCAGGTTTTGCTCAGCAAACTTTCAACGTTAATGTACTGTCTGCAGAAGAATACGATAAGTGGGTAGATGAAATTAAAGCTACTGCTAAACCGATTACTGAGGAAAAATTCAATGAATTATTAAAACCTGGTCATGTGGGACAATCCACTTACACGGGAACTCACTTAGAGTTTTCCCCAGCTCCTGAAGGGGAAAATGCTGGTCATGACCACGGATCTTCTGATACGGAAGAAACTGATTCCAAGGATTCACACGAGGAACATTCAGAACACAGCAACATGAATCATGATCACTAAGAATTAATTTCGTATAAAACAACTAGGTTTACAAGATAAGGAATATTTTCCTGAAAGGAGTCACAAAAGTATGGATTACTTTGATCGATTTGCCGTACCTCATCCAAGTCCTGCGATTTATGCATCCATGGTTGCCATTGGTTTAACCATGATTGCGGTTGTTGCCGGAATTACCTATTTTAAAAAATGGGGTTACTTATGGCGTGAGTGGTTAACAACGGTTGACCATAAACGTATTGGTATCATGTACATCTTGGCAGCACTGCTTATGCTCTTCCGTGGTGGCGTGGATGCTCTTATGATGCGTGCTCAAACGGCTATTCCAGATAACGGTCTTTTGGATGGACAGCATTATAATGAGGTATTTACAACACACGGGGTCGTCATGATCCTGTTCATGGCTATGCCATTTATCATTGGGTTAATGAACATTGTCACACCATTGCAAATTGGAGCGCGTGACGTAGCATTCCCACGTCTGAATGCAGTAAGCTTCTGGTTATTCTTCATGGGGGCAATGCTATTTAACATCTCTTTCGTAGTCGGTGGTTCTCCTGATGCAGGTTGGACATCTTACTTCCCGCTGGCAAGTAACGATTTCAGTGAATCAGTAGGTTCTAACTATTACGCGATTGCAATTCAAATAGCTGGTATCGGTACATTACTGACTGGTATCAACTTTATCGTAACAATCTTGAAAATGAGAGCACCTGGCATGAACTTAATGAAAATGCCAATGTTCACATGGTCTATCTTGATCACAAACTTCATTATCGTTTTCGCTTTCCCTGTATTGACAGTGGCACTTGCGTTGATGACAATGGATCGTCTATTCGGAACTCAGTTCTTTACAATGGCCAATGGCGGTAGCGATATGCTTTGGGCGAACTTGTTCTGGGTTTGGGGACATCCTGAAGTTTATATAGTAATTCTTCCAGCTTTCGGTATTTACAGTGAAATCATTTCGACATTTGCACGTCGTAACCTGTACGGGTATAATTCGATGGTTATCTCCATGGTAGCTATTTCTACTCTATCTTTCATTGTATGGGCTCACCATTTCTATACAATGGGTCACGGTGCAATGGTTAATGGTATCTTCTCGATTACCACGATGGCAATTGCCGTCCCGACTGGTGTTAAGATTTTCAACTGGTTGTTCACACTTTGGAAAGGTAAAATCGTTTTTACCGTTCCGATGCTATACTCTTTAGCTTTCATTCCGATTTTCACGCTCGGTGGGGTAACAGGGGTTATGCTTGCAATGGCAAGTGCTGACTACCAATACCATAATACAATGTTCTTAGTAGCTCACTTCCACTACGTTTTAATCCCTGGTACTGTATTTGCCGTACTTGCTGGTTTCACGTACTGGTGGCCAAAAATGTTCGGTTTCATGTTGAGCGAAAAAATTGGGAAATGGTCGTTCTGGTTCATTACAATCGGCTTTAATGTAACATTCTTCCCGATGTTCATCACTGGTTTAGATGGGCAGGCACGTCGTATGTATACGTACTCTGAATCAACAGGGTATGGTCCATTGAATATGCTCTCTTTCGTTGGAGCGATTGGCTTGGCAATAGGTTTTGCACTTATTGTGTACAATATCTATTGGAGCACTCGTTATGCGTCAAGAAATATTTCAAACGATCCATGGGATGCACGTTCTCTAGAGTGGGCTACACATACACCAATCCCTGAATATAACTTTGCAATTGTGCCAACAGTTGATTCTACAGAAGCTTTCTGGGATTCAAAGAAAAAAGGCTTTAAGTTATTTGGCGGTAAAGTAGAAAAGATCCATATGCCAAATAACAGTGGTGTGCCGTTTATCATGAGCTGTATCTTCTTCGTTTGGGGCTTTGCGATGGTATTCAGCATGTGGATCATTGCAATCATTGCAACGATCGGTATCTTTGCTTGTATGATTCACCGTTCATTCGAAAAAGATCACGGACGTTATATCTCTGTTGAAGAGATCGAAGAAACTGAAAATAAATTGCGAGGTGCTAAGTAATGAAAATAGATAACTCGCTGCCACTAGAATATAGCACGGAAGAAAATCGCTTAAAGATTTTTGGATTCTGGATTTTCCTAGGAGCAGAAATAGCTCTTTTCGCTACACTGTTCGCCACTTATTTTGTATTAGTTGACGGAACTGGAAATGGTCCAACAGGGGAACATCTTTTTAAACTCCCAACCCTGATGTTTCAAACAATCTTTCTTTTAACTAGTAGTTTTACCATAGGTCTTGGAATCAATGCAATGAGACTTGGCAGACAGAAAGCAACGATTGGTTTCTTCATTATCACCCTTATTCTTGGTTTAGGCTTCTTGGGAGTCGAAATTTATGAATTCGTGGAGTATGTACATGAAGGAGCAACCATTCAAACAAGTGCTTTCTTATCTAGTTTGTTTACATTACTAGGTACGCATGGAGCTCACGTTACACTTGGTTTATTCTGGGGAACCTTCATCATCATGCAGATCAAAAAGCGCGGTATGACTCCAGAAACAACAAACAAGGCTTTCATCTTTTCACTTTACTGGCATTTCTTAGACGTTGTCTGGATTTTCATCTTCAGTTTCGTCTACCTGAAAGGAATGATGTAATATGAAAGAATTATTCCCACGGGGCCAAGTTATGGGATTTGCATTTTCTCTAGTCCTGACTTTGGTCGCACTATCAGTTATTATGTTTGATCTCTCACTAAAAATGGCTATGATCATCCTTCTTGTTACAGCTTTCATGCAAGCTGCACTGCAATTAGTTATGTTCATGCACGCAGGTGAGTCTGAAGATAAAGCATCGATTTACACAAACGTTTATTACGGATTGTTCGTTGCATTGGTTACAATTTTCGGTACAATGCTAACAATGATTTGGGGATATCAATAATCGATTCCGGAAAAGCTGGGCGTCTTGATGACGCCCAGTTTTTTTGTATTTTAATAAATATAAATTCTTATACCGATCCATGGAAATTTGTTAAGAAGGATGTGGATGAAACCATTTTGTTTAGTATAACCATTTCGGAACATTATATTTATAAAGGGGAAATTGCATTTAAATACAATGTTTTACCAAAGTAAAACGTTAATAGAACGGACACATCTTCTAAGAAAAACTGCCAGCCCTATTGATATAATAAGTTATATAAGAATTAATTTATAAATGTAGCGGAGATGATGAATTGACATTGCCGGTTTTGATTTTGACAATTATCTTAAGTTTGTTAAAAATATTGGTTTCCTGTCTTCCAACCGATGCTGTTAATTGGATTATCAGCAAATTTAAAATACACTCAGAAATTAGTGGCGGGAATGCGATCGTATCCTTTGACGGAAAACGTTTGGAAGGTGAAGAAAAAATTCAAGTTATTAATCATTTTAATAACGCCAGGTTTTTGAAGAAAAATCATATATTCCCGGGTAACGAGCAATTGTTTTTACATCCAGAGGACAGTGGGACTCCATTAGTCATTGATACTAAAAAAGGCAAAATTGATGTTAAGTTATTTGTGTACATTTACAATGACCGCGTGGATGTAATTAAACAGTACAAGAAGAAAGTCATTTCTTATAGTCTGTTTTCCGATAGCCTCCAAGAACGTTCCATGCCATTAATAAGAAATTTAGTTTAAGAACAGTAAATTGGTCTCAGTTTGTAAACAAAAGGGTTCTGTATTAAATTAAAAACAAAGTTGATTGGAACGGTGTGTGCGAGACCCTTGCGGGGAAAGCGCGTCCTGGGGAGACCTCGCAGGCGCAAAGTGAGTGCCAGGAGAGGAAATAAACGATTGAATTTAACAAACCCTCAACAAAAACTGTAGGAAAATCAATTATTAGCTTGTTTGTAGACAAAAGGGGTTCTATCTAAATTTTAAAACAAGTTGATTGGAACGGAGGGTACGAGACTCCTGCGGGAAAAGCGCGTCCAAGGGAGACCCCACAGGCGCCAAGAGCGCCGAGGAGGCTCCCGGACCGCCCGCGGAAAGCGAGTGCCTGGAGTGGAAATTAACGGTTAAATTGTCTACAGCTGAGACGGTCCTTTAAAAGATCGTCTTTTTTATAAGTCTTTTATTGTATAATCCCATTTCATTTAGGTGCTTTTTTCATTAAAGAAAAATTTTAAATTACTTGTTATTCAGAGGTTAACGTACACAAACTGACGACTGAATTTTAGTGTCTTTGTGTTTTTTAGTAGGAGGGAATTGCTGCAAGAGGGTCTTTAATAGTGCATATGAAAAATATTTTGGATATTATTTAATGGTAATAAAAAAGCAGGTATCTATTGCGATGCCTGCCTTCTTACGCTTTCCATTGTTTTTCAACTTGATGAAGGGCTTGTTGTAAAATTACTTCATGATCTGTACCCGGTTTAGCAAGGACGTTAGTTTGATAAGATTTTCCTTGGAAATCAACTGTTACTGTAACTTTTACCATTATGCATCTTTCCTTTCTTGATTCCGAATTAAATGAGGTGGTTGTACCTATTTCTTTAATACCCGTGGCAGAGGATTTTTCAAACATTTCAAAAGCTGTAAAATCTAAAGAATTAATAAAAGCTGTAAAATCTAAAGAATTAATATTCAAAATTATCTGATATTTTTAAGGATGTGTCAACATTTTTTTTTTTTTTGACCTACCCCATTTCCCGTTTAAATAAAAAACGACCTGGCTTGTACACATGACAGCCAGGTTGTTTTTGTAAACGAACTATATTCATATTTTAGTTAAAATAATACCGATTAATGCTGCAAAAACACCGGCAATTTGATAGGTTTTTAGTTTTTCCTTGAATAAATAACATCCAGCGAATACGACAACTAAACAGTTAAGGCTGACGACAGGAAAAATGATGCTTGCGATCCCGGTGTTCAATGCAAAGAAATAACATCCATAGCCTATCATGCTTAAAAAACCTACTAAGGAACCGATTTTGACTTCCTTTAGCTTGATTTTTTCTTTTTTAAAGGCCAGAGCCGAAAGAAGATAAAGCATTCCTCCTCCATACATTGATACTAAGATATCAAGGGAGTTTAAATGAAGACGTGTTGATGTCGTCATTAGAATTCCGAGCACACCAAATGATAAGATGGAGAATAATGTGTGCATGATCCAAGGGACATATTGATGGTTACCTTTGGCGTTAGGTGTATACTGGATAACTAATGTAGCGAGAAACATGCAGACTATTCCACTCCACTGCAAGGAAGAAATATGTTCGTGAAAAATTAAAGCTGCACAGAGTATGGGGAATATTGCATTCGCTGCGATTAATGGTGATGTCAAGCTTGCCGGCCCTTTTTCAAAGGCGCTTGCCATCTGGATGTTACCATTAGCGTTCAGTACACCAATTGCTGCACCAAGCATGATGGACAGCCAGTTCAGCTGCAAACCATCCATAAATACTCCATAAACAATGGACAAAATAAAAGCTGAAAAATAAAAGAAAAATTGGATATGGATCTTGGAATAGCCTTTTCCGCTGCTCCATTTGAAAATGCTGTTATTGATTCCGAAACATAAGCTGGTGATGAGTGCTGCAAAAATCCACATGTGTATATTCTCTTCTTTCTGATAGGTTGAACTGCTTTTTCCATTTTAAACTGAATATATAAAGGAATCAAACCCAATTTAAGAGAGTTGCATTGACAGATTGACTATTTTTTTTTATATTTACTAAGACAATTTTAAAATATTTCCCGATAAACGGGAGAGGTTCATAGCATCACCCTCTTAAAAAAACTATGGCTTTGATATTTTTCGCGAATCAACCATATCTTTGAGGAGATATGGTTTTTGTTATATAGAGGCCCATTTTATGAATCTCCCTGAAACGTGGGATTAGGAGGACTTTTAATGTCTGGAAGAAAAGAAGAAGAATTAAAAAAAGATATCACTCTGCTTGGGAATCAAGGAACAAAATATACATTCGACTATGCGCCTGAAATCCTTGAGTCATTCGATAACAAGCATCCGAACCGGGATTATTTCGTCAAATTCAATTGCCCGGAATTCACTAGCTTATGTCCGATAACGGGCCAGCCGGACTTTGCTACCATTTACATCAGCTATATTCCCAGTGTGAAAATGGTGGAAAGCAAGTCTTTGAAACTTTATTTATTCAGCTTCCGCAATCACGGTGATTTCCATGAAGACTGCATGAACATCATCATGAATGATTTAATCGAATTGATGGATCCTAAATATATTGAAGTCTGGGGCAAGTTTACACCTAGGGGCGGAATTTCCATCGACCCTTACACGAATTATGGGAAACCAGGTACGAAGTATGAGGAAATGGCGAATTACCGCTTGATGAACCATGACTTATACCCGGAAACCGTGGATAATCGCTAAAGAATAGGAGAGACAATGGGCATATGCCCGTTGTCTTTTTCTTTGTTATTAGCCATTCTTGATCAGTCGTCCTGATGAATTGTCCTTTTTGAAAATACAAATGTCCTCCTATAACGGAATTCCCACTTGATTGTTTCGAGAAAAAGCGTAATAATAGGGAGAGTTGATTTTGACAGAATATTTACGAAAATAGGGGATGTCGAGATGAAAGTTGCAAAGTTTGGTGGAAGTTCACTTGCGTCAGGTGAACAGTTGAGGAAGGTATTCGAAATTGTTGTTTCTGATCCAGAGAGAAAGATTGTAGTTGTTTCGGCTCCAGGGAAACGCAATTCCGATGATATAAAGGTGACGGATTTATTGATTGAAGCTGCGGAACAGCAGCTGCGCGGGGATAACGGAGAGCATTTGATAGAAGATGTCGTATCCCGCTATGCGAGCATTGCTGAAGAGCTGGATATATCCGAGAGTGTCATCACTGGGATTCATGAAAATTTAATGGCACTGCTGCATGCAGACCAAACTAACCCGAAGCGTTATCTGGATGCCTTGAAGGCCAGCGGCGAGGATAATAATGCGAAGCTGGTCGCAGGTTATTTCCAAAGCCGTGGTGTAGAGGCACAGTATATAAATCCAAAGAAGGCCGGCTTGATCGTAACGGATGAAGGTGGATTTACCAAGGTGCTGCCAGAGTCTTATGATCGGTTATATGCTCTGCGTGATGAGCCTGGAATCGTAGTATTCCCAGGGTTCTTCGGTTATACGTTAGATGGTGATGTGTTAACCTTCTCAAGAAGCGGTTCCGATATTACTGGTTCGATTCTTGCGAATGGGGTCAAAGCTGATTTGTATGAGAACTTTACGGACGTGGATGCCGTTTATGCGGTGAATCCAAATGTGGTTTCCAATCCGAAGGGAATCCGGGAATTAACCTATCGTGAGATGCGTGAGCTTTCTTATGCCGGCTTCTCGGTATTTCATGATGAGGCGCTGATTCCTGCATTCCGTGCGGGAATACCTGTCCATATCCAGAATACGAACAATCCGGCGGCACAAGGGACCCGCATTGTGAATACACGGGATAATACGAACGGGCCCGTTATTGGGATTGCGAGCGATAAAGGATTTTGCAGCATTTACATTAGCAAATATCTGATGAACCGGGAAGTTGGTTTTGGCCGGAAACTGCTGCACATCCTTGAAGATTATGGAGTTTCATATGAGCATATTCCATCAGGCATCGATGATGTGACGCTAATTCTAAGGCAGGACCAGATGAAAGGTGAAGCCGAGAAGAAAATCATTTCCCGAATCAAGAAAGAGCTCCATGCCGATGAAGTGAATGTGGAGCATGATCTTGCCTTGATCATGGTTGTAGGGGAAGGAATGCGTCATAATGTCGGTACAACGGCAAGGGCTTCAAAAGCCTTGGCCGAAGCGAAGGTGAATATTGAGATGATCAACCAGGGCTCTTCGGAGGTAAGCATGATGTTCGGTGTGAAAGGGCACAACGAAGAGACGGCGATTCAGGCATTATATCACGAGTTCTTTTGAGTATGGGCGTTTAGGGACCTCCTTGAAATGAACTGCACCCCCATTGTTAGACATCATCTAACAATGGGGGTGCAGTTTTCCTATAAAAGTGAATAATTTATGTAATTATCTTTAAGGGATTATGATAACCGGAATGCAACATTTCCCCGCTAATCATTGTGTTGCTCATAAACTATAAAAGGAAAGCCTCCAATCTTCTATTTGGAGGCTTTCCTTTTATGTTAATCCATAATGGTCAGGAGTTGATCGATCGCGTTCCTTGGACGCGGGGCAGGGATCATATCGGGATAGCCAACGTGAAGGCTGCCGACGATCTTCTCGCCAGGTTTCACGCCTAATGCTTCACGAAACTCCATGCTGTGTATCATGCCGTATGTTTCCCATATCATCCCGATTCCCTGTTCCCAGGCAAGCAGGCTGAAATTCTGGATCAAGGCACTTGTAGCCGCATAATCTTCTTCACGTGTCATGGGATTCGGATTCTCTTCCATGATCACTGTGACAAACATCGGTACACCTATAAGTTTATTATATCCTCGCTGTCCGGCTGCTTTTTTCTTTTCGGGGTCCTTCTCTTTGCCTTCCATGAATGCACGGGTTGCTTCTGCGAGTTTTAAGCGGCTATCACCCTGCACCACGACGAAGCGCCACGGTTGGGTCATTTTATGGTTCGGTGCCCATGTTGAAGTTTCCAATAATGATTGGATGGTATCAATAGGAACAGGAATGTCCTTAAATCGTTTGATGCTGCGCCGTTCTTTAATGATATCTTCTAGTTTCATGATCATCCTGCTCCTTTAATCATATATGTAAGTTTAATAGTTGAAAAAAATAATCCCCGGCTGCCTAATATGCTTCCAACGTGAATAAATTACTTGAATAAAGAGGGGGCAATATTCTAGTGACTTGCATTCGCTAATGAGCATATAATTTTACTAGGCACAGAGAAGCCGGGGCGACATTGTATCTATGTACAATATCAAAAGGGTACGATAAGAGAATATCGTAATTGCTTATCAAATTTCAGAGATCGATAATGAAATTGAAAATCATTATCAATTAGAATTTTCGCTTATTTCCTGTTATTTGTCAAGGGTATTTATAAAAAAAAATCAAGATATTTACCAATCTCTTAAAACAGTTAAATTCTTTTAAAAAATCTGTATAAAAATGTATAATGAGAGGATGAAAAGATGCTATCTACATATGAAGAATCGAAGGTGTCATAGATGAAAAAATTGTCCTCATTTCTTAAGCCGTACTGGCTTTTGATCATTCTTGCTTTATCCTTAATGATTGTCGAGCTCGGGGTAGAGCTGTTACAACCTTTATTTATAGCAAAAATAATTGATGATGGCATTTTGCAGAAAGATTTATCGGTGGTGATTAAATGGGGAAGTGTCATGGTTGGGCTTTCCGTTTTTTCATTTCTTGGCGGAATCGTTAATTCCTTTACGGCATCACATGTAAGTCAAAGCTTTGGACATGATGTCAGGAAAAGCCTTTTTGGTAAAATACAGGCGTTTTCTTTTGCGAATTTGAATAATATCCCGACTTCCTCGTTGATAACAAGGATGACAAATGATGTGACCCAACTTCAAAATACGGTTTTTATGGGCTTGCGTATCATGGCGAGGGCGCCATTGATCGTAATCGGCGGAGCGATAATGGCTATTGCGGTCGATTTGAAACTATCACTTGTTTTGGTCATTTCAATTCCGGTTCTTGTTTTCTTCCTGAGATGGGTTATGAAACGAGCAGCCAAGCTGTTTAAGCTCGTACAGAAAAAACTCGATAATGTCAATGGTGTCATGAGGGAAAACCTGATAGGCATGCGCTTGATCAAGGCTTTTCTTCGTAAGGAGCATGAAATCGGCCGATTTGACGATGCGAATGAAGAGTTGAAAAGAAAGACCGTGACTTCACTTCGTCTAATAGAAACGACGATGCCTGTACTGATGCTGGTCATGAATGTGGCGATTCTGATCATTCTCTGGCTTGGAAGCGAATTTATAACAACTGGAGATATACAGGTAGGGGAAGTTGTGGCAATTGTAAACTATGCCACAAGGATTGCGGCATCTCTTTCCGTTTTTTCATGGCTGATCATGGTCATTTCCCGTGCGAAGGCTTCAGCGGAGCGTGTGACGGAAATATTTGAAACCCCGATAGATATTGATGAAGGTAAGGCGGAAAGCAAGAGTGGGTCCGTCAATGGGGGAGGCATCAAGTTTTTGGATGTATCTTTCCGCTATCCTGGAACCGATACGCCGATATTGAAAAACCTGACCTTCTCTATCGATCCGGGAGAAACGCTTGCCATCTTAGGAGCGACAGGATCAGGGAAAACATCTCTGTTTCAGCTGATTCCGAGATTATACGAAGTTGAAAGCGGCTCCATTCAAATTGATGACCAGGATCTGAAAGATATCCCCCTGAATTCGCTGCGGAAAAGGATCGGCTATGTACCGCAAGAGGCGCTGCTTTTTTCAGGAACCATAAAAAATAATGTCGCTTGGGGAAAAGAAGGTGCCTCGATGGAGGAAATCATGGCAGCGGCCAAGCATGCTCAGGTGCATGAGACCGTAATGAAACTTCCGGAGCAATATGAAACTCAGTTAGGGCAAAAAGGAGTGAATCTGTCCGGGGGGCAAAAACAGCGCTTATCGATCGCAAGAGCATTGGTGCGCAGACCGAAGATTCTCCTTCTGGATGATAGTACGAGTGCGCTGGATTTGAAAACGGAAAGTAAATTGCTTGCCGCTTTAAAGGACTATACATGCACAACGCTCATCATTACACAAAAAATCAGTACAGCCATGGAGGCGGACAAAATCTTGTTGCTGGAAAGCGGTCAAGTCCTTGCGCTGGGGAAACATGAGGATTTGCTTCAAACAAGCGATCTTTATCGAAAAATCGTTCACTCACAGTTTGGGGAGGAGGGGATTTCGCTTGAGTCAAAGAATATCTCCCGATAAGGCAAAGTCTAAACCGGTCAACTCCTGGAATACGATAAAAAGGATCATTCCCTACTTAGCAACGAATAAAAGCCTGCTATTTTGTGTCCTTTTCATGGTGCTGATAAGCTCGGTTTTGGGATTGCTTGGCCCCTTTCTTGTTGGGATGGCCATTGATGATTATATTGTCACAAGAGATAGCGGGGGGCTGATCAGCCTTCTTTTCGGACTTCTCGGAGTCTATATATTCTATTCCCTATCCATGTGGCTTCAGAATTATTGGATGATCGGAATCGCGCAGGATACGGTTTATGAAATGCGCAATCAATTATTCAAAAAGCTTCACCAGCTGTCCATCCCCTTTTTTGACCGGCGCCAGCATGGGGAATTGATGAGTAGGGTCACGAATGATATAGAAAATGTCAGTTCCACTTTGAATAGTTCCGTCATCCAGATTTTTTCAAGTGTGCTGACACTGGTCGGGACGATCGGAGTCATGCTGTATTTGAGCCCTTTATTAACTGTTTTAACCTTATTCATCGTTCCTCTTATGTTCTTCGGTCTGAGGTGGATAACGAACCGGACGGGAAAGCTGTTTAAACAACAGCAGAAGAACCTTGGGGAGCTGAATGGGTTTATAGAAGAAACGATTTCCGGACAACGGATCGTAAAGGCTTTTTCACAGGAAGATAAAGTGATCCGGGATTTTATCATCCGGAGTGAAAACTTGAAGAAAGCCGGCTTCCTATCACAATCATACTCTGGTCTGATTCCAAAACTGATGAATTTACTGAACAACTTAAGTTTTACCGTAATAGCTGCTGTCGGCGGGTTTTTGGCGCTGAGTGGCATAGGAACGGTTTCCATCGGGGTAATTGTCATCTTCACCGAGTATTCAAGGCAATTCACCCGTCCGCTCAATGACCTGGCTAACCAATTCAATACATTCCTCTCAGCTGTTGCCGGTGCGGAGCGGGTTTTCGCCATACTTGATGAAGAAGAAGAGGAAGTGGATGAGAAGCAAGCCTCTGAACTTCGCGATATCCGCGGTGAGGTGGTCTTTGAGGGTGTTTCCTTTTCGTATAATGATGAGGAGCAAACGATATATGATGTTAATTTCCATGCGGAAAAAGGGGAGACCGTCGCGCTTGTAGGTCCCACTGGGGCCGGTAAGACCACGATCATTAATCTTCTTGCCCGTTTTTACGAGCCGAACAGCGGCCGGATAATGATTGATGGCCAGGATATCCAACAGGTGACGAGGTCCAGTCTCCGTAAGCATATGGGCTTCGTTTTACAGGATTCCTTCTTGTTTCAAGGTACGATTCGTGAAAATATCCGCTACGGACGACTGGAGGCGGAAGATGAAGAAGTGGTGAATGCAGCCAAGCTTGCCAATGCCCATTCCTTTATCATGAAACTGCCAGATCGATATGATACCATCTTGAATCAAGAGGGCAGTGGAATAAGTCAGGGGCAGCGCCAGCTATTATCGATTGCCAGGGCTATTTTAGCCGATCCCGTTCTATTGATTTTGGATGAAGCGACAAGTAGCATAGATACGATTACCGAACTTAAAATCCAGGAAGCATTACACCGCTTGATGGAGGGAAGGACAAGTTTTGTCATTGCCCACAGATTGAATACAATTCAGCAAAGTGATCAAATCCTTGTACTTGATGAAGGAAGGGTCATTGAAAAGGGATCCCATGATGAATTGTTGCGGCAGAAGTGTTTTTATTACGACCTATTTCGCAGTTCTTTAAGGGGAAATCAGATTGGATGAAGAAAGAATGTGTGCCGTCAGGTGCACATTTTTTTGTTGGTCCCATAACAAGGACAACTTCCGTTTCATTTAATGATGCACCTTCTAAAGATGGGGTTTTTTAACCGATGCGGTTTTTATAAAGAGTGTGAATTCAAAAATACATATTGGTGGTAAAAGAGGTAATTATCGACAAAATAATGGAAAATACTTTACAAATTGACCAATTTACTATTGCTAAAAATCCTTATGGTAACATATAATTCAGAATATATATAAAATTCTTTAAATTTAATGGGCGTGGGGAGGAATACAGCCCAGCACCCTTATAAATGAAGGTTTTTTATAGTTGTAAAATAGTTCAATGGAGGGGAGATGGAAATAAATGAAAGCGCTTAAGTCGGTTATACTTTGGGGGATCATATCTGCTTTGGGTGCGGTGAGTTTTGGTTTCGTCGCGCTAAACCGGGGGGAAAGCATCAATGCCATGTGGATTGTCACTGCAGCACTCTGTGTTTATTCAATTGCATACCGCTTTTATAGTAAATTCATTGCACGGAAAGTGTTTGAGCTAGATGACAATCGCCAGACTCCATCGGAAGCGAATAATGATGGGAAAGATTATGTTCCTACAAACAAATGGGTGTTGTTTGGCCACCATTTTGCAGCAATTGCCGGAGCTGGCCCTCTGGTAGGTCCCATCCTTGCAGCGCAGATGGGATATTTGCCAGGGACGCTATGGCTTGTAGTCGGAGTTGTATTGGCTGGTGCCGTACAGGATTTTATCATTCTCTTCGGTTCGATGCGCCGTAACGGCAAATCATTGGGAGAGATGATCAAAGAGGAAATTGGACCGATTACTGGATTGATAGCGATGATCGGTATCCTGGGTATCATGATCATTTTATTAGCGGTACTTGCCCTGGTTGTCGTAAAAGCGCTGGTGGGCAGTCCGTGGGGGATGTTCACGATTGCCTCGACCATACCAATCGCGGTCCTTATGGGCATTTACATGCGTTATATAAGACCGGGACGGGTTGGTGAAGGATCGATTATCGGAATCATACTATTGATGCTGGCTTTATATTTAGGCCGCTTTGTAGCTGAGAGCGCAACATGGGCGCCAATGTTCACATTCAGCGGGGAAACGATTGCTATCATGTTGATTGTATACGGATTCGTTGCCTCCGTTTTGCCTGTATGGATGTTATTGGCACCGCGTGATTACTTAAGCACATTCTTGAAAATCGGTACGATCATCGGACTTGCACTTGGTATCTTTATTGTCATGCCGAGCCTTGAAATGCCTGCCGTCACTCAATTCATCGATGGAACAGGACCTGTATTTTCCGGAAATTTATTCCCATTCCTATTTATTACGATCGCTTGCGGAGCGGTATCGGGATTCCATGCACTCGTTTCATCAGGTACAACTCCTAAAATGATTGAACGCGAATCGCATTCACGTCCAATCGGATACGGGGCGATGTTGACTGAATCCTTTGTAGCCATCATGGCGATGATAGCCGCCTGTGTATTGACGCCAGGTATCTATTTTGCCATTAACAGCCCGGGGGCCGTTGTGGGAACGGAACCTGCGCAAGTGGCTGCAACAATATCGGATTGGGGTTTCATTTTGACGCCTGAGATGATTACAGGCCTTGCAGAGGATGTTGGGGAAGAGACCATTATATCCCGTACTGGAGGAGCTCCAACCTTTGCTATCGGCATGGCCCATATCTTCTCGCAAGTGATTGGCGGAGCGTCCCTGATGGCATTCTGGTATCATTTCGCGATCCTGTTTGAGGCATTGTTCATATTGACCACCATTGATGCGGGAACCAGGGTAGGGCGTTTTATGATACAGGATATCATCGGCACCTTTTACAAACCATTTGCAAAAACGAATAAATGGCTGCCCAATATTATTGCGACTGCCATTTGTGTAATCGGTTGGGGGTACTTCCTTTATCAAGGGGTCATTGATCCTCTTGGCGGAATCAATACCCTTTGGCCGTTGTTTGGAATTGCGAATCAGATGCTTTCCGCCATTGCGTTGCTGCTTGGGACGACGGTCCTTTTCAAAATGGGCAAAAAAGCGTACACATGGGTCACTCTTGTGCCTACTACATTCTTGTTGATAGTGACCATGACGGCAGGGTGGCAAAAGCTGTTCCACGAAAACCCGGCGATTGGCTTTTTAGCGCATAAGGATAAGTTTAAAGCAGCCTATGATAATGGGGAAATTCTTGCTCCGGCAGCCAATCTGGCCGAAATGAAGCGGGTTATTGTCAATGATTATGTGGATGCTGCCCTTTGTGCCATCTTCATGATCGTGGTGATTACGGTCCTGATTTCTGCCATTAGGTTATGGATAAAGGTCTTGAAGAAGCAGAAAATAGATTTACATGAAACACCTTATGTATCAAGGTCATCATAAGGGAGGGAAGGCAATGTTGAAAAGATTAATTAAAATTCTAAGCTACAGGAAGCAGTTCGTCAGTTTGCTCGTCGGCGTGCCAAGTTATGATACGTATGTGGCACATATGAGAATGCATCATCCTGAGGATCCCGTGAAAACCAGGAAAGAATTTTTCTGCGAAGCCCAGGATGAACGGTATAATGCAAAGGGTGGGAAAGTGTCTCGTTGCTGTTAATTGAATATTTTTTGAGGGTCCTCAATATGAGGGCCCTTTTTTTTATTGGTTTTTTTGAAGCGGGATATAAGTAGAGGGGGAAATGTAACGGTAATGGAGTCGTAAAAATGTGGAAAAGTAATTATAAAACCAAAAAAATCAAATTATCTAAGCCTTTATTCATAGTGATGTTATATAACCTAACATTTTTTTATAAAATATAAAAATTAAGTTGAATTATTAGAAAATTAAGTATATGATAAAAAATATAACATAATAGTGTTAATAAACATAACATATACAAAAAACAAGGGGGAAAAAAACAGTATGCAAATGGCAGATTCGGTATTCATGTTTTTGGCGACAATGATGGTTTGGTTAATGACACCAGGGATTGCCCTATTTTATGGAGGGATGGTAAAAAGTAAAAATGTCCTGAATACGGCAATGCATAGTTATATGCCACTGGCTGTCATTTCGATTCTTTGGGTGCTGATTGGGTATTCATTATCATTTTCACCTGGTAATACACTTTTGGGCGGTCTGGACTGGGTTGGCTTAAAGGATGTAGGCTTTGCACCTGGACCATACAGCGAAACAATTCCTCATAGTTTGTTCATGTTATTCCAAATGACTTTTGCCGTTTTAACCGTCTCGATCATTGCAGGTGGCATTGCCGAGCGGATGAAGTTTTCAGCATTCCTGATTTTTACGATCCTTTGGTCTTTATTCGTATACGCTCCCGTTGCACATTGGGTATGGGGAGGCGGCTGGTTAGCGGAACTAGGTACACTTGACTTTGCAGGTGGCAACGTTGTTCATATTTCTTCAGGGGTCGCAGGTCTGGTTTTAGCGATCATGTTAGGTAAAAGGAAAGAGTCGGGGGACAGTGCACCGCATAATCTTCCTTTAACATTCCTTGGCGGATCATTAATTTGGTTCGGTTGGTACGGCTTCAACGTCGGAAGCGCACTGACAATCAATGAAGTGGCGATGAATGTATTTGTCAATACAGCTGTTGCAGCCGCTGCTGGTATCATAGGCTGGCTGATCGTTGAGTATATGGCTAATAAAAAGGCAACATTGCTGGGTGCGGTTTCCGGAGCTATTTCTGGCTTGGTGGCCATTACACCTGCTTGCGGGTTCGTAACCCCTGCCTCTTCCATCATCATCGGGGTCATTGGCGGTGCTGTATGTTTCTGGGGCGTATTCTTCCTGAAGAATAAACTGGGTTACGACGATGCACTTGATGCTTTCGGATTGCACGGGATCGGCGGGACATGGGGTGGGATCGCTACAGGTTTATTCGCGACCACTTCCGTTAACGAAAACGGTGCAGATGGTTTATTCTATGGAGATTTCAACTTGTTGTGGAAGCAGCTTGTAGCGATCATTGCGACATATATCTTCGTTGCCGTGGTCACTTATGTCGTTGCTAAAGTCATTAACCTTTTCGTGCCATTGCGTGTCAGTGAAGAAGATGAGTCAATGGGGCTTGATCTTACACTTCATGGAGAAAAAGCTTATCACGAATCCATTTAAAAGGGGGTTGCTCATATGTCCGAGGTTTTAACGAAAATAGAAATCATTACACGTCCAATCAAGTTTGAACAATTCAAAGCGGAACTGGCAAAAATAGGGGTAAGCGGAATGACTGTATCGGAAGTAAAAGGAACGGGTCTTCAGAAAAGTTATGTGGAAACCTATAGAGGCAGAAATCGTGAAATGTCACTACATGACAGAATGAAAATCGAAATCGTCGTGTGTGAAGTGCCAGTTCAGGATGTTGTGGATGTAGCAAGGAAATTCCTGAGTACAGGTAAACCAGGAGACGGAAAAATTTTCATTTATGAATTGGCGAATGTTGTGAATATCCGTACCGGAAAAGAAGGTCATGATGCGTTAAAGAATGACATCTGAATGTCCGGCCGAATGTGCCGGATACAGTTGATGTAAAGAAAGGGAGCTGAAAATGGGGAGACTGGTCCGAATTGTTAATGCAAAAAAACAGAAGATCGTTAATACGCTCATTTCAGAGGATGTATATCAACCTGATGACCGACCCTTTTTATTGGAATTGCCACTGAAAAATCTAGAAGAGATACTATCACTAAGAATAAAATCCTCGATTCAAAATACCCGTTTTGAAAAATGACCTTTAGCCGTTATCCTGTATGGGGAGAGCGGCTTTTTTATGCGTTTGATTTCCACCCCCAGTTGCATTTAAATGTTAGTATATAAGGAAACTTTTTTCTTGAATCCCCCATGGAAATTGGGGAGCTTTCCAACTATAATGAATAAGGATATAAATTTAAATACGATTTTTTTGCCCTTTTTGCCGCTTTTCGCTTAGTTACTTCAATTTTTCTTTAATTTTACGAAAAGTAAATTCAAAAAAATGTAAGTTTTCCAAAAAAATGATGAATTATTTCATGAATGCCCTGTTTAATAATAGGGAAATTATTAATATGTTCTTTTAAGAGGTGAAAGGAAATGGATCAATTTACGGTCGAATCCGTTTTAAATATCATCAGGGAATTTGTACCGAAGGATGCTTCAATTTCTGTGGCTGATTCCGAAAAATACATTTATTATCAACCGAGCAAACAAGTCGACTTAAGAATAAAACCAGGTGATTTAATCAGTGAAAACACAGCGACATATAAAGCGCTGAGTGTCCGAAAAAAAATAGGGGTGCAGGTTGAAAGCAACGTATTTGGCGTACCTTACTATGGGCTGAGTGTTCCTATCATGGACCAGGGCAATCCTTTAGGAGCGGTAACGGCCATCTTGCCGACAAAGCCATTAATTTTACCGACATCATTCTTGACCATTAAAACCGAAGATCGCTGGATACCGCTTCCGTATGATGAAATTATGTATTTGGAAGCTCAAAATAGGAAAACTAAAATTCAGTCCGAACGTGTGAGTGGATTTCATAAAATGAACTTAAGTGAACTGGAATTCATTTTACCTAGTGATTTATTCATTCGCGTGCATCGTTCGTACATCGTCAATATCAACTATATTCAAGAAATCCTTCCCGATTTTCATTCTACATTTTTACTGATAATGAAAGACAATTCCAAAATCCAGGTCAGTCAAACTTATGCAAGTCAATTCAGGAGGGCTTTAGGATTTTAATGATTCTCCCTTGTGTGAATAAAATGCTGGTTTATGCCCTATATAAGGCTTTTCATTCAAAAATGAATGTGACGATTACACAGGATTGGTAAAATTAAGTGTAAGAAAAGCGAAAATGGGGGTCTTTTGTATGAACGAAAGCGTTTTCAAAAAAATTCGCAATGAACAATTTAAGGGGAAAGTAGTTACAGCGGAAGAAGCAGCTTCATGGATTAAAGATGGGATGAAACTCGGTATGAGTGGATTTACCCGTGCTGGTGATGCTAAAGTTATTCCGATGGCTCTAGTTGAAAAAGCAAAAACTGAAAAATTCAAAGTTGACGTTTACACTGGTGCTTCATTAGGACCGGAAGTCGATCAACATATGGCGGAAGCCGGTATCATAAACAAACGTTTGCCGTTCCAAGCGGATAAAGGCATTCGCAATAAAATAAATGCTGATGAAGTCACTTATGTGGACCAGCATTTATCTCATACAGCTGAACAAGTTCGTCAAGGCATTGTCGGACCTATAGATTTTGCAATCATCGAAGCATTGGCGATTACGGAAGAAGGATTGATCATCCCGACAACTTCTGTAGGTAACTCAGCCATATTCGTTCAAGAAGCTAAACATGTAATCATTGAATTGAACGTGTCCCACCCAGAAGGATTGGAAGGGATGCATGATATATATACACCAGCTGAACAAGGGGAACGCGAACCGATTCCTATGACTAAAGCTAGCGATCGCCTTGGATCGATCGGTATTGCGGTTGACCCTGAAAAAGTAATGGGAATCGTCATTTCTACAGATCTTGATGCACCTTCTACAATCGTGCCGCCGGATGAAGAAACTGCAACAATTGCCAACCACCTCATTAACTTCCTTCGTGAAGAAATCAAGGCTGGCCGTTTAACTGAAAGCCTTGCTCCGCTTCAGTCGGGTGTAGGTTCAGTGGCAAATGCAGTATTCGCTGGCTTCCTTGATTCTGAATTTAAAGATTTGGAAGTTTATTCAGAAGTGCTGCAAGATGCGGTATTTGATTTAATCGATGCTGGAAAAGTTAAATTCGCTTCAGGTTGTTCGATCACATTAGCTGAAGAAAAAGGTAAGCAAGTTTACGGTGAGCTTGAAAAATACCGTGATAAACTAGTTCTTCGTCCACAAGAAATATCTAACCATCCTGAAATCATCCGCCGCCTTGGCTTGATTTCAATCAATACAGCGTTAGAGTGTGATATCTATGGTAACGTGAACTCGACACATGTTTCTGGGACAAGAATGATGAATGGAATCGGTGGATCGGGAGATTTTGCCCGTAACTCACGCCTAGGCATTTTCGTAACGAAATCATATGCAAAAGGCGGCAAGATTTCCAGTATCGTTCCTTTCGTTTCTCATGTGGATCATACTGAACATGATGTGGATGTATTAGTGACAGAGCAAGGGATCGCTGATTTACGTGGTTTGGCACCAAAAGAGCGCGTAGAGTTAATCATTGAAAATTGTGCGCATCCTGACTACCGTCCACAGCTTCGTGCATACTTCACTGAAGCGGTTGCGCAAACTGGCGGGCATCAAACTCCACACATTCTTGAAAAAGCATTTTCATGGCATACAAACCTAGCTAAAAACGGTACGATGCTTGAAGAGGTTCTTCAAGATCAAAAATAAGACTCAAAACCACCCCGCCAATACAGCGGGGTTTTTTTTATTTGGGTCCGTTTCCTGTATTGGGTGGAAAATCATGAATCTTTCAAATTTGCATGATGGTGCTTATTAGGTTTTTTTTCTCCAACATATAACAGATTTAAAGTGTAAAATGATGCTTAACCATCAAAAAGATAGGGAACTGTATCTTTAGGCTTTTTTCTTTTATTTTATATATAATTATTCATTCAAGTTATAGAAGTATGGTAAACTGCTAACAATGAAGGATTATCATACATAGAATTTTTCGCTTTCTTAGAAATAAGGAGTCATATAGAATGCTTATAGTGGAGGAGATTATTTGTTCAAGCAAAAACTGCATTTTTGGACGTTAGAGTTATTACTATTGTCTTTACTTTTTTATGTTGGTACAAAGATTTCTTTTCTTTTTGAACCAATAGTCATTTTTACATCTACATTGTTCTTTCCAATCTTGATTTCGGGTTTTCTCTACTTCCTGTTCAATCCCACTGTTGATTTCCTGGTTAAAAGAAGAGTGCCAAGGGGATTGGCGATATTATTGCTTTATGTATTTTTCCTGGGATTGATTAGTTTGCTGGTCGGTCTGGTTGGCCCGTCACTGTCCAAACAGGTTACGGATTTAATCAATAACCTCCCGGATTATTTCAATCAAACAAGGAAGTTCATTGAAGATTCAGCGGAGTCAAAATGGTTTTTGTGGACGGTGGAACAAGATTATGTACCTCTGCAAGAAGTAGGGGATTCGCTGCAAAAATATTTGACGAACTTACCTAGTAATATAACGAACAGTTTAACTTCCGTTTTCAGCGTAGTGACGAATATTACTTTAGTGGTCGTAACGGTTCCTTTCATCCTGTTTTATATGTTGAAGGATGGGGATAAGCTTCCGGCCGCCATTATGAAATTCGTACCGGTTCGCTATAGGAAACCAGCTTTAACAGTACTTCAGGAAACTGGCGCGACGCTTACTACCTACATACAAGGGCAAATGCTTGTTTGCATGTTTGTCGGGATCGGAACGTTCATCGGGTATTTGATCATTGGTTTGCCTTATGCGTTCTTATTCGCGCTAATTGGCGCTGTAACCAATATCATTCCATATGTAGGTCCATTTATCGGAGCCGCTCCTGCCGTCATTGTGGCGTTGATTCATTCACCGACAGAGGCGTTATTGGTCATTCTGGTTGTAACGGTCATTCAGCAATTGGATGGTAATTTCATTTCACCGTTAGTCATCGGGAAGAAATTGAACACACATCCTTTGACCATCATCATCCTATTGCTCGTGGCCGGAAACATTGCCGGTATCATCGGCATGATTTTGGCGGTTCCGACTTACTCCGTTGTTAAAACGATTGTATTGAATATCGTTAAGTTCATCAGAATCCGAAAAGAGGAAAAGCTTGAAGAGGATATATTGGAATGAAAAAACGGGTCCGACTCAATTGAGTCGGGCCCGTTTTCAGTGTGCCTAAATAGGTTACAAACCTAAGGAAATATATTTTACTTCCAGGAATTCCTCGATGCCCTGATGACCGCCTTCACGGCCGAGCCCGCTTTGCTTGAATCCGCCAAATGGAGCTTGCGGAACGGAAGGAAGTCCATCGTTCAAGCCTACAATTCCGAATTCAAGTGCCTCGGTGAATTTGATGCCCTTGGTGATATTTTCAGTGAAGACGTAAGCTGCCAAACCGAAGATGGAGTCATTTGCCCTCTTGATTGCCTCTTCGTCAGTCTTAAAGGAGGCTATAGGAGCTAGTGGACCAAATGTTTCTTCCTTCATGCAGAGCATGCTGTCATCAATGTTGGACAGTACGGTTGGTTCAAGAAAAAGGCCGCTTATTGATTTACCGCCAGCTTCGAGCTTAGCTCCGCTGCTGATTGCTTCATCTATTTGTTTTTGAACCTTATTCACTGCATTTTGATCGATAAGCGGACCGATATCGACGCCATCTTCCAGTCCGTTTCCTACCTTTAGTTCCTTTACCTTGGCAACGAGCTTTTCGATGAAGGCTTCTTGAATGGCTTCGTGGACATAAATGCGATTTGAACAGACGCATGTTTGCCCTGCGTTACGGAATTTTGAACTGATGATGCCATCTACCGCTTTATTAAGGTCGGCATCCTCAAGAACGATTGCTGGTGCGTGACCCCCAAGCTCAAGCGAGATTTTCTTTACCGTGTCAGCTGAGCCCCTCATAAGGGTTTTGCCGACTTCTGTAGAACCGGTAAACGTCAATTTACGAACCCTCGTATCTTGAAGCCAAGTTTCACCGATTTCTGATGATTTTCCTGTCACGACATTGATGACTCCTTTTGGAATGCCCGCTTCTTCAGCTAATTCAGCCATTTTTAAAGCTGTTATGGGAGTCAGGTTTGCCGGTTTAATGACGACTGTGCAGCCGACGGCAAGCGCTGGTGCCACTTTTCTTGTAATCATGGCTGCAGGAAAGTTCCAAGGCGTAATGACAGCTACAACTCCGACAGGCTGTTTAGTCACGAAAAGCCGCTTATTGGACACGGAAGCAGGAATCGTTTCGCCGTACACCCGTTTTCCCTCTTCGGCAAACCAAGATAAAAAGCCGTTTGCATATGTCATCTCACCAAGAGCCTCTTTAAGGGGTTTGCCTTGCTCTTCAGTCATGATTTTTGCCAGTTCTTCTTTATTATCATCAATCAATCGATGCCATTTCCAAATTAGTTCCGCACGTTCGTAGACTGAGAGTGCAGCCCAGCCCGTAAAGGCTTCATATGCGGCATCTGCAGCCTTCGCTGCTTCAGTTGCACCGCCTTTAGGAACGGTGGCAACTATTTCATCCGTTGCCGGGTTTCTCACTTCAATTTTATCCAATCCAAAATCCGACCACTCACCGTTAATAAATAATCCGTAATCCTTCATGATAAAACCTCCTAATTTGGTTAAATCCATCAAACTACTAAAACTTTTAACTTTATACTTTTACCTGTTACATAAAAGTATAAACACTTTTCACTGATTCTGAAATTTATTTGATTGGCTATTTATAGAAAATTGGCTAATTGATAGAAAGGGAGCAATACAAAAAAAGAGGTGCAAGTTGCACACCTCTTCATTCAGGGTTCGATTATTTTTCCGATGAGACGGCCACCTCACTCATATCACCTGAGATGGCTTGGTTTGGGTTGAATTCACCTTCTGATTTAGAAATGACCACTGTAGCAACGCTGTTACCGATTAGATTAGTGATGGCACGTGCTTCAGACATGAAGCGGTCTACTCCCAGCAATAATGCCATTCCTTCAACTGGAATCATTGGGAAGGCAGCTAATGTTGCAGCAAGTGTAATGAAACCGGATCCCGTTACACCAGCAGCACCTTTGGATGTTAACATCAAGATTCCTAGAAGGGTCAATTCCTGCCAGATGCTTAAATCGACACCATAGGCTTGGGCGATGAAAATCGCAGCCATGGATAAGTAGATGGATGTGCCATCAAGGTTGAAAGAATAACCGGTTGGGACAACCAACCCGACTACTGACTTTGAGCAACCGTATTTTTCTAGTTTTTTCATCACGCTTGGCAGGGCGGATTCCGACGAAGATGTTCCTAAAACTAAGAGGATCTCTTCTTTTATATAGGCAATGAACTTGAAAATATTAAAGCCGTACATTTTTGCGATCGAGCCAAGGATTAGTATGATGAATAGTGCCATTGTAATATATACGCTACCCATTAATTGTCCTAACGAGGTTAAAGAACCAAGGCCAAACTTACCGATTGTATAAGCCATTGCTCCAAATGCGGCCAATGGAGAAACTTTCATGATCATACCTACGATGCCGAAGAAAATGTCGGCAATATGCTGAAAGAAAGAAACGACTGGCTGCACTCTCGGTCCCATTGCCGCCATTGATAATCCGAATAATACGGCAAAGAATAGAATAGGGAGTAAGTCTCCGCCAGCCAGTGCTGCAACGGCATTTTCAGGAATGATATTAGAAATGAAAGCAACGGCTCCATGTTCCGTTTCGGAAGCGGCTGTTGTATATTGTGATACATCTCCGCCCTCGACGGAATCGATGTTAAAGCCTTTACCAGGTCCCAGCAGATTGACCACGATGATTCCGATGGCAAGTGCGAAAGTGGTAACGATTTCAAAATAGAGCAGGGCCTTTCCGCCGATGCGGCCAACCTTTTTCATATCGCCCATACCGCCAATTCCGATTACGACGGTTAAGAAGATGATTGGTGCAATGACCATTTTAATCATTTTAATAAATAAATCAGCTAATATCTTCAGTTGTTCACCGAAAGCAGGGAAGAAGAAACCGACTGTTATACCTAGAATGATACCGATGATGACCTGAACTGTTAAATTTTTTAATATTTTCAAGGTGCATTCTCCTTTTTTATATGATAGCGCTTTCTTAACTTGATAATAGTGTAACAGAAGAAAGAATCAGAATATTCTTTTGGTGATATTGTTTTCTTTTTGGTCTTTTTGGTCTTGGGGATTTTTATTAACTGAAGGGAAGAGGAGGAATTAAAAGTGACGATTAGGATATAGATAGATTACTAAGCTGCAAAAAAAAATACCGGTGGAGCACCGGTATTGGCGAAAATCAATTTTCAAAAGGTTTTATGATTGCATATAGAGTTCCGATCACAGGAAGTTTCAAACGGGCCTTGTCGGCAAGGCGCAGTGCACCGCCCTGTAAATGTTCCACTTCGAGGGTTAGGCCCTTCCGGCGGTCCTGGTGCATGGAAGAGGTAGAGTCGTCAGGTAAACCTGCCATGTTTTCCAACGCTTGAGCAATATTCTCCACAGTAATACCGACGTCATAAGCATTTGCAAGCTCCTTCATTTCAACAAGGACCTTTTCTAGCAATCCATTGGTTTCCGGGAATCTCCGTATCGTGCCGATAGGGAGGTTAGATGCAGTTGTCACACCGGAAAAAGCGGTGATGAACATATATTTGATCCACATCCTGATCAATATGTTTTCCGTTCTGCTTGCCTTCATGATAGCTGATCCGGCCGCCTGTTCGAATTCATCACAAATCTTTTTTTGTGACGGATGAAGCGGGCCATAGATTAAATCGTGATTTTCATTGGAGTGAATGACATGACCTTTTTCATCCAGGGTTGCTATGATGAAGGCGCTTCCTCCCAAGACGGCTTCTTCGCCCAGTTCGTCCTGTAAAATGGATACATGTTCCAACCCGTTCAAAAGCGGGAGGACCTTTGCGCCCTTTTCGACAAGCACCTTTAAATCTGTAAGGGTGCCTTGCAGATGCTGTCCTTTTACTGCGAGAATCACGAGATCGACCTTTTCTATATCATTTACATTCTCTGTGATATGAAGGTCGTTGAATTGGTAGTTTCCATGTGGGCTGCTTATGCTGATCCCGTTTTCTTTCAATTGTTTGGCGCGGTTTTTTCGGACAAGGTATTGAACATCCTGCCCGGCCTGCTGCAACCTGCCCCCAAAGTAGGAGCCGAGTGCCCCGGCCCCTATAATGACTATATTCAAAGCGCACACCTCTCTTTTGATTAAGATGTACTAATCATAACATTGACTGAAATTTCAGTAAATATTTTCCGTTTGAAGGTCAACTGGTTGTTTAAATGTTTGCAAGAATGGGAAAAACAAAAGACCAGCCTGAAAGGTTTCAGGCTGGTGCTTATCATTATTTATAGATTTTTACTTTAACGGTTTTTCTGCCCCAATTGATAGCTTTTGAGTGAGAAGAGTAGAAGACGTCAATTTTATTACCTTTGATTGCGCCGCCTTTATCTGCCGCAATGGCATCCCCGTATCCTTCTACATGAACTTTTGTTCCAAGTGGAATGACTTTAGGGTCGACTGAGATGGCTTTTACGTTAGGGTTTTTCTTTAAGTTAAGACCCGATGCTGTAATCCCGCTGCAGCCTTTGCAGTTCGCTGTGTAAGCTGTTGCCTTCACCGTGATAGTTTTATATTTCTTGGATGATGATGTTTTAGCTTTAGCTTTAGGTTTAGTAGAGGTCGATGTTTTCTTGACCTTTAAAACTTGTTTTGGATGGATGTTATCTTTTTTCAGGTTGTTCCAACTTTTGAGTTGATTGACTGTTATATTATGTTTATTGGCGATACCCCATAGTGTGTCGCCGCTTTTAACTTTGTATGTAGTAGTAGCAGCCGATGAAACTCCGGAAAAACTAAATACCAAAAAGAAAGCAGTGAATAGTGGAAGTAGTATTTTTTTCAAAATGAATAGTCTCCTTTGTTTTAAATCGTAGACTTAGAATAACAGGTCTTTATGACAGTAATGTTTCGGTGGAATAGTAATTGTGTTACAAAAAGGTTTCCCTTGATAAATAAATGTAATATAAACTAGGTCAAAAGGACTTGTCTAATAAATGTAAATATATTATTTATTATGTCAGTATAAGCGCATTTTTGTTAAATAGTGTTAATATAATGGCGTATCCTGTTTAATTAGGTAATATATGGATGTTAAATCCCTGGTTTTAAAGTCCTGTATATTTTGTAAAAAAACAACGTAATAATAGACGATTGAATGCTGTTTATTTTAGTAGGAGAGGATATGCGGAACATGAAAAAGACCGACATCTATGTGATGCCGGCTTTTTTCATGATTTGGATTAATGTAACACAAATTCGGAAGCGAAATCGACTAGCATTTTTTGATAGACTGCTACCGATTCAAGATTGACGCATTCCCTATCTCCATGCCAGTTCTCACCTTTTGGTCCGAATTCAATCGCTGGGATATCATATGCCGCAAAAAAGACGGTATCTGCGGAGCCGTGCTGTCCAAAAATGACAGCGTCTTGCTTGGTGTTTCTTTCGATAATCGGACGGAGCAGAGTGATGAATGGGTCTGACTCTTCGGTTTTTACAGGTTTACTGTACATATTAAGGTGGACATTATTTCCTGTCACACTTTCGATCTGAGCAATGATATCTTCCATTTTTTGCGTAGGAAGATAGCGAATATCAAGACTTAGCAAACAGGCATCCGGTACCTTATTATAGACCTCCCCGCCTTTTATTTTTGCTAGGTTAAGTGAAGGGGAAGGGTAAAGGGGAGTATGATCCCGGCTGAAAGGAAGTTCCTTTATTTTTTGATAAAGATCATAGGCCTTTTCAATTGCATTCACGCCTTCCCATGGACGGCTTCCGTGTGCGGATTTGCCGGATACTTCAATATCGAGACGAATGACACCCTTTGCCTGGAGTCCGATTCCCAATTGCGTCGGTTCAGCACAGATCACAAAGTCCCCTCTATAACCATGTTTCGCTAAATATCCGGAACAGTTCAACCCGCCAATCTCTTCATCCGATACGATCTGAAGCTGGATTTTCAAACCTAAGTCCTTATCTTTCAGTTCGGTAAATGCACACATCATCCCTGCAACTCCAGCTTTCATATCGGCTGTCCCGCGTCCATATAAGTTTCCTTCATGAACCTCAGGGAAAAATTGATCCGGCGTTCCGCTGACAACATCGACATGGCCATTCCAAATTAGGGTTTTATCTCCGCTGCCAATCTCGCTTACAAGCATCTTATAACCGTTATTTACGATCACATTCACGGTAAGTCCTTGATCTTTAAGCCAGTCCGCACAGTAATCAACTGCTTGGTTAGCTCCTTCTTTCGATGAACTGTCGATAGATACTAAATTTTTAAGTAACTCGATGAGCAAAAAGAAAACCTCCTAAAAATATGCATACTATGATTATATATACCCTTTCTGAGAAAGGGTTAACTCAAATTTTTTTTCCTGTTAAATAACGTTTAGCACTTTCATCCTCTGGGGTATGTAAAGGGGGAGCGACAATTTACATTCTTTAAGGAGGATGATAGATATGGATAAACGTATAATTGGTGTATATGAAACTGGAGAAGAAGCCATAAAGGCTGTTGAGTCATTACAGGCCCAAGGATATGATCGTGAAGATATTTCAGTGGTAGCTAAAGATAAAGAAGAATTAAATGCAGTGAATGAAGAAACGGGTACAAAAGTTGAGGAGGGGCTCGCAGCAGGTGCGGCGACCGGAGGTATTTTGGGCGGTGCTGCCGGATTATTAGCTGGTGTGGGTGCGTTGGCGATTCCGGGAATCGGACCGGTACTTGCAGCTGGACCGCTTGCTGCAACATTAGCCGGAGCGGCTGTAGGTGCTGGTACAGGAGGATTGGCCGGTACATTAATCGGTATGGGCATACCTGAAGACGAGGCGAATCGTTATGAAGCGGATGTAAAGAGTGGCAAGCTGCTTGTGTTAGTCGATTCGGATGCGAGAAAATCCAGTTCTTCTTACTCAGGAATAACGGAAACCGATGAAACTCTAACGAACGGTAGAAGAACTCTATAGGTCGTAAGTTAAAAAAGGACGGATCCCTTAGGACCCGTCCTTTTTTTTGATTAGAATGTGAACTTCTTTATTTCTTTGTGCATTTCCTGGGATAGGGCATCCAATTCACTAGCCAGGGCATTTAATTGTTCCATGGAAGCATTCGTTTGTTCTACGGAAGCAGATACTTCTTCAGTTCCTGCTGCAGTTTCCTGACTGATCGAATTTAATTTTTCTGCATTGCTTGCCATCCGTGTGACCTCGTTTACCATATCGTTCATCATGTCTTTTATTTCGTCAAAATTGCTGAATGTGTTCGCGATGATGGATGCAATGTGACTGAAGGCATTTTCCGTATCCGTTACAGAAGTATCCTGAAGATGGATTTTTTGATTGACTTGATCAATCAAATGAACGGTATTGGTTGTATCGGTTTGCATGGCTTGAATGATTTCAGAGATTTCTTTCAGTGAGTTTTCCGTCTGTTCGGCCAATTTCTTCACTTCATCGGCAACAACTGCAAACCCTTTTCCGTGCTCACCAGCCCTTGCTGCTTCGATGGCAGCATTCAGGGCGAGTAAATTCGTTTGTCCTGCAATCCCGCTTATGGTCTTTACGATCGCACTAATATCATTGGATCGGGCATCCAATGATTTGACTGCCGTACTCATCTTATTGGATATCTGGGACGTTTCATTGAATTGTTGTTTCAGGCCTTGCACTTGAGTGATTCCGTTTTCGGAAGCCTTGAACATATTTTCGGATTCCGTGGCCATTTTGCCCGTTTGCGCCTCAAGATCATTGATTTTGTCAGCCAATAGCTTTACGGCCATTTCGTTATTCTGCCCGACTTCGATTTGGTCTATGGCACCGGCTGCTATTTGTTCCATCGTCATGGCCACCTCGTTAGCTGCCGCTGAATTTTCATCGGCACTAGCCACTAGCGTCATGGAGGAATCCGATACTTTATCGGAAAGGTTGTTGACAACCCCTAACATTTGACTCATATTCCTGGTCATTAAGCTGGTGTCTTCTGCAAGTTGGCCTATCTCATCTTTCCTGGAAATGGAATTCCTGGAGGTGAAATCGCCGTCAGCCATTTTTCGTATAGATTCCTGCAGCTTTTTTATGGGATTCGTTAAAGAACGGGTGATGAAGATGGCAGATAGTGCAGTGACGGTAAAGACGATCAACAGTGTGATGATATTATCGATTATCATCGGGCTTGCACGGACTTTCACTTCATTTTCATCCATTACCCCTGCTATTCTCCATCCAGTGGTAGGATTTGTGGCGTATCCGACGATCCGGCTTTGCCCTTCATATTCCTCGATCATTGATCCGGAATCACTTTTCATTTTTTTGAAAATATTTTCCTTTGATATATCCTGTTTAATTTTTTCCTTGTCTGGATGTGTAACGAATGACCCTATCTTATCCAGCAAAAACGTATAGCCCGTTTCGCCGAATTTCGTTTGATTGACCATTGTGATCAATGTATCGATCGAGATGTCGACACCGAGCACGCCTATTAATTCATCACGATCATCATAAATGGCTTTTGCTGCCGTAATGACAAGTGTATCCGTCGCCTGATCAGTATAAGGTTCCGTCCAAATGGTCTTGTTTTTTTTGTTTCAATGCGGATTGATACCAGTCCCTTTGTCTTGGGTCGAAGTCAGCCGGCAATTCAGCTTTTGGGAATATTAATGTTTTTCCATCTTTCTCTGTGCCAAGGTATAAACCATTTATTTCAGAACTGCTTGATTGTGTATGGGAAAACTCATCCATTATGGATTCGGGGTTCTTATCATAAGTACTCATGATAGGATACTTACCGATTCTATCCAATTGACTTTCCGTTTTTTGAAAAAAGATTTCGAAAGAATCGTTCATTGACTTGACTTGACTTGCTCTTCCGTCGTTCCGGTAAGTTCCTGGGTCGTCAACTCGATACTATTTTTATAGCTCATGTAGGAGATGGCCATTCCGCTTAACATGATCAAAGCTAAAATAGGAATCAATATTTGTTTTTTTAGCGAATTAAAATACCAGTCTGTCAGTCTTTTCATATGTACAATTCTCCTTATATACCTCAAATTAATTTAGGCTTCTATAGATATTTCGGTCTGCTTTGACTTTTTTGAAGTTTAAAGTTAGAAAATTCCCAATATTAATTTTGAGGTGAGTGGGCGACATACAAGGTATGAGGGGGATATAGAGGATAAAAAAAGAGCTGACTGCCGTCGTCAACTCTTTCATTCAATGATAACTATTCGACTTGGATATTTTTTGTCCTGTCCATATACCATGTGTAAAACTCGTCTGCATATTCAACGGATACATCTTGGAACTTTGTATGGTGTACAGGCTTGGAGCGGTTGATCGTTTCAATTGTGGCAAGCCCGAAAAGCTTTTGCAGCTTCGAACGTTCCACCTCAATTTGAATGACCTTGCTTCTTTTGGTTATGAATAATGATGTTTCCAAACTTCCGGCTTTGAACTGAATGAACTCTTCATTTATTAAGTAACGGCTATTTTTGTAATCCATTATTCTCAATGTATAAATGAGAACGAGTAGAATCAGTGAGATATACCATAGGGAGGGGTTGAAATAATAGATCGCCAATGTTGTGAGAATCCAGAAAAAGCTAGGCCGCAGCATTCGGATTTTTAAGGCCTGTTTCGATAGTGACTTCATTGACCGCTCCACTTTATAAGCGGGTAAAATCTCTTCTACCATCCCATATGCCCGTTCAATTGATAAAAAAGGATAGAGGGTGTTCGTTTCCAGCTCTTCATCACCGGTGCTTCCTGCACTGATCAGTTTCACTTCTGCCAACCCTAGCAATCTTTTAATGATTGATTGGGTGATTTCGACTGCTTGTACTTTTTCTTTCCGAATGGAAAAAGCAGATTCATCCAGTACACCTTTCTTGATATATATGCGCTCATGATCGGATGAAATTTCATATTTTCCATATTTAACGAATGTGGAAACGATTCCGAAGGTAACGGCGACACATATGAGGCCTGCAAAAACGATGGTAATGATCCACCATGAATCCAATAACTTGGCAAGAAACCCTTCGGCATTCTCCAAATCGATAAAATCATCGAGTGTATTATATAACGTAGCCAATATCGGGATAAGAGCCAGGAAGCTGAGTGATGTAAAGGAAGCTTTCAGCACATCTTGTTTGCTTGGCGTGAAGTGGATCGTTTTTTCATAGGCTGGTTTCATATCCTCAGCTATTCGTTCTTCGGGAATATCCGCTTCGATTACCGGAAGTTCCTGTATTGAAGCATATTCCCCCTCAAGCCGTTCGGCCTCTTTTCGGGAAATCATCTCGAAAGGTACGCTACCCTGATCACCAGTCATCCCCGTTTCAAATGTTAAAGAGGTCAATCTGAAAATCTTATGAAATAACGTCGTGCGTTGCTGGACATTCTGAACCTTATGAAGCGGGACAGTTCGATACGATTTCGAGACAAGCCCTGAAGTAATATATAAGGTACCTTCTTTGATTTGGTATTTATATGTATACCATTTAAGGATGACAGAAATGACTTTCCAAATCAGATAAACTAGAAAGCCGATTTGGAGTACCTTCATATACATCTTTTCAGAACCGAAATTCAGGACATAAAGCATGATTATGAAAAATACATTTCCTTTCAGCAATTTCCAAAATTCGAAAGGGATTTTGATAGGGTGTAATCGTTTTGCTTGTTCTTCCATCATTAATCCACTTCCTTAATTTTTGCGAAATGGGCAATTTTATCTCGTAATTCATACGCCTCTTTCTCGGGGATGGCTGGTATGTCATGAGAGTCGCCCATTGTTCCGATGCTTAGGGAATAAAGGTTGTATTTTCGCAAAAACGGTCCTTGGTTCAATTTGACGGATTGAACCTTCGTCATCGGAATGAGTTCATGCGTTTCACTCCAGGCTCCACGTTTTGTTTGAATGAATTCTTCGTTCACGTCGTAACGCCAATACTTTTGCAATAGTATCGGTTCAATGAAGATGGACCAGATAGCATGGAAAAAAGATAATACGATAAGTCCGTTTAAAATCCATCCAATCCATTCTTTCCAAGTGAAATAATCATCAACAAATAATAGGATGCCAAGGACGGCGAGGATAATGAGGTTGGTAATGGCTTCAGTCATCCGCCACACCTTCACTGATTCTTTGGATATTTTCTTCGTTGGTGGCTGTATCTTGGAATACATATATTCACTCCTTACTATGTCTTTATACTTATACGGATTATCTTGCAAAAAAGTTCCCTATTATAAGTACATGTAAAGCAATTATGCAGCCGCATACCATGGAGTGGCGGCCGAATAATCCTGCAGTTTCCCGAGTATGTATAAATAAGGAGTTTTCTAGTGGATCTTTTCTTTTTATATGACCGAAAAATGGACAAGATAGAAGTGGTGAGTTTCTAGAGTGGGAGTGATAGGTTTGACGTATAAAAGGAAGTTGAGTTTTATATTCTTCCTGTTTTTGATTTGTTTTTTTAATGGAGAATCGATGCAGGCTGCGAATGATGATGGAAACTTAGGGCAGGAAATTCAACGAATATTGGAGCATTCGCTAGGATTGGCTGGAGCGTTGACGGGAATTTCCATCCGTTCAGCTGAAACGGGGGAAATGATTTATGAACGGGGGTCGCAAACGAGATTGCGGCCTGCTTCGAACCTTAAGCTTTTGACTGCAGCAGCTGCGCTGGAAACTTTAGGGGAAGATCATGCTTTTCAAACGGAACTATACATAAAAGGAGTGCAGGTTGGCCAGGTTCTGCAGGGCAATGTATACCTGAAGGGAAAAGGAGATCCCACATTATTGGAAAAGGATTTTGATGAGCTGGCAGCTTCACTGAAGCACAGGCAAGTTAAGTTCGTTCACGGGGATCTTATAGGCGATGATTCTTGGTATGATGATGTTCGTTATTCCCAAGACTTAGTTTGGAGCGATGGACAGGAATATTACGGTGCAGCCGTTTCGGCTTTAACCGCTTCCCCGAATGAAGATTACGATACCGGTACCATCATCGTGGAGATGACCCCTGGGGAAAAGGCTGGGAAGAGGGCAACGGTGAAGCTGGAGCCGGAAACCGATTACGTGAAGGTCATCAACAAAACGAAAACTGTATCGGCAGACGCTAATAACAAAATTGAAGTCGAACGGTCTCATGGCACACAAGTGATTACGGTGACCGGGACCATTCCGGAGCATTCCGGTGTGACCAAAGAGTGGATTTCGGTGGAAGATCCCACAGGATATGCGCTGAGCCTATTTGAAAAATCAATGAAGAAACATGGAATTAAAGTGTTGGGAAAAAGGAAAAAAGGGAAAACGCCAGTAGGAGCGGACATGATTGCCACTCATCAGTCCATGCCGCTTTCACAGCTGCTTATTCCCTTCATGAAATTGAGCAATAACAGCCATGCCGAGGTTTTGGTAAAGGAAATGGGCAAAGAGGCAGAAGGGGAAGGAAGCTGGAAGGATGGTTTGAAGGTTACTCGAAATCAGCTGAAGAGTATGGGTCTCGATATGCAAACGATCATGATGCGTGATGGATCTGGAATTTCACAAGTCAATATGATACCAGCGAATGAAATAACGAAGCTGCTGTATGCCGTTCAGGAAAAAACGTGGTTTCCTGCTTACTTGAATGCCTTACCGATTGCAGGCAACGAAAATCGGATGGTGGGCGGTACGCTTAGAAAGAGGATGAAAGGGACACTTGCAGCCGGGAATGTTCGTGCGAAAACAGGGACGATTTCAGGAACGAGCTCCTTATCAGGTTATGTGACGACCAAAAGAGGGGAAAAAATCATATTTTCAATCATCTTGAATAATTTTGTAGAAGAAAAAGGCATTACGGCAATCCAGGATAAGATAGCCGTAATGCTCGCAGAACAGGAAAACCTATTGGGAAGCGGCCAATAGTATTCATGGAAAGCTAAGTTTGAAGTTCAGGATCTGTGAGAAATAGGTCGGCATCAGTCAAATCATTTTTATATAGTTTCCCAAACGACTGTTAGTGACGCCTGTAATCCAAGAGGGGTATACACTGTCCAGCTTACTTCTGTTCGAAGAATCCTAAACGTTTTTCTTTAGTGAAAGACCTAATCTCTTATTTGTTTGAAACAAGGTCCATATCGAAAATTGGATTTTATTAAATAACAGTACCCTTCATCTTAGTTTTTTCATTTTATCCCCTCAAGGAAGGAATTTAAGGGAGGATGAATAGAAATAAGTAGTATAGGGGGAATGCTTATGAACTTTCCAACACTTAATGGACCGTATACGATTAGCAGTCTTATAGCTGAAATTCACGAAATTTCCAAAGAACGATCTCTCTATATATTGGCCATAGATGGCCGGGGCGGGTCTGGAAAAAGTACACTCGCTGCCCGTATCCAAGCAGAATGTCCGGGCAGCGCGGTCGTACATATGGATGACTTTTATTTGCCATCATCGGATAGGGTTCAACTGCCTCCATCCCAAAAGCCGATTGGAGCGGATTATGATTGGGAACGTGTTTGTAACCAAATCCTAAAACCGCTTAAAGAGGGGAAAGAAGCAAAATATCAAAGGTATGATTGGGAAACGGACACTATGGCCGAATGGCATGAGGTTCCTGCTGGGGGCCTTGTCATTATAGAAGGAACTTATTCTATCCGTAAAGAATTGGCAGGGTACCATGATTTCACGATTTGGGTGGAATGTCCCCGTGATCAGCGTTTGAAACGTGGCCTTGAGCGGGATGGTGAAGATGCGCGTCAAATGTGGGAGGATAATTGGATGGTTCATGAAGATCTCTATGTGGGTGCGCAAAGGCCTCAAGAAAGAGCGAATCTTGTTGTGGACGGAACGAGCTGAGTCAGAGGATATTTTAATTGTAAGGGTTTACCTATAAAATAGATTGTATGTTTAGATAAATTTCTGGGGAGCCAGAAACAGGGGGGAAACTATGTTTACTAATGAAGAACAAGCTGCCGTATATAAAGCCATTTATAACCGAAGGGATATCAGGAGTTTTTTGCCAAAGCCCATTTCAAAGGATATTCTCCGCAGAATTTTGGATGCTGCACATCATGCGCCGTCTGTAGGATTCATGCAACCTTGGAGTTTCATCGTGATTTCATCTCAGGAAACCAAAAACAGTTTGGCATGGGCAGCGGATAAAGAAAGAAGGGCACTCGCTATTCATTATGAAGGTGGTAAAGAAAATAAGTTTCTTAGTTTGAAAGTGGAAGGATTAAAAGAAGCACCATACACTATTTGTGTTACATGCGACCCGACACGGGGCGGCTCCCATGTTTTAGGGAGGAACTCCATTCCGGAAACCGATATTCTATCCACGGCCTGCGCAATTCAAAATATGTGGCTGGCTGCCTGTGCGGAAGGATTGGCAATGGGATGGGTAAGCTTTTATAAGAAAAATGATATTCGCGATATTTTGGAGATTCCGCCGCATATAGAACCCGTAGCACTCCTGTCGATTGGCTATACGGATCAATATCCGGATAAACCCATTCTTGAACTTGCTAATTGGGAAAAAAGAAGGCCGATGGATGAACTTATTTTCAAGGATAAATGGGGTAATAAATAAAACGATATATTAAGATTCCAAAACTGTTTATTAAGCCCCTGCTTCAGGGGCTTTTGGTTGTGATGAAAATATAAAAGACTCTTACGAAAGATACATCTTTTGAAAGAGTCTTTTTAAAAATTTGGTTTGATTTTAAAATCTGCGCCGTTTTGAAGATCCAGGTATACCGAGATCTTCACGGTATTTTGCAATAGTGCGGCGGGAGATCTTCGTTCCTTCATTTTCGAATATTTGACAAAGTTTCTGATCTGAAAAAGGCCTTATCTTATCTTCATCGGCAATCAGTACCTTTATTTTTTCTTTGATGGTGGTCGTTGATTCGGTTGCTTGGCTGTTCACGCGGTGTAACCCTCTAGTAAAGAAGTTCCTTAGTTTAAAGAGGCCATGCGGCGTCTGGATATATTTATTGCTCGTCGCCCTGCTGATTGTTGATTCATGAAGCTGAAGTTTTTCCGAAATGTCTTTCAGTGTCATAGGTTTTAATCCCGTAATTCCCTTCATGAAAAACTCTCGCTGCTCGTCCACGATTGACGCTGTCACTTTGTAAAGTGTCATTTGCCTTTGTTCAAGCCCTTTTAAAAGTAATTGGGCATCATTTATGTGCCCCTTTATATAATCTTTAGCTGGATTAACAGAATTCATAGCAACGTGGTTCTTGTAGTAAGGATTGATGGAAAGTTTAGGTGTGCAGCTATCGTTGACCGTTATCAGAAAACCTTCTTTATCTTTTTCCACGTAAACGTCCGGAACGATGTAATGAGTCATATCATCGGAAAAGTGACTGACTGGACGCGGGTTTAACGTACGGATGAAGTCCGAGGCCTCTTGTACTTCCTGAACGGTCACTTGGTAAAGGCCGGCAATTTTCCTGTAGCGTTTTTCTGCTAAATCCGTTAAATGCTTTTTAACGATCTTATACGCCAATTCATTGTAATCCTCATGCTCACGCAGCTGAATGAGTAAACAGTCGGTCAGATCTTTAGCCCCGACTCCAATGGGGTCAAGGGACTGCAATACTTGAATCATATTTTCGATTTCTTCCACGGACACGGAAAAATGCGAGGCAGCCCAATTGGCATCCAATTCAAGAAATCCATATTCATTTAAGTTCCCAATCAAGAATTGGAGAATTTTCTTTTCAAATGCTTTCAACGAACTTAGTAAACTCAATTGTTCCAGTAAATGGCTTTCCAGTGTTTCTGTGTTGATTGAATAATTGTTGATAGGGTTGTAATCATTGTCTCCGTTGAAACTTTTACTTTTAGAGGACCGTATCTGAGAATTTATTTTATGTGTATGAATGCTGGATTCAGAAAGTGTTGCGAGGGGTTCTTTAAAGCTAATTTCGAGAACGGGATTTTCGTAAGCCTGTCGGTTCAGGAAATCTATCAGTTCATGGGTGGAGTATTGAAGGATATTGATCGATTGCTGTAATTCAGGGGTTAATGACAATTTCAATGTTTGTTTTTGGTACAGTTCAAATCCTACCTGCATATATATCAACTTCTTTCGTTTAGATTAACATAGCGGCTCAAAAGGAATGAAAAAATATTAACATGATAATAATACAAATCTTCCGAAAATTCAACATTGTGTGTCAGGTTTTATAACATCAATTAGAAAATAAAGAGGGGGATTCAAAAATTTGTGTAAATTAATATTTAATTTAATGAATGGGTGTTGAGTGATCCAAATTCGAATCGAATGATTTGTATATGAATCAACACACACTCCTAATGATTCATCTATGAATCATTTTAATTTGAATACCTTTAATATAAGGCTCATATAATTTGGCATGCATCTTGCTATATCTATATATATAAATATAAAAAAACTAGCTTGAAAAAAATCCATACATGAGAAGGGTGTTTTTTACATGATTAAAGAGACGACGGGTATTCAGGAATTAATCGATTTGGATAAAAAGCATTTTATCCATCCGACTACGGCAATTGAACAACAGCAGGCAGATGGTCCAAGTTTCATCTTTAAGGAAGGAAAGGGAATATATCTTACGGATGTAACGGGCAGGACTGTCATTGATGGCATGGCTTCACTTTGGAATGTGAATATTGGACATGGACAAGAAGAGATGGCTGATGTCGCGAAGGAACAAATGGCGAAGTTAGCTTTCACCTCAAGTTTCGCCACTTTCAGCAATGAGCCGGCAATCCGTTTAGCGGCCAAAATCGCTTCCATCGCGCCTGGGGATTTGAATGCAGTTTTCTTCACTTCAGGTGGATCGGAGTCGAATGATACGGCTATCAAGCTTGCTCGACATTACTGGCTTTTGAAAGGGCAGCCTAATCGTCAAAAAATCATTTCCCGCTCGAAATCTTATCATGGAGTGGCAATGGGAGCCACAAGTGCGACTGGCTTGAAGCCGTTCCGAGACTTTACGAATTCAATCGCACCGGATTTTTACCATGTGGACGGTTCCTCCATTGAGGAGTTGCGCAAGGTCATAGAACAGGAAGGACCGGAAACGATTGCGGCATTTATCGCTGAACCGATTCAAGGGGCCGGCGGCGTGAACCTTCCTCCTGAAGGCTATTTTAAAGAAGTAAGGGAGATTTGTAATGAATACGGCATTTTAATGGTGACGGATGAAGTCATTACAGGTTTCGGAAGAACAGGGACTTATTTTGGGATTGAACACTTTGGTGTTGTACCTGATATGATGTGCTTTGCAAAAGGTGTGACAAGCGGATATGCACAGTTAGGCGGGGTCGTCCTGAATGATAAGATGCATCAGGATTTCATTGCCCTTTCAAAAGGCACGCTTTTACACGGCTACACATACAGTGGCCATCCTATGGCTTGTGCGGTTGCTTTGAAAAATATTGAAATAATTGAACGTGAAAACCTGATAGAAAACTCGAAACAGCGTGGTGAAGAGTTGCTTGCCGGCTTTAAGAAGCTTCAAAGCAAACATCCGATTATTGGTGATGTCAGGGCACTTGGATTAATTGGAGGCATCTCCATCGTAAAGGACAAACAAACAGGCGAAGGCTTTGAGACACAGCTTGCTCCAAGGCTGGTTGCTGAAGCGGCGAAGAATGGTTTGATTTGCCGTTCTGTTACGTTTGATCAAGATACACTCGTATTCGCACCGCCTTTAATCATTACTAAATCGGAAGTCGAAAGAATAATTGAAATCCTTGATGAGACATTTACTGCTGTCGAAAAAGAAATTTTATAAGAGGTGAAAGTGATGGTCATGACGGAAACGCTGAAAAAGAAATTATTTATTAATGGTAAATGGCAAGAAGCTGAAAAGTTCACGACACTAAAGTCTCCTTATAGCGGGGAAGTTCTAGCGGAGATTCCTTCGGCAAGCCTTGAAGATGTCGAGTTGGCAATAGAATCAGCCTATCAAGCTAGAAAAACAATGGCAGCTTTACCTAGTCATAAACGTGCTGCCATACTTGAAAAGCTTGCGAGCCTTTTGGAAAGCCGCAAAGATGAGGCAGCTGAAATAATTGCTAAAGAGGCAGCGAAACCGATTAAAACGGCAATGGTTGAAGTATCCCGGACGATTGCCACATATAAATTTGCAGCAGAGGAAGCAAAACGGATTCATGGAGAAACATTGACGATGGATGCTACAGCTGACGGAGAAGGAAGAATAGGATACACAGTCCGTGAGCCTCTAGGTGTCGTTGGTGCGATTACGCCTTTTAATTTTCCGATGAACCTGGTTGCCCATAAAGTAGGCCCGGCGATTGCTGCCGGAAATACACTTGTCCTGAAACCTGCAAGCCAAACACCGCTATCTTCGCTATTTCTTGCTGAACTCTTAGCCGAAACGGATTTGCCGGCAGGTGCATTTAATTTAGTTACCGGAAGCGGCTCGGTAATCGGCGATAAATTAGTCACCGATTCACGGGTGAAGAGCATTTCATTCACAGGCAGTCCGGCTGTCGGAATCGGGATCCGCAATAAGGCCGGGTTAAAGAAAGTGAGTCTTGAACTAGGTTCGAATGCGGCTGTCATCGTTGATAAAGGGATCAATATCGATAAAATCATCCAACGATGTGTATCGGCAGCATTCGCTTTTCAAGGGCAGGTCTGTATTTCCTTACAGCGTGCATATGTTCATGAAGAGGTATATGATGAGTTCGTCAAAAAATTCACAGAAGCAACGAATGGCTTGAAACTTGGAGATTCTTTGGACCCGTCGGTGGATATTTCGGCATTGATCAGCGCTGGCGATGTACAGCGAAGCTTGGATTGGATCGCTGAGGCTAAACAACACGGTGCGATTGTTGCAGCAGGAGGTAAATCTGAAGGAAATATCCTGCATCCAACTGTGTTGCTGGAAGTGGATGCAATGCTTAAGGTATCTTGCCAGGAAGTCTTCGCTCCAATTGTTTTGATCAATAAGGTTTCTTCCGTTGAGGAAGCGATTGACTTGGTCAATGATTCCGAATTCGGATTGCAGGCCGGGATTTACACAGAAAATATCAATCTGGCTCTTTCTGCCGCAGAAAAATTGGAAGTCGGCGGTGTTATCATTAATGATATCCCAACTTACCGTGTCGACAACATGCCATATGGCGGAGTCAAAAAAAGCGGAACTGGCCGCGAAGGGCTGAAATATGCCATTGAAGAAATGACGGAAATGAAATTGGTCATTATTAACCGGAATTAATCAGAAAAGAGGTGAGCAGCTGCTCATCTCTTTTTTTCTATGAATCTTGAATCTTGAAAGAGTTTGTCCCATGAGTTATGCAAAAATGAATAGGTAATTCACCACTGAATTTAAATTAGACAGGAAAGGGCATAAAACCGTGAGTTACCTAATATTTCAAACTGGCATGAATCTTGCTCATATCTAATATATAGGTAGATAACTTAAAACCGAGGAGGAAATTACATGCAGGAAACTTTGCAAAATAACAAGAAAAAAGAAGGAACGGGAGCACTGGACTTAAAGATGTTCATCAATGGGGAATGGGTGAATTCGACTTCAGGTGAGAAGAGGGATGTATTGAATCCGGCTACAGGGGAAGTTATTGCCAAAGCTGCGGAAGGAACACAGGAAGATGTGGATGCAGCGGTCGAGGCAGCAAAATATGCTTTCTATGAAGGTGGTTGGTGGGGAACTCCTGCAGTGGAAAGAGCTCGCATTTTATTCAAAATAGCCGACAAAATAGAAGAAAAAGCTGAAGAACTAGCTGCGTTGGAAACATTGGATAATGGGAAACCATTGCGTGAGGCTCGTTATGATATCGCTGATTCAGCAGCCTGTTTTAGATATTATGCAGGATTGGCTACAAAACCGACAGGTCAGACTTTTGAAGTTCCTGACGGCCAGCAAGCGATGGTCGTAAGGGAACCAATCGGTGTATGCGGGCAGATCGTTCCATGGAATTTCCCACTAATGATGTCAGCCTGGAAACTGGCTCCGGCGCTTGCAGCAGGAAATTCCGTTGTATTCAAACCATCTGAGATCACTCCGGTGACAGCGGTCAAACTATTTGAAATCATGGATGAGGTCGGATTGCCAAAGGGTGTCGCAAACCTTGTCTTAGGAGCGGGGCCAGTTGTCGGACAAGCCATTGCCGAACATGAGGAAATCGATAAAGTAGCCTTTACAGGAGGAACGGCAACAGGACGTAAGATCATGGAGGCTTCACTGGGTAACCTAAAGAAAGTGACATTGGAGCTCGGCGGGAAATCGCCTAATATCGTATTTGCGGACTCTGACTTTGAGACTGCAGTTGATTATGCTCTATACGGGATTTTCTGTAATCAAGGACAAGTGTGCTCAGCAGGCTCCCGTTTACTATTGGAAGAGTCCATTTACGATCAGTTCATTGCAAGTCTTACTGCGAAGGCGAAAAAGATCAAAGTAGGTTCAGGTTCTGATGAAAACAGCCAGATGGGACCTATCGTTTCAGAAGCCCATATGAACAAAATATTATCGTATATCCAAATCGGAAAAGAAGAAGGCGCCAAATTAATCGTCGGTGGAAATCGAATTAAAGAAGAAGGCATGGATAAAGGTTACTTTGTCGAACCTACTATTTTTGTTGATACGACACCGGACATGCGGATTGTGCAGGAAGAAATTTTTGGACCGGTGCTTGTCGTTCAAAAATTCAAGGATGAAGCGGAAGCTCTTCGACTTGCCAATGATACGAAATATGGTTTAGCGGGAGCGGTGTTCACGAATGATATCGCAAAAGCATACCGTGTCATTAAAAAAGTGCGTGCCGGCATCACATGGATTAACTCATATCATCCAACTTATAACGAAGCTCCTTGGGGAGGATTCAAGCAAAGCGGAAATGGACGCGAACTGGGAACTTTCGGTTACGAAGCTTATACGGAAGTGAAGCAAATCAATAACAACTTGGATATCCAGCCAACAGGCTGGTTTGATGAAGAGTAAATAGCTTGACGAAAAGGCTGTTCCTTAGGGAACAGCCTTTTTTTGTGGAATCGAGATATAATCCGGAAAATCGCAGATATATTTCTGAAATCGGAGATATAATCCGGAAAATCGCAGATAAAATGCCGGAATCGCAGATATAATTCAAAGAATCGCAGATATAATCAAAGATTGCTTAACGTTGACCTACTCTTGTTGGACTTTTTCAAGATCCACCCGTCCTGAGAAGAAAACGGCGCCATTACCCATATCTGCGAGGCGATCTGGGGTAAGGGAATTGATGTGTTGCTTTGTTTCGGGAGTATTCTGCCACAAGCCTTGGCTGACAAGAACGCCTGGTAACACATTTTCACCGGGAGCAGCGGTAAGCAAACATTCACCGCGACCGTTCCAGATTTTTACGATATCTCCGGAGGCTATCCCCATAGTTTTAGCATCAGCGGCATTCATGTGCAGTTTCGGTTCCTTTTCCATGGAGATATGTTTGGCATTATTTGAAAAGGTTGAATTCAAGAAATTGTGATTAGGTGCCGGAATGAATAAAAATGGCAGGTCGCTGTCTTTAATGATTGGCGTATATGTTGGCAAAGGCTCGTATCCATCCCGCTTCATCCGTTCGGAATAAAGTTCGATTTTACCGCTTGGTGTCGGGAGTTTGCCTGGGAACATCGGCTGCATTTTGGCTTTGACAAATTGATTCCTTGAAAGTGAGTCATAGGTGATGCCTTCCAAATGCGGGTTGTCGGGAAAATCCAGCGCCTGCCGTATCATATCTTCTTCTGAATCTCTAAATGCTTGTTCCTCAAATCCCATTCCAACAGCCAACAGTTTGAACAATTCAACATTCGATTTCGATTCGCCATATTTTTCGACTACAGGTTTTTGTATTTGGACGTAATTATGCCAGTATGAATTATAAAAATCCTCCGTTTCATAAGATGACGTGGCAGGAAGGACGAGGTCGGCAAACATGGCCGTTTCGGTTAAGAATAGATCATGGACCACTGTGAATAGATCTTCCCGCATTAGACCTTCCTGTACCTTATTTGCATTCGGAGCGACAAGTGCTGGGTTGGAGCCGTATACAAACATGGAGCGAATCGGATTTTCTTTTTCCAGAAGAGCTTGCCCGATTTGGTTCATATTAATGGTCCGGGTAGCTTTATTTTGCAATAAATCCGGACGTCTTAAGGAATTTGTATTAAACGCGAGATATCCTGAATTCCCTTTGATGGCTCCGCCGCCTTCCGCCATCCATTGGCCGGTAAGTGCAGGCAGGCAGGCAATGGTGCGTACTGCCATGCCGCCATTGTCATGGTGCTGCAGGCCATTGCCTATCCGTACGAATGATGGACTGGTCGTGCCATACATCCTGGCTAATTCATATAAGTCATCAATTGGAACGCCAGTGATAGCGGAGACCGTCGCAGGGTCATATTGGCGGACGTGTTCACGGAATTCAGCAGCACCCACTGTGTATTCATCGAGAAAGGGCTGGTCGACTAGATTCTCGGCATATAGGATATGCATTAATCCGAGGGCGAGCGCACTATCTGTACCAGGCAGAATCGGAATGAACCAATCCGCCCACTTGCCGGTTTGGTTTTTATGTACGTCAATGACAACTACTTTGGCCCCGTTTTTTCGGGCTTGCTGGGCAAGCGTTACTTGGTGCATATTTGTGCTCACAGCGTTAATGCCCCACATGATGAAAAGCTTTGTATGAATCGTTTCTTCTGGGTCGGTGCCGAATGAACCACCCATTGTATAGCTGTATCCGACTGAGCCGGCCGCGTTACAAATGGAACGTTCGAGCATGCTTGCACCGAGCTTGTGGAAAAAACGGCGATCCATCCCCTCAGCGCTAAGATTGCCCATGTTTCCGTAAAAGCTGTAGGGAAGTATGCTTTCCGGACCGTGCATATCGATCAGGTCTTTCCATTTGGAAGTGATTGTGTCAATGGCCTCTTCCCAACTGATTGGAGCGAATTTCCCTTCTCCTTTCGGACCGATGCGCTTTAATGGCTGCTTTAAGCGATTGGGGTCATATAGACGGGCAGTCATGTTGCGGACTTTGTTGCAAATATTCCCTTTTGTGACTGGATGATCAGGGTCTCCTTGAACTTTAATGATTTTCCCGTCTTTTTTGTGCAGCAGTAAACCGCATTGATCAGGACAGTCAAGAGAGCAAACAGAGGGAAAGACTCCATCTGGCTGATTGATATAGGGTTGCATGGCGTATTCCTCCTAATAATTTAATCTAATAAAATGAATTTTCTTAATTATATTGAAAGTGAAATCGATGAAAGGTGCAAGAACTTCTTAACATATGTTTTTTTTTCTGATAAGCTTACTAGATGAAAAATTAACCTAGGGGGATTCATTTTTGGATTACGGAATTATAATATCAATTGGAATATACATGGCAGGCATGCTGTTAATTGGTTATTTGGCCTATCGGAAAACGGCAAACTTAACCGATTACATGCTTGGCGGACGGAACTTGGGCCCGGCTGTAACTGCATTGAGTGCAGGTGCTTCCGATATGAGCGGCTGGCTGTTGATGGGTCTTCCGGGTGCAATGTACATAAGCGGGTTGAGTGCTGGCTGGATTGTCGTCGGCCTGTGTGCAGGGTCTTATTTAAACTGGCTATTCGTGGCACCAAGACTTCGGACATATACGGAAGTGGCCGGCAATTCGATTACGATTCCCGACTTTTTGGGAAATCGGTTCAAGGATGGCTCCCGGGTCTTAAAAGTGGTATCAGCATCGGTCATTTTAATTTTCTTCACCTTTTATACATCTTCAGGAATGGTAGCAGGCGGTGAGCTTTTCCGCACCGCTTTCAATTTGGATTACCGTTGGGGCATTTGGCTGACGGCGAGCGTCGTTATTCTTTATACATTATTCGGCGGATTCCTGGCTGTTAGCTGGACGGACTTCGTACAAGGTACGATTATGTTCATTGCCTTAATTCTAGTCCCGGTTGTCACGATTGTAAATATTGGTGGCTGGGATCCCACCTTCAATGAAATAAAATCGATCAACCCGAATTTATTGCATGTTTTTGAAGGAACGTCAACCATTGGCATCATATCTCTTCTGGCTTGGGGGCTTGGTTATTTCGGACAGCCTCATATAATCGTTCGATTCATGGCGGTTTCATCTGTTAAAGAATTGAAAAGTGCACGGCGAATCGGTATGGGCTGGATGATTTTTGCCATCGTCGGAGCGATGTTCACCGGGTTGGTGGGGATTGCTTATTTTAACCTGACAAGCAGTCCTTTAGGGGAAAAAAATGCTGAGTCCGTCTTCATCATTTTAGCTAAAGAACTGTTTCCTTCCCTAATTACAGGCTTTTTGTTGGCTGCGATTTTAGCAGCGGTCATGAGTACGATTGCATCTCAGCTGTTAGTATCAGCAAGTGCCCTGACCGATGATTTCTATAAGCAGTTCATTCGGCCGAAAGCATCTGATAAGGAATTAGTTCTGGTAGGTCGGTTTGGTGTATTGGCGATATCTGCCATTGCCTTATTATTGGCGTTTAATCCAAGCGGTACGATCCTTAAATTGGTTGGTTATGCATGGGCTGGTTTCGGAGCGGCATTCGGTCCTGTCATTCTGTTAAGCCTGTACTGGAAACGGATGACGAAATGGGGAGCCCTGGCGGGAATGATTGTCGGTACGGCAACCGTGATCGTCTGGGATATGATCGATAAGTTCGCTGAAGTATACGAAATCATTCCTGGTTTCATCGCTGGTTCAATAGCGGTGGTCGTTTTCAGCTTATTATCGGCCAAGCCTACAAATGATATAGAAGAAGAATTCAATCAAGCCATTAAAAACCTCTCTTGATCATTGAAGGTCCAGTTAAAATGCTCTGGATTTTTTAGCGATATAAAACAATGATTGCAATATATATGGTACAATATCGATAGAGTCCTTATGTTGAAAACATGAGGGCTTTTTTTGAGTGATTTGGGAATAATAAACCTAAAACAATACAAAGGAAAAAATATGAACCAATCTCATAAAATTGCATGTAAAGTGGCTTTTATATATATAACCATTGGGGTCTTATGGATTGTCGTTACAGATTACATCTCTATGACACAGGCAAGGGCAGATGTTCGGATATATGCAATGTTTCAACATTCCAAAGGATGGATGTTCATTTTCATTACCGGGCTTTTCCTATACTTCATAATCAGGTATTGGACGGGGAAAATGTTGAGGTCCCAACAGGAATTCATTCTGAAGGATGAACAGTATCGGTCGCTGTTCAAGCATAACCCGGATTGTGTCCTTGAGCTGAATCTCGAAGGAAATGTTGTTTCGCTAAACCCGGAAGCTGAGAAACTGTTGGGTCATAATAGTGACAATTTGAAAGGCAAGAATGCGAATCATCTCCTCAACTGGAATGAAAGTGATAAAGTATCTGAATTCTTTTTACAGTCCCTTCAAGGGGAGGCTGTTAAATTCGAAACGACCATCCAGAATAGCAGTGATGAAAAACGGATAATCCGTGTGACTTTTTTACCGATCATCGTTCACGCTGAAATGCTAGGGGTATATGCAATCGTTAGGGATATTACTGAATTGCGGCGCGAAGAGGAATTGATGATCATGTCTGAAAAGCTATCTGTTATCGGACATCTGGCTGCCGCTGTCGCACATGAGATAAGGAATCCACTGACATCGTTAAAAGGATTCGTACAGTTAATGGATATGACCCAGGAAGTAAACCCGCTGCATTCCGATATCATGCTGAAGGAAATTGACCGAATCAATATTATCTCAAGTGAACTTTTGGTTCTCGGGAAGAAACAGGATGTCGCATTTCGCAGGATCGATCTTGCCGACAGTTTACAGCAGGTATTCACGTTGATGAAAGCAGAAACGAATTTGAATAATATCGAAATGGGGTTCAGGGTTAAAACTGCCGAACCGATTTATATTATGGCTGATTCAATTGAACTTAAACAGTTGGTAATCAATATCATAAAGAACAGCATTGAAGCGATAAAGGATAAAGGGGAAATTGAAATTTCGCTGCAAATCATCGATGGGCAAGCTTTAGTCAGCGTGAGTGATAATGGCATGGGAATGGGTCCCGAGCGCCTTGAACGGATTGGTGAGCCTTTTTACTCCACGAAGGAAAAGGGCACAGGGATCGGGCTTGCAATTTGCCGGAAGATCGTTCATCGCCTTCAGGGGGAAATGGATTTTGAAAGTGAGATAAACAAAGGGACGACGGTTACAATTCGCATTCCGTTGGCTACTGAACAAGAATAAATGGTACTATGAAAGATAGGAAAAGTTTTATATTAAAGGAGAACGATATGAGCGAATTACCTGCATTAATAAACGATAGAAAACCATATATACAAGAGGTCTGGAAAAAGTCCGGATTCGGACAACTTACCCCGATTCAAACGAAAGCGATTCCCGTGATTGTCGAGGGAAAAGATATCATGGCCGAATCACCGACAGGTACAGGAAAAACATTAGCATATTTACTGCCTTTGCTGGAAAAGATAGATCCTGAAAAAAAATCGCCCCAAGCTTTGATTTTGGCATCATCACGAGAACTGGTCATGCAAATCAATGAAGAAATTCGCATTTGGTCAGAGGGAAGCGGCATTACGGGTGCAGCATTCATCGGCGGTGCTAATGTGAAAAGGCAGTTGGACAAACTGAAGAAGCGTCCACAGGTGATTGCTGGAACACCGGGACGGATATACGAATTGATTGCCCAAAAGAAATTGAAGATGCATGAAGTTAAGACGATAGTACTTGATGAAGGTGACCAATTGATCACTCCGGAGCATATGGGAACGATCAATAATATTATCAAAACAACGCTAAAAGACCGGCAAATCATGGTGTTTTCAGCGACCCTGCCGGAGGAAACGGAAAAAGCGGCCAGGGGATTCATGAATGAACCCGAAATGATCAAGGTTGATAAGCATGAAAAAATGGAATCAAAGGTGGACCATCTTTACTTTGTTGTTGAGAGACGTGAAAAGTCCAAGATTCTGGAGAAAATCACAAGACTTAAAGATGTGAAGGCCCTTGCCTTCCTGAATGATATAGCAGAGCTGAGCGTCTTACATGAAAAGCTGAGCTATAAAGGTATTGAAATGGGCGTGCTTCATGGCGAATCCAATAAAGTCGACAGGGAGAAAGCGCTGCGCAAGCTGCGTTCCGGAAAATCCCCGATGCTGATAGCAACGGATGTAGCGGCAAGGGGGCTAGATATTAAAGGCCTTACTGCGGTCGTTCATATTGATATGGCTGACAACATCGAACAATATATCCATAGATCCGGGAGAACTGGGCGTGCTGGTGCAGATGGGACTGTCATTTCAATCGTAACGGAAAGAGAAGAGCGAGAGTTGAAAAAAATGGCTCGTGAACTGGAGCTACCATTAACGAGAGTAACCTTCTATGGTGGAAACATCGTAGTCGATGAATGATTCGGAAAAAGGGACGGCCATGGCGGCTGTCCCTTTTTTACGAATGCCCGTAGGATTAAAATTAAAAGAGTTGCTCAATTTGCAGAATCCAATTGAACTTATTCATCTATTGCCCTCGAGAAATCATATTATATTTACTATTCAGGGGTTCATTTATGGGTGATAATCATGAATGAAAACGCTTCCTTTATATAGGTTTTTGACATATGATAGCAATAGACATAGGTTAGGAGGAGACGGTATGACAGGAAAGTATAAACAGTTTGAAACGGCAGTCATCCATGAAGGATATGACTCGAAGAAGCATTTAGGAAGCTTGGCAACACCCTTATTCCAAACCTCAACATTCACTTTCGAAAATGCCGAGCAAGGTGAGAGGCGTTTCGCCGGTATGGAAGATGGATATATATATTCACGACTTGGAAATCCAACGGTACAGGTGCTTGAAGAAAAGATTGCCGCTTTGGAAGGCGGGGAAGCTGGCCTTGCTTTCGGTTCAGGCATGGCTGCCGTTTCAGCTGTGCTTTTTGCGTTAACAAAAACAGATGACCACATCCTATGCTCACAGGGGTTATATGGTTGTACATTTGGCCTTCTGCAGCTAATGAAAAATAAATACCGCATCACTCATGATTTTTGTGAAATGGATACAGAAGAACAGGTAAGGAAAATGATCCGGCCGGAAACGACCTGCATCTATGTAGAAACCCCGATCAATCCGACGATGAAAATGATTGACTTACAGATGGTGGTGAAAGTTGCGAAGGAATATAATGTGACGGTCGTAGTGGATAATACGTTTTCGACGCCATACCTACAGAGACCGCTTGAGTATGGCTGTGATATCGTCCTTCATAGCGCTACGAAATATCTTTGCGGGCATGGGGATGTCGTTGCAGGACTTGTCGTAGGTAAGAAGGAATTCATGAATCAGGTAGCTGGGACTACACAGAAGGATATCGGTGGAATCATTTCACCTTTCGATGCCTGGTTACTATTGCGGGGGTTAAAGACCTTGCCTGTCAGGATGGACCGTCATTCGGCCAATGCAATAGAAATCTTTCATGAACTTAAGAAACATCCAAAGGTGAAAAAGGTATATTATCCAGGTGATGAAGCCTCACCGGATCATTATATAATGCAAAAACAGATGAAACATGGCGGCGGCCTTATCTCTTTCGAATTGCATGGCACAAAACAGGATGCACAGGAATTCCTCAATAAATTGAAACTAATCAAAATTGCCGTAAGTCTTGGGGATGCCGAAACATTGATCCAGCATCCCGCTACCATGACGCACTCTGCCGTTCCTGAAGATTCACGGAAACAAATGGGCATCAGTGACCAGCTGGTCCGTCTCTCAGTTGGCCTAGAAGCTTGGCAGGATGTCTGGCAAGATCTTCAACAAGCATTTTAGGCTACTATTTTCCTTCTATTTTTAATGAAGATGGTGATGGATACGATAAAAGTGATGACAGCCAGGATATAAGAAATGTCCGTAATTACCGGATAGGCGGAGCTATTTCGTATCCCGATGCCTATGAACGCCCAAACGAATACGAGAGGATAGCACCAATCCCGGTTTTTACCTGCAAAGACAAAAGCCAGGATTGTTGCTGCAATCAGCAGGACGATCGTCCAGGCTAAACTTGAAACCCCAAAACCGTCCCATTTGATATACGTGAGGTAATAAGAAATGTCAGCAATCGTTGCAACACTTACCCAGCCTGTATAAACGGAAAACGGAAATAGGTCGAAAGGAGTGTGCTCCACTTTTTTTATGCTTGTATAAATGACCATTAAAGTAGCCAAAAGAGCAATGATAATGAATACGGATAACAAAAAGTGTTCATAGTGCCAAGCCAAAAGCCAAGCGCCATTCAAGACACAGCTTAAAGCGAACCAAGGGAAGGATGCCTTATAAGCAGGGCTGTTTTGATGTTTGCTTAAAAACTGCCTGAATACCCAGATGGCGAGCAGGAAATAGATCAAGCCCCATATGGAAAATACATATCCGGCAGGAGTGAAAAGGACATCAAGTTTATCGGAAATCTCTCCTGATGTCTGGCCGTTCAATGGCAGGAAATTAGCTAAAAAATTCATCGTAACGACGAACAGATAGAAAATCAAGTTGATGATGGAAATAAGCATAAGGCTTCCTCCTTATATGAATTGTGATCCTCTAACCCTATTCCACATATTTAGCCTGATTAACCTCTTTGGAGCACATCGGGGACTTTGGAGGTCGTTTTTCCATAAAGAGAGGAAGTTTCTGTAACAATTGAACCATTTAAGGTTAGAAATTTTACATCTTCACTTTATGGTGATAAAATATTCAAAGATTCATATTATTTTAGTCCTTCGGGGTCGGGTGAAAATCCCAACCGGCGGTGATGAAGAAATTCTAAGCCCGCGAGCCTGTTAAAGGCAGGATTTGGTGAGATTCCAAAGCCGACAGTAAAGTCTGGATGGGAGAAGGACGTGTGGAACCCAAGTGTATACGTACGCCTAATTTTTCAAAAATGAAAATATTAGGCTTTTTAGGTATACAATTTTTTCACTCATTTCTCCTGCTAACTCCTTAGGTCATCCTAAGGGGTTTTTTATATTTTATAAAAGGGGGAAAAACATGTTTACGGGAATCATTGAGGATATCGGTACCGTACATTCCATGAAAAAAGGAAAAAGCAGTATGGAGTTATCGATTCGTTCTGAAAAAATCCTTGAAGATGTTCATCTGGGGGATAGTATTTCAGTAAACGGAGTCTGCTTAACGGTAACGTCCTTCACGAAAAGTTTGTTTACGGTCGACGTGATGCCGGAAACGGTCAAAGCTTCCTCGATCCGGACATTGAAATTGGGATCACCTGTGAATCTCGAACGAGCCATGAGTGCACAGGGAAGGTTTGGCGGCCATTTTGTTTCAGGTCATATCGACGGAACCGGAACGATCATAAAAAAAGAACGGAAAGAAAATGCCGTTTATTATGTAATCCAATTGGAAGAGGGGCTCAGTGCCTTTTGCATTCCAAAAGGATCCGTGGCCATTGATGGAACGAGCTTGACGATATTTGGGATCGAAAGGAACCTATTGACTGTATCACTGATTCCATTGACTCATCAGGACACCATATTGGGACAAAAAGCGGCTGGCGATATCGTTAACATCGAAAACGACATGATAGGGAAATATATAATACATCAAATGAAAAATGGCAATCCAAAACCAGGACTGAATTTAGAGTTTTTGGCAGAGCATGGATTCTAATAAAAGGGCGGTGTAATGATGTTCCATACAATAGAAGAAGCGATAGAAGATTTGAAGGCTGGCAAGGTAGTAATCGTATCCGATGATGAAGACCGTGAAAATGAAGGGGATTTTGTAGTGCTGGCCGAAAAGGCGACACCGGAAGCGATTAATTTCATGGCAACTCATGGACGTGGTTTGATTTGTACAACCATCACTGAAGAACTGGCAGCGAAATTGAAACTGCATCCTATGGTAGGAGAAAATACCGATCATCATGGCACTGCTTTTACGGTAAGTGTCGATCATAAAAGCACCTCTACAGGAATCAGTGCTTTTGAAAGGTCCTTGACCATCCTTGAGCTTCTTAATGAAGATTCGGTCGCTGAAGATTTTCAAAGGCCTGGTCACACTTTTCCGATAGTCGCTAAAGAAGGCGGCGTATTAAGGAGGGCAGGACACACGGAGGCATCGGTGGATTTGGCGAAGTTATGCGGTGCCGCTCCAGCTGGTGTCATTTGTGAAATCATGAATGAAGATGGATCGATGGCCCGGGTATCCGATTTAGAAGTCATCGCTGATAAATTCAACTTGAAATTCATTACGATAGCCGATTTGATTCGGTATCTTCAACAAAATGATACTATCGGGAAACAGGAGCTTGAACTGAACATCCCGAAAGCTTGAGGATTTAAGGAATTACATCAGAACAAAAAAATTATATTGTTTTTTAAAATTAGGAGGAATTGGACATGGGGAAAACTATTGAAGCACAATTAATCGGATCAGGATTGAAAGTCGGCATCGTGGTAGGAAGATTTAATGAGTTTATCACAAGCAAGCTTTTAGGAGGGGCATTGGATGGCCTTAAGCGTCATGGCGTTGATGAGAATGATGTTGACATCGCTTGGGTCCCAGGTGCTTTTGAACTACCGTTAATTGCAAAAAAACTTGTGAATACAGGTAAATATGATGCGGTAATCGGCCTTGGAACGGTAATCAGGGGTGCCACTTCACATTATGATTATGTTTGTAATGAAGCAGCTAAAGGCATGGCTTCCGTTTCCTTGGAAACAGGTGTACCGGTTATCTTCGGTTTGCTGACAACTGAAAATATTGAACAAGCGATTGAACGTGCAGGAACAAAATCAGGTAACAAAGGCTATGAAGCGGCCGTTAGTGCAATTGAAATGGCCAACCTTGGAAAATTGATTGAACAGTGATTTGGCATAAGGAAGCCGCAGGGAATAACGTCCCTGCGGCTTTTTTTGATGTACCGGATCATTTGTCGGATTGGGTCAGCTTTCTTAAACCATTAAGCAATTCTTCAAAGTTCGTAAAGTTCCTAGCCATTTGATCGATTAGTGAATGCTGATCTTCAACATTCGCAGCAACCTCTTCAAGGGAAGCGGCATTCTCTTCTATGATGCAAGCTACATTGGTGACTTCATTTGTTGCAGTGCCCGAGGCAAGGTATGAAGCATCGTTTGAAACTGTATCGATTGTTCCATGACTTCTAGCGTGTTTCCTTCAATTTGCTTGAAAACATGTTTGACTTCCTCGGACTTTTCCTTTATCAAACTGGCCACTTCCAAGCTTTGGTTGACCCCGTTTGTGACTTCTGTGGATTTAAGGTTTATATTACTCAGGATCTGTTGAATTTGATTGGTGGCATGCCGGCTATTTTCCGCAAGCTTTCTGATTTCATTGGCCACGACTGCAAAGCTCTTACCATGTTCACCTGCTCTGGCCGCTTCGATGGAAGCATTAAGGGAAATTAAATTCGTTTGTTCCGATATGTCTTCAATCATCGCTAATATGGCCTGGATGTTCTTATTTTGCTGGTTTAATTCATCCATTAGTATCGCGGTCTCTTTGGCTTTGTCACCAACTGATAGGATGTCTTTGGCAAGGACCACCATTTCTTCGCTGCCGTCCTTTGTCCTTGTTCCATTTTCCATGGTGAAAGTTTTCATTTTTTCCGATGAGATAGTGGCATGCTGGATTTCTTTATCGAATGAATCGATGAATTCCTTCACTTCGTTTGCGCTTGTAGCCTGTAATTCAGTATTTCTGGTCACTTCAATGAAGGCACTGGTGACTTCCTCGGATATTTTCCTTTAGTGTGGACGTTTTCTTGAAGCTCATTATAAAAATTGGTCAATCCGTTAACGGATCGGGTGATCTCATCAAGCATGGCTGATTGTTTGATCTCTGCTTTCCGGCTCTTTTCCAATTCTAACAATGCGACGTTTATGGATGCGATTCCAATCAAACTTAGAAGGATGGAGAGGGTGGAAGCTAAAAGAAATAAGAGCAAAATTACGATAAAAGAGTCTCCGTCAGCAGATAATCTGCCTGTAAGCGTGTCGGACCATAAAGTAAGGTAGATAAGAACCACTGAATGGATGACGATGGACGGAACCAAATGACGATAATCATAGTAAATGGAAGTGAACAATATGCCTATGAACATTAATCCCAAGGATAAAAGGCTTCCGGACTGAATGATAATCGATGCAATTAAAAGGTTTGTCGTGATTCCTATGAGATAAGGCAGAAAGAGAGAGCCTTTTTTCTGTTTAGGGAGAATTGCAGCTAGGATGGCTGGGGAATAGCTGGAAATGGCCATTATGGCGACTTGTTGACTAGGGATGCCTAGGAAGATGGATAGGATAAGACTAAGAGTGATCACTGAAAACATGATGACGATAACGGGGAGATGCCTTGAATCATTAATGGTTTGTTGTGCTGCCCTGTCTGTTTTAAAGGAATGCATGAAAATACCTCGATTTCAAAGTAATGTGTTTTCCTTATATATCGGTATAAATTATGGAAAATAAAGAATCATTAGGGAATTTTTCAAAAAAAACGAACAAAAGCAACGCGTAATGGAAGCCAGGATAAAATATGCGGATATGATTATGCTACAATTGTAAAGATTGCAATTGAAATTCATGTCTTTAGGGAAAAGTAAATTTATTAGTTACTAGGAGGGGTTTGTGTGTACCATCTCTTTACACATAATGATTTAGATGGAGTCGGCTGCGGCATTATAGCTAAGCTGGCCTTCGGAGAAGAAGTAGTGGTAAGTTATAATTCAATTGGTCGCCTTAATCAGAACGTAGGAGCATTTCTTGAGCAAGCCAAACTTGAGGATACATTGATCGTTACTGATCTATCGGTTGATGAAGATAACGAAAAAATGATTACTCAGTTTGTGGAAGATGGAGGCAAAGCGCTGCTGATTGATCATCATAAGTCAGCATTGCATTTGAACGAACATGATTGGGCATCTGTAACTGTCGAACAGGAAGATGGTAAACAGACGGCAGCGACATCATTATTCTATCAGTATGCAGTTGAAAATAAATACCTGGAACCTTCAAGCATTGTCGCTGAATTCGTTGAATTGGTCCGACAATACGATACTTGGGAATGGGAAGTCAATAAAAATACAACGGCAAAACGATTGAATGACCTGTTTTTCATGATTCCGATAGAGGAATTCGAAATGAAAATCGCAAATAAGCTGTCGACGGCTGAAAGTTTTACTTTTGACGAAGTGGAGCAAACCCTTCTGAATGTTGAAGAGAGTCGGGTGGATCGGTACATAAACAGGAAAAAAAGAGAAGTCTATCAGGCTACGGTCGGTCCCCATACAGCTGGTGTGGTCCATGCAGAGTCATATCACTCAGAATTGGGTAATGAACTGTCGAAAGAGTTCTCGCATCTTGATTATATAGCGATCTTGATGGTTGGAAGTAAAAGAATCAGCTTCCGGACAATTCACGACGATATTGATGTTTCTGAAGTTGCTGGCAAGTACGATGGGGGCGGCCACCAAAAAGCGGCAGGTTGTACCATGTCCGAAAAGGCGTATAGCCAATATGTCGAAAAGACTTTCTTTGCCGAGCCCCTTAAACGAGACGCACATAAGAATCAACTGAATGTAAAGGAATCCCCAGAGGGCTGCCTATATTCAACGAGAGACAAACAGGACATATTCATCTATGAAGATGAAGAAGAGCAATGGATTGTTGAAATCAACGGAAAACAACAGAAAAAAACATTCGATACATTTGCGGAAGCGGAAAAATACATGAAGCGGAAATACGCGGCATGGCTGGCCCATGATGAAAGATATGAAGAGTTTGTCAATAAGGGATGAATAGGAAGGCGGCTGTCCGAATGGGATAGCCGCTTTTCTATCTTTTGTCGTAATTCATGATTTTACCTTTTAAGCGGGACAGGATGGACAATCGTGCGGGACGGTTTTTTTGGAATGGAGTTTTGGCGATGAAGAATTGCATTGATTTCTCCGCCGATCACAAAAATCAGACCACTCAAATACAGCCATAGCATCAAGATGATGACGCCTCCTAAACTGCCGTAAGTGGAAGAATAGTTGGCAAAATTACTGACATAGAATGAAAATCCAAGTGATATTCCCAGCCAAAGTACAGTTGCGGTCACTGCCCCAGGGATGACATGTTTAAAGGGAAAACTTTTATTCGGTGCAAAGCGATATAAAAAGGTCAGGACAAGTGATATGACCACAACTGCGATAACCCACCGTAATAAGCTGAATAATATTTGCGTTTCTTCAGGGATCGGAATGACTTGCTGTAATAAATCGATGATCACTTTTCCGAAGACGGGGAGGCCCAACATGACGATGAATGCTACAACCAGGCCTAATGTCAATACAATGGAAATGAAGCGGGCTTTAATGAAATTTCTTGTTTCTTCAACATCATAGGCGATATTCATGGAATGGATGAACGCATTCATTCCATTGGAAGCGGACCATATGGTGCCAAGGAAACCAAAAGTCAGTAGGCCGCCGTTCCGTTCAGATAATATGTTAATGATATTTTTCTCGATGACTTCCATCGTTTCCGCAGGCATGAAGGTTTTTATCGTGTCCAGGGCAGTCTGAATATCGATGTTCAGATAAGGTAATAAGGACAGCAGTAAAATGAGCAAAGGGAATAGTGCCAGTAGATAGTAATAAGCTTGTTCTGCTGCCAGCCCGGTCACACGATCTTCCTTTATTTCTTTAATCAGTTTCTTTGAAAATTTTATCGACTTATCCATCTGGGCATCACTCCTGAATAGTTACTTAGGTTATTGCTTCTTTTCCCTCTGTTCATATAAGTTAATCCTCAAAAGAAAAGAAATTGAAAGCTCTAATCCGAGCGCTTGTAAAAGCTTCTGACAATGATATGCCGGAATGATGGAGAGGTGAAGAAAAGGGATAGCCAAGGATGACCAACCTTAGCCAGTTCATTTTTCAATGCCTTTTTTAAAAAAAGTTTTGCAGAAGTCGGGGAATGGCGAGTATCATACTTATGAAAATCAGGATTGAAGATTCATACAGCAAGCGACTAACTGATATGTGCTTTCGATAATTCAGCCTATCAATAATGCCAACACTACTGTTAGGTATGATTTTATGCCCTCTTTAAAACAAGTATAATAGCTAATTAAGTGATTTATTAAGGTAAACAGAAAAACGGCCAGACATTTGCTGTCTGGCCGTTTTTCTCTATTGCACTTCTTTTCCCTGTTCCTTTTGAACTTTCGGAGGGGTCCATTTGAATACTTTATTTAGGATATTATAGATGTGTTTGGATTCTTTGGTAAGGATCGGCCCAAGAATCGCTAAGGTTAAAACATAAAGTGCCGCAAACGGGGTTAGTATAGGCATTAAACCGCCTGCAATGCCTAAGTTGGCTAAAATGATGGAGAATTCGCCGCGTGAAACGATCGTTAAACCGATGTTTGCGGAAGCTCTGTGAGATAAACCGGATTTGCGTCCAGCGATCATACCAGCTGCAAAGTTACCGATTATGGTGATGATGACGGCTCCAAGAACCATCCAGACAGCTCCGCCAAGGGTCGTCGGATCAATACTCAAGCCAAAGCTGAAGAAAAATATGGCCCCGAAAAAGTCTCGAAAGGGAATGACAAGTTTCTCGATCCTGTCACTATGTTCCGTTTCAGAAAAGACTAGGCCGAGCAGTAATGCACCGATGGCTTCCGCAACATGAATCGTTTCCGAGAAACCGGCAATGAAGAATAGTAAGGCGAACACGACGATGATAAAAATCTCATCGGAGGATATATTGAATAATTTGTTAAGGACCCCAGATGCTTTCCGGGCGATAACGAAAAATATCAGCATATACCCAATCGCGATAAATGTAGAAAGTAATGTTCCCCAAACGGAACCAGAAGAGCTTAATACCAATCCGGATACGACTGATAAATAAACAGCGAGGAAGATATCTTCAAACATGATGATGCCAAGGATTAGCTCCGTTTCATTGTTACCGGTCCTTTTAAGGTCCACAAGCACCTTTGCCACAATGGCACTTGAAGAAAAACTGATGATCCCGGTTAATATCAGAACCTCTTTCAATGGAAGACCGAGCAGGAAACCGTACAGCAAGGCCATTCCCACGTTGATTAAGATGTAATAGGTTCCGCCTGTCACGATATTTTTCCCGGATTTCATAAGCTTTTTGACGGAAAATTCAAGCCCTAGGTAAAAAAGAAGGAATAAAATACCGACCCGACCGAGGAATGCTATGATTTCATCGCTTTCGATGAAACGCAGGTCAATTAATCCGAAGTGCGGGGCATGGGGGCCAACGAGCATCCCGATGATAATTAATAGTGGAACATTCGATATTTTGAATTTACCTGCTACGAGAGCGGCTAATGCCACTAGAAGTAGGGCAGTTCCCACTTCAAAGACTAAATGGTCCATATGAGCTTAGTCACTCCTTTCGTCGGTCAATAATTCTCTTGTGAGGTTTCGGATATCTTTTCTTTCACCGGATATCACAAGGGTGTCGCCTGTTTCGATGATGGAGTCAGGACCAGGATTATTCAGTTGTTTTTTTCCTTTTTTAGAATGGGCGATGACGGTCACGTTATAATTGCTCCTGATATCAATCGAACCGATCGTTTGATTGATGGCCTTTGAACCTGGTTCGACTTTGAACCATTCAATCACCAAGTCACCCAATGACATTTCAATCGTTTCAAGTGCTTGTGGTTTATAAACCATGCCGCCTATGATGGAAGCCATTTGCCGTGATTCCTGATCGTTAAGGGTGATGCTCGATATGACGTCCTCATGTTCATTATCAAAATGGTATAATTCCCGACGGCCGTCATCATGAATGACGATTACTAACTTTTCATCATTTCTCGTTATGATTTCGAATTTTTGGCCAATACCAGGAAGTTCACTTTCTCTAATTCTCACTGGAATTCCTCCTTAAAATGTTGGTTAGAGTTAATAGAAGATAGCAGAATGTTTATAAGTTAACGTCAATATTCGTCTTGAATTTCTTCTCCTTTGATATGCCAATGTATTTTAATGTCTCCGATGGACTGGAATGATGGTAATGCTTCTGTATCAATGCCAGTGACACTCCTTGTTTATAGGCATGGTAGCCAAAAGTTTTACGCATCGAACTTGCTCCGAATTTGCCTGTCAGCCCTGCACCTTCCACAGCATCATGGATGATTCGGTGCGCCTGTTGACGTGTAATCGGCTTTTTTGTCTTAGGGGAAAGAAATAAAAATTGACCTTCGATAACCTTCGAGCCTTTAAGGTATTCTTGTAAGGCGGTACGGACTTTCAGGTTCAAATAAATTTGGTTTACTTCGTCATTTTCCGTCCGCTGCTCATAGAACTCCTTGATTTTGCCTGTTTCATCCAGAACGCTGGCGACGGTGATTTCGAGCATTTCATTAATCTTCATACCTGTATTGATGCCGAGTACAAACAATAAATAATCCCGACTGGAGTGAGAGCGTAAGTATGTTTTTATTTTGCTGATTTGATTGATATCCTTAAAGGCTTCTACATATTCCATAGATCTTCTCCTCTTGCCAATGTAACATAATTAGATTATAACACAAGTTATGTAACATTGCATGCGTTTAGTTCTGCAGGTTATTCCTATCCAAACAGTAAAAAAACCTTTTCCTTATTCTCTACGCAAACGAGGTAAAATATTTCAGGGAAGTTATTTAACGTGGAAGTTGCTGTCTGCAAATGGGGGAGGCCTGAAAGGAAAAAAAAGAAACCCCAAGTCGGGGTTTCCTCAATTTTTTAGTATACGGCTTTTTGTAATTTGTGAATGACCTCAAGTGAAAGCCCGGTTCCGATGGCAACTGATTCAAGCGGGTTATCTGCAAGTTGGACTGGGACGACGATTTCATTCGTCAGCCATTCTTGTACCCCGTTGAGAAGTGCACCCCCGCCGGATAAGATGACACCTTGATCGACGATATCCCCGCTCAATTCAGGAGGACAATCTTCCAAAGTGGCCCTTATTGCTTCCAGTATATGAAGAAGCGATTCCTGTATGGCTTCCTGGACGTCAGTGGATGATATTGTAATCGGCTTTGGAAGACCCGTTACAAGATCGCGGCCCCTGACTTCCATGGTGATCACGGAATGTTTAACGAGTGCGTAGCCGATTTCTTTTTTTATTTCCTCGGCTGTTCTTTCCCCAATCAGCACATTATGTTTTTTTCTAACATATTGGCTGATATCTTCATCCAATTGATCTCCGCCAATTCTGATTGAATTGCAAGAAACGACGCCGCCATAAGAGATGATTGCGACCTCAGTCGTTCCGCCGCCGATATCAACGATGACATTGGCAACTGGCTCTTCGACAGGCAAGCCCGCACCTATTGCTGCTGCTACTGGTTCCTCGATAAGGTGGACCTGTTTCGCTCCGCAGCTTTTGACTGCATCCTGAATGGCCCTTCTCTCAACTGATGTGGAACCTGATGGTGTACAGACCACTACACTAGGTTTGCGAATCGATAAACCTAGGGCCTTACTTGCTTTTTTCATGATTTCCCGAAGCATTTGCGCGGTCACGTTAAAATCCGCAATGACACCATCCTTAAGCGGACGGATTGCCACAATATTTCCAGGTGTTTTCCCGATCATGTTTTTTGCATCCACTCCGACTGCCAATACTTTATTAGTCTCTATATCAATGGCCACCACAGATGGCTCATTAAATACGATTCCTTTATTTTTACTGTAAACTAGCGTATTTGCAGTTCCTAAGTCAATGCCTATTTCTGTATTTGATAACATCTAGTCACCCCTCCATAAGAGTTTGACCCCTATATACTCATTCTACCTTTTATAGCGAATTTGTGGGGGTGGGAAATCTAGTAAATAGTGGAAGTGCCGTGCTGTTCCTTTCATAGAGCGAAAACATGAGGAAATATAAAAATGCACTGGTGAGGGAGGCGCGCCAAGAACTATCCTGACACTGGAATGGTGAAAACAAGCGTGGTTGCAGCTTTGAATCCGCCTATTTTATGTTAAGATAAAGATGAAAATCCGCTTAAATAAAGAAGGTAATTTTGTGAGTGTAAATTTAATCGAGAGTAAGAGTTTTAGAGTCATCTTTACAGCTTTTCTAGCTTTCTTGGGTGGTTATTTGTTTGATAGCCTTGGAATATACCTGCCATGGATGCTTGGACCATTATTCGTCGTGATGATTGCTAAAGTGAAGTTAAGGAAGTACTTGTATTGGTCTAAAACCTTTAGAAGTACTGGATTGGTCATTCTAGGTTTACAACTGGGCAGTTCATTCACGAAACAATCGCTAAATGAGATGATTGAATATCTGCCTGTTATGCTTTTTACGACAATTGCAATCATTTCATTTACAGTGTTGACCGGCTGGTTTGTCGGAAAGCGAATGAACTTATCCTTGGGCACATCGATGCTTGGCAGTTTTCCGGGAGGCCTTTCCCAGATGGTGGTCTTAAGTGAGGAAATGAAGGATAGTGATGAAACGGTTGTAGGTTTCATGCAAACACTGCGGGTCATCCTGGTGATATCCATTGTTCCTTGGATTGTGACCCATGTAATGTCAGTTGAATCAGGTGCGGTAATGGCCGTATCGGAGCGGCCGTTTTTCTTATTTGAATATGATGGGAAATTAGCCATCATGATGTTGGTAACATTGCTGATATTCATCTTCATCACAAAGAAAGCGAATTTTCCGCTGCCTTTTTTGCTAGGACCTCTCATGGCCGCAGCACTATTCAATTTAGCAGGCCCAGGTGCCCCACAGATTCCTGACTTTTGGTTGAACTTGTCGCAATTGTTGATAGGCGCACATTTAGGCTACACATTGAAGGTTGATAACCCCCGACTTTTCAGAAAGATGTTCGGGGCTGTATTCGTCAGTAATGTCCTATTGATTGGATTTTGCTATTATCTTTCCATTCAGTTTGCCCCAATCCTATCTTTACAGGCGAACGAATTATTTTTGAGCATGGCGCCAGGCGGCGTCGCCGAAATGGCAGTCACAGCCATGTCTGTGCATGTGGATTTATCCGTTGTCACAAGCTTTCATTTATTCAGGATCTTATTCATTTTATTTTTTCTATCACCCATCATAAAATGGCTGGCCGGAAGAAACCACGGGAAACAAAAACAGGGACAAAGCTGACAGGCTTTGTCCTTTTGGCGTTAAGCGGAATTCACCAGTAAAAGTGCAAAACTCACGAGTAAAATGCTGAAACTCACGAGTAAAAGCGCGGAATTCACGAGTAAAATGCCAAAATTCACGAGTAAAAGAGCAAAACTCACGAGTAAAAGCGCATATTCCAGACGTATTAAGATAATTTCGTACAGAACAGGCTGGTAATTCCATTCTCGAAAGAATATTGTATCCAAAACATTGAAATGTACTGTTGGTTAAGCTCATCTAGGCAATAAAGTTGTAGATTTTGTGATGATTTAGTGAAAATTGAAATCGAATAGTAAAATAATCCTCACTTTTTTTGAACTTCATCCGATATAAGGAGGAGACGAGACTTTAAATGAATGGGTGAGTATTATGGATATAACATCAGTTTTGGGCGTAGTTCTGGGTATCGTGGCCATCTTGGTCGGAATGGTGTTGAAAGGCGTTAGTGTAACGGCGCTGATTAACCCGGCGGCTATTTTGATCATTATTGTAGGGACGATAGCTGCTGTCGTAACGGCTTTCCCTTTGTCGGAATTAAAAAGACTACCAAAAATATTCAAGATTTTATTCTTTGAACAAAAATTGACAAAGCCTGAAGATTTAATAAAAACCTTTTCTGAATGGGCGGTCATTGCCAGGAAAGAAGGCTTATTGGAATTGGAAAGCATTTCGGATCAAGTGGATAATACTTTTTTGAAAAATGGCTTGAATCTTGCAGTCGAAGGTCAGAGTGCCGATTATATTCGTGATATTTTAGCAGAGGAAATAGATGCGATGGAAGAACGTCATCTAAGCGCGGCAGCGATTTTCAGTCAGGCCGGTACATACGCACCGACGCTGGGTGTATTGGGTGCGGTAATCGGGCTGATTGCTGCATTGGGTAATATGGCCGACACGGAGGCTTTGGGACATGCCATATCTGCCGCGTTCGTCGCAACCTTGATGGGGATTTACACGGGGTATGTGTTATGGCATCCATTTGCCAATAAGCTAAAACGGAAGTCGCAGCAGGAAGTTCGAATCAAAGAAATGATGATAGAAGGTATTTTATCGATCATCGAAGGGGAAGCGCCGCGAACGATTGAACAGAAATTAACATCATATTTGCCTGCTGGAGATCGTAAAAAGTGGTTAGAAGGCGATGTGAGAGAAGATGGCTAGGCGCAAAAAGAAACAAAGGCATGAAGAGCATATCGATGAATCATGGCTGGTTCCCTACGCCGATATCTTAACATTGCTTCTCGCGCTTTTTATCGTCTTGTTCGCTTCAAGTTCGGTTGATGCAGTAAGGTTCCAGCAGTTGTCCAATGTATTTAACCAGGTTTTTACAAGCGGAACGGGTTTTATGGATTTTCCAAGTGATTCCCCCAGCAATGAGCCAACGTCACCAGAACAAAGAACAGGTGCGGAAGATCTTGAGAAGCTAGGGAAAAACGAGCAAGAAGAACTTACGGAAGTTCAGGAGCGTGTAAATGCCTACATCCAAAAGAATGATTTAACGGATAAATTGGGAACGAACCTTACGGATGAAGGCATGTTGATTTCAATTAGGGAAAACGTGCTGTTTGAATCTGGTGTGGCTGAGGTGAGAAGTGAAAACCGAAAAATCGCTAAGGAAATCTCGGATTTGCTGGTCATGGATTTACCCAGAAACATTATCGTAAGCGGACATACCGATAATATTCCTATAAAGAATTACCAGTATGAATCCAACTGGGATCTGAGCGTGATGCGATCCGTGAATTTTATGAAACTTCTCCTCGAAAATAAAGAGTTGGATCCCGAAATGTTCAGCGCTAAAGGACATGGGGAATTCAAGCCGGTTGCTTCCAATGAAACGAAAAAAGGAAGGGCGAAAAACCGGAGAGTTGAAATCCTAATTGTTCCACGGACAGCGATAAATGAGTGAAAACCTGTCAGGAATGGACGGGTTTTTCTTTTTTAAGGAGATTATATGGAAAGAGAATATACAAATGTGATGGAAGAAATCGTTGTGACTTGGGTGCAGGTTTTAATGTCAGGTATGGAATACCAAACATTTTGTTCATGCGGTAAATGTAAAAATGACATCATCACATTATCATTGAATAACCTGCCTAATTACTATGTAACCACGGAAGGGCGGAAAAGGATATTTGGAAATTTGAATACAGAAGAAAACAGGAAATGGATCAATAAAAGAATCATCAATGCGATACATGTTGTTGGCCAGTATCCTAAACATTGATTTGCTGCTTTGGGAATAGGCTAATGAAATATATCACTAACATTAATTATGTGTTTTATTTATGGTGGCAGAGGGAACATAAATAAAGTGCAAAGTAGGTTCATTCGATCAAAAATTGAGGAGATGAATTATTATGGGTAAAAATATCGCATGTGTAGTAACGGATATGTTTGAGGACTCGGAGTATAGTGAACCGGCAAAGGCATTTGAAGAAGCCGGCCATACGGTAACGACGATTGAAATGATAAAAGGAAAAACTGTTAAAGGAAAACAAGGGGAGGTAGAAGTCGAGATTGATGAAAGCATCGACTCAGTGAAACCGGAAAATTTCGATGCATTATTCATCCCCGGTGGGTTCTCGCCTGATCAGCTGCGTGCTGACGAACGCTTCGTATCTTTCGCCAAATCGTTCATGGATGATAAAAAGCCTGTATTTGCAATCTGTCATGGACCGCAGTTGCTGATTACAGCCAAAACACTTGAAGGACGCCACGCAACAGGATATACATCCATTAAAGTCGATATGGAATATGCAGGTGCCACATATTTGGACAAGGAGGTTGTGGTTTGCGGAAACCAGCTTGTAACCAGCAGGACACCTGAAGATCTTCCGGCATTTAACCGGGAATCGCTCAATCTATTGAAATAATGAAAAATCCCGGCAGCTGCCGGGATTTTTCATTTTAAAGGATTCATATACTTTCATCTTTGCAGTAAAATAAAAGGAGAGACGAATAAAAAAGGAAGTGTCACGATTGATCGTATTAAAATCTGCACGTGAAATTCAAGCGATGCATGAATCGGGTAAAATTTTGGCAGCTTGTCATAGGGAGATTGCTAAGTTGATTGTTCCTGGGGTGACAACATGGGAAATAGAAGAATTTGTTGAAGGATTCTTAAAAAAACATGGTGCGAAGCCGGAACAAAAGGGTTACAAAGGGTATGAGTATGCGACATGTGCCAGCATAAATGAAGAAATCTGTCATGGTTTCCCTCGTAAGACCCCTTTGAAAAATGGAGATATCGTAACGATTGATATGGTCGTCAATTATAACGGGGCCCTTGCCGATTCTGCCTGGACGTATACGGTCGGTAAGGTTTCAAAGGAAACCGAGCATTTGGTTCATGTGACGAAGGAATCTTTATATAAGGCGATTGAAGTATGTGTGGTAGGCAATCGGATTGGAGATATTGGTCATGCCATACAAACATATGTCGAGGCGGAAGGCTTCTCTGTCGTTCGTGATTTCATCGGCCACGGGATAGGAAGTGTCATTCATGAAGAGCCGCAGGTTCCGCATTATGGACTGCCGAATAAAGGCCCGCGTCTTAAGGAAGGCATGGTATTCACCATCGAGCCAATGGTAAACGTAGGTACATATAAAGCAAGCCGGGATCCGAATGGGTGGACGGCATCCACTGCAGATGGGAAATACTCGGCTCAATATGAGCATACGATTGCCATTACGAAAAACGGTCCGCTTATTCTGACCGAACAATGAAAATGAAAAAACAGCATCGATTATGATGCTGTTTTTTCATTTTAATCAATTGGCCGTTCCAATGAATACAAATCTTCTTCTATATTTCCTAATCTGTCCTCAATGACTTTTTTAGCATCTTTGATACCTTCATTATAAATAAATGGAGCAATATTTTCGAAAATGAACTGCAAGTGATTTTCAGCAGCGATTTCACCGATTTCCTTGCCATGTTCCTGATACACATATTCTTGGATACTTTCGATCATCTTGCGGCGTTTTTCTATGGGGAATTGAATGAACATTGTGCCCTCCTTCATATTTGTTCTAAAAACCATGTAATGAATGAATCCGAATCCAAAGGGAAGACGGGTACTGAAGCATGATTCCTGGTTCGATCCAGACATTCGGGCCAAGCCACCGCTGCTTTGACATTAGTAAGCCGTTCCAATAACACGAGGTCACTTTCTTCTTTGATTAAAATGACCTTAGGAAAGTCCTCTTGCTTATAACCCTCAATTAAAATCACATCAGGGAGAAATAGACACAGTAATTGAATCAGCTCAGTTATAGGAGTTTCCCCCTTGAAATTCCCTAGCAGCTCGATTGTTCCATCACCTTCAACAAGTGAAGCTGCCGCCCCAGCCTGAAAGTGTTTATTGGAATCCTTCATACCGTTAACATCCGGTTTTCCGCCATGTCCATGATGTTTTAAAACGGCTGTCTCTAATTTGGCTTTGCGAAGCTTTTTGATAATATTCGTTATGAAGGTCGTTTTACCTCTATTTTGATAGCCAACCACCTGAAAAATAAAGGGCTTCACCAAGGCCATTTGCATCCTTCTTGGTCTTCAAGGAGCAGGATGTCCACGAGATCTCCAGTTTGAAAACCACGGGTCCCCCCAGGTAAGACGGTCAGTGAATTGGCACCTGCCAAGCTTGTTGTAATATTGGATTTATCCACACCACTGGGAATTACCTTCAACTGGCCGGATTCATAAAATAATCGGGTCCGAAGCAGACGTGAGAATGGATTGGGCTTTAAGAAGTCCTCTGCCAATTGGGCAGTCTCTTTTCGTAAATGCGGATGTTCCGAAAACAGCATGGTGCGGATGATCGGTCTTGCAAATAGTTCAAAGCCAACATAACTAGCGGAAGGATTGCCGGATAAACCGAATAAAAATTTGTTATTATATACCGCTACGGTCGTCACGCTGCCGGGGCGCATGGCCACTTTGTTGAATAAGACTTCAGCACCCATTTTTTGATAAATATCCGGGAGAAGGTCAAAATCACCGACAGAAACCCCTCCAGTTGTAATGAGCAAATCCACTTCCTTCAAGGCAGTTGAAATGGCCTCGTAACTTAATTCGAATTCGTCCTTAAGTTTTCCATAAAAGCGGACTTCTCCTCCGGCCCTCCGAATTTGGGCGGAGATGGCATGTGAATTGCTGTTACGGATTTTCCCGGGCTGCAACGGTTCGTTAACATCAAGAAGTTCCGAACCTGTAGCGAATAATCCGACGACAGGTTTCTTGGCAACTGGGACTTCGGCATATCCGAATGTTGCCAGCAAGCCGATGATCCCTGGATTGATCGCTGTTCCTTTTTTTACAAGAACATCGCCTTTCTTTGCATCCTCTCCTTGAAAAGAAACGTTTTCGCCTTCCTTAAGTGAGCGTTTAAATGATATGTACTTCTTTCCGTCCTTTTCGAATTCCTTTGTGAGCTCGAGCATGATTACGGCATCACACTCAGCTGGCATCTGAGCTCCAGTCATGATTCTCGCCACTTGATTTTTTTGTACAGGGATAGTCGATACCATCCCCGCAGCAAGCTCTTCAACCACTTCGAACTCAAGAGGGTTATTTATGGAACCCTCTGCCGTATCCTTGGACCTGAGGGCGAATCCATCATATGGAGAGCGGTTAAAATGCGGAACATCATTTGTAGCTACAATATCTTGAGCCAAAAAACGGTCTTGGCTTTCCTCGAGGGGAATCAGTTCCGCATGTCCTATTAATTTATGCTTCATCACTTTTTCCACTGCTTCTGCAATACTGATGGGTGTTCTTCTTTCTACCATGCTTACAACTCCTGTCGGTTTTCAATTTCTATATCAAATGTATCAGAATTATTTTAAAAATGAAAAAAATCCTCACCGGTATGGGAGGATTTGAATGTTACTTATTACGCAGTCTTCCAAGTTCTTCGGCGATCGCTTCCATTTCACGGACACTGAAATTTGTTTTTTTCATCACCATTGTATAAATATCGTGCAGCTCTTCGTACATTTCGATATCAAAATGGGTTGATTTGATTGCACCGAAGTTCATCACTTTTAATTTATCCTTGATTGCTTCGATCATAAACTCGACACTTTCGGCTGTGTTTTGCGTTAAATCCATTTCCCTCATCCTTTCATACGTTCCTAAATTATTTTCATCTTTGCATGATTACCGCTGGAAGTCAATGAATATTACGAAGCTTGATCCCCAATATACTTGGTCATCTCCACGTTTTAAACTGAGGGAGTTTGGGAAAAGATAGGAAAAAACTTTTTTAAACATTGTATAATGGAGATAGCTACCATTATCCATCAACTAATATATGACGAGGAGGAGAATATATGAGCAACATTCGAGAAGAATATAAGTGTGACAAGAAAAGTAAATTTATGCAAGCGGTCTTTATTGGGGCGTTAGCAGGGGCTGCGATAAGCCTTTTTGACAAGGATACGCGTAATTCTGTATTGGAAAACAGTAAAAGCTGCATGAGTAATATGAAGGAATTCGTGAAGAATCCTAATGGGGTGCTTACACAAGTACGTGAAACATCATCCAAGGTCCGTTCCACTGTTGAAAAAATTTCCGATGATGTATCCTTCATTTCCCAAAAGGTGGAGGAAATGAAAGATATTCCATCGCAAGTTGCCCAAGTCGTAATGGAAACGAAGGAAGTCTTTGCTGCAGAGCAAGATGAGTCATCTTCAAGTCACCATGAACGGATTTCCTTAAATTAGAAAATGGGGTGGAGGTATGGCCAATAAAAAAGAATGGCTGAAAGGCTCATTCTTCAAGACTTTCATAAAACGGTTACAGATGGATGATGTGTCGGGGCTTGCCGCACAGCTGTCTTATTTCTTCTTACTTTCCCTGTTTCCGTTACTTATTTTTTTATTCACCTTATTGGCCTATCTGCCATTTTCCCAAGAAGATATATTAAATACCGTCCGTACATATGCGCCTGACGATTCGATGAAAATCATTGAGGCCAACCTATCTAAAGTAATGGAAGCGAATGGGACTTTATTGTCGTTTGGTGTCATCGGAACGATATGGTCGGCATCGAATGGGATGAATGCAATCATTAAAGCATTTAACCATGCATACGATGTAAAAGAAAGTCGAACTTTCTTTATTTCCCGGGGAATGTCGATTCTTCTCACTTTAGCGATGATTTTTGTTTTTATTGTCGTTTTATTGCTGCCGGTATTCGGAAAACAGATCGGAGTATTCCTATTTGCCGAAATTGGACAATCCGATGAGTTTCTTACGATTTGGAACCAGCTTCGCTGGGTGATCAGTACGCTTGTATTTTTAATTGTGTTCACTATCCTTTATTGGATTGCCCCCAACATAAAGCTGAAATGCATAACCGTACTGCCCGGTGCTATCTTTGCAACGGCAGGATGGAGTCTTGTTTCCTTTTTGTTTTCTTTTTATGTGGAGAACTTTGCTAATTATTCCGCAACATATGGAAGTCTTGGAGGGATCATCGTATTAATGGTCTGGTTTTATTTATCGGGGCTCATCATCATACTGGGCGGGGAAATAAATGCGCTCATAAGTGAAAGGCAAAAACCAGAATGTGCATGAGCTTCCTGGAGTTCCCGTAATAGCGGACAATCATGCTGCAGATACTATTCAAGAAATAACAACTTTTGAAGAGGAGGAGTTCTTTCATGAGTAAAAAGGATGGCAGCACAAAGCAAAAAGGAAAAAATAAAGGTTCGAACCATAAAACATCAGGTTCTGCAAATGGTAAGAACGGATATCACTAAATGAAACGATCATAAAAAAAGGGAGCCTTGGAGGGCTCCTTTTTCATGCTTAGTTTCTCAAAAGTCTTAAGCTGTTCAGTATAACGAGAATTGTGCTTCCTTCATGTCCAATGACGCCGTATGGAAGGTCAAGGAATTGAAGGAAATTGGATGCGATCAGGATCATGATGACCGAAATTGAAAAGATGACGTTTTGTTTGATGATTCGATTCATCTTCTTGGATAATTTGACTGCTTCCGCGATGCGCGGCAGGTCATTCTTCATCAGAACAACATCCGCTGTCTCCAAGGCAACATCCGTGCCTTCACCCATTGCAATTCCCACAGATGCTGTTGCTAATGCAGGTGCATCATTGATGCCATCCCCAACCATTGCTACAGTGCCGAAATGTTCTTTCAGCCTTTTCACTTCAGTCACTTTGGTTTCTGGCAGGCATTCGGCAATATATGCATCAATATGGCTCTCCGACGCAATCGCTTTAGCCGTTTTTTCACCATCGCCTGTCAGCATGACGGTATGGATGCCCTCATTTTTCAAAGCTTCGATGGCTGTAATGGTTTCTTCACGCACGACATCTTTCAAAGTGAGAATACCGGCAATCCCTTGATCATCCTTTGCATAAACGATTGTCTTACCTTGTTCAGCCAATGTCAGTGCAATGCCATTTTGGAATCGTTCTGCTTCACTGCGACCGACGAAATCAGCTTTTCCAACTTTCCAAAGCACGCCATTGATGTATGCTTGAACCCCATTGCCTGATATATCTTCCATGTTATCCGGTTTAATGATGTCTCTTTGCAATTTCGTTTTGGCATAACGTACGATCGATGTTGCCAAAGGGTGGTTCGAATAATTTTCAACAGATGCAATATGAAATAAGAAATCATCTTCGTTTAAATCTTCGCGGATAATGACATCCGTTACCTCTGGTTTTCCTTTTGTCAATGTACCGGTTTTATCTAAAGCAATTGCCTGCAGGTTACCTAGATTCTCAAGATGGATGCCGCCTTTAAATAAAATGCCATGACGAGCACCATTTGAAATGGCAGAAAGCGTAGCTGGCATAATAGAGGCGACAAGGGCACAAGGAGAAGCGACAACGAGCAGGATCATCGCTCTGTAGAATGTTTCGGTCCAGCTCCACCCCAATATGAAATGGGGTACGAACATCATCAAGCCGACAACGGTCAATACCACTTTTACATAAGTCCCTTCAAACCGTTCAATGAACAGCTGGGAAGGGGACTTTTCACTTTGTGCGGATTGAACGAGAGTGATTATTTTTTGAAATAATGTTTCACTTGCTGGTTTGGTGATTTCCACGGTAATCGTACCACGGAGATTAACCGTTCCGGCAAATACTTCATCATCCAATGATTTGCTGACCGGTATGGATTCACCTGTGATGGCGGCTTCATCGATATTGGTACGGCCGTCCGTGATTTTTCCGTCTGAAGGAACTCTCTCACCTGGTTTCACTAAAATCAGATCTCCGACATGCAGCTGTGAAACGGATACGGTTTCTTCATATCCGTTAGTGATGCGCAGTGCTTCCTCAGGCTGTAAGTCCATAAGTGCCGAAATTTCTTTATGGCTTTTATTCATCGTGTATGTCTCAAGGGCACCGCTTAAAGCGAAGATGAAAATCAATATGGCACCTTCCGTCCAGTATCCGATGACCGCAGAACCGATGGCCGCAAAAATCATCAGCATCTCAACATTCAATTCCCGGTCGGCAATCGTATCTTCTATTCCTTCTTTTGCCTTGGCATATCCGCCAATCAAGAAAGAAGCTACGTATATGACAATGGAAGTGGACTCCATTCCGTTCTTTGAAAGGGCCCAGCCCAACACTATTAATAAACCGCTGAATAATGCAGCAAAAAGTTCTAGATGAGGTTTTGCTTTTTCCAACCAAGTGGTTTGGCATGTAGCCGGTTGGGTTAAATGTTTAGTATCTGTAGTCATAAGATTCCCTCCCACATTCTTCTCTATTTTGTGTAAATGATATAGATTATCATTTGTATGATATATAATTGAGAAAGATAATCAACGTCATTTCTCTGGATAAAATATGAAAGCTGCCACCGTAATTGCGATGACAGCAATGTTTTCAAAGGTTTTTAAACGTAATGTCCCTTTTGTTATTATTATAATACCACATATCCTATTCGGAAATAAAGAAGAATGATTCTAATCTAGTAAAAAATATAAAGTACTTCCTAATATACAGCCGCTATTGAGAAATACCTTTCAAATTGAATAATAAAAGAAGTAGTCCAGATAATAAACTATACTACATAACTGAAGCAGGCATTTTCTCTTTAAACAAGGCCAATGAAATGAAGACAAGGAAAAGCATGATGCTGATCATGTAGAAAAAATTCCCACCTTGTATATGTTCAATGACCATGCCGCCAAAAAACGGGCCGCCGATGCTGCCGAGGCTAAAGAAAATACTGCATAATAAATTTCCAGCAGGTAATAGGTTTCGAGGCAAAAGGTCTGCCATATAACTGATTCCTAGCGAGAAAGTCGAACCAACCATCATTCCGCCAAACATAAAGCAAATGAATAGACCAAGCACTGAATAAGAATAAATCCCTGCAAGAGTGAATATGGTAAACCCTGAAAAAAGTATCGTCAGCAAGGTCTTTCGCCGGCCAAAACGGTCACTTATCATCCCCAAGGGAATCTGGGTAAGCAGGGTCCCCGCGGAAAATGCCGGAATGATGATGGATACGGCGGTTAAATCGATTCCGGAGCGCAGGGCGAATACAGGAAAATTGCTATTCAATGATGCTTCAAGCACGCCGAATGTGAACGGAAGTAAAAAAGCGACCCAAGCTATGCGGCTAACTTTCGTAAACCTTTTGAGTGTGCCAAAGAATGATGTGCTTTCAGAATCATCCTGTTCAGGAAGCTCATTTCCAATAAGGAAAACAGTGGACCAAGCTAGAAGACTAAGTATGGATGTGATGATGAAAGGCAAAGACTGATTAATCTCGAGAAGCTTCGTCATCATCGGGCCAACCATGAAGCCAAGACTGAAGAAAAGTCCATAAATGGCAAGATTCCTTCCGCGCTTCGTTTTTGGTGAAATGGCAGTGATCCATGTCTGGGTAGCAAAGTGAAGTGTATGATCGCCGATTCCAATGAAGAAACGCAGTACGAACCAAAACCAGAATGATTTCCAAACAGGAAATAAGGCAAGCGATAGAATGACCGTTATCCCACCAAATAATATCAATGGCTTATAGCCGTATTTACGGAGCGGGGCTTCCATAAAAGGAGAAATCAACAGAATTCCAATATAAAGCGAGGCTGCATGAAACCCGTTTAGAGATGAGCTAATTCCGTCATTTTCAAAAATGATGGCTATGATCGGCAGAAGCATCCCTTGAGAAAACCCGGATATGCCGACAATTAAGATTAAAACGCTAAAAAGCAATTTATTATTCATAAAAATCATGTCTCCTAAGAAATGTATACCTTCTTGATGTTACATCTTAGGAAGAGGATTAAGCAATAGAAATTTGGGTAAATATTGACAAGAAGAGAGAGGATGATAAAATTTTCCTTTGTCTACGCCGGAAGATTATGTATGATAGTTTTTGTTACATAAAAGAACTATAGGATTGTGAGGAGAAGTATCGTGAATAAAATATTTTTGGGGCTTGTCCTGTTAGGCGTCCCTATATCAGTCATTGGGTCATTATTGCATTGGCCGAGTGTGATCATGTTCATCGTATATTGCTTAACCATCGTCGCGCTAGCAGGATTCATGGGCCGTGCGACTGAAAGCTTAGCGATCGTTATGGGACCAAGGATTGGCGGTCTCTTGAATGCAACCTTTGGAAATGCAGTGGAATTGATCATATCCATCTTTTCATTAAAGGCGGGGCTTGTGGGGGTCGTGTTGGCTTCTTTGACTGGTTCCGTATTAGGAAACTTATTGTTGGTGGCAGGACTTTCATTCTTTGTGGGAGGGACTAAATATAAACGGCAGAAATTTAATGTATTCGATGCGAGGCATAATGCCGGTCTATTGATTTTTGCAGTTATTGTAGCCTTCGTCATACCGGAAGTATTCACACAAGACATGAGTGAATCACGTACGATGTCGTTAAGTGTAGGAATTAGCATTATTTTGATCTTATTATATCTTGCTGCATTATTCTTTAAATTGGTTACTCACCGCGGGGTATATCAGCATACGGAGAAACCCGAGGAACATGAAGAGGAAGTACCGGAGTGGAGCAGGAAAAAGGCAATTATAATACTTGCTGCCGCTACATTGGCCGTTGCGTATGTATCGGAGAAACTTGTTCATACGTTCAGCGAAGTAGGGGAAACCTTCGGATGGTCGGAGTTATTCATAGGTGTCATTATCGTTGCAATCGTGGGTAACGCGGCAGAGCATGCGTCCGCCGTCATAATGGCCTATAAAAACAAAATGGATGTCGCAGTGGAAATTGCCGTTGGTTCCACGCTTCAAGTGGCGATGTTCGTAGCTCCTGTACTCGTACTTATTTCATTAATGTATCCAACGCATATGCCGCTTGTTTTCACAATGCCAGAACTGATATCAATGGTTACAGCAGTCTTTCTGATGATCATGATTTCGAATGACGGGGAAACGAACTGGTTTGAAGGCCTTACCTTATTGGCGGCTTACTTTATTATGGGAATTGGATTTTACTTATTATAAGAAATGCAGGCCTTCCGATGCGGGAGGTCTTTCTTTTCATATAATTGAAAAATAAAAATGACTCTGCTCAGGTTAGATTTAGCAGAGTCATTTCTATATTAGTAAATTACCATTCATAAGTTATTCCAAAATTTTTCATCATGCTTTTGTAAAAGTTGAGAAATATTCTAGAGTGTCACACCATCCTTTTACATCAGATTTAAGTATAGGCGAATTCGTTTTCTGTCATCCTTTAAAAGGGTGTCATGGATTGTTCGATAAGCATACCTCCTGAATGTTTAATAGGTATGAACGATTTCGCCTCCTTTTTATAATGTAAAATAAGTATAACCGATTTAAATAAAAAAGTAAATATTCTGAACTTTACAAATTCATTACAAAATCGAAATAAGAATGAAATGTATAGAATGTTGGCTAAAAACAAAATCTATAACAAAATGATTGAACCCCTCAAAAGGAGTGCGACAGCATGAGAAGAACTATTCTTATTACGATGATTGCCCTAATTGCCTTCATTCAGGCGAATGTAAGTTTTGCAGCTGATATTCCAGAAGGCAAAGCAAATCCGAATATGGTGAATATCCCACCTTCCGTTTTGAATATTGCAAAGGAGAATACGTATCCGAACCCAACCCAGGATCTTCCGATGCTGCAGCCGAGTAAGTTGGCCGAACAATTGATCGATTCGTCGGATATCAAGATTGAAAATCCAGAACTCATCCATATGTTGAATGAATCGGCAATTGCAAAAGCTCCGCTTGCTTTTGGTTACAGGGCGACGATTTACCTTGGCCATTGGGCATTGAATTATGAGTCTTCGGAAACGGCGCCAAACTGGGAATACCAAAAAATCAATACGAATTACTACGATAATCGCGGCGGTGAGGTTCCATACAAGATCCGTTATGTCCAGGAAAGTCAGAAGGCAGTGAGTGGCGGTCTCACAGCGAAAATCCCTAAGGCAGAGGATGTTCAAAAGATGATGCTGTTAAAAGCCACTGAGAAAACGAATTTGCCATTGGCTTTTGAAACGATCATCGGAGCTGGTACGAAAAAAGATGAAGTATACAATGTTGCTTCTAATAGGATAGGTTACTTATCCAGTTATGCTTCCGCCGTCAATGAAAAAGGGAAGGTCACATATGGGGAAGTGTATTTGAACCTAAAAGGAAGTAAAAGAACCATTACGATAAAGAACATCACTTCACAAGGCATCGGTGCATGGATACCGGTTCAGGACCATGTTTCCTTCAGCTTTACAGTCTCGCAGCAACCCAGGTAAATTGAAAAACTCGCCGGATTGGCGAGTTTTTTTTTCATATGGTTGACTTCCTGATCCTGAAGTCCTCCTTCGGGTAGTATGCATTTTTGACGAGAACATTCGGGCCTAGACATTTGACTGCCGGGCAGTGGCAATTCAATTCATTGGCCAGTTTCGAATTCATCCATGTTTCATAGGATTCGGTCAAGGGCTGGTCTTTGATATTCCCTAATGTAGGCGCGTCCCCGAAATCGGTCACGATCACTTCCCCGGTGAAAATATTGATGTTCAACCGGGAACGTCCATCAGGATCATTACGAACAGTCACTTTATGTGAACCATAAAGGCGTTGAAGCAGCTTTATATCCTCTTTACTGTTATTGCAAGGATAAAATGGCAGGGTACCGAAAAGCATCCAAACATTTTCATCACGGATATCAAGCAAATGATGAATCGCTTCACGCATTTTGTCCAATGATAAAGTTTCAAGTGCCGAAGCGAAATCGCTTGGATACATCGGATGAATTTCATGCCTTTGACATCCCATTTCATCGACGATCTGTCTGTGAATATGCTCAAGATGAGGCAATGTCCGTTTATTAAGCATCGTTTCTGCAGAAACCAGCACACCAGCCTTTGTCAGGGCCCGGGAATTTTCGATCATTTTATCAAATAATTTCTTTCGCTGTTCCCGAGATGGTTTTCGGTCCATCATGGCAAAGCCGATATCAATGAATTCATCGATTGTTCCCCAGTTATGGGAAATGTGCAGAACATCCAAATAAGGAATGATTTCCTCATACCGTTCCAGGTCAAGGGTCAAATTGGAATTGATTTGTGTCCGGACCCCGCGGCTACGGGCATATTTCAATAGAGGCAAAACATAATTCTTCACTTGTTTTCTTGAAAGCATCGGCTCCCCGCCAGTGATGCTGAGCGAGCGAAGCAAAGGGATCTCATCGAGGCGCTGAATCAGTAATTCCAGTGGCAGTGCATCCGGGTCCTTGGGCTGGAGTGTGTAACCGACGGCACAATGCTCACAACGCATATTGCAAAGGGTGGTTGTGGTGAACTCCACATTGGTAAGGCTGAGTTTTCCATATTGTTCAACGTCCATATATGCTTCCCAAGGGTCATACTTGGGTGTAATTGGTGTTAAAAGATCTTGCTTGATTATTGACATATTTAAAACTCCTTACGTAATAATGCACTAACCCATTATGAACAATGGGGACAAAAATTGTCAAATGGCAGAGAGCTGCATTTATAGCTTGCCATTGCACTTTCAAGCAGATTTCGTTACGATGAAAGAAGAACGGAAGGAGAGTGCCTCATGGGAAAATCCATTACAGGTAAAAACGAACAATTAACATACTTAAAAGAACGCCTCACGATGTTCATGGAAGTTCTTGATCATATCGAACCGGAAAATACGGAGTTGGAAGATATAGACCGTTTAATCGGCATGTTAGATGATTTGGAAGGCAAAGTGGAACAATTCAAAACCCGCGAAGACTAATATCTGTTTCGATAGTATGATTTTTTCAATGTTAATATTCATGAAGGGATGACGGGAAAACTGCGTCATCCTTTTTTGATGGAAATGATTGGTGATGAAATTTAACTCATGGGCTATTTCTGGCGCTTTGCTCATTTCTCTCCAAATTGCTTTTCATTATGAAAAATAATTACTTGTTTTCGAAAGATTATGTTAGATGTATAATAAAACGGGTGTTGTATCATTCGCTATTTATAGAGAAGCAGGGAAATGATTAAATTTAGGGGAAATAAGAGGGGGAAGAGAAATTTGGATATTCAAAAATTCCAAGAAAGTATGTACAGTCTTATCGTTGAAACTTCAACGAATCTTCCAAAGGATGTTCGTCGTGCGGTCAAAAGTGCAAAACAACGTGAAAATGCAGGTACTCGTTCTGCATTGAGCCTGACTACCATCACGAATAATATTACAATGGCTGACGACAATGTATCACCGATTTGTCAGGATACTGGTCTGCCGACTTTCAAAATAAAAACTCCAGTTGGCGTGAACCAACTTGAAATAAAAAAAGCAATCCGGAATGCGATCATTTTAGCGACAAAGGGCGGAAAACTTCGTCCAAACGCAGTTGACTCTTTATCGGGTGAAAATAGCGGGGATAACCTTGGGGAAGGTCTTCCTGTCATTAAATTCGATCAATGGGAAAAAGACTATATTGATGTTCGTCTCATCTTAAAAGGCGGCGGCTGTGAAAATAAAAACATCCAATACAGTCTGCCTATGGAGCTTGAAGGATTGGGAAAAGCGGGCCGTGATTTGGACGGAATCCGTAAATGTGTCCTTCACTCTGTCTACCAAGCACAAGGACAAGGCTGCAGTGCCGGCTTCATCGGCGTTGGTATCGGAGGAGACCGTTCATCCGGATATGATCTGGCTAAGGCTCAACTTTTCCGCAGTAATGAAGATGTGAATCCGAATGAAGACCTTCGTAAACTTGAAGATTACATCATGAAGACAGCTAATGAATTAGGAATCGGCACGATGGGCTTTGGCGGCGAAACTACACTGCTTGGATGTAAAATCGGTGTCATGCACCGTATTCCGGCAAGCTTTTTCGTATCCGTTGCTTACAACTGCTGGGCGTTCCGCCGTTTAGGAGTTAAAGTCAATCCTGAAACAGGCGAAATCAATGAGTGGTTATATCAAGAAGGGGAGAAAATCGACTTTGCTTTGGAAGCAGAAAAAGCAGCGAAGGATGAAGTGGCAGCCGCTGCAGAATCGGACGTTGAAGCTTCCCGTGAAATCACCCTGCAAGCACCAATCACGGAAGAACAAATCCGTGAATTAAAAGTTGGTGACGTAGTTCATATTAACGGCAGAATGTATACAGGCCGTGACGCCATCCACAAGCACTTATCTGAAAATCCTGCACCAATCGACCTAGATGGACAAATCATCTATCACTGTGGACCAGTTATGCTGAAGGATGAAGAAGGCAAATGGCATGTGAAGGCTGCCGGACCGACAACAAGTATTCGTGAAGAACCATACCAAGGCGATATCATGAAACGATTCGGCATCCGTGCAGTTATCGGTAAAGGCGGAATGGGACCAAAAACTTTGGAAGCACTTAGTGAACACGGCGGCGTTTATCTAAATGCAATCGGCGGGGCTGCTCAATATTATGCAGACTGCATCAAATCCGTCGAAGGTGTGAACTTCACTGAATTTGGTATTCCAGAAGCAATGTGGCATCTGAATGTTGAAGGATTCACTGCAGTAGTAACCATGGATTCACATGGAAACAGCCTGCATAAAGACGTTCAGCAATCTTCATTGGAAAAATTGGCACAATTCAAAGAACCTGTATTTAAATAAATGTATGGCAAAAGACGCTCACCAAACGGTGAGCGTCTTTTGCATAGCTTACTCTTCTATTTCCGGCAGTGGATCAATCCTTGATGCATCCTCTAAATTCAATCCACTTTTCACAAAATGAACAAACACTCCACCACTTAAACCAAGACAACCAACAAAGCCTAAAGTGATAACCCATTCCAGCATTTCATTCCCCCCCTGCTAAATGTATATGAAAAAAAGGCGAAAATTACCTCAGAAAAGTACAATCTTTTGGAAAGGTCGCACATACATTAGAAGAGAAAGGGGGGATTTTCATGCAGAATAACTACTTCTTATTCTTTATGGCCATGCTAACCGGTTTTGCTTTCATCAGACTTCCTGTGGCAAACACGATTTTCTCCGGACTTGAAACATTCCTTGACGTAATCGGAATTGTACTCGTTCTCATTTTCGCTATCGCCATTATTTGGAAGGCGGCACAAGCGTTATTTAAAGGATAAACAAAACATGGAGGGCCAATCCTTTTCGGAGGAGAGGCCCTTTTTTGCGTTGAATTATAGATACGAACTAACTAATTCGGCCTCCGGGGCGTTAATTTGATCCAGAGTGAAATTTATTCGACCCACGGGGCGAAAAATTCGACCTGCGGCGAGATCAATTCGACCTTCACATTATCATGCATATAAATCTCCATGTTTCAAACAATAAGAAAAAAGAACATGGGGGATATTCCAATGAAAAAAATGGTGATTTTATCCGCTTTTATTTGCTTGATATGCTCTTTGGCAAGCCCGGCTTTTGCAGAATCCTATAACTGGGGTTTCAATAAAGGAAAAAATGGGACACCTGCCGATGCCGGTAAAAAATTCAATGAAATGCTGCCTGAATATGAAGCGATTTATAAGGGGGATACAAAGAAAAAAGTCGTTTATTTAACATTTGATAACGGTTATGAAAATGGCTATACGGCCAAAATTTTAGATGTTATGAAGAAACATGGTGCTCCTGGAGCTTTTTTTGTCACGGGTCATTATTTAAAAACGGCACCTGAGCTTGTTGTCCGTATGGCTAATGAGGGGCATATCGTAGGAAACCATTCATGGAACCATCCGGATATGACCAGCGTGACGGACGATGTGATTCGCACGGAGCTTGAGCGGGTAAAAGAAGGAACGGAAAAATTAACGGGGCAAAAGGGAATGAACTATTTAAGGCCGCCTCGTGGGGTATTTAATGAGCGAACAATGAGAATCGCAAAAAAAGAAGGGTATTACCACATCTTCTGGTCACTGGCATATAGAGACTGGATTGTTGATCAACAAAAGGGTGCCGCGTTCGCACACGATGAAGTGCTTAAGCAGATTCATCCCGGTGCGATTTTATTGCTGCATACCGTATCGAAAGATAATGCGGAAGCATTGGACTCGATTCTGACGGATCTTGAAAAACAAGGGTACGCATTCGGTAGCCTTGATGATTTAATGATTGAGAAGCAGTTGCCGAACCGAATGCTTTATTAAAATGAGAAGCGGGTCCTGTAGAGATAATTCAGGTCCCGCTTTTATCCATTCTCCTCAATTTCAAGTAATATTTCAGGAAACATGCTATAATACGTGGAAAACTGCTAAAGGATGGATCGCTTGTGTGGACAGAAAAATTACAGGTTCAAGGACCCTATAATTTCGATCTAGTTCTCGAACGATTATCGTTAGACCCACTTCAGGTAGTTGATTTTACTAACAGGACGGTAAAAGTTCCGCTATATATAGAAAAAGAACCAATCGTTTTGCAGGTTCAGGCAATAGGAAATATCGATGAACCATCTTTTATCATCAAAGGTCATTCAGAGGAATACAAGTCAAAAGCAATCGAACGGTTAAAAAAGGTTTTTCATTGGCATCAGCCATTAGAAGGCGTTTCCCGGCATTTCCGGGAATCCGATTTGCGGGAAATCTTCGAAGAGCACCGCGGTACTGCCATAGTCTTGGACTTCGATTACTACAGTTGCCTCGTCAAATGCATCATACATCAGCAATTGAACTTATCCTTTGCCCATACGCTTACGGAACGATTCGTTAAAACCTTCGGCTACCAGATGGAAGGTGCCTGGTTTTATCCGACGCCGGATACAACCGCCCAACTTAAAATCGAGCAATTGAGAGCCATTCAATTCAGCGGCCGGAAAGCGGAATACGTCATCGGACTTTCCGAGCAGATCATTCAGGGCCATCTCAACCTTGATATAATGGAAAAGCTATCCGATCAAGATGTTATGGATATACTAATAAAAATACGCGGTATCGGTAGATGGACGGCTGAAAACTTCCTGCTTTTTGGACTTGGCCGGCCGAACCTATTTCCTAAAGCCGATATTGGCATTCAAAATGCCTTGAAAATATTATATGGCTTACCGCAAAAGCCAACCCAAGAAGAAATGGAGACCTATAGTGATAAATGGGCTCCATATCTAAGCTACGCTTCCCTCTATTTGTGGAGAAGCATTGAAAAACGGAGTGAAAAGAAATGACAAACATTCAAGATACAAAACTGGAAGTGAACCAAACCCTTCCCCTTACGATTAAACGGCTTGGCATTAATGGAGAGGGAGTCGGTTATTTCAAAAAGAAAGTCGTCTTCGTCCCAGGAGCATTGCCTGGTGAAGAAATTGTAGCTTTGGTCACAAAGGTACAGCCAAACTTCACCGAGGCGAAAATAAAAACCATCCGTAAAGAATCACCGCATCGCATTGCAGCGCCATGTCCGGTATACGCTGAATGCGGCGGATGTCAGTTACAGCATTTAAGCTATGACCAACAGCTTATCGAAAAGCGCGATATCATCATTCAAGCGATGGAACGCCATTCGAAATTCCCAGTTTCTTCATTAAACGTAAAAGAAACGATTGGTATGGAAGATCCTTGGAATTACCGCAATAAAAGTCAGTACCAAGTCGGCCAAAAAGATGGTAAATTGATTGCTGGCCTTTACGGCTTGAATTCCCATAATCTGATCGATATCCCGAATTGCCTTGTACAGCATAAGGCAACAAATAAGGTAACACGTACAGTGAAAAAGATACTAAAGAACCTGAACATCTCGATATATAACGAAAGAAAAAGAAAAGGTGTTATTCGTACCGTCATTACACGGGTAGGCTTTGAAACAGGTGAAGTGCAGGTTGTCCTTGTTACAGGTGCGGAGGAAATTCCACAAAAAGATCAGTTGCTAAAACAAATTCGAGACCAATTGCCAGAAGTGAAATCGGTCGTTCAAAACATCAACAACCGGAACACATCACTGATCTTTGGCGAAAAAACGATTCACCTGGCAGGCGAAAAAGTCATCAACGAAACATTGGGTGACCTATCATACGAACTATCAGCCCGTACATTCTTCCAGCTTAACCCCGTTCAAACTGTTCGCTTATATGATGAAGTGAAAAAAGCGGCAGCCTTAACCGGCACGGAAAAAGTGGTTGACGCTTATTGCGGTGTAGGAACCATTGGGCTATGGCTGTCTGAAAATGCCAAGGAAGTCAGAGGAATGGACGTCATTAAAGAATCCATCGAGGACGCCAAGAAAAATGCCAAAAAACATAAACGCGACAATGTATACTATGAAACAGGCAAGGCCGAGAATATCCTTCCACGCTGGACCAAAGAAGGCTGGAAACCGGACGTACTTGTCGTCGACCCGCCAAGATCCGGCTGTGACCAATCATTACTGCAGACAATCTTGAAAGTAAAACCGAAAACCATAGTGTACGTATCATGCAACCCTTCCACATTGGCGAAGGACTTACAAGAACTGGGCACTTCTTATCGCGTTGAGTCCATACAGCCTGTGGACATGTTCCCGCAGACGAGCCATGTAGAGTGTGTCTCGCAACTCATTTTAAAAGAAGGCAAATAACGAATCGCTAGTTGCCGTTGTATAGAGTTTTTACACTACTTGTAAAGGGTTAATGAAGGTGTATTGGATATGAATTTCACCATATATGACACACTTTCACCCTACGGTTGGCATGATGTAAATGGATAAATATATTGGAATCACGTATTGATTATAAGGGAATAAAATACTGATTTTCTGAGAACATGTTTTTATTAAAACATGTTCTCCTATTTTTTATTCTTCTTCATAATGTAATTCTGGTGGGTTTGAGCTATAAATGCGTTTTGGGTATTCAAGTCCGCCGTCAATTCCATTCAGGACCGATTTTCGTTAAATAAACATTGCCGATTTTCACAATAGTTTTTCACAAATTATAAATGTCCAAAATGTACTTGTGTTTGATAATGAGTTATTAAGCATGATATAAGTGTAAAAGAAGTGGAACATTGGGCTTTTATATTTTTTGACCGAGAGTTTGAAGTTGTATCCATAGTGAGAGGATTTGAGTTTGAAATGATAGATAATTTTTGGCGTGATTTACCACGGCCATTTTTTGTACTTGCACCAATGGAAGATGTGACAGATGTTGTTTTTCGTCACGTAGTAAGTGAAGCTGGTCGACCGGATGTATTTTTCACAGAGTTTACAAACTCGGATAGCTATTGTCATCCAGAGGGCATGAAAAGTGTGCGTGGCCGTTTGACTTTTACAGAAGATGAACAGCCAATGGTGGCACATATTTGGGGGGATAATCCCGAATATTTCCGTCAAATGAGTATTGGCATGGCAGAGCTGGGATTTAAAGGCATCGATATTAATATGGGCTGCCCTGTACCGAATGTGGCATCGAGAGGGAAAGGTAGTGGCCTTATTCTGCTTCCAGACGTTGCAGCAGAACTTATTCAAGCAGCAAAAGCGGGCGGACTGCCTGTCAGCGTGAAAACACGACTTGGCTATAATGATGTAAATGAGTGGGAGGAGTGGCTGACGCATATTTTAAAACAGGATATTGCGAACCTTTCCATTCATTTGCGTACAAGAAAGGAAATGAGCCAAGTAGATGCGCATTGGGAGCTAATTCCGGAAATCAAAAAATTACGTGACCGTATCGCACCTAATACGCTACTAACAATCAATGGAGACATTCCTGATCGTCAAACTGGGATGCAGCTTGCTGAACAATATGGTATTGATGGCGTTATGATCGGGCGAGGTATTTTTAAAAATCCTTTTGCTTTTGAAAAAGAGCCAAAAGAGCATAGCAGTAAAGAATACCTTGATCTTTTAAGACTGCAGCTTGATCTTCAAGATCAATACGCGGAAGAAGTGCCACGTTCAATCACAGGGCTTCATCGCTTTTTCAAAATTTATGTCAAAGGATTCCGTGGAGCTGGTGAATTAAGAAATCAATTGATGAACACGAAATCAACAGATGAAGTACGTGCATTGCTTGATAACTTTGGAAAAGAAGGTTGATGGGAGCAATAAGCAGAGTGATCCGGGAATCTGTAAAAGGTTCTCGGATTTTAACCTGCGTTTATTTCCATCCATTTGTGAAATAATGAAAGTACTGTGAATAGAGAAAATACATAGGAGGTTTTTGGATGCATAATCATGATATATTAATTCGATTAAGATATGCGCTTGATATTAAAAATAAAGATATGGTAGAGATATTTAAACTCGGGGAGATCGAAGTGACAATGGAAGAAGTCATGCAGATGCTCACAAAACCAAAAGATGATTATTATGATGAATATGAAGAATATGATGATATGGATGAAGAGGAAGATGGGATAACCTGCAATAACATGATGTTAGAGTCCTTTTTAAATGGTTTGATCATTTTTAAAAGAGGGAGACAAGAGCCAAAACCTGGTCAGCCTCAAAGTCAGGCACCGGCTGTAAAGAATAAGGAAAGTGTGAATAATATCCTTCTGAAGAAACTGAAAATAGCATTATCATTAACCAGTGAGGATATGATTGATATTTTGGAAGAAGCAGGAGTCGTGATAACCAAAGGGGAATTAAGCGCTATACTAAGAAAAGTGGGTCATAGGAATTATAAAGAGTGCGGAGATCGCTACGCGAGGAATTTCTTAAAAGGATTAACTTTGAGATATAGGGGATAACACTGTATCATGCCCATTATGAATCAGACCATGAAATCGTGAAAAATACTTTTCACAATTTCATGGTCTTTTTTTTATGATGTTATTGAAGGGATAGAAAGTGCGAAATAGTAAAAAAACAGAAGGGACCCTCAAGGCACCTTCTGAATCATTAACCTTCCCTTTTAAAAAGTCTGGCTTTGCAAAATTCGGGTTGGGATATTTATAGAAGCCTTCTCCTGCTTCTCTTCCGATTTTCCCTTTATCGATATACTCTGTTTTCTTCTACATTATTACCAAGCCAATTTGCCGAAGCAACAGGCCGTCCAAAAAAATTCCTCGCTTTGCACTTCGCTAATGAAATCTGGAAAAACAATACGGCAGAAATCATGAAGCATCCTGGAACGGATAGTGAAGTGTTCGATGAAATGATTGATTTTTTGCAAAAGCGATTGGAATGGTTCCTCTGCCTTTACATAAAGAGCAGCCAGGCTATATTCTGAATTCCTTATTGAGTGGCTGATACGGAAACCATCGATAAAATGTGGATGGTCGCAACAGGGGCACCTCTTGGTCCTTTCGCTATATTGGACGTGGTAGGAATCAATACCGCTTATTGCAAAAGCGAAAGCGACAGGTGATCCAGAGGTTGAAAAGCTGGCTAGCTTAACATTTTGAAAAGGTTAAAGATCAATTTTCCAATTCTACAGCTATAATTGGGTCGGGAATGAATCCAGGGGTGGTCCAATGGATGGCCATTGAGCTGTTAAAGAGTGATTCAGAGGAACGAACGCTTGGCTGTTACATTGTAGAGCATGACAATTAGTTTTTTAAGGACAAATCGAAGGCAAAGAATGACGTCATTTACACAACCTGGTCTCCCGAATGCTTTTTGGATGAGGCTATTTCAAGCTATCCAATGTTTATGAATCACCATACACCGCTCTTTTTATATGAAAATGTTTATGATGTCGAATTTAAGGTCACATTAGGGGACAAACAGTTTTACGGTTGTTTAATGCCTCATGAGGAAGTATATACTTTAGGTAAATTGTAATGGAAGGCGGCTTTTTATATAAGGTAAATGACCATACGACAGAGTTAATCCGCTCGAATCTGGATGGGCCGATCAATTATGGAACCATGACATGAAGGTTCTCGATCCGCTTGAAGCCGAACTTGACGGGGAAGATCTAGTTGGTGTCCTTATTGTTTATCAAGATAAGGAGCGTTATATGTATAATACATTAAAGAATCGCGATATCTTTTCCAAATACAAAACCAATGCAACATACTTTCAATTGGCCTGCGGGATATGTGCTTCATTATCAGTGCTGCTAATGGATCAAATCCCCAAAGAGGTATACTATATGGATGAGTTATTGTTAAATACCAATAATCATTACGGTCAATATTTGACCTATTATATGACGAGTTTTGTAATTGGGGAAAACAATCATTCAGATGGACCTTTACTTCACAGAATGAAAAAGATGAATCAATAATGTGAATTTTAAGTCGGCATCAATGAAGGGAGCTGGCTTAAATTTTCAACTATATAAAGTTGTGCACAAGGTGGGGGAAAGGAAAAAGGGAAAATCCTTATTCTTCAAATTTCCCTTCTGAATGTGCATAACTTTTTTGTTTTTTTGATCTTCTTTTTACGTGAACGTTACGGCAATACCCGGAGCTGATCAGCAGCTCTTTTTTTATTGTTGTAATGGACTTTAGCGTCCATTAGTACAATGTAAAACAGACAAAAAAGAGGATTAGTAATCCCCTTGCAGACTATAGACAATTTCATTTTTTTCTTGAAAAAAGTTCCAGATCGATTTAAGAAATTCGCTCCCTTTCCGCCGACTGTCTGCCAAGCCGCATCTGGAAGGGGTGTCGCAAATTTTTTCCATCCAGTGAGTTTTCGTCTCATTTAAAACAGTAAAAAATAATGGAGTATAACCAAGTATTGTTTTAAAAATATGGTGAAAATCACTTCGGTAAAATAGTGGAAGGGATTCGGCAGGAGACCATTCCGGACTCCCTTTTTCGACAAACTGAAAGAGGATAATCAATCCCCTTGGTTGTCTTCATTTGTTTGTTCATCAGATTTTTGGACGATTTCTTTTAATTCACCAATGTCACCTTTTGCATTGATAATCTCAAAAATCTCATTTAAGCCTTCTGAGGTTTTTTCATCTTCCGTTTTCATTATAACCCTCCTTAATTAGGTTAATGGTTAAGGTCTCCAAAAAACCAGTAGATAAAACATCGGTTACCTTGGAAAATTGATGAAATTCTCTTTGTGTTTCTATTGATATAAACGCATTTTAGGCGAATGCTGATTGTAAAAACTACAAAAATTCAAATTTTTTTGTCCACACAATATGGACAACATTAAAATTATCAATTATTATGATTGTAATAACACTTAGTATAAAGGGATTTACGTTAATGTTGGGTGTGTTTCTGGAGAAGACACGTGTATTTTTGGAAAAAAGGGAAAAAATACAATGTTTTTTAAATAGGGGTAAAACATATAAAGATCCTGCATTTATTCCAACCATCAATGAGGGGGTATGTTAAATGTCAAGTGAAATATTAAATAAATTTTTGAAAGAAAATTTGGAAGATTTAAAAGAAAAGGGGCTTTACAACGTTATTGATCCGGTGGAAGGTCCAAACGGTCCTGTAATCACCATTGCAGGCAGAGAGCTAATTAATTTATCATCCAATAATTATTTAGGTTTAGCAACAGATAGACGATTAATAGAGGCTTGCATAGAAGCGACGAAAACATATGGTGTCGGTGCCGGTGCCGTTCGTACGATCAACGGAACGTTAGACATTCATGTCAAATTAGAAGAAAAGCTTGCCGAGTTCAAACATACAGAAGCAGCCATTGCTTATCAATCTGGATTTAACTGTAATATGGCAGCGATTTCAGGAGTGATGGATAAACACGATGCCATTCTTTCAGATGAACTGAATCATGCTTCAATCATTGATGGTTGCCGATTATCCAAGGCGAAAATTATTCCTTTTATCCATTCCGACATGGACGATTTACGGGCAAAAGCACGTCAAGCAAAGGAGTCCGGATTGTATAACAAGATCATGATTATTACCGATGGAGTTTTCTCGATGGATGGGGATATTGCCAAACTTCCTGAAATTGTGAAGATTGCTGAAGAGTTCGATTTAATTACGTATGTTGATGATGCGCATGGTTCGGGTGTATTAGGTAATGGTGCAGGAACGGTAAAACATTTTGGATTATCGGATAAAGTGGATTTCCAAATTGGAACATTATCCAAAGCCATTGGTGTTGTTGGAGGCTATGTAGCAGGAAAGAAAGATTTGATTGATTGGTTAAAAGTGAGAAGCCGTCCATTTTTATTTTCAACGGCTGCCACACCGGGAGCAGTTGCAGCTAGTATAGAAGCCATCGATATTTTGATGAATAGCTCAGAACTTCAAAATAAGCTGTGGGAAAACAGCGATTATTTGAAAAAAGGCCTAAAAGAATTAGGGTTTGATATCGGGGAGAGCGAAACACCGATTACACCTTGCATTATAGGCGATGAAGCAAAAACGCAGCAATTCAGCAAGAGGCTGAATGAAGAAGGTGTGTATGCCAAATCCATCGTATTCCCTACCGTTCCAAAGGGTACAGGAAGAGTGAGGAATATGCCTACTGCTGCTCATACAAAAGAGATGCTGGATCGTGCAATTGCCATTTATGAAAAAGTAGGAAAAGAGATGTCGATCATATAAGAGATTGCTTGTTTCAGAGTTTAAAACATGGGGAGGGATTTTTGATGAAAAAGGTCTTGGTAACGGGGGCTTTAGGTCAAATTGGTTCAGAATTGACGCTGAAAATGAGAGAGATTTATGGAGCTGACAATATCATTGCAACAGATATTCGAAAAACGGACAGCGATGTTGCTCAATCAGGTCCATTTGAGATATTGGATGTTACGGATGAAAAAGCGATGTATAACATGGCAAAAAAACATGAAGTGGATACGATTATACATTTAGCCGCTTTATTGTCGGCAACAGCTGAAAAGAAGCCGCTTTTAGCTTGGCATTTAAACATGGGCGGATTGGTCAATGCTTTGGAATCTGCACGAGAACTCGATTGCCAATTATTTACACCTAGTTCCATTGGTGCCTTTGGTCCAACCACTCCTAAAGATTGGACACCGCAAGACATCATTCAACGGCCGAACACGATGTACGGCGTGAACAAAGTATCCGGAGAGTTATTATGTGATTATTATCATCATAAATTTGGGGTTGATACGAGAGGTCTTCGATTCCCGGGACTGATTTCGTATGTGACACCTCCTGGCGGCGGAACTACCGACTATGCAGTTGAAATTTACTATGAAGCGATTAAAAACAAGCGATATACTTCTTACATTGATAAGGGAACGTATATGGATATGATGTATATGCCGGACGCTTTAGCAGCCATCATTACATTAATGGAGGCAGATGCCTCAAAATTGAAACATCGGAATTCTTTCAATGTTTCTGCCATGAGCTTTGATCCGGAGCAAATTGCAGCCGAAATTAAAAAGCATATTCCGGAATTTGTCATGAATTATGAAGTCGATCCTGTAAGACAATCCATTGCAGACAGTTGGCCAAATACAATTGATTCAACTTGTGCGAAGGAAGAGTGGGGATTCAAGGCGGAATATGATTTGGAGAAAATGACGAATGATATGTTGTTAAAGCTGAGATTAAAGTCCCTTTTAGTAACAGCATAATAAACCTGCCAGCCGAATAAAAGAGTTGCAATACTCTTTTATTCGGGTTACTTTATACAGGGGAATTTTAATGTTTAAGGGGTGAGCTGTTATAAACGATAAAAAGTAAGCGCTTTCTATGAAACCTTGAACAGAATTAAGAAATAATATGAAATTTGATAGTAATCTTTCTAACTGTCAGGAATGCTTAAGAGTGAAGAATGATTTTATGGGGCAGCTTTAAGAAAGATTAAAAAAAGTGGAGCCTGCTATATCATTTCTATACTAAATAGGGAGTGTATTAAGCATCTTGAAAAAATTTCGACTATTAGTAGTGTAGGGGGAAATGGAATGGCAAACAAAGATTTGAATAGGGAGTTGAAAGGTCGTCATATTCAGATGATCGCTTTGGGCGGAACGATTGGTGTCGGTTTATTTATGGGTTCAGCCAGCACGATCCAATGGACAGGCCCGTCTGTAATGTTAGCTTATGCGATTTCTGGGCTTTTTATATTCTTGATCATGCGCGCAATGGGGGAAATGTTGTATTTGGAGCCAAGTACAGGTTCATTTGCAACATTTGGTTATAAGTACATTCATCCATTGGCTGGGTATATGACAGCATGGAGTAACTGGTTCCAGTGGGTTATTGTCGGGATGGCAGAAATTATTGCAGTGGGGACGTACATGCAGTATTGGTTCCCTGATCTCCCTGCTTGGATTCCAGGTTTAATCGCAATGGTGATTCTTGGAGCAGCGAACTTAATTTCCGTTAAATCCTTTGGGGAAATTGAATTTTGGTTTGCATTAATTAAAATCGTGACAATCATTTTAATGATCGTTGCAGGATTTGGACTTATCTTCTTTGGAATCGGTAACGGAGGGGAAGCCTTAGGATTATCGAATCTTTGGGAGCATGGCGGTTTATTTACAGGTGGCTGGAAGGGCTTCTTCTTTGCTCTTTCACTGGTGGTTGCCGCTTATCAAGGTGTAGAATTAATTGGGATTACAGCTGGTGAAGCAAAAGATCCGCAAGAAACGATAACGAAAGCGATTCAAAGTACCATTTGGCGTATTTTAATCTTCTATATCGGTGCGATTTTCATTATTGTAACCGTTTACCCTTGGGATCAATTAAGCGCGATTGGCAGTCCATTTGTTGCGACTTTTGCGAAGGTTGGTATCACGGCAGCAGCTGGAATCATTAATTTTGTCGTAATCACGGCTGCTATGTCTGGCTGCAATAGTGGTATTTACAGTGCTGGACGCATGCTTTACACATTAGGGATGAATGGACAAGCACCAAAATTCTTTGCTAAAGTATCTAATAGCGGTGTTCCTTTATTCGGTACGTTCGGAGTGATAGTCGGGTTAGCAATTGGGGTTGTTTTAAGTTATATTGCACCAGAAAATTTATTTGTACATGTATACAGTGCGAGTGTGCTTCCTGGAATGATTCCATGGTTTGTCATTCTGATCAGTCAAATTAAATTCAGGAAAATCAAAAAAGCTGAAATGCACAATCATCCATTCAAGATGCCTTTTGCACCTGTTACAAACTACCTGACCATCGCTTTCTTGGTCATGGTATTAATCGGTATGTGGTTTAATGATGACACACGTATATCACTTATGGTTGGAATAGGTTTTCTGGCTATCGTTGTAATTAGTTATTTCGCTTTTGGAATAGACAAGCGTGTACAAGCCAATGCTCAGGCAGAGGCTCAGGAAGATAAAGTGGGTTAATCTATCATTCACTTTGGGTTTTACAAAGGGTTGCTGCGGCAGCCCTTTTCCAATGAATTAAAAGGGCAGTTCAGTTTTAACAAGAGATGATAAAATGGAATAAAATGATTGATTCATTGTGAAGGGTGAACTTTTTATGTTTGGACTTAAAAAATCATAAGAAAAGGGGAAGTTGACAATGACAACTTCAAAGAAGAATTTGAGGACTTGCGAAAAGGGACACAAATACTATAAATCCAGCGACTGTCCGACCTGCCCTGTATGTGAGCAGGAACGAAAACCTGACACCGGATTTCTTTCAGTGCTCTCGGCACCTGCCAGACGTGCATTGGAATACAATGGGGTAACCTCTTTACAACAGCTCTCAACATATAGTGAAAAAGAGATTTTGAAATTTCACGGTATGGGACCAGCTTCTTTACCTAAACTTAGGGCTGCTTTGGAGACAGGCGGGTTATCATTCAAAGATTAATCACTTTACGTGGATAAGGAATCATGAACATCTTTTTTATGATCATCATCCTTGTTAAACTGATAGTAACTCTAAAAAGTGAGGTAACGAAAAATCATGAGTTCCTATACTCCCTATTTTGAATTCAATCGAGAAAAGTGGGCATCTCTGCGAAACCATACTCCTCTTCCTTTAACTGAAGAAGAATTGGATAACTTAAAAGGAATAAATGAAGAAATATCCATTGTGGAAGTAGAAGAGGTTTATTTGCCCTTGACTCGTTTGATCAATTTACATGTTGAAGCATCTCAGCAGCTTAACACAGCCACCACTTCATTTCTAAAAACTGATGCTAAAAAAGTACCTTATATCATTGGGATTGCTGGGAGTGTTGCTGTAGGAAAGAGTACGACAGCAAGGTTGCTTCAGACTTTATTATCTAGATGGGATAATCACAGAAACGTAGGTCTTGTAACTACCGACGGTTTTTTGTACCCAAATGATCTTTTAGAAGAAAAAGGACTCATGAAAAGAAAAGGGTTTCCTGAAAGTTATGATACTCAAAAATTAATTAATCTTATCGGAGATGTAAAAGCAGGAAAAAATAAAGTGGAAGTTCCAATCTACTCACATTTGAAGTATGACATTTTGCCAAATGAAGTGCAGACTATCTGTAATCCGGATATTTTAATAGTGGAAGGTGTTAATGTTCTTCAAGTTGACAAGGAAAACCAAGTATTCGTCAGTGACTTTTTTGATTTCTCACTCTATGTAGATGCAGACGTAAACGACATAGAACGATGGTATGTTGAAAGGTTTCTTTTACTTCAAAAGACCGCATTTCAAAGTCCTGAATCCTATTTTCACCGTTATATTAACTTGTCTAAGGAACAGGCCATTAAACAAGCGACTCAAATTTGGGAAGAAATTAATTTGAAAAATTTACATGAAAATATACTGCCGACTAAAGGACGGGCAAAACTCGTCTTGAAAAAAGGATCAGAACACAAAGTTGAAAATATCTTTTTGCGAAAATAATAAAATGAATGTAAGGATTGTGTATTAGAATAATATTTTTTGGTAATAGCAATAAAGTAAGGAATTTTATTTATAAGGGGCTATGCAATAAGTCTTAAAATTAGCAATATTATCAATGATCTTACCTTATATTGGTTTAATTATCAGTAATTATTGGTATTGTTATAATATCTAATAATTGGGTGAAATTTATTATACAAGTTAAAAAGGTAGGAGTTTAACAGTTTCAGGAAGGTCCTTATTTTTTAGGGAAATGGTTACAGATCCTTCTAATTTCACTTCTGATTTTGTCAATAAATGTGTATTTTCATCGCTTTTTCCGATGTGTCAATATTATTTCACTAACAGTTTCTTCCTTTAATAAGGGGAAGTTGCTGAAGAAATCTTTTAATGCGACTATCGGGGCGGATAAGTTTAAGCTAATTTCTTCACAAAATCAATATTTTAACAAAAAAAGTAATAGTAGAATATTTTAATCTATGAAATAATAATAATAGACTATGATATAGTTATAAGGAGACAGAAAAGGTGTGTTCCTTGTTCGTGCCTGGCTTTTTGTGACACCTAAGCAGGAGCGCCTACATCTTTTTTGAAAATATAGGGGATAAGGAAGGTTATAATGAGCAACATACAGAAACAAACAGACGTTATCTTAATTGGCGGCGGAGTCATGAGCGCGACTTTGGGATCATTACTGAAAGAGTTAGCACCGGAATGGGAAATCAAAGTATTTGAGAAGCTTGCAAACGCAGGAGAAGAAAGCTCTAACGAATGGAATAATGCGGGTACGGGTCATTCTGCACTGTGCGAGCTTAACTATACATCCGAAAAATCTGACGGATCTATAGATATAAGCAAAGCAATTAAAATTAATGAACAGTTCCAAGTTTCATTGCAGTTTTGGTCGTATCTTGTAAACTGTAAGCTGATTGATAATCCGCAAGACTTTATCATGCCATTGCCTCATATGAGTATGGTACAAGGGGATAAAAATGTAGCGTTCTTAAAGAAACGTTTTGAAGCGCTGTCAAAAAATCCTCTGTTCCAAGGTATGGAGTTTTCCGATGACCCAGCAAAACTGATGGAATGGATTCCACTTATTATGCAAGACCGTCCATCAAATGATTCTATAGCGGCAACAAAAATTGATTACGGTACTGACGTTAACTTTGGTGCTTTGACACGCATGTTGTTTGACCACTTAAAGACTAAAAACGTCGATATCAAATATAAACATAGTGTTGATAATGTTAAACGGGCTAGCGATGGCACATGGGAATTAAAAGTGCGTAATGTCGATACTGGCAGCGTAGAACGCCATAATGCTAAATTCGTCTTTATCGGAGGCGGGGGCGGAAGCTTGCATTTGCTGCAAAAATCCGGTATTCCTGAAGGGAAGCATATCGGCGGATTCCCAGTTAGCGGATACTTCATGGTATGTAATAATCCGGAAGTTGTTGCGCAGCATCATGGAAAAGTATACGGAAAAGCTAAAGTTGGTGCTCCACCAATGTCTGTTCCGCATCTTGATACACGTTTTATCGACAATAAAAAATCGTTGCTTTTTGGACCATTTGCGGGCTTCTCTCCGAAGTTCTTAAAAACAGGTTCAATGTTCGATTTAATAACTTCCGTAAAACCGAATAATGTTTTAACTATGTTGGCGGCAGGCGCGAAAGAGATGCCATTGACAAAATACCTGATCCAGCAAGTTATGTTATCGAAGGAACAGCGCATGGAAGAGTTACGAGAGTTCATCCCGAACGCTAAGAGTGAGGATTGGGATTTAGTAGTAGCTGGCCAACGTGTACAAGTTATCAAAGATACTGCTGAAGGCGGCAAAGGTACACTTCAATTTGGTACGGAAGTTGTCAGTGCATCCGATGGCTCGATTGCAGCATTGCTAGGTGCTTCTCCAGGGGCTTCTACTGCTGTTCATGTTATGCTTGAGGTAATTAATAAATGCTTCCCGCAACGTATGAAAGAGTGGGAACCGAAAATTAAAGAAATGATTCCTTCTTATGGAGAGTCACTAATGGAAAATACAGAGCTTCTGCACGAAATTCAAACTTCAACATCAGAGACGCTTGGTCTAAGCAAAAAAAAAGAGCTAGTTTATAGTTAATTTTTGGATACTGAAGCAATATTGAAATTAAAAACAACAGAACCTTTAATCTATCATTGATTGAAGGTTCTTTTTTTGTTTTAAAGCCTATTCAATTAATGATGCTTATTTGTAGGCAAACTCGAAGAAAATTGAGTTTATGGCTTGTACAATTTGGACGTTGATTGGAACGAGAGCACTCGCTTTCCGCGGGCGGTCCGGGAGCCTCCTCGGCTTGCGCCTGCGGGGTCTCCCCTAGAAGCGCTTTTCTAAGCAGGAGTCTACCTTCCGTTCCAATCAACTTAGTTTTAACTTTTAGATAGAACCCTTTTGTCTACAAACTGAGGGATGCTATTATAGCATCCCTAAAGATTTCTGCTTCTAATGTATTTTTGAATTTATTTGGGAAATGGTTTCTTTATCGCAAATAATGAAAAGCTGTGCATCATCAGGAATTCGTGCATCTAATTTTTGGTTTATGTTAAGATCGCCACGATCTGCTACCAGTGTGGCTCCTTTGTTAAGAAGATCTATAAACGCATCACGATAGGTTAGCCATTCATCTTGTTTAGGAATCTCATACATAGTTTCTTCATATTTTGTGCTCATAAGTTCTGAATACATGTGGGTGACTCCATGAGAAAATAATGATCGTACTGCTGCGTGGGAGATCATTTCTTGCGTAGGAATGAACTCATCCACCTTTACACGCTCGAATAAACGAATATGCTTTTGATTGATCACCTCGGCTGTGACATGAATGGACGTATTCGTTTTTTCTTCAATGGCCGTTATGGCAGTGGCAACTAATAATGTCTTTCCATCGACAAGTAACGGATCCTTTGTAGCATAATTATCTTGTGTTATTTGGTCAGCAAAAATGATAACGCCTTTTGCTTTAGGCAGATTTGCGCGGAGTAATGTTTCTTCATCGGTGGCATCCCCGCGAACATAAAACAGACGCTCCTCCATCATAGGAGCTTTTTCCAAGTTATCAATGATTACAATATCAATGGTTTCATCAGATTTAAAAATTTCTTGGAGTGCAGATTTTGACTTATCACTCCAACCAATCAAAATGATATGATTTTTACCTGTATATTTCATTTTTCCACCAACTTTACGTTTTTCGATAAGATATACAGATTTAATGATTTTTCCAATAAAAAGACTAACAAGCCCAATACCCGTGATGTAAAGACCAATGGTAAATGCTTTTCCAAGATCGGTGACCGGTGCATAGTCCCCAAAACCAACCGTAGCAAGCGTTGTAAGAACCCAGTAAACTGAGGTTAAATATGATTCGAACGTCTGTGGTTCTATAGAAAAAGCAACATACGCAGCAACTAATATGTATAAAATGGCAAATGGTATAAAGATTCTACCTCTTAATTTAATCAGGTAATATATTATTTTTTTTACCTTAATTCTCATCATACCCATCCTAGTTTTCAAGTCATCATCGATTAAATTTATATTTCCCCAATTTAACAATTAAATAAACGTAAGTGTAAAAAAACTATTTTTTACCCAAGTAGGGAGTAAGAAGCAAAAGAGAACTGTTTAAAATAACGTTCTGAAGTGAACCCAAAAAGTTAGACACTTTATTTACTAGGCAGCCTTGAGGGCATGAACCCGGTAATCTACCGGGCTCATGCCTTTTAATTTTACCTTG